>NZ_JAQIJJ010000004.1:0-285000 GCF_036946305.1 Sphingomonas adhaesiva
ACACCGCCAGGCTGGTCGCGATGTCCATCATCGCGATGATCGGGCCGGACGCGATCACGCCGCTGTCCTCGTCCCCAATCAGGTCGGGCGAGTAGGGCAAGGCCAGCTCGATCCAGTCCTCGCCCCGCGCATGGAAACGGAATGCCCAAACGCCCGCCGTGCCCGCCGAACGTGCGCGTCTCGATCGCCTGCAGCACCATCGTCTTGGGGTCGAACTCCATGCCCCGTCTCTACACGCCCGCACCGCGCGCGCAACGTTGCAGCGTTTTAACTAACGCCGCTGGCGCGCCGCGGGGAACAAGGTGCGTATCCATCGGGGGGAGACACGATATGGACGCGCACGGCATCGACATCGCGGAGATCGAGGAACTGGACACCCGCGTCGCCAACGCGGGCGCGATCCGCGCCCTGGAGCAGGTCGCGGACCATACCTGCGAATATATCGTCGGCATCGTCATCATCTCGCACGCATGATCCCGTCCCGCGCGGTGCTGGCGGCCTCGACCGACCGCTCGCACGAGGTGGCCCGGGCATGGCAGTCGGGCACGGAGGTGACGCGGATCGCGGACGCCTTCGCTGGCTGCGATCCCGAACGGGTCGATGCGGTGGCGGACGTAGCGGAGGCGTTGCTGCGCGACGGGCGCTGGATCGCGCCGATGCTGGCGCCGCTGATCGAGGCGCTGGCGGCCGATCCGTGGTTCGAGCCGCCGGTGCGCGTCACGCGCGACCCGCTGCGCACCACCGCGCTGTTGCTGGAGCTGCCCGCGTTGACGCTGACGGCGACGATCCTGTCCGCGGCGGAGATGGCGCGCGCGCCGGCGCCCGCGACGCTGGCCGCATCGGGCCGGCTGTCGGTCGCGCGCTATCATCGGGCGGGCGGCGCCACGCTGGCGCGCTGGGAGGTGGGGCCGGCGGACGAGCGCTTCTCCGCCGCCGATGCGCCACCGCTCATGCCGCTGCCGTTGCTACCGTTGGTCGACGGGATGGTGTGCCGGATCGACGGCCGCCGCCACGCGCATCTGATCGAGGGGGCGACCAGCGACGTGGCACTGCTGACCTTCGCCACCCGCAGCACCGGGTTGACGCGCGAATATGACCGCGCCGACGGCACGCTGCTGCGCGCCGCTACCAGCGACGATGCCGCCTCGCGCACGCGCCTGCTCCTCACGCTGCTGCGCGTCGACGGGCGCCGCGACGCCGCGGCGCATTTCGCGGCGGCGGCGCAGGATGCCGCCTTCCATCTGCGCTGGGACGCGATGCGCGAATGGCTGGCGCTGGACCTGCGCACCGCCGCCCCGCGCTTGCGGCAGATGGCCATGCACGATCCGCATGACGAGGTCCGTGCCGCCGCCGCGCGGACGCTGCCGCTGGTGGAGGCGCGCCTGTGCCGCGCGTGATCCACGACACCGACGACGGGGTCGCCATCTCGCTCGACGAACTGGTCGATGCGCTGGATGCCGCGCCGTGGGACGCCCGCGACGAGGATGCGTTCGCGGCGATGGGCGTATGGCTGGCACGTCTCGCCCGCAACCGCACCTTCCTCTCCGACCTGGCGATTGGCGAGCTGGAACGGCGCTTTGCCGGGCAACAGGGCAACAGCTATGGCGCGCAGGTGCTGATGTTGCGCGCGCCGGGCGCCCGCTATGCGTTGCGCGCGAACTTCTGGCCCGCGTTGAACGATGCGGTGGTGCGCGCGGGCGGGACCGCGCCCTTCTTCTACGACCTGCCGCACGATCACAATTTCTCGTTCCTGACCGTCGGCTATCTCGGGCCGGGCTATTGGAGCGACTATTATCTGTTCGACGGCGATCGTCATGGCGACGCGGGCGATCCCGCACGGCTGGTGTTTGACGAGCGCGCGCGGCTGGAGCAGGGCAAGCTGATGCTCTATCGCGCGCACCGCGATGTGCACGTGCAACTGCCCCCCGACAGCTTCTCCGTCTCGCTCAACGTGCTGGGCTACGACCGCGCGCAGCCGTGGCGGACGCAATATCGCTTCGACGTCGCGAGCAACACGATCGCGCAGGCGATGACCGCGACGCCGTCGGAGGCGCTGGTGACGGTGGCCACGCATCTGGGCGGCGAGGCCGGCATCGCGCTCGCCGCGGACCTCGCGATGCGGCACCCGCATCCCCGGATGCGGCGCACCGCGCGCGCGTGCCTCGCCGGCGTGGCGGATGAGGCGATGACCATTGCGCTCGACGAACGACTGGCCGACGATCGCGACGCCATGATCGCGCGGGCGGCGCGCGCGCGGCTCGGCTGACGCCTCCGTTCCGGATCAGCCTCCGCCCCAACTGGCCGTGCGGCGCGATATGCCGGATGCATGGCGGTGCGGCTGCTCATCGATCGTCCCGGTTTGGCGGACGTGCTGCGGTTGCACGGCGTGCCGCTGGCGACCGCCGATGAGGCGCCGGTCCTGCTGATCGCGCCGGCCACGCACCGTGCCTCGCTGTCGGTGCGCTTTCCGGGCGTGAAGCTGCTCGCGGTGGCGCGCGATGTGCAGGAGGAGGGCGAGGCGCTCGACGCCGGGGTCGCCGATGCCGCGCGTGCCGACGATGCCGTCATCGCGGCGCGCGCCGCGCGCCTGCTCGCTCCCGACGGCTGGTGGCATGTCGGCGAGCTGGCGATCGATCGCGTTGCGCGCCGCGCCACCCGCGCCGGGCGCCCGCTGCTGCTGTTGCCGCGCGAATATGCCATGCTGGTCCATCTCGCGCGCCATGCCGGGCGCACCGTGCCGCATGCGGAGTTGCGACGCGCGGTGTTCGGGCTGGCGTTCGATCCGGGCACCAACCTGCTGGCGGTCCATGCCTCGCGGCTGCGCGCCGCGCTGGACCGCGGGTTCGACTGGCCGATGCTGCACACCGATCGCGGTCGCGGCTATCGGCTGGTTGCGACGCCGCCCGCCACCGGCTAGCCAAGTCGAAAGACTTAGGAAGGATGGCTTCATGAACGACCGTGTCTCGATCACCGTGGCGGACGGGATCGCCGATGTCCGGCTGACCCGCGCCGACAAGATGAACGCGCTCGATCCCGCGATGTTCGTCGGGCTGGCGGAGGCGATCGAGACGCTGAAGGCGCGCGGCGACGTGCGCGTCGTGGTGCTGTCGGGAGAGGGACGCGCCTTTTGCGCCGGGCTCGACATGGCATCGATGGCGGGCGGCGGCTCGGGCTTGAAGCTGGGCGAGCGCAGCCACGGGACCGCCAATCTCGCGCAATATGTCTGCACCGGCTGGCGCGAGCTGGCGGTGCCGGTGATCGCCGCGATCCATGGCGTGGCGATGGGCGGCGGGTTCCAGCTCTTGTCGGGCGCCGACATCCGCATCGCGCATCCCGCCACCCGGATGGCGATCCGCGAAACCTATTGGGGGCTGGTGCCCGACATGGGCGGGTTCGCGCTGTGGCGCGGCACGGTGCGCGAGGATATCCTGCGCGAACTGGTCTATACCAGTCGCGAGTTCACCGCCGAACAGGCGCAGCCCTGGGGTCTCGTCACCCATCTGGCCGACGATCCGCATGCGCACGCGATGCAGATCGCGCGCGAGATCGCGGGGCGTAACCCGCATGCGGTGCGCGCGTGCAAGCGATTGTTCGCGGAGGTCGTCGACGGCGACACCGCCAGCATCCTGCTGGCGGAGAGCGCGGAGCAGATCAAGTTGATGGGCAGCCCCAACCAGCGCGAGTCGGTGGTCGCCAATATGGAGAAGCGCGCGCCGGTCTTCGTCGACTAGGATCCTTGCGGAACCAGTCTTGGGAAAACCGCCGTCCCATCCTGAACGCGACGTTGTTTCAGGTTCATGCAACGAGGTTAGACTGCGGACGTTTCGAACCCAATACGACTTTTCTAGGGAGACATGGTCATGCGTAAGCTCATGCTGGTTCTGGGTGCCACCGCGATGGTCGCGCCGACGCTGGTCGCCACCACCGTCGATGCCGATGCGCAGCGTCGCTACAAGTACCGCGAATGGCGCGGCAACGACGGTCGCATCCGCTGCCGCAAGCCCGACGGCACCACCGGACTGGTGGTCGGCGCGGTCGCGGGCGGCCTGCTGGGACGCACGATCGACACGCGCGGCGACCGCACGCTGGGCACGGTGCTGGGCGGCGTCGGCGGCGCATTGGCCGGGCGCGAGATCGAACGTAGCAGCAGCAACCGCCGCTGCCGTTGAGCCTTTTCTCCGACACGGCGTTTTGGGGGCGCGATCCATCGGATCGCGCCCCTTTTTCGTTTCACATCATGGAGACGCCACATGACGACCCGCACCGGTTCCGCCCGCTACGAAGGGCTCGGCAAGGACGGCAAGGGCTGGGTGTCGACGCAGTCGGGCGTGCTGAAGGACCAGCGCTACGGCTTCGGCACGCGGTTCGACGACGAGCCCGGCACGAATCCGGAGGAATTGATCGCCGCGGCGCACGCCTCGTGCTTCACGATGGCGCTGTCGTTCGCGCTGGCGCGCGCCGGCCATGCCGAGGGCACGCTGGAAACCACCGCCAATGTCTCGCTGGAAAAGGACGGCGATGGCTTCACCATCACCGCGTCGGCGTTGCACCTGACCGCGAAAGTCCCGGGCATCTCACCGGAAGACCTCGCGCAGATTGCCGAAGGCGCGAAGGCAAATTGTCCGGTTTCCAAGGTGTTGACGGCCAATATCTCGCTGACGCACGAACTGTCTGCGGTATGAACCGCCAGTAGTTTTCGGTTCACGAAACCGGCGCCTCGCCCACCCGTTCTGTCCGCACCCTTTAGAGAGAGGAGAGTTGTTATGCGTATCATCATGGGCATGGCATTGGCGGCGACGACGCTGGCGGCGGTGCCGGTCGCGGCACAGACCCCGTGGCAGGCCAATCGCGAATATCGTGACGACGTCCGCGACGCCCGGCGCGACTATCGCGACAACATCCGCGATGCGGATTCGCGACGCGACGTCCGCGACGCCCGCCGCGAATATCGCGACGACATCCGGGATGCGCGGCGCGACCGCAACGACACGGTGCGCGACTGGCGGCGGTCCAGCCGCTACGACTGGAACCGGTACGAGCCGGGGCAGCGCGGCTATGACGCCGCCCGCTATTATCGCGACGGACGATATTATCGCGAGCGGTCGCTGGGTCGCAACGACCGCATCTACCGCGGCTACAACGGCCGCTATTACTGCCGCCGCAACGACGGCACGACCGGGCTGGTCGTCGGCGGGCTGGCCGGCGGTGCGCTGGGCAATATCATCGCGGGCGGCGGGTCGCGGTTGCTCGGCACGCTGATCGGCGCGGGTGGCGGCGCGCTGCTGGGTCAGTCGATCGATCGCGGCAACGTGCGCTGCCGCTAGGCTGATCGATAACAGGGGCTCCGGGCGACCGGAGCCCCTTTTCGTATCAGATCAGGCCGCCGCCCAGCATCAGCCGCAGGCCGAAGATGACGATCAGGATCAGGTTCAGGTTGCGCCCGCCGTTGCGCGACGACAATGCGCCGATCGCCGCACCCACCACCGCGATCGGGATCACGAACCAGTAACCCCAGGCGAAGAACGGCAGGAACGGGACGATACCCAATACCAGCGCGACGAGGCCGATCAGGACCGAGACGATGTTCAGCATGAGCGATAGATGACCCCTCCGCCGGTGTATTGCAAGACCATCACACGAAGGGTTCCTTAACCGCACCGATGGCAGGAGCGGCATAATCCATCAATTCGTCTGGCGAACTTCCATGCGGCGAGCGACCATCCCGGCCCTGACCTCTTCGCTGGCGCTTCTGCTGGCCGCCTGCGGCGCGGCGAACGACGCCACTCTCAACGCGCAGGACAATACGCTCGATGCCATCGACGACGCGCTGGTCGGCAACACCGTCGCCAGCGCGGGGGACCCGGCGCTGACCGCCGCGCTCCACGACCAGATCATGGTCGATCCGGCACTGGTGCAGCAGGCGAACGACGATGCGGTCCGTCCGCCCACCACGCCGGTCGCCGGCGCGGTCGCGCCCGACGGCATCGCCGTCGCCGCGATGAAGAGCGTGGCGCTGCCCGCCGGACTGCGCAGCGCACCCGCCGCCTCCAACGACTGCCCGCAATGCGCCGCCGCGCGCCGCGCGCTGACGCTGGGCGCGCTGGCCCGGGCGCAGGGCGGCGACACCGGCCAATGTGCCGCACGATTGGGCTATTCCACCGCCTGGGCCAATCGCCTGCCCGCCGCGATGCCGCTCTATCCGGATGCGCGCGTGACGGAGGCGGCGGGCGCCGACGCGGAAGGCTGCGCGCTACGCGTCGTCAGCTTCGCCAGCGCGCAGCCGATGCAGACGCTGCTCGACTTCTATTATACGCGCGCCACCGATGCGGGCTTCGCCGCCGGGCATCAGGCGGACGGCGCGGAACATGTGCTCGCGGGGACGAAGGCGGGTGCGGGTGCCTATCTCGTCACGCTGCGCCCGCATCGCGGCGGCGGGACGGAGGTGGATCTGATGGTCGACGCCCGCTGACGCGCGACGCTATGGTGCGATCATGCCGCACCTGCTCCTGTTCGTCGCGATCGTCGCGGAGGTGATCGCCACCAGCGCGCTCAAGCAATCGGACGGCTTTACCCGTCCCCTGCCCGCTATGGTTACGATCGCGGGCTATGCGATCGCTTTCTATTGCCTGTCGCTCGCGCTGCGCACGATCCCGACCGGGTCGCCTATGCGATCTGGTCCGGGGTCGGGATCGTGCTCATCACGGCGATCGCGTGGTGGGTGGATGACCAGCGGCTCGACATGCCCGCGGTCGCGGGGATGGTGCTGATCACCGCCGGCGTGCTGGTGATGAATCTCTTCTCCACCGCGACGGTGCGATAGCGCCGCACCACCGCCGGCATCGAGCGGCCACGATCAGTCCGCCGCGGCCAGTTCCTCGGTCAGCGCCTGGATGATCGCTTCGTTGAACGCCGGGATATCGTCCGGCTTGCGGCTGGTGATCAGATTGCCGTCGACCACCACCTCTTCGTCGACCACCTCGCCGCCGGCATTTTCCAGGTCGGTGCGGATCGACGCGAAACCGGTCAGCCGACGCCCGTCGATCACGTCCGCCTCGGCCAGCAGCCAGGGCGCGTGGCAGATCGCGGCGACGATGCGATCGTCGTCCATGAACTGCTGGACGATCTCCACCGCGCGATCCTCGACCCGCAGCTTGTCGGGGTTGGCGACCCCGCCCGGCAGGACCAGCGCATCGTAATCGTCCACCTCCACCTCCTCCAGTGTCAGGTCGGGCGTCGCGGTTTCGGCCTGGTTGATGTCCTCCTTCATGCCCTGGATCGGGTCGCGCTTGATCGACGCGAGCGTGACCGTCGCCCCCGCCGCCTCCAGCGCCTTTCTCGGCTCGAACAGTTCCACCGTCTCGAAACCGTCGGCGGCGATCATCAGCACGCGCGCTTGCGTCAGGTCGGCCATGGGACATCTCCATTGTTGCTTGGGGGATAGCCGCGGGTGAACCCCCACGCCCCGTGGTACGTTCCGGAACGAAGCGCTGGGCCGCGCATTTCCCGCGACACGCTCATCGCACCACACCGGAAGGGCTAAGTGACGCAGAAGATTGTCTATTGCGATGACCAGGCACCCGGCATCACGCGCAAGAAGACGCGCCACGGCGCCTGGGCCTATCATGCGCCCGACGGTAGCCGCATCACCGACCGGGACGAGATCGACCGGTTGAACGCGATCGGCCTGCCCCCCGCCTACACCGACGCCTGGTTCTGCCCCGACGCGGGCGGCCATATCCAGGCGGTCGGCTGGGACGAGAAGGGGCGCAAGCAATATCGCTACCACCTCGATTTCCGCGCGCAGCAGGAGGCGGCGAAATATGATCTGTGCGCACCGTTCGGCCGCGCGCTCACCAAGCTGCGTGCGCGTGTCGAGGCCGATCTGGCGAAGCGGCGCCACAGCAAGGAGCGCACCGTCGCCGCGATCGTCAAGCTGCTCGACGTGGCATCGCTGCGCATCGGGAACGAGGCCTATGCGAAGACCAACAAGAGCTTCGGCCTCACCACGCTGCGCGATCGCCATGCCGAGATCACCGGCAGCACGCTGACGCTGGAATATCGCGCCAAGTCGGGGAAGCAGCGCCGGCTGAAGATCACCGACGGCAGCCTCGCGCGGTTCGTCAAGAAGTGCCAGGACCTGCCGGGGCAGAAGCTGTTCCAATATGTCGGCGAGGACGGCGCACCGCATGCGGTCACCTCGTCCGACGTCAATGCCTATATCCGCGAGGCGATGGGCGACGGCTTCACCGCCAAGCATTTCCGCACATGGGGCGCCAGCGTCGTCGCGTTCGAGACGCTGGCGGGGGCGCCCGCGCCGATCGGGCTGAAGACAATGCTGGAGCCGGTGGTGGAGCGGCTGGGCAACACGCCTGCGATCGCGCGCAAGTCCTACGTCCATCCCGCCTTGATCGAACTGGCGAAGGACAAGGCCGCGCAGGCCGCGTTCCGCCAGTCGCTGCGGCTGCCGCGTGCGACCAGCTATCTGACGCGCGGAGAGCGCGGGCTGATCGCCTTCCTGGAACAATCCGGCGCGTGCGAACTGAAGGCGGCGTGACATGACCACGGCAAGCAACACCGCGGCGCAGCGCGCCGCGTTCGACGCCGATGCGGTCGGCGCGCAGGTCAACAGCCTGCTCGGGTCCAGCGTCACCTGGCTGCAGGAACGCTGGCTGGAAATTCTGATCGCGATCGGCGCCGGCGCGGTCATTGCGCTGGCATTGTTCTGGCTGCGACGACTGGGGCCGCGGCTCGCGCGGCGCAGCGCCAGCGGCAAGGGCTGGTCCGCGGTACTGGGGCGCGCGATCGAGCGCACCAACGCCTTCTTCATCATCATGCTCTCGGCCAAGCTGGTGAGCGGCTATGCCGCCACCCCGCCGGAGGTGGATACGACCGCGACCTTCCTGTTCACCGTCGCCGCGGTGTTCCAGGCGGCGATCTGGGCGCGCGAGCTGATCCTGGGCGCGATCGAGCATCGCACCCGGTCCGAGCATTATTCGGGCGAGGCGCTGGTCAGCGCGATGGGGCTGATCCGGCTGCTGGTCAGCTTCGCGGTGTTCGCGATCGCGCTGGTGGTGGTGCTCGACAATCTGGGCGTCAACGTCACCGGCCTGGTCGCCGGGCTGGGCGTGGGCGGCATCGCGATCGGTCTGGCCGCGCAAGGCATCTTCGCGGACCTGTTCGCCGCGCTGGCGATCATCTTCGATCGTCCGTTTCGTCGTGGCGACAAGGTCAGCTACGACAATACCAGCGGGGTGATCGAGGCGATCGGGCTGAAGTCCACCCGCATCCGCGCCTATACCGGCGAACTGCGCATCATCTCCAACCGCAAACTGCTGGACAAGGAGATCCAGAACGTCACGCTGCGCGACCATATCCGCGTCGGCTATACGATCGGCGTCGCCTATGAGACGCCGCCGGACACGCTGGCACGCGTGCCCCAGATCCTCACCGAGCTGGTCGAGGCAGAGGGAGCGAAGGTGGCGCGCGCCGGGTTCGACACCTTCGGCGCCTCCAGTATCGATGTCGTGTTGCAGGTCGATACCGCGGGCGACGACTGGGGCGTGGCGCATGCGACGCGCAACCGGCTGATGGTCGCCATCGTCCGCCGCTTCGCGGAGGAGGGAATCGTCATCCCCTATCCGACGCAGACCACGTTCACCGCCGCACCCGACGGCACGCTCGTGATGCCCTATTCGGAACAGCTCCACATCGCACCTACCGAGGCGAAGTGAACCGCTCGCCCGTCACGGCGTTGTCGCGGGGGTAGAGGAGAAACGACCATGAACCGTGCCATGCTGTCCGCCCTGATGATCGCCACCTTGTCTGCGCCGCTGGCGGTCGCCCCCGCCGACGCGCAGCGCCGCGACCGCGACTATCGCTGGCATGGCGAGGAGCGCGACTGGGATGCCGCGCGCGATTACCGGCGCAGCAACGCACGCGAGCGGCGGCTGTCGCGCGAAGACCAGGTCTATCGCGGGCGTGACGGCCGCACCTACTGCCGCCGCAACGACGGCACGACCGGGCTGGTCGTCGGCGGCGTCGGCGGCGCGGTGGTCGGCAACCTGATCGGCGGCGGGCTGCTGGGCACGCTGGCAGGTGGCGCCGGCGGCGCGCTGCTGGGTCGTTCGATCGACAAGGGCAAGGTTCGCTGCCGCTGACCGATTCGGGCGGATTCGAAGATCGGGTCCGCCTGACCTTGGCGGATTGCACCACGGAAAGCCGCCGTTGACGCTAGGTCCGGCGGCTTTTTCGTAGTCCCGGTCCGCTCCCTCTTGCGGCAGTGCAGCGCGAGCGCCTAGAGAGACGCAGCGCTGCTCGACGAGGGGAGGACCAGGTGACCGCAGACGAGATGAAGGCCGCGATCGGACAGGAAAGCGTGTCCGAATGGGTCGAGGTGACCCAGGACATGATCAACAAGTTTGCCGATGCGACCGGCGACCACCAGTTCATCCACATCGACCCGGAACGCGCGAAGCTGACGCCGTTCGGCACCACGATCGCGCATGGCTTCCTGACGCTGTCGCTGCTGCCGTTGCTGTCGATGAAGACCCCCGACGCGCCCCGGCTGGACGGCGTGAAGATGGGCGTCAACTATGGCGGCAACAAGGTTCGCTTCCTCGCCCCGGTGCCCTCGGGTTCGAAGGTCCGCGGCCGCTCGAAGATCGTCGAGTTCGAGGAAAAGCGCCCTGGCCAGTATCAATATACGACCGAGACCACGATCGAGATCGAGGGCAGCGACAAGCCCGCGATGATCGCGGAGTGGATCACGCAGGTCTTCGCCTGACCGACCACTGAGCCCCTCCCTTGCAAGGGAGGGGTTGGGGTGGGTCGCGGCCTGACGGTACGGCTCCCTCCATCGATCGGCGGCTCCGTATCGCGAGCACGCCACCCACCCCCAGCCCCTCCCTTGAAAGGGAGGGGAGTTTTCACGAGGCTCCCATGCGTTCCGCCGTCATCGTCTCCACCGCCCGCACCCCGATCGGCCGCGCCTATCGCGGTGCGTTCAACAATCTCCCCTCCCCCACGCTCGCCAGCCACGCGATCAAGGCCGCGGTTGAGCGCGCGAAGATCGAGGGCGGCGAGGTCGACGACGTCGTCATCGGCTCCGCGCTCCAGCAGGGGCATCAGGCCGGCAACATCGCGCGCACCTCGCTGCTGCGCGCCGGGCTGCCGATCGAGGTGTCGGGCATGTCGCTCGACCGCCAGTGCGCCTCGGGCCTGATGGCGATCGCCACCGCCGCCAAGCAGATCGTCGTCGACGGCATGGACGTGACCATCGGCGGCGGCGTCGACAGCATCTCGCTGGTGCAGACGCCCGAAATGCGCGTCGCGCCCGACAAGGAGCTGCTGGCGATGCACAACGACATCTACATGCCGATGCTCCAGACCGCCGAGGTGGTCGCCAAGCGCTATGGCATCAGCCGCGATGTGCAGGACGAATACGGCTATCAGTCGCAGATGCGCACCGCCGCCGCGCAGGCCGCGGGCAAGTTCGACGACGAGATCGTCGCCGTCACCGCGACCAAGGCGAACGTCAACAAGGAGACGAAGGACGTCTCCTACGAGGAAGTGACCCTGTCGAAGGATGAGGGCAACCGCGCCGACACCACGCTGGAAGGTCTCAAGAGCCTGAAGCCGGTGCTGGGACCGGACCTCAACATCACCGCCGGCAATGCGTCGCAGCTGTCGGACGGCGCATCCGCCAGCGTGCTGATGGAGGAAAAGGTCGCCGCGGCGAAGGGCCTGACCCCGCTCGGCCGCTATGTCGGCATGGCGGTGGCGGGCACCAAGCCCGACGAGATGGGCATCGGCCCGGTCTTCGCGATCCCGAAACTGCTGGAGCGCAATGGCCTCAAGATCGGCGACATCGGCCTGTGGGAGCTGAACGAGGCGTTTGCGGTACAGGTGCTGTATTGCCGCGACAAGCTGGGTATCCCCGACGAACTGCTCAACGTCAACGGTGGCGCGATCTCGATCGGCCACCCCTATGGCATGTCGGGCGCGCGCATGACCGGCCATGCGCTGATCGAGGGCAAGCGCCGTGGCGCGAAGTACGTCGTCGTCACGATGTGCGTCGGCGGCGGCATGGGCGCGGCGGGGCTGTTCGAGGTGCTGTAAAACCGCACAAGCCTGTTTCTCTCCGTCACCCCGGACTTGATCCGGGGTCCCGCTTCTCTCGACGAAAGCGGGACCCCGGCTCAGGGCCGGGGTGACGTATATCCGGGGCGACGGATCGCAACCAACGCTCCCGCTCCTCGTTCTCCGACCAAACCGTTCGAGAGGAGACGACACATGGCGGACGCCAACACCGATCCGAAGCAGCTGAAGAAAGACCTGTGGAAGAAGATGGCGGACAGCCCCTTCGTCATGGTTGGCAAGGCGGACGGCTCCTCGCACAGCGAGCCGCTGACCGCGCAGCTGGATGAAGATCAGGTCGACACGCTGTTCTTCTTCATCGGCAAGGACAATCGCGTCGCGGGCGGCGGCAAGGTGATGATGCAATATGTGTCCAAGGGGCACGATTTCTTCGCCTGCCTCGACGGTGATGCGCGCATCGACAACGATCGCGCGCAGATCGACAAGCTGTGGAACAAGCAGGCGGAGGCGTGGTTTCCGGGCGGCAAGGAGGATCCGAACCTCGCGCTGCTCCGCGTCGATATCGACAGCGCGGAATTGTGGGAGACCGATATTTCGGTCGGTGGCCGGCTGAAGATGCTGTTCGGCGGCACGATCCGATCGGACGAAACCGGCAGCCATGCGAAGGTAGGCACCACCGCGGAAAGCTCCCCCGCCTGATCGATCGTCGCGGGCCGGTCGCATGACCGCGACCGGCCCGTTTCCCTTGTCGCGCGAAAGCGGATAGAGGGCGGGGATGAACCCCCTTTTCCTCGTCATGGCGGGCGGTGCGGTGGGCGCCGGTGTGCGCCACCTCGTCAATCGCGCCACGCTTCTCGCCCTCGGCCCGACCTGGCCCTGGGGTACGCTGACCGTCAATCTGGTCGGCGGATTGCTGATGGGGGTCCTGGTCGGCATTCTCGCGCGCCATGCGACCGCCGGCAACGACAGCTGGCGTCTGCTGCTGGGCACCGGCGTGCTCGGCGGCTTCACCACCTTCTCCGCCTTCGCGCTCGACACCGTCGGGATGGTCCAGCGTGGTGCGATCGCCAGCGCGGCCTTCTACGTGCTGCTGTCGGTCGCCGGTGCGATCCTCGCGCTGTTCGCCGGCCTGCTGCTGACGCGGGTGGCGGCATGAGCGATCAGGTCCGCCAGTTCACCATTGCCAGCGACGACGACGGCATTCGCGTCGATCGCTGGTTCAAGCGGCACCTCGACGCGACCAGCTTCACCACGGTCGCCAAATGGGCGCGCACCGGACAGATCCGCGTCGATGGCGCGCGCGTGGCACCGGGTGATCGGCTCCAGGCCGGTCAGGTCCTGCGCATTCCGCCCGCCGAGCCGGTCCGCAGCGACGTCCGCCCCGCCCGCACCCGCCCCGCGCTGACCGAAGACGAGGCGACCTTTGCGCGCGAAATGGTGATCCACAAGGATGCGCAGGCGCTGGTGCTCAACAAGCCGCCGGGCCTGGCGACGCAGGGCGGCACCAAGACGACGCAGCATGTCGACGGCCTGCTCGACGCGCTGCAATATGAGGCGGAGGGGCGGCCCAAGCTGGTCCATCGTCTCGACAAGGACACATCGGGCGCGCTGCTGGTGGCGCGCACCTCGCGCGCGGCGGCGTTCTTCGCCAAGACGTTTTCCGGACGCTCGGCGAAAAAGGTCTATTGGGCGCTGGTCGTCGGCGTCCCGTCGATCGACGACGGCACGATCGACCTGCCGATCGCCAAGCAGCCGGGCACCGGCGGCGAGAAGATGCACGTCGACGAGGCGGAGGGCAGCCCCGCGCGCAGCCGCTATCGCGTGATCGAGCGCGCCGGCAATCGCGCCGCCTGGGTCGAGCTGCAACCCTTCACCGGACGCACCCATCAGTTGCGCGTGCATATGGCGGCGATCGGCCATCCGATCGTGGGCGACGGCAAGTACGGCGGCCCCGCCGCCTTTCTGACCGGCGGGATCAGCCGCAAGATGCACCTCCACGCGCGGCGCATCCGCGTCGATCATCCCGACGGCGGCGAGATCGACGTGACGGCCGAGTTGCCGACCCATTTCGCGGAAAGCCTCGCCGGGCTGGGGTTTGAGCCGATGGCGGGCGACATGATGCCGCTCGACGAGGCGGCACCGCCCTCGCGCGAGGAGAAGAAGGCGCGCGCGCGGGCGCATGCCAAGACCGTGCGCAAGGAACGCCGCGGCGAACGGCGGTCGCGCGGCGGCAGTGGTGGCGAGAAGGCGGACGGAGGCGGCCGGGGACGGCGCTGACATGCATCCCGATCCCTCATTCCGCGTCGATGCGGATGCCTGTCGCGCGCTGGTCCGCGACGTGGCGTTCGCGCACCTCTTCGTGCGCAACGGAGACGCCGCCGCGGTGATCCATGCGCCAGTGGTGCTGGAGGATGAGGATGCGCTGACGTTCCACGTCTCCCGGCGCAACCATGCGGCGGCGCTGCTGCCGGGCGCGCAGGCAATCGTCAGCGTGGTCGGGCCGCACGGCTATGTCAGCCCGGACTGGTACGCCACCACCGGGCAGGTACCGACATGGAACTATGTCGCGGCAGAAGCGGAAGGCGTCGTCGAGCCGCTGTCTCGCGACGAATTGCTGGCGCAGATCGATGCGCTGGGCGATCAGCACGAGGTGCGGCTGGCGCCCAAGCCATGCTGGACGCGCGAGAAGATGCCGGCCGATCGCGTCGACGCGATGGTCGCGGCGATCGCCGGGTTCCGGTTGCGGGTCGCGACGTGGCGCGGCACCGCGAAGCTGTCGCAGAACAAGCCCGCCCGCGATATCGCCGGTGTCGTCGCCGCGCTACGCGCGCTGGGGCGCGACGATCTGGCCGATGCGGTCGCGGCGCCGGGCCATCGCCCGGGTCAGACCGCGAGCACCGCCCCCGTCGCCATGCCCCACAAGCCATAGGCGGCCAGCAGCACCGCGCCCGCAACCGTCGCGCCGAACAGCACATAGCCGACATTGTTGAGCACCGGCGGATTGGGCCGGGCCAGCTTGCGGTTGTGCGACGCGCCGGACAGCACGAAGCTGAGCAGCATTCCATAGGTCAGGGCAACGGCTTCGATCATTCCCGCTCTCGCTCGTACAGAGTCAGCGGCCACCCCCCAGCAGCCGCGTGCGGTTAACCATATCCGCTTCATCCTACCCATAGGTTAACGGGCGGTTCGCCGCTGAATCGCGGCACTTCGTCGCGACCGCGCCAAGCACGCGGCTCGATCGTGCGCGCGCGACGTTGTGGCGCGCCGCCGCGGCTTGCCCTAGGGGAGAGACATGACCCATCGTCTCGCGGTATTCGATTGCGACGGCACGCTCGCCGACGGAGAGGCCAACATCTGTCGCGCGATGGAGGCCGCCTATGCCGGTGCGGGGCTGGTCGCCCCTGCCCGGGCCGCGATCTGCGGCATCGTCGGGTTGAGCCTGGTCGAGGCGGTCGCCGTACTGGCGCCCGATGCCGACGAGTCGCTCCACCATGCGCTCGCGGCCGACTACAAGGCGGCGTTCCACCGCATGCGCATCGCCGGCGAACTCGACGTGGAGCCGCTGTACGACGGACTGTTGACGGTGCTGGATGCGCTGGCCGCGGCGGGCTGGCGGCTCGGCGTCGCGACCGGCAAGTCGGATCGCGGGCTGGGGCATCTGCTCGCGCACCACGGACTGACGGATCGCTTCGTCACGCTCCAGACCGCGGACCGCCATCCGTCGAAGCCGCATCCCGCGATGCTGCACGCCGCCATGGCACAGGCCGGTACCGATCCCCACATGACCGTGATGATCGGCGACACCAGCTACGACATGGCGATGGCAGGCGCGGCGGGAACGCGCGCGGTCGGCGTCACCTGGGGCTATCACGATGCGGCGACGCTGCGCGACGCCGGTGCCGACACGATCGTCGACGATGCCGCGGCGCTGGCCGAATGCCTGCTGGCGACGGTGCCGGCATGAGCGATCCGGCCTTTCCGCGCTGGGCGGCGATGATGGCGGTGCGGTTCGTCGCCACGATCGGCGCGGTGCTGGGGGTGGTGTTGCTGGGCCGCGCGGACGACCTGCCGACGCGGCTGCTCGGCGTCGCGATCGTCGCCGCCGCGCTGTGGGTGATCGCGACCGTGCCCAGGGCGCTGGCGCATCGCTGGCGGAGCCCGGAGTGAAGCGCTTCTGGAAAGAGGTGAGCGTCGACACCGACCGTGTCGTGCGGCTCGACGATCGCCCGGTCCGCACCCCAGGGCGCGCGCCGCTGGCGCTGCCCGGGGCCGCACTCGCCGCCGCCATCGCGGACGAATGGCGGGGCGTGGCGGAGGCGATCGACCCGCGTGCGATGCCGCTCACCGGCCTCGCCAATGCCGCGATCGATCGTGTCGGCGCCGACCATGACGGGTTCGCGCAGGGGCTGGCGCGCTATGCGGAAAGCGACCTGCTCTGCTATCGCGCCGATGGTCCTCAGGAGCTGGTCGCGCGACAGGCGGCGGCGTGGGATCCGCTGCTCGACTGGGCGCGCACCCGCTACGACGTGCATTTCGAGCTGGTCACCGGCGTGATGCACCGCGCGCAGCCTACGGCGACGCTGGCGCGGCTGTCCGATGCGGTGGCCAGCCGCGATGCCTTCCGCCTCGCCGCGATGTCGCCGGTGGTGACGATCACGGGCACGCTGATCGGCGCGCTTGCGCTGGTCGAGGGCGCGGTCGATGCCGGCACGCTGTGGAGCGCGGCGATGGTCGACGAGGATTGGCAGGCGGAACGCTGGGGCGAGGACGACCTCGCCACCCAGGCACGCGCGGCACGGCGGCGCGACTATGACGCGGCGGTGCGCTTCCTGCGGTTGTTGTGAACGTCGTGCTCCAGCGACCTACCCCGCCGGCGTGCGCAGCTTGCGGATGAACCCGATCAGCCCCGTCTGCCGCGATCGCTTCAGTCGCTCCGCCGCCAGGATCGTCTTCACCTTGGCGTAGCAGGCGTCGACGTCGTCGTTGACCAGCACATAGTCGTAACCGTCCCAGTGGCTGACCTCCGCATCGGCGCGCGCCATGCGGCGGTCGATGATCTCCTGCACATCGGTGGCCCGGCCCTCCAGCCGGCGGCGCAGTTCCGCCATCGACGGGGGCAGGATGAACACGCGCACCACGTCGCCGCCGGCGATCTGGTGCAGCTGCTGCGCGCCCTGCCAGTCGATGTCGAACAGCACGTCCTTGCCCTCGGCCAACAGCGCATCGACCGGCGCGCGCGGCGTGCCATAGCGCTGGTCGAAGACGTGCGCCCATTCCAGGAACGCGCGCTCCTCGACCATCTCGCGGAAGCGCTCCAGCGAGACGAAGTGATAGTCGCGCCCGTCCACCTCGCCCTTGCGGATGTCGCGCGTGGTGGCGGACACCGACAGCGACAGCTCGGGTTCGCTGGCCAGCAGCATGCGCGCGATCGTCGACTTGCCCGCGCCCGATGGCGAGGACAGGACGAACAGCACGCCGCGGCGCTTCATGTTGTGCGGGTCGGCGGGGGAGGCGGAATCCATGGCGGCTGATGCCCCGCCCCCGCCCGCGCCGTCAAGCGTGCAGGCGCGCGGCGTGCCAGTCGAGATGATCGCCCATGAAGGTGGAGATGAAGTGATAGCTGTGGTCGTACCCCGGCTGCAGCCGCAGCGTCAGGTCGATCCCGGTCGCGTCGCACGCCTCCGCCAGCAGGTGGGGGCGCAGCTGTTCGGCCAGGAAGCCATCGGCATCCCCCTGATCCACCAGCAATTCCCTGACGCGCGCGCTATCCTCGATCAGCGCCACTGCGTCGTGCGCGCGCTGCGCGGCCGGGTCCGCGCCCAGATAGCGGTCGAGCGCCTTGCCCCATGGCACCTGCGTCGGTGCGACGATCGGCGCGAAGGCGGAGACGGCGCGGAAGCGCTCCGGATGGGTCAGCCCGATCGTCAATGCGCCGTGCCCGCCCATCGAATGCCCCATGATCGACTGGCGCGCCATGTCGACCGGGAACGACTCGCCGACCAGTGCGGGCAGTTCCTGCGTCACATAGGTCCACATGCGATAGTTGGCGGACCACGGCGCCTGCGTCGCATCGACGTAGAAGCCCGCCCCCTTGGCGAAATCCCACGCATCCTCGTCGGGCACGTCGTCGCCGCGAGGGCTGGTGTCCGGCGCGACGAAGATCAATCCCAGCCGCGCGCAATGCGCGCGATACTCGCCCTTGTCGGTGACATTGGCATGGGTGCAGGTGAGCCCCGATAGATACCACACCACCGGCAGCCGCGCGCCCGGCGCATGATCGGGAACATAGACCGAGAAGGTCATGTCGGTCCCGGTCGCGGTGGAGACGTGGCGATAGACGCCCTGCGTCCCGCCGTGCGCGCGCGAGGTGGAGACGATTTCCATCGGGGTCCTCCCAAACGAACTTCGTCACCCCGGCCCTTACCCGGGATGACGAAGAAGGCCTGACCTCTTCTGCTCGTCAAGCCGCCGCGGGCATCCGGTGCAGCGCGCACAGCTTGTTGCCGTCCGGATCGCGCAGATACGCCAGATACAGGTCGCCGAACCCTGCGCTGCGCACGCCGGGCGCATCCTCGATCGCGGTGCCGCCGGCCGCGACCCCCGCCTGATGCCAGGCATCGGCCTGCTCCGGACCGCTGACCGCGAAGCCGATCGTGCCGCCATTGGCATGCGTCGCCGGCTGTCCGTCGATCGGCGTCGTCACCAGGAACATGCTGCCGTTGTGCATGTAGATCAGGCGGCCCTTGTCGTCCTGGATCCCGGGCTTGCCTCCCATGGCGCCGAACAGCGAGTCGTAGAATTTCTTCGACCGGGCGATGTCGTTCGATCCGACCATCATGTGCGAATACATAAGCGCTCCTCTCCTCCGTTTTTCTCCCCTCGCTGCAAGGGAGGGGTCGGGGGTGGGTTCTGGCCTGACGATACGGTGAAGTCCACCGGAACGGCCGCCGTATCGTCCGGCATCCACCCACTCTTAGCCCCTCCCTTGAAGGGAGGGGACGCTGGTCAATACACCACGACGCTGCGGATGCTCTCGCCCGCATGCATCAGGTCGAACCCCTTGTTGATCTCCTCCAGCGTCAGCCGATGGGTGATCATCGGATCGATCTGGATCATGCCGTCCATATACCAGTCGACGATCTTCGGCACGTCGGTGCGCCCGCGCGCGCCGCCGAACGCGGTGCCCTTCCACACCCGGCCGGTCACCAGCTGGAAGGGCCGCGTCGCGATCTCCTTGCCCGCCTCGGCGACGCCGATGACGATCGATTCGCCCCAGCCGCGGTGCGCGCTCTCCAGCGCCTGCCGCATCACGACCGTATTGCCGGTACAATCAAACGTATAGTCGCCGCCGCCATCGGTCAGTGCGATCAGGTGCGGGACGACATCGCCGACCGCCTTGGGATTGACGAAGTCGGTCATCCCGAACCGGCGCCCCCATTCCTCGCGGTCCGGGTTGATGTCGACGCCGATGATGCGATGCGCACCGGCCAGCTTCGCGCCCTGGATGACGTTCAGCCCGATCCCGCCCAGCCCGAAGACGATGACGGTCGATCCCACCTCGACCTTGGCGGTGTTGACCACCGCCCCCACCCCGGTGGTGACCCCGCAGCCGATGTAGCAGCTGGTGTCGAACGGCGCGTCGGTGCGAATCTTCGCGACCGCGATCTCCGGCAGCACGGTGAAGTTGGAGAAGGTCGAACAGCCCATGTAATGGAAGATCGGCTGCCCCTTGTAGGAAAAGCGCGTCGTGCCGTCCGGCATCAGGCCCTTGCCCTGCGTCGCGCGGATCGCGGTGCACAGGTTGGTCTTGCCGCTGAGGCACGACTTACACTGGCGGCATTCCGGCGTGTAGAGCGGGATGACATGATCGCCCGGCACCACGCTGGTGACGCCCGCGCCCACCTCGCGCACCACGCCGCACCCTTCGTGGCCCAGCACCGAGGGGAAGATCCCCTCCGAATCCAGCCCGTCGAGCGTATAGGCATCGGTGTGGCAGATGCCGGTCGCCATGATCTCGACCAGCACCTCGCCCGCTTTGGGACCGTCGAGGTCCAGCTCGACGATCTCCAGCGGCTTCTTCGCCTCGAATGCGACGGCGGCGCGGGTCTTCATGAGCAAGCCTCTTTGTCTGTCGGTCGCTACGGTCCTTATGCGGGCGAATAGGGGGCTTCAAGGATGGTTCACGCGAAGACGCAACGACGCCAAGAAGAAGGTGGGTTCACGCGGAGGCGCGGAGACGCGGAGGGTGCTCGCTTGCGGCTCCGGTCCGCGGCAGCAACGACGGCAACGAACATAGGGAGCCGCCGATGGCGGCTCGAAACATGACCGCCAACGCGACACCTCCGCGTCTCCGCGCCTCCGCGTGAACCCATCTTCTTCTTCTTCGCGTCTTCGCGCGAACAATCTGGACAGTTCCCGGCACGCCGGAGCTAAAGAGGAACGATGACGACCCCACCCCGCCCGCTCGCCGGCATCCGCGTGCTCGAACTCGCCCGCATCCTCGCCGGGCCATGGGCGGGCCAGTTGCTCGCCGATCTCGGTGCCGACGTCATCAAGGTGGAGCGCCCCGGCGAGGGCGACGATACGCGCCACTGGGGGCCGCCCTTCCTCACCGCACCCGACGGTACGGACCTGTCGGCGGCCTATTACCATGCCTGCAACCGCGGCAAGCGATCGGTCGCGATCGATATCGCCACGCCCGAAGGTCAGGCGCGCGTGCGCGACCTCGCCGCCGGGGCCGATGTCGTGATCGAGAATTACAAGGTCGGCGGCCTCGCCAAATACGGGCTGGATGCGGCCGCCCTGCGCGCCGTCAACCCGCGGCTGATCGTCTGTTCGGTCACCGGGTTCGGCCAGACCGGGCCATATGCGCATCGCGCCGGCTATGACTTCATCATCCAGGGAATGGGCGGGATCATGTCGATCACCGGCGAGCCGGACGGCCCGCCGCAGAAGGGCGGGGTCGCCTTCGCCGATCTGTTCACCGGCGTCTATTCCACCGTCGGGATCCTCGCCGCGCTGGCGGCGCGCCATCGCAGCGGCACGGGCACGCACATCGACATGGCGCTGCTCGACACGCAGGTCGCGGTGCTCGGCAACCAGGCGCTCAACTGGATGGCGAGCGGCGTCGTGCCGCAGCGGATGGGCAACGGCCACGCCAATCTGACCCCGTACCAGAGCTTCCCCACCGCCGACGGCGACCTCATCATCGCGGTCGGCAACGATCGTCAGTTCGGAAAATTGTGCGAGGTGCTGGGCGTTCCCGACATGGCGGTCGACGCACGCTTCGCGACCAACCCCGCACGTGTGAGGCATCGCGCCGCGCTGCTGCCGCTGGTAACGGCGCAGACGGTGCGATGGACCAGCGCCGACCTGCTCGCCGCACTGGAAACGGCGGGCGTCCCGGTCGGCCCGGTCAATCGCATCGATCAGGTGTTCGCCGATCCGCAGGTCGTGGCGCGCGGGATGCAATTGGTGGTGGAGGGCCTTCCCGGACTCGCCGCCCCCATCACCTATGACGGCGTCCGCGTCATGGCGACTCGCGCCAGCCCGCGACTGGGCGAGCATCAGGACGCGGACTGGCTGTAACCCGTCGCCCCTGCACAGGCAGGGGCCTATCTCTGCCGGCGTCGTGCGAGCCATTTCGGCACGCACGGCGCGCCCGCGTGTCAGGGGTGTTGTCAGGACGATGCAGACATAGGCCCCTGCCTGCGCAGGGGCGACGGATGAGCCGTCAGATCGCCGGCGGCACCCGTCCCGCCTTCTCCATCTTTCGCCGGTCATACGCCTTCTTCGCGACATAGGCACCGCCCAGCGCCATGCCCAGCGGTCCCATTCGCGTCACCGCGCGCGTCAGCAGCGCGCCGGTCACGGCACCGCGCACGCCGGCACCCTGCCGCTGCCCCAGTTCGCGCCCGACGAGCGCACCGATGATCGTCCGGATCATGCCGACACCTTTCTGGAAACCGTATCGCCCAGCACCGACAACCCCTTCAGCACGCCCCAGCCAACCGCATAGGTGACCGCAACCGGCAGCACGAGCTTCAGTACATTGGCCGTGATCGCGCCGTACAGGGCGCCATCCGCCGCGCTGTCGTCGCCCGACATCGCATCGATCGCGCCGCCGATCAGCGCGCCTATTGTCGTCGCACCCATGTCGAGAGGAACCTTCGTCGTTACGCCATCGCAAAAATGCGGGTGACGTGGATCAGTTCCCCAGCATCGCCTCCGGCCGCACGACCCGATCGAACGTCGCCGCATCCACCAGCCCCAGCGCCAGCCCGGCTTCCTTCAGCGTCAGCCCCTCGGCATGCGCATGTTTGGCGATCGCCGCCGCATGGTCATAGCCGATCTCGGGTGCGAGCGCGGTCACCAGCATCAGCGAGCGGTCGAGCAGCTCGGCGATCCGCGCCTCGTTCGCCTCCAGCCCCTCGACGCAGCGCTCGGCAAAGCTCTCGCACCCCGTCGCCAGCAGGTCAATCGACCGCAGCACCGCCGCGCCGATCATCGGCTTGAACACGTTGAGCTCCAGATGCCCCTGCGCGCCGCCGACCGTGATCGCGACATGGTTGCCCATCACCTGCGCCGCGACCATCGTCAGCATCTCGCACTGGGTCGGGTTCACCTTGCCCGGCATGATCGAGCTGCCGGGTTCGTTGGCGGGCAGGTCCAGCTCGCCCAATCCACAGCGTGGCCCCGATCCCAACAGCCGGATGTCGTTGGCGATCTTCGTACACGCCACCGCCAGCGTGTTGAGCACGCCGGACAGATGCACCAACGGATCGTTCGACGCCAAGGCCTCGAAGAAATTGTCCGCCGGGCTGAACGCGATCCCGGTTATCCCGCGCACCTCCGCACAGAAATCGCGTGCGAACCCCGTCGGGGCGTTCAATCCGGTGCCGACTGCAGTCCCGCCCTGCGCCAGCCGGTCGGTGCCCTGCTCCACGGCCGGCTCAATCCGGCGCAGACAGCGGTAAATTTGATGCGCATAGCCCGAGAATTCGTCGCCCAGCGTCAGTGGCGTCGCATCCTGCAGGTGCGTTCGCCCGATCTTGACGATCCCCGACCATGCCTTGGCCTTGGCATCCAGCGCCGCGTGAAGCCGCTCGACCGCCGGGATCAGCCGCCGGCGCACCGCGATCGAACAGGCGATATGCAGCGCGGTGGGGAAGCTGTCGTTGCTCGATTGCCCACGATTGACGTCGTCATTGGGATGGACCGGCGATTTTCCGCCGCGGTCCCCGGTCAGGATCTCGTTGGCGCGCCCTGCGATCACCTCGTTGACGTTCATGTTCGACTGCGTGCCGCTGCCCGTCTGCCAGATGACGAGCGGAAACTGATCGTCGAACGTCCCCGCGACCACCTCCTGCGCGGCTTCCTCGATCGCGTCGGCCTTTTCCGCCGCCAGCCCGTGGCGCCGGTTTACCCGCGCCGCCGCCTGTTTCACGATCGCCAGCGCATGGACGATCTCGATCGGCATCCGTTCGCGCGCGCCGAACGGGAAGTTTTCGAGGCTGCGCTCGGTCTGCGCCCCCCAATAAGCGCTCGCGGGCACCTCGATCGGGCCGATCGAATCGGTTTCGGTGCGGGTTTCGGTCATGCGCTTCGTCCTTTTCGTGACGAAGCGTGCCGTAGCGGGCGGGGTTCCCGTCCCCAAGCCCCACCGTGCTCCTGCGAAGGCAGGAGCCCAGGGTGAGGCGCGCTGATGCTCGTTGTCGTCCTGCCTTCGCAGGAGCACGATGTGGAGTGGCCAGGGTCACGCCGCACCAGCGCCGTCATGGGAGTAAATCCCATGACGTCGGACGCGGCCGAGGCCGCGCCGGCCGGCGGTTCGCGTCCAGCCTTGGGCTGGAACGCGGCCTAGCTTCGCCAGGCCGCTCGCTCCCTATTTCTTCCTCTTGAAGTCGACCGCAACGACGTTCGACCCATCCTCGACCGGCGCCGCCACGGGGCCGTCGTTCTCCGCCGGATCGTGCCCGCCGGGGCCGTCGCCCGGCCCCTCCTGCGCCTGAAACCGCAGTTCGAAATTGACCGCCGGATCGTGGAACCCGGTGATCGCCGAATAGGGGATGACCAGCTTCGATGGCACCTGGTTGAAGCTCAACCCCACCGAAAACCGCGCCTCGTCCACCGTCAGGTCCCAGAAGCGGTTCTGGAGGACGATCGTCATCTCGTCCGGGAAACGCTCGACCAGCCGTTGCGGAATATCGACGCCGGGCGCCTGCGTCTTGAAGGTGATGTAGAAATGGTGCTCGCCCGGAAGCCCCCCCGATTCGGCGACGGTGCCCAGCACGCGGCCCACCACCGCGCGCAAGGCCTCCTGCACGATATCGTCATAGGGGATCAGGCTGTCGGGCAGCATGTCGTTCATGCCCTTATGGGTAACGCGGTCGCGGGCGAGGTCAAGCTTGCCCGGAACGCCACGGGCGTTATGGGATCGCGCCACGATGCGCACCGCCACCCTGACCCGCGACACCAGCGAGACCAAGATCGCCGTCACCGTCAACCTCGACGGCACCGGCGCCTATGACGTGCAAACCGGCGTCGGCTTCTTCGACCATATGCTGGAGCAGCTGTCGCGCCACTCGCTGATCGACATGACGATCCGCTGCGACGGCGACCTGCATATCGACCAGCATCACACGGTCGAGGATACCGCGCTGGCGCTGGGCGCCGCGATCGCGCAGGCGCTGGCCGACAAGCGCGGCATCCGCCGCTACGGCGACGCGCTGTCGCCGATGGACGAGACGCTGACCCGCGTCGCGCTCGACATCTCCGGCCGCCCCTGGCTGGTGTGGAAGACCGCATTCACCCAGACGCGGCTGGGCGAGATGGACACCGAGATGTTCCAGCATTTCTTCCACAGCTTCGCGCAGACCGCCGGCATCACGCTGCATATCGAGACGCTGTACGGCGACAACAACCATCACATCGCCGAAAGCGCGTTCAAGGGCCTCGCCCGGGCGCTGCGCGCCGCGGTGGAGATCGACCCGCGCAAGGCCGATGCGATCCCCAGCACGAAGGGGACGTTGTGACGCCCCGCCGTCACCCCGGCCTTGAGCCGGGGTCCCGCTTCTTCTCCGACGCCGCGGAAACAGCGGGACCCCGGCTCAAGGCCGGGGTGACGGAGTATCCGGGGGGCAATCGATGACCCTCGCGCTGATCGATTATCAGGCGGGCAACCTCCACTCGGTGGAAAATGCCCTGCGCGCCGCCGGTTGCACCGACCTGACCGTCACCGCCGATCCGGACGTCGTGGCGAAGGCGGACCGCATCGTCCTGCCCGGCGTCGGCGCGTTCGGTGCCTGCGCCATGGCGCTCCGCGCGATCCCCGGGATGGAGGCGGCGATGCGACGCCGCGTGCTGGACGAGGGTACACCCTTCCTGGGCATCTGCGTCGGTATGCAATTGCTCGCCGACCGCGGCGAGGAGCTGGGGTCACACGCCGGGCTCGGCTGGATTTCGGGCACGGTGCGGCGGATCCATGTCGCGGGCAGCGACGCGAAGGTGCCGCACATGGGCTGGAACGACGTCGTCCCGGTCGGCGATCACCCGCTGATTGTCGCGGGCGAGGCCTATTTCCTTCACAGCTACGCCTTCGACGGCGCGCAGGTCGCCGCCACCACCGACCATGCCGGTCCGGTTACCGCCGCTATCGCGCGCGACACGATCGTCGGCGTGCAGTTCCACCCCGAAAAGAGCCAGCGCTACGGCCTTGCGCTGCTGGAAAGGTTCCTGACGTGGATGCCATGAGGGCGCCCCTGATCGTCTTCCCCGCGATCGACCTGAAGCGCGGGCAGGTCGTCCGCCTGGCGGAGGGCGACATGGATCGTGCCACCGTCTATGGCGACGATCCCGCGCATCAGGCGACGCTGTTCGCCGAGGCGGGCGCGCAGCATCTGCACGTCGTCGACCTCGACGGCGCCTTCGCGGGCGAGAGCGTCAACGGCGACGCGGTGCGCGGCATCGTCGCCGCCTTTTCGGGTCACGTCCAGCTCGGCGGCGGCATCCGCACCCCCGCGGCGGTGGAGGCATGGTTCGACCTGGGCGTGGCGCGCGTGGTGATCGGCACCGCCGCACTGGAAAACCCGCAGTTCGTCCGCGACATGGCCGCCGCCTTTCCGGGCGGCATCGTGGTCGCGGTGGATGCCCGGGATGGCATGGTCGCCACCAAGGGCTGGGCCGACGTGTCCACCACCAGCACCATCGACCTCGCGCGCCGGTTCGAGGATGCGGGCGTCGCCGCCGTCCTGTTCACCGACGTCGGGCGCGACGGGCTGCTGAAGGGCTGCAACGTCGAGGCGACGGTCGATCTGGCGCGCGCGGTCGACATCCCCGTGATCGCCAGCGGCGGTGTCGCAGGGATCGCCGACATCCACGTCCTGGCGCTTCACGCGCGCGACGGGATCGAGGGCGTCATCACCGGTCGCGCGCTGTACGATGGGCGGCTCGATCTCGCCGCAGCGCTGAGCGTCGCGCAGAACGCCTGACGCGACCGGTCAGGCGGTCCGGAGCCGTGGCAGGTCGGTGACCAGCACCTCGCCGAACAATCGCTGTTCTTCCGCGATGCGGCGACACACGGAGTCGCGTAGCGCCTGCATCGCGCAGCGATAGCCGTCGAAGTCGGCGGCGATCGCGTGGCTGAGCCAGCGCGAGACGTAGCCGGAGATTTCCTGCCGATAGAGCAGCGTCTGTGCCTCGAACGCTGCCAGGCGTTCGCGATGGGATGGGGCGGCCTGTCGCGTAATGGCGGGAAGCACGACCTCGGTCAGATGCTTCAGCCGTCGTCCGCTGGCATGCGCTATCCGCCACCGCACCCTCATCAAGGCCGCATGGTCGAGGATTTCGGCGGAACAGATTTCCTCGTGACGCAGGGCCTCTTCCGCCAGCACCCTGTTCAGTCGGCAGAGTTCGAACAGCATGACACGCCTCCTCGATCGCGGCCCCAGACCGATGCTTAGGACCGCGTTCTTCCCCATCATCGCTAAGGCGGCAGTGATGAACGTGATCCTAATCCACATTGGTAATTGGGTAGTCTGCCACTAAGGCGATACTGGCCTGCCGTGTCCGGCTTGCCCTGCCGGGCGTGCGCGGGCATGAGCCGCGCATGACCGTCAGAGCCCGCGTGATCCCCTGCCTCGACGTCGCCGGCGGGCGCGTGGTGAAGGGCGTGAATTTCGTCGACCTGATCGATGCCGGCGATCCGGTGGAGCAGGCGCGCGCCTATGACGCGGCGGGTGCGGACGAATTGTGCTTCCTCGACATCACCGCCAGCCACGAGGCGCGCGGCACCATCCTGGACGTGGTGCGGCGCACCGCCGCGGTCTGCTTCATGCCGCTGACCGTCGGCGGCGGGGTCCGCACCGCGGAGGATGCGCGCGCGCTGCTGCTGGCGGGTGCGGACAAGGTGGCGGTCAATTCCGCCGCGGTGTCGCGGCCCGAGGTTGTGAGCGATATCGCCGAGCGCTTCGGCAGCCAGTGCTGCGTCGCCAGCGTGGATGCGCGCCGCTCGGGCGATGGCTGGGAGGTCTTCACCCATGGCGGGCGCCGCGCGACCGGGATCGACGCGGTGGCGCATGCGCTGCGGCTGGCAGAGCTGGGCGCGGGCGAATTGCTGGTGACGTCGATGGACCGCGACGGTACGCGCGGCGGCTACGACCTCGACCTGGTTCGCGCGATCGCCGACCGGACGCAGGTGCCGGTGGTCGCGTCGGGCGGGGTCGGCTCGCTCGACGATCTGGTCGCGGGCGTCACGCTGGGCCATGCCTCGGCGGTGCTCGCCGCCTCGATCTTCCACTTCGGCCAGGCGACGGTGGCGGACGCACATGCCGCGCTCGCCGCGGCCGGGGTGCCGGTCCGCACGCATTGACCCGCCGCCTCGCCACGGCGGCGCTCGCGCTGATGCTGTCGGCGTGCGGCGGACGCTACGCACCGGTCAGCGACATGCCGGTGCGGATCGGCAAGCCATACAGCGTGCGCGGCGTCACCTATGTCCCCGCCGCCGATCCGACCTACGACATGCTCGGCATGGCGAGCTGGTACGGCAGCGAATCGGGCGACCGCACCGCCAATGGCGAGCGCTTCCGTGCCAAGGCGATCGCGGGCGCCCACACCACGCTGCCGCTGCCGAGCTATGTCGAGGTCACCGCGCTCGACACCGGGCGCGTCATCGTGCTGCGCGTCAACGACCGCGGCCCGTTCGCGCCGGGCCGGATCATCGACCTGTCGCGGGGTGCGGCCGAGTTGCTGGGGGTGCGCGCGCAGGGACAGGCGGCGGTGCGGGTCCGCGTGATCGATCCGCCGGACGCCGACAAGGCGCGGCTGCGCGCCGGCAAGGCGGCGACGCGCCGCCCGGACGTGACGCCCGCGGTACGGGCGAACCTGCGCGCGCAGCTGGACGACGGGTTGCGGGCGATGGCGGGATTGACGTCACCCCGGCCTTGAGCCGGGGTCCCGCTTTCGCGAGCGGTCGAGAGAAGAAGCGGGACCCCGGCACAAGGCCGGGGTGACGATGGTCTATTCCGCCCCCGCCCCATACAGCACCGCCGCGCGCTCCTCGAACGCACCGATCATCCGGCGCAGCGCGACGCCGAAGACCTGCCCCGCCAGCATCTCGAACATCCGGTTCTTGAACGCGAAATCGACCGTGAAGTCGACCAGGCAACCACCGTCGCCATCGGCGCGGAAGCGCCAGTCGTTGTTGAGATATTTCAGCGGCCCATCGACATAATCGACCCGGATCGCCTCGGGTCGCGTCTTCTGCACCTTCGACGTGAACGTCTCGCGCAGTCCCTTGAAGCCGACGATCATGTCCGCGGTCGTCTCCCTGTCGCTATCCTGTCGCACCCGCATCGCGGTCACCCACGGCAGGAACTCCGGGTAGCGGCGCACGTCCGCGACCAGGTCGAACATCTGCTCCGGCGTGTACGGAAGGCGGCGCGTCTCAGCGTGCTTGGGCAAGCTTCGCCTCGCGCGCGACCTTCATCTTCGCGAAATCGTCGCCCGCATGATAGCTAGACCGCGTCAGCGGCGAGGATGCGACCAGCAGGAACCCCTTCGCCCGCGCGATCGCGGCATAGGCATCGAACGCCGCCGGGGTGACGAAGTCCGCGACCTTGGCATGGCGCGGCGTCGGCTGGAGATACTGGCCCATGGTCAGGAAATCGATGTCGGCCGAGCGCATGTCGTCCATCACCTGATGCACCTCCAGCCGCTCCTCGCCCAGCCCCAGCATGATGCCGGACTTGGTGAAGATCGACGGGTCCAGCTTCTTCACGCTCTCCAGCAGCCGGATCGACGCATAGTAACGCGCGCCGGGGCGGATCGTGGGATACAGGCGGGGGACGGTTTCCAGATTGTGATTATATACGTCTGGACGTGCCGCCACGATGGCTTCCACCGCCGCTTCGTGCTTGTTGCGGAAATCGGGCGTGAGGATCTCGATCGTGGTCGTCGGATTGGTCCGGCGGATCGCCTCGATCACCTTCACGAACTGCTTCGCCCCGCCGTCGGGCAGGTCATCGCGGTCAACGGAGGTCACGACGATATGCTGGAGCCCCATCTGCGCCGCCGCATCGGCGACGTTCTGCGGCTCCATGGGATCCACCGCGCGCGGCATCCCGGTCTTCACGTTGCAGAACGCGCAGGCGCGCGTGCACGTGTCGCCCAGGATCATCACCGTCGCGTGCTTCTTGGTCCAGCATTCGCCGATATTGGGGCAAGCCGCTTCCTCGCACACGGTGGTGAGGCTCTTCGAGCGCATCAGCGCCCGGGTGGCGGCGAAGCCCTCGCTGGTGGGTGCCTTGACGCGGATCCAGTCCGGCTTGCGCTGCCGCAGGGGAGCCTTGATCGGGGTTAGGTCGTTCATGGCGCCGAGATAGCGCGTGGCGTCACGCGAAACAACGAAGGAGCATTTGTCCTATGCGAAAGTTCAAGGATTTCATCGAAGGCTATTACCGGTTCCGCGGCAATGAGTGGATCGAGGAGCGCGAGCGCTGGACGGAACTGGCCGGCGGTCAGACCCCCAAGACGATGGTCATCGCCTGCTCCGACAGCCGCGTCGATCCCGCCACCATCTTCGGCACGCGCCCGGGCGAGGTCTTCGTCGTGCGCAACGTCGCCAATCTGGTGCCGCCGTTCGATCCCAGCGGCGGCCTGCACGGCGTGTCCGCTGCGATCGAGTTCGCGGTAACCAGCCTGAAGGTGGAGGAGATCCTGATCCTGGGCCATGGCTCGTGCGGCGGCGTGAAGGCATCGCTGTCGGGCGCGCTCAAGGATGCCGAGCCGGGCAAGGGCGGGTTCGTCGCGGAGTGGATCAAGCTGCTGGACGATGCGCGCGAGCGTGTGATCGCCGAGCATGGCGACGGTCCGGAGGGTCAGGCCGCGCTGGAGCAGGAAGGCGTCAAGACCTCGATCGAGAACCTGAAGACCTTCCCGTTCGTCCAGGAAGGGCTCGATGCCGGTACGCTGACGCTGCATGGCGCGGTCTTCGCGATCGCCGACGGGCGGCTGAAGGTGCTGAACGGCGAGACGGGCGAGTTCGAGGCGGCGTAACAACTGCGTCACCCTCACCCTTCCGGCGCTTCGCGCCTCCCTCCCTCTCCCGTCGGGAGAGGGAAGGGGCCCATCGGCAAAGCCGATGCGAAGGGTGAGGGTGACGTCGGCGCTTACCCCGCCTTCGGCGCGACCACCCCCGCCGCATCCTTGGGCAGTTCCGCCGTCGAGCGCAGGTTCAGCTCCTTCAGCTGCTTCGCGCTGACGAAGCTCGGCGCGCCCATCATCAGATCCTCCGCCTTCTGCGTCATCGGGAAGACGATGACCTCGCGGATGTTGGGCTGGTCCGCCAGCAGCATCACGATGCGGTCGATCCCCGGCGCCGACCCGCCGTGCGGCGGTGCGCCGAACTTGAACGCGTTGATCATGCCCGCGAAATTCGTGTCGACATCGGCCTGCGAATAGCCCGCGATCTCGAACGCCTTGTACATGATCTCCGGCCGGTGGTTCCGGATCGCGCCCGACGACAGCTCGATGCCGTTGCAGACGATGTCATACTGATAGGCGAGGATGTCGAGCGGATCCTTGGTCTCCAGCGCCTCCAGCTCGCCCTGCGGCATCGAGAAGGGGTTGTGGCTGAAGTCGACCTTCTTCGCCTCCTCGTCATATTCGAACATCGGGAAGTCGACGATCCAGCAGAATTCGAAGCGCTTCTCGTCGATCAGCCCCAGTTGCTCGGCGACGCGGGTGCGCGCCAGCCCGGCGAGCTTGGCCGCCTGTGCCTCCTTGCCCGCGGCGAAGAACAGGCCGTCGTCCGGGCCGAGGCCCAGCGCATCGGCCATCGCGGTCATCTTTTCCTCGCCATGGTTCTTGGCGATCGGACCGCCCCATTCGCCGCCCTTGCGCGTGGCATAGCCGAGGCCCGCGAACCCTTCGGACTGCGCCCAAGCGTTCATGTCGTCGAAGAATTTGCGGCTCTTCTCCGCCGTCCCCGGCGCCGGGATCGCGCGCACCACATCGCCCGCCTCGACGATCGAGGCGAAACGGCCGAAACCGGACGCGGTGAACTGCTCGCTGACGTCGCTGATCAGGATCGGATTGCGCAAATCCGGCTTGTCGTTGCCGTATTTCAGCATCGACTCGCGATACGGGATGCGCTTGAACGGCAGCGGCGAGACGGTGCGGCCCTTGCCCTGCCAGTCGGCGAACTCCTCGAACACACCATGCAGCACCGGCTCGATCGCGGCGAACACGTCGTCCTGCGTGACGAAGCTCATCTCGAAATCGAGCTGGTAGAATTCGCCCGGGCTACGATCGGCGCGCGCATCCTCGTCGCGGAAGCAGGGCGCGATCTGGAAATAACGGTCGAAGCCCGCGACCATCAGCAGCTGCTTGAACATCTGCGGCGCCTGCGGCAGCGCATAGAACTTGCCCGGATGGACGCGGCTGGGCACCAGATAGTCGCGCGCGCCCTCCGGCGAGGACGCGGTCAGGATCGGCGTCTGGAATTCGGTGAACCCCTGCCCCACCATCCGCTGGCGGATCGACGCGATCACCGACGAGCGCAGCATGATGTTGGCGTGCAGCTTCTCGCGCCGCAGGTCGAGGAAGCGGTTCCTGAGGCGGATCTCCTCCGGATATTCGGCATCGCCGAACACCGGCATCGGCAGCTCGGCGGCGTGGCTCTGCACCGTCGCGGCGCGCGCATAGACCTCGATCTCGCCGGTCGGCAGATTGGGGTTCACGGTCGCTTCCGAGCGGCGCTTGACCTCACCGTCGATCGTCACCACCGACTCGACGCGCAGGCCGTCGAGCAGCGCCAGCGCGGGCGAATCGCTGTCCGCTACGATCTGCGTGATGCCGTAATGGTCGCGCAGGTCGACGAACAGCACCCCGCCATGGTCGCGCTTGCGATGCACCCAGCCGGACAGGCGGACGCTGTCGCCCGCGTTCGTGGCGGTCAGCGCGGCGCAATGGTGGGAACGATAGGCGTGCATGGGTCCTGCTTTCCTCGCGCGCCGGGCAGCGCCCGCGCGACGTAAATGGTGATGCGCGCCGCTTCCCGGTCCATCCCCTCTTTGTCAACCCGCGCACACGGGTATAAGGGCGGCGACTTATGCACGTTCACCCGCTCATCACCGACAGCGCGACGCTCGCCAACCTGTGTGCCCGCCTCGCCGAAGCCCCGTTCGTCACGGTCGATACCGAGTTCATGCGCGAGAGCACCTATTATCCGGAGCTCTGCCTGATCCAGATCGCGGACACGGAGGAAGCCGCCGCGATCGACCCGATGGCGCCGGGGCTGGACCTAACCCCGCTGCTCAACCTGCTGACCGATAACGAGGATGTGCTGAAGGTCTTCCACGCCGGCGGGCAGGATATCGAGATCATCTACAATCTCACCGGCCGCACCCCGCACCCGTTGTTCGATACGCAGGTGGCGGCGATGGCGCTGGGTCAGGGCGAGCAGATCGGTTACTCCAACCTGGTCGACAGCTGGCTGGGCATTCAGGTGGACAAGGGCGCGCGCTTCACCGACTGGGCGCGCCGCCCGCTCGACGCGCGGCAGATCGAATATGCGATCGGCGACGTGACGCATCTGTCGAAGATCTTTCCCAGGATGCTGGAGCGGCTGAGGAAGACCGGCCGTGGCGCGTGGCTGGATCAGGAGATGGAGCGGCTTGCCGACCCGTCCAACTATGCCAACGATCCCGACGTGGCGTGGAAGCGCGTGCGCGCCGCCAGCCGCAAGCCCGAGGTGCTCGGCCGGCTGAAGGCGATCGCGCGCTGGCGCGAGCTGGAGGCGCAGGCCAAGGACCTGCCGCGCGGCCGCATCGTGAAGGATGAGACGCTGGCCGATCTCGCCGGCCATCCGCCGCGCAAGCAGGCCGATCTCGCCAAGGTGCGCGGCCTGTCGCAGACCTGGGCCGGCAACGACATCGGCGCGCGCCTGATGGCGGCGATCGAGAGCGCAGCGCCGCTGTCCGACGACGAACTGCCGCCGCGCGACGATCGCAAGCCCGGACTGGGCAAGGAAGGCGCGCTGGTCGCCGACCTGCTGAAGCTGCTGCTGAAGATCCGCGCGCGCGACATCGACGTTGCGCCCCGGCTGCTGGCGCGATCGGAGGAACTGGAGCTGCTGGCCGCGGGGCAGCGCAAGGGGCTGCAGATCCTGGAGGGCTGGCGCTACGACCAGTTCGGCCATGACGCGCTCGATCTGGTCGAGGGGCGGCTGGGTTTCGCGGTCCGCGGCGGCCGGCTGAAGATGACCCGCACGGAGGTGGAAGCGGCATGAAGGCGGTGATCCTGACGTCCGCGCTGGCGCTCGCCGCCTGCGCCACCACCCCCGCGCCGGAGGATGCGGCGGCGGGTGTGAAGTGCGATGCCAATGCCGCGCAGGGTCTGATCGGCCGCCCCGCGGACGCGGCCGCCGCGCAGGCGCAGAAGGCGTCGGGCGCTCGCACCATGCGCCGCTATGTCACCGGATCGCCGGTGACGATGGATTTCCGCGCCGACCGGCTGAACGTGGAAACGGATGCGACGGGGATGATCGTCAAGCTGACCTGCGGGTAAGAAACACCGCCTCCGCACCCACTCCGTCACCCCGGACCTGATCCGGGGTCCCGCTTTTACCCCCAACGCCGCAGAAGAAGCGCGACCCCGGATCAAGTCCGGGGTGACGGGGAAGGCTACACCCCCGCCTCCAGCCCCATCACCGCCGCCAGCGCGCGATGCCGTTTCTGCACCGCCTCGCCGTACAGCCCCGCATCGTCGTCCCCCAGCGCCAGCCGCAACGCGCCGCCGTCGACCGCCAGCGACGACCGTTCCAGCGGCCCGGCGATCCCGCCGCTCAGCCGCTGGCCCAGCCGCATCGCCAGCCCCCATTGCATCGCGCGGCGCAGCCCCGCTTCACCCGCCAGCCCGGTCAGCGGCGCGGGGCTGGTCAATTCACCACCCAGGCTGGTCCACAGCGCCTGTGCCAGCAGCGCGCGCCCGCGCCCGTCGATCCCCACCCAATTGCCGTGCAGCGCGATCTCCAGCCCGCGCTCGGCACGAAACTCCGGATTGGCGCGCCAGCCCACATCCGCCAGCTGGCACGCCGCGCCACGCAGCCGCGCCTCGCTGGGCCGGTCGCTGAACAGCGGCGCGATCCAGCGGTCGAGCAGATCGCCGTGCTCGGGAAAGCGCCCGCTGCGCCGCCCCTCGTCGCGCGTCGCGACGATCAGCGGATCCTGCGCGCGCACCTCCGGCGGCAGCGCGGCGTGGAGCAATCCCTCGCGCAGGCCATAGGCGGACACGATCGTCCCGCTGCTGCGCAGATGCTTCAGCAACACCGCCAGCAGCGCCGCCGCACCCGACAGGGTCGGGATCCGCCCACCGGACAGCCCCGGCACCGCCTTCAACCGCGCCTTGCCGACCTGCGCCAGCGTGCGGCGCAGCCGCGCGATCGTCGCGGGCGACATCGCATATTGGTGGATCACCGGCAGCGGATAGCGCGTCGCCTCCATGTCGAGCCGCGCCAGCGCGCGCCACGACCCGCCGACCAGATACAGCGGCAGCCCCTTGCCCGCGCCGCTCCAGCCGCCTTCCTCCAGCAGCGCCGCGACGCGGCGGTCCAGCGTCCCCTTCTCGCGCATCGTCGCAAGGCGCAGCACGCCGAGCGGGAACGAGGCGCGCTGGTGCAGTGCGCCGCCGCGCACCCGCACCAGCTCCAGGCTGCCCCCGCCCAGATCGGCGACGATCCCGTCCGCGCCGGGAATGCCCGACAACACCCCCATGCCCGCCGCAACCGCCTCTTCCTCGCCCGGCAGGATCTCGACCGTCAGTCCCGCCGCACGCGCCAGATCGATCAGCGCCGCGCCGTTCCTCGCGTCGCGCACCGCGGCGGTCGCGACGGTGCGCAGGCTCGCCACCCCCATCTCGCGCGTCAGCGCGGCGAAGCGGCGCAGCGCGGTGCCCGCCGCGGCCATCGCCTCGTCGTCGATCGCGCCCGACGCGGCCAGGCTGCGCCCCAGCCCCGCCAGCACCTTTTCGTTGAACAGGATCGCGGGCAGCCGCGCCGGCCCCTGATAGACGACCAGCCGGATCGAATTGGAGCCGATGTCGATGATCGCGGTGCGCGGCTCCTCGTTCGCCGCGCCCCCGCGCGCCAGCCCAGGCAGCGTCACTTGCGACGCCGCAGCGACAGCACGGGCACCTCGCCGCCCGCCTCCAGCGCGGCGCCCCGCCCCGACAAAGACGGATTGACCATGAAATAGCGGTGCAGGTTGAACCCCTTGGCATCGCCCGGCGATACGCGCGTATAGCTGCCGTCCGGTTCCAGTTCCCAGCTTTGCTCATTGTCGATCAGATTGGCCACCATCACCTGATCCAGCACCTGATCGTGGACCGTCTCATTGTCGATCGGCAGCATATATTCGACGCGGCGGTCGAAGTTGCGCGGCATCCAGTCGGCCGAGGAGATATAGACCACGGCATCGTCATTGGGCAGCGCGGCGCCGTTGCCGAATGCGGTGATCCGGCTGTGCTCAAGGAAGCGCCCCACCGTCGATCGCACCCGGATCGTGTCCGACATGCCCGGCACCTTGGGCCGCAGGCAGCAGATGCCGCGCACGATCAGGTCGATCTCCACCCCCGCGCCGCTCGCCTCGTACAATTTCTCGATGATCGTGGGGTCGACCAGCGAGTTCATCTTGGCCCAGATCGCCGCCGGGCGACCCGCGCGCGCATGGGCGATCTCGATATCGATCCGCTGCATCAGCTTCTTGCGCAGCGAACGCGGGGACAGGACGACCATCTCCATATCCTCCGGCTCGACATAGCCGGTGATATAGTTGAACATCCGCGCCGCATCGCGCCCGATGCGCGGATCGGCGGTGAAGAAGCTGAGGTCGGTGTAGATACGCGCGGTCACCGGGTGATAATTGCCGGTGCCGAAATGGCAGTAGGTGCGGAACAGGTCGCCCTCGCGCCGCACCACCATCGCCACCTTCGCGTGCGTTTTCCAGTCGATGAAGCCATAGACGACCTGCACGCCGGCGCGCTCCAGCGCGCTCGCCCATTGCAGGTTCTGCTCCTCGTCGAAGCGCGCCTTCAGCTCGACCACCGCGGTCACCGACTTGCCGGCTTCCGCCGCGGCGATCAGCGCGTTGATGACCGCGGACTGCTTGCCGGCGCGGTACAACGTCTGCTTGATCGCGACCACGTCGGGATCGTTCGCCGCCTGCTTCAGGAAGGCGAGCACCACGTCGAACGTCTCATAGGGGTGATGGACGACGATGTCCTTCGACCGGATCGCCGCGAAGCAATCGCCGCCGAATTCGCGGATCCGCTCCGGGAAGCGCGGGGTGAAGGGCACGAACTTCAGGTCCGGGCGGTCCTCGTCCGCCAGCGCCGACAGATCGTCGATTCCCAGCAGCGACCCCGTCTCCGTCACGATCGCATCCGACCGGCCCAGTTCGTCGCGCAACAGCCCCGCCAGCGTGTCGGGCATGCCGGTTTCCAGCTCCATCCGGATCACGCGCCCGCGCCGTCGCCGCTTGATCGCATTGGCGAAATAGCGGACCAGATCCTCCGCCTCCTCCTCGATCTCGATATCGCTGTCGCGCAGCACGCGGAATTCCGCCGCGCCCAGCACCTCATAGCCGGGGAACAAGGCGCCGGAGAAGCGCTTCAGGAGCGATTCGACCGCGATATAGCGCGCCTGCTCGCCGGGCAGCCGCACGAAGCGCGGCATCGCCGCGGGCAGCATCACCAGTTCGCGGATCGGCTCGCTGTCGGAGCGGCGCACGAGGTCGAACATCACCGCCATCCCCTTGTTGGGCATGAACGGGAACGGGTGCGCCGGATCCAGCGCCTGCGGGGTGATGACCGGGAACAGCTGCTCGTGGAAATGCGTCTCCAGCCAGGCGCGCTCCTCGGCGTTCAGCGCGGCGTCGATCGCGCGATGGCTCAGCACCTGGATCCCCGCCGCCGCCAGCTCGCGGCGGATGTCCTGCCACACCGCCTGCTGGCTCGCCATCAGCGCATCCGCCTCGGCGACGATCGCGCTTAGCTGCTGCCCCGGGGTCAGCCCATCGGTCGAGCGCGCCTCGACATCCTGCACCTGCTGCCCCTTCAGCCCCGCGACGCGGACCATGAAGAATTCGTCGAGGTTTCCGCCCGAAATCGCGAGGAAGCGCAGCCGCTCCAGCAGCGGATGCGCGCTGTTGCACGCCTCCTCCAGCACGCGCCGGTTGAACGCCAGCCACGATAGCTCGCGGTTGAAATACCGGCCGCCGTCGCGATCCTGGAACGGATCCTCCAGCGTGTCGTCCGCATCGAGGCGCGCCATCTTCGGCGTTCGGGTCATGGTCAGTCGTCGCTCCGATCGGTGAACGCGGCCGCATCCATCAGGGTTTCGCGCGCCAGCGGGATCGACAGGCGACGCCGCCCGGCGAGCGCGGCCCGATCGAGCCTATCGATCGTTTCCATGACGGATGCGTGACTCCGCTCCACCCGTGCGGTCAGCCATGCGATCAGATCAGCGCGCGCGTCGACGTGACGCCGCGCGAAGCCATGTTCGAACAAGGCCGTGATCAGCGCGTCGTCGGGCGGCGCGATCGTCGCGGCGGGGCTGGCGGCGAGGCGCGAGCGCAGGTCGGGCAGCGCCACCTGCCATGCCGGCGGCAGGTGGCGCACGATCAGCAACAGCGGACGGCGCTGATCCTGCGCGCGGTTCCAGGCGTGGAACAGCGCCTCCTCCGGCTCGGCATCGGCGTCGTCGATCACCGTCCCGCCCGACCGCGCGGCGAAGATGCGGCCCAGCAGCGAGCGCCCCGATCGCGGCGGCCCCGCCAGCAATGCGGTGCGCACCGACCACGCCGCCCAGCGATCCAGCAGGCGCACCGCCGCCGCATTGGACGGGCCGACCACGAACTCGCCGTCGCGCGCATCGGCGGGCCAGGCCAGCGGCAGCGCGATCTGGTCGGTCATCCTGCCGATCCCGTCATCCGGATGGCGTCGCCCCGCCACGCAGGTCGGGCGGCAGCAATTGCGGCGCGCGGCGGATGCGGATCGTGGTGCCGCCGCCGAACACCTGCCACCCGCGCGCCTCCAATGCCGCGCGGAATGCGTCGGGCGTACCGGCATAGCTGACGCTCATCAGCGACACGCCGCCCAGCGCCAGGCTGGTCGTGGCTGCGGCGGAGACGCCGGGCACGCCGCGCATCGCCGCCTCCGTCCCGGTCACCGCGCCGGCGTCCGCAGTGTCGAACTGCACCGTGATCGCGGTGGCCGCGGCCGGCAGCGTGCCGAGATCGTCCAGGATCGCGCCGACCTCGTCGGTGGGGGTCGGGGCCGACACCGGCATGATCGGGTTCAGCCCCGGATCGGCGGTCAGATACCCGCCGCTCAATCCTTCCTGATAAGCGGCATCCATCCGCCGCACCGCCTCGTCCAGCAGCGCGGGCACGCCACGCGCGTTGCCGACGCGCAGCGTGAAGCGGCGCAGCACGCGATTGTCGGGGCCATAGCGCGCCTCGAACACGCCGATCACCGGCCCACCCGGCCATTGGCGATACAGCCGCACCGTCGGCATCAACACGTCGTTGCCGCCATATTGATCGATGATCGCGCGCCACCATGCGCGATCGGGGCGCTGCGTCTGCCCGACGTTCAGCAACAACGGGTCCGGCCCGTTGCCCGCCGGTCGGATATAATCGATCGTGCTGCCCCCGGTGCGATAGCGCGCCCAGGCTTCCTGCCACAAGGTCCGCTGCTCGAACACGGTGCCGACCCCGGTCGACCATTGCACCGGCAACACCACGAACGGCGGCGAGCGCGAGACATAGGACGACACGCCCAGCAGCGCGGAGGTGCGCGCGCGATCGAACAGCACGCCCAGCTTCGCGACATAGCGCTGCGGCCCGATCTGCTCGTCCTCGACCACGATCGCCGACACGATCGAATCGAGCGTGCCGTCGGGCACCAGCCCGCCGCCCGCGCCCAGCCGCTGCGACAATTGCACGAACGCCTTGCGCTGTGCCTCGCGCCAGCCCGCCAGCCGCGCCGCCTCCGCATCGCCGCCATTGGTGTCGACGCGCACGCCCGACACCTCGAAATCGTTGGAACTGTCGACCGCCGCCACGCCACGATCCCCGCCCTCGATCTGCGCCACGACGGTGGCGGTGCCGAGGGTCGCGAGCGCGACAGCCGCGAGAAGGACGGAAGGACGGCGACGCATGTCGCACGCCTTTTGGCGAAGCAGGCGTGGAAATCCAAGCGCGATGTGGCTAACGGACCGCATGAGCACTCACGGACGCAACGAACCCTATACCTACGAGAGCGCCGGCGTATCGATCGCGGCGGGCAATGCGCTGGTGCGCGCGATCGCGCCCCTGGCGCGCGCGACGCGGCGGCCGGGCGCCGACGCCGATCTGGGCGGGTTCGGCGGCTTCTTCGACCTGAAGGCGGCGGGCTTCACCGATCCGCTGCTGGTCGCCGCCAACGATGGCGTGGGGACGAAGCTGAAGCTGGCGATCGAATGGGATCGCCACGCCGGCGTGGGTATCGACCTGGTCGCGATGTGCGCCAACGATCTCGTGGTGCAAGGGGCGGAGCCGCTGTTCTTCCTCGATTATTATGCCACCGGGAAGCTCGACAATGCGGTCGCGGGAAGCGTCGTCGCCTCGATCGCGGAGGGGTGCCGCATCGCCGGCTGCGCGCTGATCGGCGGCGAGACCGCGGAGATGCCCGGCATGTATGCGGCGGGCGATTACGACCTCGCCGGCTTCTGCGTCGGCGCGGTGGAGCGGGGCGACGTGCTGACCGGGCAGGAGATCGCGGCGGGCGACGTCATCCTGGGTCTCGCCTCGTCGGGCGTCCATTCCAACGGCTTTTCGCTGGTTCGCCGGCTCGCGGCGGACAAGGGCTGGAAGCTGGATCGCCCGGCGCTGTTCGACCCCGACCGGCTGCTGATCGATCACCTGATGGCACCAACGCGAATCTATGTCGCCGGCCTGCTGCCGCTGCTGAAGGCGCATCGCATCAAGGGGTTGGCGCATATCACCGGGGGCGGCCTGCTCGAAAACATCCCGCGCGTGCTGCCCGCGGGCATGCATGCGCAGGTCGATGCCGATGCCTGGGAACAGCCGCGGCTGATGGCCTTCCTGCAGGCGCAGGGCGGGATCGAGCCGGAGGAGATGGCGCGCACCTTCAACTGCGGCATCGGCATGGCGGTGGTCGTCGCCGCCGGGGAAGCCGAGGGCGTCGCGGCCGACCTGACCACGGCGGGCGAGAGCGTGTTCACGATCGGCCGGATCGAATCGGGTACGCGCGGCTGCACCGTGTCGGGGAGCAACGAGACGTGGAGCGCGCGGGCCGCCTGGACCGCCACCCACACCGCATGAACGGAGCGGGCATGACCACCCCCGCCAAGGTCGCGGTGCTGATCTCCGGCCGCGGTTCGAACATGCAGACGCTGGCCGCGCATCAGGGCGACGCCTATGAGATCGTTGTCGTCGCCTCCGACAAGCCCACGGCACCCGGCCTGTCCTGGGCGATCGCCAACGGCCTGCCCACCTTCGCCTTGTCGCCGAAGGGGGTGGGCAAGCCGGCCTATGAGGCATCGCTCGACGCCGCCTTGCGCGAGGCGGGGGCGGAGTGGATCGCGCTCGCCGGCTATATGCGATTGCTGTCCGACGATTTCGTCGCGAAGTGGCGCGGGCGGATCGTCAACATCCACCCTTCGCTGCTGCCCAAATACAAAGGCCTCGAAACCCATGCCCGCGCGATCGCGGCGGGCGATGCGGTCGCGGGCTGCTCGGTCCATCTCGTCACCGAGGAACTCGACGGCGGCGAAGTGCTTGGACAGGCGGAGGTGCCGGTGCTGCCCGACGACACGCCCGAGGCGCTCGCCGCGCGGGTGCTGGAGGCGGAACATGCGCTATACCCCCGCGTGCTCAGGGAGGTGGTGACGCGATGAACGAGGGTCTGGACCGTGTACGCGCGCTCGCGATGCTCCTCCCGGAGGCGGAGGAGCGCATCAGCCACGGCCAGCCCACCTTCTTCGTCGCGGGCAAGCAGTTCGCGCAGTTTCGCGACGACCATCACGGCGATGGCCTGACGGTCGTCTGTGTGCGCACCAGCGGCGCCGACGAACAGGCGATGCTGCTCGATGCCGCCCCCGACGTGTATCGCAAGCCCGCCTATCTCGGCCCGTCGGGCTGGGTCAGCGTCGACCTAGCGGGCAGCGACGTCGACTGGACATTGGTCGAGGATCGCATCGCGCGCAGCTGGGAACTCGCCGCCCCGCGCCGCCTGCTGGAGGCGGGCGGACGATAGCGTCCTCCGTCCTGCCGGACGTGTTCGAGACCTTTGCGAAATCTGTTCCCCGGCGAAGGCCGGGGTCCAGTCGCGAGCGGTTTCAGCATCTTACGAGCCGGCCGTTGCTGGACCCCGGCCTCCGCCGGGGAACAGGAGAGATTTGGGCGTGCGGAACCCCGGCCCCCGGGACACATCCAGGTTAGCGCCTGATCGCGGCAAGGTTACCACGCCTGCCTATCGTGCCGCCCGCAACTGCCCCGCCAGCGACACCGCCGCCTTCACATAGGCCGGCCCGCCACACACTGTCCACGCCTGCGGCAGCCGCAGCCGCGGGATGCCCGCCAGCAGCGGGTGGTGCAGCATCTCGGTCCCCTGGTCCGCCACCCGCTCCGCATCCGTCTCGACGATCAGATAGTCCGGCCGCGCCAGCGCCATTTCCTCCAGCCCAACGCGCGCCAGCGCCGGCTTGCCCAGCCGCGTGGCGAGGTTGCGCAGCCCCACCCGCTGCATCAGGTCGTCGACCAGCGTGCCGGTGCCGGTCAGGAATCCGCGCCGCTGGTAATAGGCCGCCGTCCGCCCGCGCCCGGCATCGCGCGGCACCCGCGCCAGCGCACGGTCCATCGCGCCGATCAGCGCCGCGCCGCGTGCCGGATGCCCCACCGCGCGTGCCACCTGCTCCACCTGCGTCTCGATCGCGGCGCGGTCCGCGGCCGGCTCCAGCGCCACCACCGGCACGCCCCGCGCCTTCAGGTGCGTCATCACCAGCTGATCCTGCCACGGCGACGCCAGCACCAGGTCGGGGCGCAGCGCCAGCACATCCTCCGCCGACCCGCGCGTCGACCGGATCCCGCGCGCCTGCGCCGCCGCGGCCGACATCTGCGGATCGGTCGCGAACCGCGTCAGCGCGACGATCTGCGCACGATCCGCCAGCGCCAGCACATACTGGTCCGCGCACAGGTTGAGCGACACGATTCGCTGCGGGCGGGCGACCGGCGCGGCCGCGGTGAGCAGCAACGGCAGCGACGCGAACAGGGCGAGGAACGACCGGGACATCATCGCCCTTTGCCTCCCCCCGCGCTTTCGCGCTAGGCGGCGCAACCCTCTCCATCGAAGGCGCCCGCCATCGTGACCTATCGCCGCTGGCTGTGGCCGGCCCTGATCCTGACCACGCTGGCCGCGCTGGTGCTGAGCGTCGGCATCGGCAGCGCCAGCATCCCGCCCGCGCGCGCGCTCGCCGCGCTGATGGGACATGGCGACCCGGTCGAGCGCGCCATCCTCGTCGAACTGCGGCTGCCGCGCGCGATCCTCGGGCTGGCGGTCGGTGCGATCCTGGGGCTCTCCGGCGCGGCGTTGCAGGGCTATCTCCGCAATCCGCTGGCCGAGCCGTCGGTACTGGGCGCCTCCAACGGCGCCGCACTGGGCGCGGTGGTCGCGATCTATTTCGGCGTCGCGACGCAGCACGAGGTCGCGCTGCCGGTGCTGGCGATCCTGGGTGCGCTCGTCGCGCTCGGCGTCCTGCTGCTGCTCGCGCGCCGATCCGACAGCGCGCTGACGTTGATCCTCGCCGGCATCGCCATCTCCACCCTCACCGTCGCGGGGACCAGCCTCGCGCTCAACCTCTCGCCCAACCCGTTCGCGGCGATGGAGATCATGACCTGGCTGCTCGGCAGCCTGGAGGATCGCTCGTTCCGCCATGTCGCGCTCGCGCTGCCCTGCGTCGCAATCGGCGCGCTGCTGCTCGCCGGGCAGGGGCGCGCGCTGGACGCGCTGACGCTGGGCGAGGACGGGGCGGCGGCGCTCGGCATCGACCTGTCGCGCACCCGTATCCGCCTGCTGCTGGGGGTCGCGATCGGGGTCGGCGGCGCGGTCGCGGTGTCGGGCGCGATCGGATTCGTCGGGTTGATCGTGCCGCATCTGATCCGCCCGCTGACCGACCGCACGCCGTCCGCGATCCTGTGGCCCAGCGCGCTCGCAGGCGCCGCCTTGCTGACCCTTGCCGACGTCGCGGTGCGCGTGATTCCGACCACCAACGAACTGAAGCTGGGGGTCGTCACCGCCTTCCTGGGCGTCCCCGTCTTCCTCGTCCATCTGATGCGGGAGCGGCGGCTATGGTGACCGTCGTCGCCGACGCGCTGGGCGTCACGCTGGGACAGCGCCATGTCGTCCGCGACGTGTCGCTGGCGTGGCAGGCCGGCACCTTCGTCGGCGTGCTCGGCCCCAATGGCGCGGGCAAGTCGACGCTGGTGCGCGCGCTGCTCGGCCTGCTGCCGCATAGCGGCACGGTCGCGATCGACGGCGCACCCCGCGCCGCCCTGTCGCGCGCGGAGATCGCGCGGCGCATCGCGTATCTGCCGCAGGGGCAGACGCTCCACTGGCCGGTCACGGTCGAGCGGCTGGTAGCGCTCGGTCGCCTGCCGCATCTGGCACCCTTCTCGCGCCTGTCGCCCGCCGATCGCGACGCGGTCGCCGCGGCGATGGCGCGCGCCGATGTCGCGCATCTCGCGCACCGCACCGCGACCGAGCTGTCCGGAGGCGAGCGCGCGCGCGTCCTGCTCGCCCGCGCGCTTGCGGTCGGCGCGCCCGCGCTGATCGCCGACGAACCGCTCGCCAGCCTCGACCCCGCGCACCAGATCGAGGGGATGGAGCTGCTCCGCGCGCAGGCGGATGCCGGCGGGCTGGTGGTGGCGGTGCTCCACGACCTGACGCTGGCGGCGCGCTTCTGCGACCGCGTGCTGGTGCTGGCGAACGGCGTGGTGGCGGCGGACGGAACCCCGCGCGACGTGCTGACGCCCGCGTTGCTGGCGCAGGTCTATGGCATCACTGCCTTCGCCGGCGAGAACGGCCTGCTGGTCCCGCTCGACCGCATCCGCTAACCTCGCGCCATGCCGATCGACGACACCCGCGCCTTCCTCCCCGTCCGCATCGCGGTGCTGACCGTTTCCGACACCCGCGGGCTGGCGGAGGACCGCTCCGGCGATACGCTGGTCGAGCGGCTGAGCGATGCCGGCCACATGCTCGCCGCGCGCACGATCCTGCGCGACGATGCCGATGCGATCGTGGCGCAGTTGGACGCCTGGATCGACGATGCGGCGGTCGACTGCATCATCACCACCGGCGGCACCGGCGTCACCGGACGCGACGTCACGCCCGAGGCGGTCGAGCGCGTGGCCGACAAGATGATCCCCGGCTTCGGCGAGTTGTTCCGCTGGCTCAGCTACCAGACGATCGGCACCTCGACCGTGCAGAGCCGCGCCTGCGCCTGCGTCGCGCGCGGCACCTATATCTTCGCGCTGCCCGGCTCGACCGGCGCGGTGAAGGATGCGTGGGACGGCATCCTCAAGGACCAGCTCGACAGCCGCCACCGCCCCTGCAATTTCGTCGAGCTCATGCCCCGGTTGCTGGAGCGCTGACCCTTACTCGGGCTGCGATGCGGCCAGTTCGTGCCCGTCGACATCGCGAAAATGGAACCGCCGACCGCCCGGAAAGGCGAAGATCGGCACGGTGATCGTGCCCCCGGCCTGCGCGACCGCATCCTGCGCGGCCTCCAGATCGGCGACCTCGATCACCGGCAGCGGTGCTGCGATCCGGTCGGACGCGGCGTCGAGGCCGATGTCCGTGTCGCCGCTGAGCGTCGCGGCATAGTCAGGCCCGAAGTCGGTAAAGGCCCAGCCGAACGCCTGTTCGTAGAAGCGCTTGGCCGCCGCTCGATCCCGCGTCGCCAATTCCAGATAATTGAGGCGCGCCATAACGATTCTCCTGCATCGTTCTTGCTATGTTCTATGGTGGTGGATAGGATTGCGCAATGGCGAATCCCCGGCCTCATCGCGGCGCGACGCTGAACGCGGAGAGCCAACGCTTCAACCTGCCGCAGACAGAGGCCGATGGCGAATGGCTCGACGCGCGCGACACGATCGACGGCGCGCCGTCGCCGTTGCGCACCACCGTGACCGTCGAGCATGCGCGCACGATCATCACCCGCAACCGTTCGCCCGACGTGCCGTTCGATCGCTCGATCAACCCCTATCGCGGCTGCGAGCATGGCTGCATCTACTGCTTCGCGCGGCCCAGCCACGCCTTTCACGATTTGTCGCCCGGGCTGGACTTCGAAACGAAGCTGTTCGCCAAGCCCGATGCCGCCGCGTTGCTGCGCGCGGAACTCGCGAAGCCGGGCTACGCCTGCCAGCCGATCGCGATGGGCACCAACACCGACCCCTATCAGCCGATCGAGCGCGAGTGGCAGGTGACGCGCCGCGTGATCGAGGTGCTGGCGGACTGCGACCATCCTCTGGTCGTCACCACCAAGTCCGACCGCGTCGTGCGCGACCTCGACCTGCTGGCGCCGATGGCGACCAAAGGCTTGGTCGCGGTCGCCATTTCGGTCACCTCGCTCGACCCGCGCATCGCGATGACCGTCGAGCCGCGCGCGCCCACCCCGGAGCGGCGGCTGGCGGCGGTGGCGCGGCTCGCAGCCGCGGGCGTGCCGACCTATGTCAACATGGCGCCCGTCATCCCCGCGATCACCGATGGCGAAGTGGAGGCGATCGTCGCCCGCGCCGCCGCGGCGGGCGCGCGCGGCGTGTCGTTCATCCCGGTGCGGCTGCCGTGGGAGGTGGCACCGCTGTTCCGCGCCTGGCTCGACGAACATTTTCCGGAGCGTGCGGGCAAGGTGATGGCGATCGTCCAGTCGCTGCGCGGCGGGAAGGACAATGATCCGCGCTTCGGCATGCGGATGAAGGGCGAAGGGCCATGGGCGGAGCTGCTGCGCACCCGCTTCCGCATCGCGCGCGCCAAAGCAGGGTTCAGCGACGAACGCCGCAGGCTGGACCTGCGCTGCGACCTGTTCCGCCCGCCCGCGGGCGCGCAGGGGGAGTTGTTTTGATGCCCTGCCGTGTTCCGGCGAACGCCGGAACCCAGAGCCCAGTATAACAACGATCGTGAGCGCGCACGACCCTGGGCTCCTGCGTGCGCAGGAGCACGAGATGGCATCACCCCACCGAGCGCAGTCGCGTCTCCTCGATATCGAACTCCACCTTCGTCACACCGGGCAGCGATTCGATCCGTTCCGCCAGTTCGGCATCCAGCGCGAAATCGCGGTCGAGGATCACCACCGCGGTGTCGCCATTCTCCAGCGGCACCTTCAGCGTCACCTTGCCGCGCGCGCCACGCAGCGGGCCGATCAGCGCCGCCAGCATCGCGATCGCGGCCTTGTCGGCGACGGTCACCTCCAGCGCGAACCGTGTCGTGGTCGCCAGCCCCTCGAACGGGCGAATCGCCTTGATCGAGACGCGCGGCGTCTCCTCGCCGGGGCGACGATCCAGCTCGACCGTCATCAACCCGCAGCCGCCGTTCTTGGCCGCTTCCTCCAGATCCGCGGAGGTGCCGTCCTCGAAACAGGTCGCGACGAACTGTCCGGTGGCGTCCGACAGCGTCGCCATCAGATAGCGCCGCCCGCGCGCGGAGGTGCGCCAGCGCGCGTCCTCCACCATCACCGCCATCGTCGCCATCACCCGCGCGCCATCGGGGATCGGCAGATCGCCGAGCGCGACATAGCTGCGCGCGCCGTGCATCTTCGCCAGATGGCGGTAGCGGTCGACCGGATGCGCGGAAAAATAGAAGCCGAACGCCTCCTTCTCCTGCTCCATCCGCTCGGCGAGCGGCCAGCGCGCCTGCGGGGGAAGCTTGATGACGTCGCCCGCCCCGCCGCCATCGTCGCCGAACAGCCCGCCCTGCCCGCTGGTGCGGCCGTGATGCGTGCTGGCGGCGATGGCGAGGATCGTCTCCGCGACCGCATGGACGCCCGCGCGATTATCCTCCAGCCCGTCGAACGCCCCCGCCGCGGCCAGCGTCTCCAGCTGGCGCTTGTTGAGCAGGCGCGGGTCGACGCGGCTGGCGAAATCGTCGAGGCTGCGGAACGGCCCGTTGGCGCGTTCCTCGATCAATTTCTCCATCGCGCCCTCGCCGACGGATTTCAGGCCGGCGAGCGCATAGCGGACGCCATAAAGCCCCTCCTCACCCGCGGCCTGCACATCGAATTCCGCGAGGCTCGCGTTGATGCACGGCGCCAGCAGCGGCACGCCCAGTCGCCGCATGTCGTCGACGAAGATCGCCAGCTTGTCGGTCAGATGGATGTCGTAGCACATCGATGCGGCGAAGAATTCCGCCGGGTGATGCGCCTTCAGCCACGCCGTCTGATACGCCAGCAGCGCATAGGCCGCCGCGTGGCTCTTGTTGAAGCCATAGCCGGCGAACTTGTCGATCAAATCGAACAGCTGGTTCGCATAATCCGCCTTGATCTGGTTATGCTCGGCGCACCCGGCGACGAAGGTGGCGCGCTGCGCGTCCATCTCCGCCTTGATCTTCTTGCCCATCGCGCGCCGCAACAGGTCCGCGCCGCCCAGCGAATAGCCCGCCAGCACCTGCGCGGCCTGCATCACCTGTTCCTGATAGACGAAGATCCCATAGGTCTCGTTCAGGATCGGCTCCAGCAGCGGATGGGGATAGGTGATCTCCTCCTGCCCCTGCTTGCGGCGCCCGAACGACGGGATATTGTCCATCGGCCCCGGGCGATACAGCGAGACGAGCGCGATGATGTCGCCGAAGTTGGACGGCCGCACCGCCGACAGCGTGCGCCGCATCCCTTCCGATTCCAGCTGGAACACGCCCACCGTGTCGCCGCGCTGGAGCAATTTATAGACGCCTTCGTCGTCCCACGGCAGCGCGTCGAGGTCGACCGCGATGCCGCGCTGGTCGAGCAGCTGGATCGCCTTCTTCAGCACCGACAGCGTCTTCAGGCCCAGAAAGTCGAACTTCACCAGCCCGGCGCCCTCGACATATTTCATGTCGAATTGCGTCACCGGCATGTCGGAGCGCGGATCGCGGTACAGCGGCACCAGCTGCGCCAGCGGCCGGTCGCCGATCACCACGCCCGCGGCGTGCGTAGAGGAGTGGCGCGGCAGCCCCTCCAGCTTGGTCGCCAGATCCCATAGATGGCGGACCTGATTGTCGTTGGAATATTCCTTGGCCAGCTCCGGCACGCCATTCAGCGCGCGCTTCAGGTCCCAGGGATCGGTCGGGTGGTTGGGCACCAGCTTCGCCAGTCGGTCGATCTGGCCATAGCTCATCTGCAACACACGGCCGGTGTCCTTCAGCACCGCGCGCGCCTTCAGCTTTCCGAAGGTGATGATCTGCGCCACCTGATCGCGGCCGTATTTTTCCTGCACGTAGCGGATCACCTCGCCACGCCGGGTTTCGCAGAAGTCGATGTCGAAGTCGGGCATCGACACGCGCTCGGGGTTCAGGAAGCGCTCGAACAGCAGCCCCAGTTGGAGCGGGTCGAGATCGGTGATCGTCAGCGCCCAGGCGACCGCAGAGCCTGCGCCCGATCCACGTCCCGGCCCCACCGGAATGTCATGCGACTTCGCCCATTGGATGAAGTCCGCGACGATCAGGAAGTAACCGGGGAACCCCATCTGGATGATGACGTCCAGCTCGAACTCCAGCCGCTCGCGATAGGCGTCCTGCCACCCCGGCTCGCCCGCCTGCCCCAGCTCCTCGATCCGCTGCAACCGTGCCGCCAGCCCGTCGCGCGCGCGGTCGCGCAGCATCGCCGCCTCGCCCTCGCGGTCGCCCGCCAGGCTGGGGAGAATCGGCTTGCGCTTCGGCGCGGCGACCGCGCAGCGCTGCGCCACCACCAGCGTGTTCGCGATCGCCTCGGGCAGATCGTCGAACAGCGCGATCATCTCGGCCGCCGGCTTCATCCACGCATGGCCGCAACTGCGCGGGCGATCCTCGCTTTCGACATAGGTGGAATGCGCGATGCACAGCATGGCGTCATGCGCGTCGCCGAAGCTCGCTTCCTCGAAGCAGCTCGGATTGGTCGCCACGATCGGCCAGCCGCGATCGAAGGCGAGGTCGAGCAGATGCTCTTCCGCTTTCTCCTCCACCGCATCGCCGCGGCGCACCAGCTCGACATACAGCCGATCGGGGAAGATCGCGTGCAGCCGGTCGGCATAGGCGGCGGCGCGCGCCGGCTGATCCTCCGCGAACAGCCGCGCGACGCCCCCCTCCCCGCCTGCGGTCAGCGCGATCAGCCCGGCGGCATGCCGCTCCAGCACGTCGAACCCGACATGCGGCGCCAGTTCGAGCGGTCGGTCGAGGTGCGCGTGGCTGACCAGCGCGCACAAATTGTCGTACCCGGTCGTGTCCTGCGCATAGAGCGCGATCCAGTCGATCACCGGGGGCGCCCCCCTCCGGCATGTCCGGTCGCGCGATGCCCAGCATCGTCCCGATCACCGGCTGCACCCCCGCCCCCGCCGCCGCATCGGAGAAGGCCATCGCGGCGTACAGCCCGTTGCGATCGGTCAGGCCCGCGGCGGGAAAGCCCAGCTTCGAGGCGCGCTTGGCGATCGCCTTCGGTTCGATCGCACCGTCCAGCATCGTGTAGGAGGAGAAGATGCGGAGCGGTACGAACCCGGAGTGCGCCATCGCCTCCAGATAGGGCAGCGGCGCTGATTCGACCAGCACGGAACCGCCCCCCGACCCCACCCGTTCGCCGCAACGCGGAACATGGAAGGAACCACCGTCATGACGGACATGCGCACGGACCAACGCCCGGTCATGGGCGCCGGCTGGGGCTGGATCATGGCCTATGGCGTGGTCTCCTCGCTGGTCGGCCTCGCCGCCTTTCTGTGGCCGTTCGCGGCCACCTTCGCCGCGACGGTGACGATCGGCGCCTTCTTCTTCATCTCAGGCGTGTTCGCGATCGCCGCCGGGCTGTTCGGGCACGGGCACGACAGCCGGGCCTATTCGGTCGTCTTCGGGCTGGTATCGGTGATCGCGGGCGCGGTCATGGTGCTGGAGCCGGCGACGGGCGCGATCTCGCTGACGCTGATGGTGGCGATCTGGCTGGCGGTGCGCGGCGCGCTGGAGGTCTATTGGGGCTTCCGGGCGCGGCGGCGCGGGTTGATGATCGTGCTGGGCGTCGTCAACCTGTTGCTCGCGGTGTTCATCGTCGCAACCGTGCCGTGGTCCGCGCTGACGCTGCCCGGCTTCATCCTGGGGACCAGCTTCCTGATGGGCGGGATCGTCGCGATCGCTGCCGGTTGGGACCATCGCAGCGGCGCGGCACCGTTCGCGATGCCGACGTGAGTATTGTCCGTCCGGTGGCGTGGAGGCGCTTTACAACAGCGCCTCGATATCCTTCTCGATCTCCGCCGGCTTGGTCGTCGGCGCATAGCGCGACACCGTGCGCCCCTCGCGATCCACCAGGAACTTGGTGAAGTTCCACTTGATCGCCTTCGACCCCAGCACGCCTGGCGCATCCGCCTTCAACCGCGCGAACAGCGGGTCCGCGCCGTCGCCGTTGACGTCGATCTTCGCGAACACCGGGAAGGTCACGTCATAAGTCAGCGAACAGAAACTGGCGATCTCCGCCGCGTCGCCCGGCTCCTGCGCACCGAACTGGTTGCACGGAAACCCCAGCACCTCGAACCCCCGCTCGCCGAACTTGCGATGCAGCGCCTCCAGCCCCTCATATTGCGGAGTGAAGCCGCATTTCGACGCGGTGTTGACGATCAGCAGCACCTTGCCGCGATAGCCGGCGAGCGATTCTTCGCTGCCGTCCGCAGTCTTGACGGTAAAGTCGGTGATGGCGGTCATCGCACTCTCCCCAGCAGGAACTCGATATTCATGCGCACGCCGGGCCATTCGCCAGCGATGATCGAATAGACCACGATATCGCGGACGCGGCCGTTCATCACCTGATGCGACCGCAATACGCCATCGCGCTTCGCGCCCAGCCGCTCGATCGCCGCCTGCGAACGCTTGTTGAACCAGTCGGTGCGGATCTGGACGACATTGCACCCCAGCGTGTCGAAGGCATGGGTCAGCAGCAGCAGCTTCGCCTCGGTATTGACGCCGGTGCGCTGGACCGATCGCGCATAGAAGGTGCCGCCGATCTCCACCCGGCGATGCGCCTCGTGCATCCGCATCAACCGCGTCAGCCCGACGACGCGCCCGTCCGGTGTCTCCACCGTGAACGGCAACGCGCGGCCATGATCGCGCTCCTTCAACGCCGCGGCGACGAACGCCTCGGGATCGGTTAGCCCGGATACGTTGGCAAAGAACAGCTCGGTCAGGTCACCATCGCCCGCCGCTGCGGCCAGCGCGGGCGCATCCTCCGGCACCAGCGGACGCAGGCGGACGTGACGCCCGGTCAGCGTCGGCGTCTCGCCCCACAGGCTCACTGCAACTGCCCCTCGTGCAGCCGCACCACCCGGTCCATCTTCGCCGCCAGCCGCTCGTTATGCGTCGCCACCAGCGCCGCCGAGCCTTCGCCGCGCACCAGCCGCAGGAACTCGGCCAGCACCACGTCCGCGGTATGCTCGTCCAGATTGCCGGTCGGCTCGTCCGCCAGCACCAGCGCCGGGCGGTTGGCCAATGCGCGTGCCACCGCTACGCGCTGCTGCTCGCCGCCCGACAATTGCGACGGACGATGCGTCAGGCGATGGCCGACCGCCAGAGCGGTCAGCAATGTCGTCGCGCGCTCCTCCGCCACGGCGCGGGTCGCACCCTGGATCAGCTGCGGCAGGACGACATTCTCGATCGCGTTGAAATCGGGCAGCAGGTGATGGAATTGATAGATGAAGCCCAGCCGGTCGCGGCGCAGGTCGGTGCGCCCCGCCGCGTCCAGCTGCGCGGCCTCCTCGCCGCCGATGCGGATCGAGCCGGAAAAGCCGCCCTCCAGCAGCCCCACCGCCTGCAACAGCGTCGACTTGCCCGATCCCGATGGCCCCAGCAACGCGACGATCTCGCCCGGCGCGATCGCCAGGTCGACCCCGCGCAGGACGTGGATCGTCGTCTCGCCCTGCGTGAAGCTGCGCGCGAGGCCGGTGGTCTGCAACACCGCGCCGTCGGGCGCGGCCAGGCCACGCCCGCTGGCGCTGGCCGGCCCGCGCCGGCCGGTGCCGTCTTCGGCGTCACTCATAGCGCAACACCTGCACCGGATCGGTGCTCGCCGCCTTGAACGCGGGATAGACGGTCGCCAGGAACGTCATCACCAGCGTGACGATCACGATCAGCGTGATCTCGACCGGATTGGGCTTCGACGGCAGCTCGGTCAGGTAACGGATCGAGGGATCCCACAGATTCTGTCCCGTCAGCAGCTGAACGAAATTGACCACCGCCTGCCGGAAGAACAGGAAGATCGCGCCCAGGATCAGCCCCGCGATCGTTCCCAGCACGCCGATCGTGGTCCCCACCGTCATGAAGATGCGCAGCATCGCCCCCCGGCTCGCCCCCATCGTGCGCAGGATCGCGATGTCGCGCGTCTTGGAGCGCACCAGCATGATCAGCGAACTCGCGATATTGAAGGCCGCGACCAGGATGATGATGCACAAGACGACGAACATCGCGACGCGTTCGACCGCCAGCGCATCGAACAGCTCCGCGTTCAGCCGCCGCCAGTCGGCGACCACGCCATAGCCCTGCACCTTCGCCGCCAGTGGCGCCAGGATCGGGCCGACGCGATCGGGATCGACCGTCTGGATCTCCACCATGCCGACGCTGTCGCCCATCAGCAGGAAGGTCTGCGCATCGGGCAGCGGCATCATGACATAGGCCTTGTCATAATCGTAGATGCCGACCTCGAACACCGCGGCGACCGTATAGTTGACGATCCGCGGCACGGTGCCGAACGGCGTCGTCTGCCCCTGCGGGCTGACCAGCGAGATTTCCGACCCGATCGTCGCGCCCAGCGCCTCCGCCAGCCGCGCGCCGATCGCGATGTTGTTGCTGCCCGCGGTCACCGAATCCAGATTGCCGGCCACCACCTTGCTGCGGATCGCGGGGTTGCCGCGGATGTCCTGCACCCGCATGCCACGCAGCAGGATGAACTCGGCGCGGCCGTTATAGGTGGCGAACAGCGGCTGCTCGATCATCGGCACCGCGCTGGTCACACCCGGCGTCGCCTGCGCCTCCTGCACCACGCGACGCCAGTCGGGCAGCCGGCCGTTGAACCCCTGCACCACCGCATGGCCGTTCAGCCCGACGATCTTGTCGAACAGCTCGGCGCGGAACCCGTTCATGACGCTCATCACGATGACGAGTGCGGCGACGCCCAGCATCACCGCGCCGAGCGAGAATCCCGCCACCAGCACGATGAACCGTTCCCCCCGGCCCGGCAGCAGATAGCGCCGCGCGATCATGCTTTCATAGCGCGACAGCAACATGGCGGAGGCTCTAGGCGCGCCGCGGGCGGGGTGCAACGGGGGGCGTGCGCGCGGGGCATGTGGCGAATTCGTCACAGGGGCGCGACATTCGATTTATCCCCCGTTCATTTCGGTCGACAGCATCCCCACGCGCGGCGCATACGATCGCCACTGGCACACAGGCAAAAGGCCGTGGTTCGGGGAATGTTTTCCAGCCCCGCTTCGTTCCCACGAAGCGCGCGGGCGGAGGACTGGATTAGGGGGCTGACGAGCGATCGTCACGCAGGCGCCCGGGTCGTGAAAACGGCCCGGGCGTTTGCATTCGGGTCGCAGCCCGGTGCAAGCACCGGGCGTTGCGCCCGCGGCGCGGCGACCCCATCGGCCGGCGGGCCGGCACCGCCGGACCCGTCCGACGTCAAGCCGGCGGCTTCGCCGTCGGCGCTTCCTCACCCACACGTCACCCCGGACTCGACCCGGGGTCCCGCTTCCCTGCGACGTGCGTGAAGAAGCGGAACCTCGGATCAAGTCCGGGGTGACGAAGCCTCAGAAACTCGCCCCGATCGTCACGCCATAGGTCCGCGGATCCCCGACGTTGCCCGCGATCAGCCCGGTATTCCCTGGCGTCGTCGCCAGCACCTCGTAATAATTGTTGTCGAACACGTTGCGGACCCAGCCGAACACGTTGACCCCGCTGTCGGTGCGATAGCCCGCGCGCAGGTTGGCGAGCGTATAGCCGTTGATGTCGGTGTAGATCGACCGCGAGGCGTTCGAGGAGAACTTCGTCCGCGAATTGGCGTCGATGCCCAGATACGCCTGCCCCTGCTGCCCGAACAGTGCGGCGGGCACGTTATATTCGCCGCCATAGGAGAAGGCCGCCCTGGAGATGCCGGGCAACCACTGGCCGGAGATATCGCACACCACCGGGCTTTGCGCCCCCGGCACGCCCGCGGGACCGCCCGCACTGCCGACCGGAGCCGCCGGGCCGCCCGACAATTCCGGCGGGCATGGCGCGTTCTTGAAGTCGACATAGCGGCCATCGGTGATCGCGGCATTGACGTACAGGTTCAGCCGCTCGCTGGGCCGCACCGAGAAATCCGCCTCCACGCCGCGCACCCGCACCTTGCCCGCATTGGCCAGATAGCCGCGCAGGGTCGAGGTCGACTGGTTGTTGACCACCGCCTGATAGTCCTCGATCTGCGTCCAGAAACCCGTGATGTTCAGCGTGATCCGGCGATCCCAGAATTGCGACTTCGCCCCGATCTCGAAATGGTCGACCTTCTCGGGTGCGATCTGCGCCAGCTGGGTCTGCACCACGCCGTTGACCACGGGCACGCCATTCAGGTTCAGCCCGCCCGATTTGAACGTGTGGGCATAGGTGCCGTAGAGCAGGATATCGCGCGACGGCTTGTACGAGGCGGTCACGTCATAGGTGACGTTCCATGCGCGATACGCCTCGCCCTCGAACGCCTGCGGCTGGATCGCGTCGCGCTGCGCCGCCTGCCGCGCGGTCCCACCGCTGTACGGCACCAGATTGCCCTGCGCATCGCGCACGATGCTGACATAGCTGCCGACCTTGTCGTCATAATTGAGCCGCACGCCCGGCGACAGCGTCACCTGATCGGTCACGTCCCAGTTGAGCTTGCCGAACACCGCACCGCTGAAGTTCTTCAGCCGGATGTCGTTGCTGGCGGTCAGCCCGTCGAGCACCGACGGATCGCAGGCGAGCGCGGTCGGCGACGCGGTGCAGCCATTGGCGGGCGGATTGATCAGCCACCGGCTCGCCGCCGTCCCCTGCCGCTGCGTGCCCGTGGTGTGGATATCCTGATAGAAAGCGAACAGTCCGGCGACATAGTTGAAGCCATTGCCTTCGCCGGCGTAGCGGAATTCCTGCGTATATTGGTCCTGCCGGGTCGGGTTCTGCGACAAGGTGGTGATCGGCAGGCCGGTGAAGTCGCGATCGTTGGCGGGCAGCCAGTCCCAGAAGCGCCACGCCGTGACCGACGTCAGCGTCCCCTCGCCCAGCTGCAGTTCGCCGCGCAGCGACACGCCGCCCAGCACGTTCCTCGCCTGTAGCTGCGCGTCGAGATCGGTGACGCGGTCGAACGCGTTGCGGCTCGGCGGTTCGTAGTTGAGCGCCGCCGCCAGCGCGTCGAATTGCCGGTTGAGCGCGCGCTGCGTGGTGCCGACGCGGACGAAGATCTGCGCGCAGCAGTCCGGATCCTGCCGGCTGTAATCGCCCGACAGCGTGACGTTCAGCGCATCGCTCGCCTTCCACAGCAAGGCGGCCCGCACGCCCAGATTGTCCTGACTGTTGACGTTGGTGCCGGTGCGCACATTGTAGATCGTGCCGCGCCGGTCGGTGGTCGACATGCCCAGCCGCACCGCGACCGTGTCGCTCAACGGGCCGGAGATCGACGCCTTGGCCTGTTTGAACGCCAGGTTGCCCGCGGTCACCTCCGCGCGGCCCTCGAAGGTGAAGCTGGGGGGCTTGCTGGTGATGCTGATCGCACCGGCGACGGTGTTCTTGCCGTACAGCGTCCCCTGCGGCCCGCGCAGCGTCTCGATCTGCTGCACGTCGAGGAAGTCGAGCGTCGCCGCCGCGACGCGGCTGAGATACACCTGGTCGATATAGACGCCGACGCCCTGGTCGATGCCGTCGTTGGTCAGCCCCAGCGGCGCGCCCAGCCCGCGGATGTTGACCGACGAATTGCGCGGGTTGGTGGAGTAGAATTGCAGCGTCGGCTGAAGCTGCTGCAACCGCGCCACGTTGAAGCTGCCGGTATTGTCCAGCTCCTTCACACCCACGACGGAGATCGGGATCGGCACGTTCTGCACCTGCTCCGACCGGCGGCGCGCGGTGACCACGACATCGGCCGCGGCGGAGCTGCGCTGCACATCCTCCTCGGTCCGCGTCGGCGCGCCGGGTGCGCTGGCGCCGACCACCACCTGCGCGGGCGCCGGCTCCGCTTGCGGCGTCGGCGGTGCGGTCGCGGCATCGGTCTGCGCGGCCAGCAACAAGGCAAGCGTGATCGACATCTATCCCCCTGGGTCGGTCTTCCGTTGCCGCGGAGGATGGTGAAGTCACGATACCCGATCAACAAAGTAGGAGTTTCAACGGCCCTTGAAACACTTCACATCGGCACCATCTTCGTGGCGTGCGGTGCCGCTGGCCGGGCCGCACGGGAACCGGGGTGCCGCGGATGACCGGGCGCCCGCTTCAGATAGCTCATCGGAGGATTTGACATGCGTTTCGACCTCACCCCCTATCGCCGCTCCGCGATCGGTTTCGACCGGCTGTTCGACATGATCGAGCAGAATGCGCGCGGCACGTCCGAAAATTATCCGCCCTTCAACCTGGAGCGCGTGGCGGAGGACCGTTACCGCATCACGCTGGCGGTCGCCGGGTTCAGCCGCAGCGAGATCGAGATCGTCGCGCAGCAGAACCTGCTGGTCGTCGCCGGCCGCAAGGACGAGAAGGCGGACAACGGCCACTTCCTGCACCTGGGCATTGCCAATCGCAGCTTCGAGCGGCGGTTCGAGCTGGCCGATTTCGTTCTGGTGGAGGATGCGCGGCTGAACGACGGCCTGCTGGTGATCGACCTGGTCCGCGAGGTGCCCGAGGCGATGAAGCCGAAGACCATCGCGATCAAGACCGGCGCGCCGCTGACCGCGGTCGAGGACAACGCGGGCGACGAGTCCAGGGCCGCGTAACGCACCCCCGCAAGGGGTCGCGAAGAGAATTGGCGCCTCTTTGCTCCCTTTCGAGGCGCCGATGGGGGCGTCCGGGTCCACAAGGCCCGGGCGCCTTTCCCTTTTTCAAAGCCCCTCCCCTTCAGGGGAGGGGTTTGGGGTGGGGCAGTCAAGAGCCACTGGCGACAGTCTCGGTGAGACCTCCCCCACCCCAACCCCTCCCCTGAAGGGGAGGGGCTTGAAATGTGGCCTAAAACCCCGCGTAATCGCTAAACCGCGTGATCGTCGGATCGAATTTCAGCACCACCTTGCCCGTCGCACCGTGGCGCTGCTTGGCGACGATCAGCTCCGCCAGCCCGAACACCCGCTCCATGTCCGCCGCCCAGCGCGCGTGATCCTCGAACACATTGGCCGAATCCCCTTCCATCGGCCGCTTCGGTTCGCGCTGCGCGGTGTAATAATCCTCGCGGAACACGAACCACACCATGTCGGCGTCCTGCTCGATCGACCCCGATTCGCGCAGATCCGACAGCATCGGGCGCTTGTCCTCGCGGCTTTCCACCGCACGGCTCAGCTGCGACAGCGCCAGCACCGGCACGTTCATGTCCTTGGCCAGCGTCTTCAGCCCGCGCGAGATCTCCGAAATCTCCTGCACGCGGTTGCCGTCGCCCTTCCCCGAGCCGGTCAGCAGCTGGAGGTAGTCGACCACCACCAACCCGATCTCGTTATTGTGCCGCCGCTGGAGCCGCCGCACGCGCGTGTGTAGCGCGCCGATCGTCAGGCCGCCGGTGTCGTCGATGAAGAATGGCAGATTCTCCAGTTCCGCCGCCGCGGCCGCCAGTTGCTCGAACTCCTGCTTGCTGATCTTGCCCATGCGCAACGCCTCGGAACTGATCCGCGACTGTTCCGCCAGGATACGCGTGGCGAGCTGGTCCGCGCTCATCTCCAGGCTGAAGAAGGCGACCTTCGCGCCCACCGACTTGGAAGGCGGGATGCCGTCGCGCATGTCGCGCATCCAGCGCTGCGCCGCATTGAACGCAATGTTGGTCGCGAGCGACGTCTTCCCCATGCCGGGACGTCCCGCCAGGATCATGAGGTCGGAATGGTGCATGCCGCCGATCTTGGCGTTCACCGTGTCCAGCCCGGTGGTGACGCCCGACAGATTGCCGCCCCAGTTGAGCGCCTTCTCCGCCATCTTCACCGCCATGGTGCTGGCCTGGGCGAAGCTCTTGACGCTGCTCTCGGTCGCGCCCTCCGCGGAGACGCGGAACAATTCCTCCTCCGCTGCCTCGATCTGCGCGCGCGGGTTCACCTCCTCGCTGGTGTCCATCGCGCGATCGACCATCGTGTGGCCGACCGAAACCAGCGCGCGCAGCATGGCGAGGTCGTAGATCTGCTGCGCGAACTGGCGCGCACCGATCAGTCCGGCACCCGATCCGGTCAGGCTGGCGAGATAGCCGACCCCGCCCAGCTCGCGCATGCCCTCGTCCGCCTCGAACATCGGGCGCAGCGTCACCGGCGTCGCCAGCATGTCCTGCCCGCGCAAATTCTTGATCGCGGCGAAGATGCGGCCGTGGACGGGTTCGAAGAAGTGGATCGGTTCCAGCCGGTCGACGATGTCGTCGGCCAGCCGGTTGTCGATCATCATCGCGCCCAGCATCGCCGCCTCCGCCTCCACGTTGCGGGGCAGCTGAACGGGTTCGGCCGGGGCCGGTGCGGGGAATGCCAGAGTCGCCATGCCCCCCTATAGCGCGGCCGATGCGCGCGGTTACAGGGCCGCTGCGACGAAAGCTGTGGATAGCGCGCCGCTTCGGCTCTATCGGCACGCGGATGGCCGATCCGCGGATCATCGACATCGAACTGGACGAGCGCACCATCCTGTGGCGCTCGGCGGATATCGAGCAGGAGCGGCGGATCGCGATCTTCGACCTGATCGAGGGCAATCACTTCGCCCCCCAGCGCGAGCATGCCGACGGCTATGCCGGCCCGTATCGCGTCCGCCTGTCGGTCGAGGAAGGGCGGCTGGCGATCGAGATCCGGCGCGAGGACGGCACGCCGCTGGAGACCCTGGTGCTGGGGCTGGCGCGCTTCCGTCGCCCCATTAAGGACTATTTCGCGATCTGCGACAGCTACTTCCAGGCGATCCGTCAGGCCACGCCGCAGCAGATCGAGACCGTCGACATGGCGCGGCGCGGCATCCACAACGAGGCGGCGGAGCTGCTCCAGGAACGGCTGACGGGGAAGATCGAGATCGACTTCGACACCGCGCGCCGCCTCTTCACGCTCATCTGCGTGCTGCACATCAAGGCTTAGAAGATAGTTATGTGGGGTTTGGGACGCTTCGTGCTGTTCGCGGCGGCATTCGCGCTGGCCGGGGTGGCGGGATGGAGGATGGCGATCCGCTGGCATCCCTCGGTGGAGACCTATCCATCGCAGGGCGTCGACGTGTCGGAAGCGACCGGCGCGATCGAATGGCCGGTACTGAAGGGGGCCGGTGCCGATTTCGGCTATGCCGTCGCCACGGTGGGCGCGACCGCGCGCGACCGCGCGTTCCAGACGCATTGGGCCGCGATGGCGACCGCGGGCGTGCGACGCGGCGCGATCCACGTCTTCTCCTTCTGCCAGGCGCCCGCGGCGCAGGCCGATGCCTTCAACACCGTCGTCCCGCATGACGACACCGCGCTGCCCGCCGCGATCGCCTTCGCCTTCGACGAGGGTTGCGCCGAACGGCCCGAGCGCGCGGCGCTGATCGACGGCGTCACCGACATGATCCATCGTATCGAATCGCACACCGGCAAGCCGGTGCTGCTCCAGGTGTCGCGCGCGGTGGAAAAGGACTATCGCCTGATAGAGGCGTTCAAGCGCAGCCTGTGGGCGACGGGCAATTTCCTGTCGCCTGCCTATGGCACGCGTGGATGGCGGATGTGGCGCGCGAGCGACATCCGCCGCGTCGAGGGGGTCGAGGGACCGGTGAACTGGGACGTGGCCGCGAAATGACCGAAGCAACCCGATTGATCGCCGCCGCGCGCGCCGCCGCAGCGCATGCCCACGCTCCCTATTCGCGCTTCGCGGTCGGGGCGGCGGTACTGCTGACCGATGGCAGCATCGTCACCGGCGCGAACGTGGAGAATGCCAGCTACGGCCTGTCGCTCTGCGCCGAGACGGTCGCGATCGCCACGGTCAGCGCGCAGGGGCGGCTGCGCGAGGTGGTCGCGGTGGGCGTGATCGGCGGCGCGATGGATGCGGACGGCCGCGCCACGGGCAACGACCCGGTGCGCCCGTGCGGCCGATGCCGGCAGGTGCTCAACGAGGCGGCGCAACTCGGCGGGCGCGATCTGACGGTGCATTGCGCCGGGGCGCAGGGGGATGCGGTGGCGAGCTATCGCCTGTCGGAACTGCTGCCCGATGCGTTCGGGCCGGGGGATCTGGGGATCGCCTGACCGTCCCGTGTTCCGGCGAACGCCGGAACCCAGGGCCAGGCAGAGCAACGTCGTCAGTGCCCCAAACCCTGGGCTCCTGCCTGCGCAGGAGCACGGCGATGTACCGTCATGCCGGACTTGATCCGGCATCCATGGTTCCGCAAACGCTGCGCTCGCGGACAGATGGACCCCGGATCAAGTCCGGGGTGACGACGTGGACAGGGCAACGTCACGCGACAAAAGAAAAGGCCGCGCCCGCCTCCCGGCAAGCGCGGCCCTCAACCTCACACCACCACGATCAGTAGCGATAGTGATCCGGCTTGAACGGCCCCTCGACCGGCACACCGATATAACCCGCCTGCTTCGGCGTCAGCTTGGACAGCTGGACACCCAGCTTCTCCAGATGCAGCGCCGCGACCTTCTCGTCGAGGTGCTTGGGCAGGACATAGACCTCGTTCTTGTACTGCTCGCCCTTGGTCCACAGCTCGATCTGCGCCAGCGTCTGGTTGGTGAACGACGCCGACATCACGAACGACGGATGGCCCGTCGCGCAGCCCAGGTTCACCAGCCGACCCTTGGCCAGCACGATGATCTGCTTGCCGTCGGGGAACTTCACCAGGTCGGTGCCCGGCTTCACTTCCGACCATTCATAGTTGCTGAGCGCCGCGATCTGGATCTCGCTGTCGAAGTGGCCGATGTTGCACACGATCGCCATCGGCTTCATCGCCTTCATGTGATCGGCGGTGATGACGTCGGCGTTGCCGGTCGCGGTGCAGAAGATGTCGGCGCGCTTCACCGCCTCGTCCATCGTGACGACCTCATAGCCCTCCATCGCCGCCTGCAGCGCGCAGATCGGATCGATCTCGGTCACCAGCACGCGCGCGCCGCCGTTGCGCAGCGACGCGGCCGAGCCCTTGCCCACGTCGCCGAAGCCCGCGACACAGGCGACCTTGCCCGCCAGCATCACGTCGGTGGCGCGGCGGATCGCATCGACCAGCGACTCCTTGCAGCCGTAGAGATTGTCGAACTTCGACTTCGTCACCGAGTCATTGACGTTGATCGCGGGGAACGGCAGCTCGCCCTTCTTCGCGATCTCGTACAGGCGGTGGACGCCGGTGGTCGTCTCTTCCGACACGCCCTTCAGGTTCTTGACCGTCTGCGTCAGATAGCCGGGATACTTGGCGATGAACGCCTTGACCGAGCGCTGGAACTCGACCTCTTCCTCATTCTCCGGCTCGCCGAACGACGCACCCGCCTCCAGCTTCGCGCCCCACAGCGCGAACATGGTGGCGTCGCCGCCGTCATCCAGGATGATGTTGGCGGTCTGGCCGTCCGTATCGGCACCCCAGTTGAAGATGTCGCCGACATAGTCCCAATATTCGGCCAGCGTCTCGCCCTTCACCGCGAACACCGGGATGCCGGCGGCGGCGATGGCGGCGGCGGCATGGTCCTGCGTCGAGAAGATGTTGCAGGTCGCCCAGCGCACGTCCGCGCCCAGCGCGACCAGCGTCTCGATCAGCACCGCGGTCTGGATCGTCATGTGGAGCGAGCCGGTGATGCGCGCGCCCTTCAGCGGCTGCGACGCGCCGAATTCCTCGCGCAGCGCCATCAGGCCGGGCATCTCCGTCTCGGCGATCGCGATCTCCGCGCGGCCGAAATCGGCGAGGCCGATGTCCTTGATGACGTAATCGTTCTTTTCGAGCACGGGGGCGGTAGCCACGGCGTAATCTCCGTCAAGTTTGGCCGACCAAGGCGCGCGTCGGCACCGATCGGCATCCGCGCGCTGTAGCGGCTGGTTCGCCGCCGATCAAATATAAAGATATCTTTATATCAGGCGCGTCCGCCCTCGCTCGACAGCAGGCGCGGATCGACGCCGGCGGCCGCGAACCCGCGCGTCCAGCGATCGTCCGCGGCGGTGTCGAACAGCATGGCGGGGGTGTCGGTGACGTTCAGCCAGCCGTGGCGCGTCATCTCCGCATCGAGCTGCCCCGGCCCCCATCCGGCATAGCCCAGCGCGACCAGCCAGCGCGACGGCCCGGTGCCGCCCGCGATCGCGCGCAGCACGTCCAGCGTGCCCGACAAGGCCCAGCGGCCGGCGACATCCAGCGTGTCCTGCCCGCCCCAGTCGGCGCTGTGCAGCACGAACCCGCGCCGCGTCTCCACCGGCCCGCCGAAATGGACCGGCGCATCGGGTGCGACGCCGGGCGCGATCTCCAGCTGCTCCAGCAAATCGTGCAGCCCCAGCCCGGCGACCACCGCGCCGATGCCGATGCCCAGCGCGCCGCTGTCGTCGTGATGGCACATCGCGATCACCGACCGGTCGAACCGCGGATCGCCGATGCCGGGCATCGCCAGCAGGAACTGGCCGGTCAGGAAGGTCGCGGTTTCCATCATGCCGGGATGTAGGGGGTCGGGCGCCGCTTGCCAAAGCTTGAAATCGCCCGCACGCACTGCAACGTACCGCGCGACCTCAACGGAGATGATGCATCATGACGATCAACGTCGGCGACACGCTGCCCACCGCCAGGCTGACCCGGCTGACCGCCGACGGCATGGAGCCGGTCGATGCGGCGGAATATTTCAAGGGCCGCAAGGTCGCGCTGTTCGCGGTCCCGGGCGCCTTCACCCCCACCTGCTCGGCCAAGCACCTGCCGGGCTATCTGGAAAAGGCCGAGGCGCTGAAGGCGCAGGGGATCGAGGAGATCGCGTGCACCAGCGTCAACGATCCCTTCGTGCTGGGCGCCTGGTCGAAGCAGTCGAGCGCCGAGGGCGTGACGATGCTGGCCGACGGCAACGGCGACTTCGCCGAGGCGCTGGGCCTCGCGATGGACGGCAGCAAGTTCGGCATGGGCAAGCGCAGCCAGCGCTATTCGATGGTGGTCGACGACGGCGTCGTCACGCAGATCAACGTCGAGGCGCCGGGCGAATTCAACGTCAGCTCGGCCGATCACATGCTGAGCAAGCTTTGACCTGAACCTTCCCCATCATGCCGGGCTTGACCCGGCATCCAGGGCGCCGCACGCAAACAGACGTGATCGCTCGCCGCCCTGGACCCCGGGTCAAGCCCGGGGTGACGGCGTGATGGGGGCGAGGTTTCGCGCTACGGCATCCCCGTCTTGTCAGCGTCACATCGCGCATGTAACCCCCTGCGATGACCGCTGCCGACATCGTCACCGAACTCGACCGCCTCTACGCCGCGTCGGTCGACCGCCTCAAGGCCGCCATCTCCGCCTATATCGCCGACGGCACCGTGCCGCCCGCGGAGGCACGCAAGGACGGCTCCTTCGCCTATCCCGAGATCCGCCTGCGCTTTGCCGGCGGCGACGGGCGTCCCACCCCGCTGCGCTCCTTCGGCCGGCTGACCGCGCCGGGCGAATATCGCATCTCCGTCACCAAGCCCGCGCTGTTCGCCGATTACCTCGTCGAGCAGCTGACATTGCTGGTCGAGGACTACGACGTCACGGTCGAGGCCGTGCCGGGGCGGCAGGAGATCCCCTACCCCTATGTCATCGATCCGGGTCACGCGCTGAGCCTCGACGCGGTGTCGGTGGCGGAGCTGGCGCGCTGGTTCCCCACCACCGAACTAGCGTTCATCGGCGACGAGATCGCGGACGGGTTGTGGGCCTCGATCGACGGCACCCGGCCGCTGGCGCTGTTCGACGGCCTGCGCACCGATTTCAGCCTCGCACGGCTGCGCCACTATACCGGCACCCCGCCGGAGCACGTCCAGCGCTACGTCCTGTTCACCAACTACCACCGCTATGTCGACGAATTCGTCCGCTGGGCCGCGCAGCAGGTCGGCGGCGACAGCCGCTTCACCGCGCTGTCCGGCCCCGGGGGAGTGATGTTCCGCGCCGGTGACGACCCCGCGATCCTCGACGACAGCGCGTGGCGCCGGCTCCAGATGCCCGCCTATCACCTGATGGCGGACGACCGCACCGGCATTACGCTGGTCAACATCGGCGTCGGCCCGTCCAACGCCAAGACGATCTGCGACCATCTCGCGGTGATGCGGCCGGAGGCGTGGCTGATGATCGGCCATTGCGGCGGGCTGCGGCCGTCGCAACGGATCGGCGACTATGTCCTCGCCCACGCCTATCTGCGCGACGACCATGTGCTGGACGACATGCTGCCGCCCGAGATCCCGGTGCCCGCGATCGCGGAGGTGCAGCAGGCGCTGGCCCGCGCCGCGGAAACGGTGTCGGGCCAGTCGGGCGAGGAGCTGAAGCGGCGGCTGCGCACCGGCACGATCGTCACCACCGACGACCGCAACTGGGAATTGCGCTATTCGCGCTCGGCGTTGCGCTTCTCGCTCAGCCGTGCGGTCGGGATCGACATGGAATCGGCCACGATCGCGGCGCAGGGCTACCGCTTCCGCGTCCCCTACGGCACGTTGCTGTGCGTCTCCGACAAGCCGCTCCACGGCGAGCTGAAGCTGCCCGGCCAGGCCAACCGCTTCTACGAGCGCGCGATCAGCGAACATATGCGGATCGGCATCGAGACGTGCGAGGAGCTGCGCCGCGAAGGCGCGAAATTGCACAGCCGTAAGCTGCGCGCCTTCAACGAGCCCCCCTTCCGCTGATGACGTTCCGCTGATGTAACGGCGCGCGGAAACGATGTGGGGTCCGTGCGTTACGGTGGCGATACCGGAACAGCAAAGGGAACCGCATCATGGCCGACGACACCAGCGACACGCCGGCGGACACGTCCAAGCCCGCCACCCCGCGTCGCCGCGCCGCCCGCAAGCCCGCCGCGCAGACCAAGGCTCCGGCGAAGCGCTCGACCGCCAACGGCGCGGCCAAGCCGCGGACGAAGCGCGCCGCCCCTGCGGCACAGCGTTCCACCACCGCGCGTACCGTGCAGGCGGCGAAGGACGGCGTGGATGCCGTGACCACGCGCGCCAAGCGCACCACCACCAAGGCGCGTACCGCCACCACCCGGACTGCGCGCAAGGCGGTGAAGAAGGTCGACAAGGCCGCGGCGCCGGTCGGCGGCAAATGGGGTGCGGCGATGATCGCGGGTGGCGTCGCCGCGATCGGCGCGGCGGCGACCGCCGCCGTCCTCTCGCTGCGCGGCTCCACCCCGCGCCAGCCCGCGCTTCCGCACCTCAAGGGCGGCGCGCATCAGCCCGACGGCACCGATTCGTCCAAGTCGTTCGAGGCCGGGATCGCCGACGAAAACACCATCCCCGCCTGACCGTGACGAGGTAGCCCTCTCGCCGCCGTCGATAGGGCTATCCCGCCAGGAAATCGGCGATCGCCTGCCCCAGTTCGGGCTTGATCACCGCACTCATGTGGTTGCCCGGCACCTCGACCAGCCGGGCATTCGGCAGCACCCGTGCCAGCGCGGCGGCCGATCCATTGTCGTCGTCGTCCACGCCGTTCACCACCACCGCCGGCTGCGCGAAGGTGGCGACCTGCTCCTCCGGCGTGTCGACGAAGGTGTCGATCACCCCCAGCAGCGCGACCGGGTCGCCGCCGGTCGTCTTCAGGAACGCCTCCGCCATCCAGGCCGGCGTGCCGCGCTCATGCTGGCCCAGGTTGGTCAGGATGTTGCGGAAATGCCCCGCGCGTCGCCCGGTGTGGATCAGCCCCTCCAGCCCCATGCCCGAAAAGACGATCTTACCCGGCGTCGCGCCCGTCGCCAGCATCCGCGACGTCGTGCGCGCGCCCAGCGAATAGCCGCCCAGATCGTAATCGGTCAGCGCCAGCGCCGCGATCAGCGCATGGCCGTCGCGCGCCAGCGCATCGGGCGGATAGGCGGCCGCCTCGTGCGGCCGGTCGCTTTCACCATGCCCGCGCAGGTCCGGCATGATCACGCGAAAGCCCCTGGCCGCGATCGCCGCGGCATGGCCGTAGCGGATCCAGTTGGTCGCCGCGTCGGAGAAATAGCCGTGGATCAGCACCACCGGCCGGCCCTCCCCCAGCTCACGCCATGCCAGACGAACACCGTCGAAGCTGTTGAAGAAACGCGTTTCGCTGACGGCGTCGGACATCGAAAACTCCTGTGGCGGCGCGTGGATGATGGCCGGACCGCCGGTCTATCGAGGTCGCACGTCGGCACAAGCATCAACATGCTTACATTTCATAAGGACACTTATTATATGCGCGCTGCATGAGTGACTCGATCGGATTTCTCGTCGGCGATGTCTCGCGCCTGTTGCGCCGCCGCTTCGACGAACGCGCCCGCACCATCGGCGTGACACGACCGCAATGGCGCGCGCTCACCGCGCTCAGCCGCAGCGAAGGCATCAACCAGGGCGCGCTGGCCGAACGGCTGGAGGTGGAGCCGATCACGCTCTGCCGGATGATCGACCGGCTGGAGGAAGCCGGCCTGGTGGAGCGGCGCCGCGCCCCGGCCGATCGTCGCGCCTGGCACATCTACCTGACCGACAAGTCGCGCCCGCTGATCGATCAATTGCGTCTGCTGGCCGACGACCTGTCGGTTCAGGCGATGGAGGGCCTCGCCCCCGACGAACAGACGCGCCTGTCCGGGATGCTGGAGCGGATCCGCGACAACCTGCAATCCCCGGCGATGGAGAGCGCGCATGGCTGACGCCGATCCGCATCGTGCCGTGATCGCCGCGGAACCCGCTGCCGCCCCGCCCGATCTTCGGCCGAAGCGCCGCTGGGGACGGCTGGCGCTGATGATCAGCGTGCCGTTGCTGCTGGCGCTCGTCGGCGGCTGGTTCTGGCTGACGTCGGGGCGGTACGTATCGACCGACAATGCCTATGTGAAGCAGGACATGACCTCGATCAGCCCCGATGTGACCGGGCGGATCGTCGCGGTCGAGGTGCGCGAGAACCAGCCGGTCAAGGCGGGCACGGTGCTGTTCCGCATCGATCCCGTGCCCTATCGCATCGCACTGGCGCAGGCCGATGCGGCGCTGGCGGAAGCGCGTGTCGACGTGTCGACAAAGGCGACCGACAGCGGCAGCGCCGCCGCGACGCTGGCGGGGGCGCAGGCCGACCTGACGCTGGCGCAGGCGACATGGGAGCGGCAATCGGCGTTGATGAAGCGCGGCTTCACCACCCGCGCCGCTCTCGACGCCGCGACGCAGCAGGTCGCCGCCGCGCGCGCCCGCATCGCCGCGGCGCAGGCCGATGCCGCGCGCGCCCGGCAACAGGTGTCGAGCGGCGACACCGGCTCCAGCACCCCCGCCGCGATTCAGGTCGCCCTCGCCCGGCGCGAGAAGGCGCAGCTCGACCTCGCGCGTACCGTCGTCCGCGCGCCGCACGACGGCATCGTCAGCCAGACCGGCCGCCTCCAGGTCGGCAACATCACGCCCAGCGGGGTCCCGGCGCTGACGCTGGTCACCACCGGCGGCACCTATGTCGAGGCCAATTTCAAGGAGACCGACCTCAACCATATGCGCGTCGGACAGCCGGCGACGGTCGGCTTCGACGCCTATCCCGACGTGGAGCTGCACGGCCGCGTTCAGTCGATCGGCGCGGGGACGGGCTCGCAATTCTCCGTCCTCCCGGCGCAGAACGCGACCGGCAACTGGGTGAAGGTGACGCAGCGCGTGCCGGTGCGCATCGCGATCGAAGGGCGTTCGTCGCGGCCGCTGATCGCCGGCCTGTCCGCCGACGTCGCGGTCGACACGCAGGCGCGCTGATGGCGACTGCCCCCGCGTCGGCGGCCGTACCTGCACCCGCACCCGCGCCGACGGAGGGCATGCCGCTGCTCCCGGTCGAGCATCGCGGCATCCTCACCGTCGGCGTGATGGGCGCGATGGTGATGCAGATCCTCGACACCACGATCGCCAATGTCGCGCTGCCGCATATGCAGACGTCGCTGGGCGCGACGGTCGACACCGTCACCTGGGTGCTGACCAGCTATATCGTCGCCACTGCGATCGCGCTGCCGGCAACCGGCTGGCTGTCCGACCGGATCGGCAGCCGCAACCTGTTCCTGGTGTCGGTCGGGGTGTTCGTCATCGCCTCGATGCTGTGCGGCGTCGCCAACAGCCTGCCGCTGATGGTCGCCTTCCGCATCGTCCAAGGCATTGCCGCCGCCTTCATCAACCCGCTGTCGCAGACCGCGATGCTCGACATCAACCCGCCGGAGCGTGCCGCGAAGGCGATGAGCGTGTGGGGCATGGGGGTGATGGTCGGGCCGATCATGGGGCCGGTGATCGGCGGCTTCCTGACCGAGAATTACAACTGGCGCTGGGTCTTCTACGTCAATGTGCCGGTGGGGCTGCTGACGCTGGCGATCCTGTGGTGGCAGCTGCCGTCGCGCCCGCGCGCGCGCCGCACCTTCGATTACATGGGCTTCGTCTATGTCGGCGTCGCGGTCGCGTCGTTCCAGCTGATGCTCGACCGCGGCCAGACCGAGGACTGGTTCTCCAGCTGGGAGATCGTGGCGGAAGGGCTGATCGCGGCCGGTGCGCTGTGGCTGGCGGTGATTCACCTCGCCACCGCGCGGCGTCCGCTGTTCGACCGCGAGCTGTTCCGCAACCGCAATCTGGTGATGGGCATGATCTTCATGATCGTCATCGGTATCTCGACCATGGCGCCGATGGCGCTGCTGCCCCCGATGCTCCAGCAATTGTTCGGCTATCCGGTGATCGACACCGGCATGATGATGGCGCCGCGCGGCGTCGGCGTGCTGGCGACGATGTGGATCGCGGGTCAGCTGATGGGCAAGGTCGACACGCGCATCGTCATCATCGTCGGGCTGATCCTGTTCGCGGGATCGCTGCGGATGATGGCGGGCTATTCGCTGGAGATGGATTACTGGCCGGTCGTCACCGCCGGGTTCATCCAGGGACTGGGCATGGGCTTCGTCTTCATGCCGCTCAACGCGCTCGCCTTCGCCACGCTCGACAACCGCTACCGCACCGACGGCGCCAGTATCCTCAACCTGATGCGCTCGATCGGCCAGTCGGCGGGGATCTCGATGGTCACGGTGATGCTGGCGCGCAACATCCAGGTCAGCCACGCCGACCTGGGCGCACACGTCACCGACCAGTCGCTGCCCGCCGCCGACCTGCTGGCGCGCGTCCCCGCACTGGGCCAGACCGCCGCCGCCTTCGCCGACGCGATGGTCAACCGCGAGGCGGCGATGATCGCCTATGTCGACGATTTCTACCTGATGGCATGGATCTCGATCGCGGTCGTGCCGATGGTGCTGCTGCTCCGCAAGCCCAAGGGCAAGCTGGAGGTGGTGCACAGCGAGTGAGGCGTCAATCCGCCGCCGGTACGACAATCCGATGGCCATGACCGGCGGCGATGGCTCGATTGGCGAACTTCCTGTCGCTCGTTGCCAATGGGCAATCGTGTTCGATCGCGACCGCCAGATACATGCAATCCTGCAACGCATGCGCGAGTTGCAGCGACAGGTGAAAGGCAGACACGATGAAGATGTCGAGCGGCACGTATTGCGTTATGAAGTTCGGAAGAGCGAGCATCGCGTCAGTGGCAGCGTCGATGGGAAGGCCGTGATAGCGCACCTTCTTCGATAACGCGCTCGCCACCTCCATGGAGATGATCGAAGGCGCAACGACCTCCGTAGCCTCGAATATGAGGGTACGCGCTGCGTATGTATTGGGCTCTAGCGTCAAAGCTTTCACAACGACGCTGGCATCCACCACCAGCATCAACGGCTGTCGCGATCCTCACGGATCAGATCCGTACTATCGATTGCCGCGGCAGAAGCAGGCGTCATGTTCAGCAGTCGATCGGACAACGCCAGCAACTCCTGCTTGGACAGGCGCGCCGTGGGACGATGCGCCGTCAGGGCTTCCCTTAATTCATCCTCCAGCGTCCGGCCAGAGGAGTCGGCTGCGCGGCGATAATCCATCAGCAGCGCGTCATCGAGTTTGAGGAGCACGTCACCCATCGCGCGACGCTACCATCGCGCCCCAGCCTGCTCAATCCGCCTTCTTCAGGTGGCGCCGCCCCAGCAGCTCCGCGATCTGCACCGCGTTCAGCGCCGCACCCTTGCGCAGATTGTCGCTGACGCACCACAGCGACAGCCCATTCTCGACCGTCGAATCGTCGCGCACGCGGCTGACATAGGTCGCGTCGTCGCCCGCGCTTTCGATCGGGGTGACGTATCCGCCGTCCTCATGCTTGTCGATCAGCATCACGCCGGGCGCCTCGCGCAGGATCGCCTTGGCCGCCTCTGCGTCCAGCTCGCGCTCGAACTCGATGTTCAGCGCCTCGGAATGGCCGACGAACACCGGCACGCGCACGCAGGTCGCGGTCACCTTGATCTTGGGATCGAGGATTTTCTTCGTCTCCACCACCATCTTCCACTCTTCCTTGGTGGAGCCATCCTCCAGAAAGCTGTCGATGTGCGGGATCACGTTGAACGCGATCTGCTTGGTGAACTTCTTCGGCTCCGCAGGATCGCCGACGAAGATGTTGCGGCTCTGCTCGAACAGCTCGTCCATCCCCACCTTGCCCGCGCCGGACACCGACTGATAGGTCGCCACCACCACGCGCCGGATCGTCGCGGCATCGTGCAGCGGCTTCAGCGCCACCACCATCTGCGCGGTCGAGCAGTTCGGGTTGGCGATGATGTTCTTACGCGTATAGGCGTCGATCGCGTCCGCGTTCACCTCCGGCACAATCAGCGGCACGTCCGGGTCCATCCGGTACAGCGACGAATTGTCGATCACGGTGCAGCCCGCCGCCGCGAACTTCGGCGCATAGACCGCGGTCGCCTCGCTGCCGATCGCGAACAGCGCCATGTCCCAGCCGGCGGGATCGAAATGCTCGATGTTCTTGACCGTCAGCATGCGGCCGGTGTCGCCGTACTCGATCTGGTCGCCGACCGAGCGCGAGGAGGCCAGCACCGCGATCTCGTCCGCGGGAAACTGCCGCTCGGCCAGGATGTTGACCATCTCGCGCCCGACATTGCCGGTCGCGCCGGCGACGACCACCCGATACCCCATGATTGTTCCTTCCACGCGCCCGACGCGGCGCCTCACGAAATTGTCGCGCCGCGCCCTAACGCCGTAATATCCGAAAAGCCACCCGTGTTCAGCGCGCCCCCGCCCCCACATGTCGGTCCAGGAACGCCTCGATCGTCGTCCACACATGGATGTCGCGCGCCGCGCCATGCGCCTTGCCGGGGTAGAACATCATCTCGAACGGCACGTTCGCCGCCTGCATCCGCGCCGCGACCTCGGTGGAATTGTCGAGGAAGACATTGTCGTCCGCCATGCCGTGCATCAGCATCAGCGGCGTCGTGATCTTCAACGGGTCGATCACCGCGCGCGACGCGTCATAGGCCGCCTTGTCGACGCGCGGATCGCCCATGTAGCGTTCGGTCCAGTGCGTGTCGTACAATCGCCAGTCGGTGACCGGCGCGCCCGAGACGGAGGCGGCATACAGCCCCTGATCGGCTTCGATCATCTTGAGCGACATGAACCCGCCATAGGACCAGCCGAAGGTCGCGATCCGCTTCGCATCGACGAACGGCAGCGTCTTGAGATAGGCGGCGCCGGCCGCCTGATCGGCGACCTCCACGCTGCCCAGCGCATGCCAGATCGCGCTCTCGAACGCCACGCCGCGGTTCGCCGAGCCGCGATTGTCGACCTCGAAATAGATCCAGCCCCTGGCGACCAGCTGCTGGACCAGCGGCATCTTCCAGTTGCGCACGACATTCTGCGGCCCCGGCCCGCCATAATGCTGGAAGAACACCGGATAGCGCTTCCCCGGCTCCAGCTTCGGCGTGACCATCTGCCACTGCAGGTCGGTCTTCCCGTCCGCCGCCTTGACCGTCCCGAAGCGCACCGGCTGGTGCGCGGCGAGATAGGGAGCGTAGGGATGCGCCCCCTCCACCCGGTTCTCGTTGACCCAGGCGAGCCGCTTGCCATCGGCATCGGCCAGATAGATCTGCGGCGGCTGGTCGGGATTGGAGCGGGTGACGACGAAACGCTTCGCTCCGCCATCGGCGGTCACCCGGTTGAACCAGCCCGCCTCGGTCAATCGCGTGATCGCCCCACCCTTCAGGTCGAGCGCGTACAACTGCTGTTCGAGGACGCTGTCCTTGTTGGCCATGAAATAGACCCGGCCGCGATCTTCGTCGACGCCGACCAGATCGGTGACGACCCACGGCCCCTTGGTCAGCTGCGTCCAGCGCCCTTTGTCCAGCCGCCACAGATGCGCGAAGCCGTCCCGCTCCGACAGCCACAACAGGCTGCCATCGCGCATCACGCGATAGGCATCGGACAGGTTGATCCAGCTTTTGGCCGCAGCGTTTTCGGTGAACAGCACGCTCGACTTGCCGGTCAGCGGATCGACGCGCAGCACGTCCAGCCGGGTCTGTGCGCGGTTCTCGCGCTGGACCAGCAACGCCTTGCCGTCCGGCGTCCAGTCGACCCGCGCGAGATAGATGTCCGGGTCGCTGCCCAGATCCACCTTCACGCTGCCCGATCCATCGGCGCGCATGACATGCAGCTCGATCAGGACGTTGGCCGTGCCCGCGGCGGGATAGCGCTGTTCGAAGATGCGCGTGCCGGTGGCGCCGATCGCGGCGCGGGTGAAGACCTTCACCGGCGCCTCGTCGAACCGCGCGACGGCGAGATGGCGGTCGTCCGGCGACCACCAATAGCCGGTACGGCGATGCATCTCCTCCTGCGCGATGAACTCCGCCTCGCCCCAATGGACCGTGCCGCCGCCGTCCTTGGTCAGCTGCCGTGCCGCACCGCCGCCCGCCAGCGGCTGAACCCACAGATTCTGGTCGCGGACGAAGCCGATGAACTGCCCCCGCGGACTGATCGTCGGGTTCAGCGCGTCCTTCGTCCCGTCCAGCTTGCGGACGCCGCCCGTCAGGTCGGCGAGGTAAAGCTCGCCGTCGACCGGCACCAGCAGCGAGCGCCCGTCCGGCGCCCAGTCATATTCCAGAATGCCCGTCTTGCCGGTCAGCGTGCGATCGCGCTCGCGCTGCATCTTCGCCGCCTCGGACAATTCCCCGCCGCTGCCGGTCCGGAGCGAATCGACCAGCATCCGCTCCGCGCCCGTCCGCGTATCGAGCGCCCACAGGTCGAAGCGCGAACGGTCGTCCGCGCGCGGCCGCACCGACGTCAGCAGCGTGCCGTCCGGCGACAGCCGCAACGCCTGCGGCTGCGGTCCGGCGAGATCGGGGCTGGCGAAGACACGCTCCAGCGTGAGCCGGGGCGCCGCCGTCTGCGCCTCAGCGGTCATCGCCACGCCCGCCCATGCCATCACACCCAATGCCACCCCGAACCGCCACATGTAGAACCCTCCCGCACCCGACCCAGGGCGCGCGGCGGTGGTAGGACGGGGAGGTACGGGGAAGCAACAGATGTTACCAATAAGCCCCTCCCCTTCAGGGGAGGGGTTGGGGTGGGGCAGTCAAAGGTGACGGTCTCGGTGAGACCTCCCCCACCCCCAACCCCTCCCCTGAAGGGGAGGGGCTAAGAACGGAGACTCATTCATCCCGCAACGCCCCCGCCAATTCCGCCACATCCGCCCCGATCTCGACCACCCGCCACCGCATCGGTCGCCTGGTATCCACCAGCACCACCGCCCGCTTCGGACACACGCCCAGGCACCGCGTCTCGACCACCCCGACGTCCGCCTTGCGTCCCTTGCCGAACCCCGGCTCCGCGCGCAGCGCCTTCGCCAGCGACGTCCTGCCCTTCGCGCCGAACCCGCCGCCGACCTTCTTCGTGCACTTGCCGCAGACCAGCACCGCGCCCTGCCAGCGCGATGCGACATGGTCCTTCACGCCTCCGACGGGCGCCAGGTCCGCGCCTCCTCGGCGGTGCGCAGCACCTCATAGGCCGCCTGGATCGCCTGGAACCGCCCCGCCGCCTCGGCATCGCCGGGCCGCACGTCGGGATGGTTCGACTTCGCCAGCCGCCGCCATGCCAGCTTCACCTCGTCGAAGGTGGCGTCCGTCTCCAGTTCCAGCACGTCGAGCGCGCGCATCTCGTCGCGCGAGCGGCTGCCGTCGCCGCGCCCCGCCCATTGCTGGTGCTTCGATTGGGTGAAGCCGCTCGCGTCGCGCCGCTCGTCGGCCTCCCGCTGCGCTGCTTCCTCCGCCGACAGCCCCTCGAAATAGTTCCAGCCGCGATTGTATTCCGCCGCATGCGCCTGACAGAAATACCAGCGATCGGGGCTGTTGGGCGACTTGGGCGCGGGGCAGTCGCCCGGCTCCTGGCAGCCGTGGCGATCGCACAGCCGCACCTTCACCGCCTCGCGCTCGGCACCATAAGCGCGCCAGCGGGGAAAGCCCCAGTCGTTCGATCGGGTAGGAGTGCGTGCCATTCGCGCCTGCACATAAGGTGGCACACCGCCTGCGCCAAGGCACCAGAGGGCCTGTAAGCCGGGTTCTGTCCACCCCCGCGAGCGGGGGATGGGCGACCATTCCTCTAGGCGCGCCGTTGCCGACGCGCTCAAGCGACCAACCCGGGCAGCAGGCGGGAACACGCCCCGGACGCCAAAACGCCCATGCCGCCCCTATTCGGTCTTGCTCCCGGTGGGGTTTACCGTGCCGCGGCCGTTACCGGCGCGCGCGGTGCGCTCTTACCGCACCCTTTCACCTTGACCGGGCCGAAGCCCAGGCCGTCTGCTCTCTGTTGCACTGTCCCTGACCGCGGGCTCGCGCCCTTGGCCGGCGGGCGTTACCCGCCACCGTCGTTCCGTGGAGCCCGGACTTTCCTCGGCGTGCGCGAAGCACGACGCGGCCGCCCGGCCCTCTGGTGCTGGCTCCCCTACTCATCCCCCTGCGGTTTGGGAAGCAGCAACGCGAGCAGAATCATGCGGCATTCCGCATCGATCTCGCCATCGATCAATTCGGGGCGGAAACGCCGCTGGAACGCCATGATCGCCGCCATCCGGTCACTCACGTCATAGCCGAACCGCTCCAGCGCGAGGCAGAACGCCGCCTCGCCCCAGAACGGATCCATCAGATTCTTGGTCGGGCGCGGCAACGCCAGCCGCAGCCGCGCGAGGCGATGCCAGGGAAACAGCTCGCCGGGGTCGCGCTTGCGCGTCGGGGCGATATCGGAATGGCCGACGATATTGCCGCGGGTGATCTCGTAGCGGTCCTTCAGATGCGCGACGAGGCGCACCACCGCATCCACCTGCGCATCGGGGAAGCCACGATAGCCGTGGTCATGCCCCGGATTGACGATCTCGATACCGATCGAGGCGGAATTGACGTCATCGATGTCGCGCCAATGGCTCTTGCCCGCGTGCCACGCGCGCTTTTCATCGTCGACCAGCCGCAGGATCGTGCCGTCTTCGTCGACCACATAATGCGCCGACACCGCCGCTTCGGGGTCGCGCAGTCGCGCGATCGCCTCCGCCGCGGTCGGCATTCCGGTGTAATGCAGCACGATCATCGTGATCGGCAGCAGGCGTTCGTTGAAATTGGGCGACGGTGCCTCGACGCACTTCATGCCCGCCACCGCTTTCCTGCCACCATCATGCCGTCGGCCCCGCTCGCACCCCTGTCGACCGACTGCCTCATAGGCGTTCGCGACGGTGGATGCCAACGGGCCACCGTTATGCGGGGACGACCTCGTAGAAGCCGCGCAGCCGCGTGCTGGGGCGCAGGCGTTCGGTCTGCCCGATCACCGTCTCGCCCGCGCCCAGCAGCAGCAGCCCGCCCGGCGCCAGCGCGCCCGCCAGCCGGTCGAGCACCTGCTCGCGCCGTTCGGGAACGAGGTAGAACAGCACGTTGCGGCACAGGATCAGGTCGAACGTGCCGACCGGCGCGGGGTCGGCGACCAGATTGTGGCGTCGATAGGAGATCGTCTCCAGCAGTCGCGACGAGGCCGCCCATTGCTGTTCGTCGGCCGACGCGAACCAGCGCATCATGCGCCGGATCGGCAGCCCGCGCTGGATCTCGAACTGGTTATAGGTCGCGCGGCGCGCGCGCGTGATCGCCGCGATCGAGACGTCGGTCGCCAGGATCGGCGGCGGCGGCGCGCCATCCTCCGCGAACAGCATCGCCAGCGACAGCGGCTCCTGCCCGGTCGCGCACGCCGCGCACCAGATGCGCGCCGCCATGCCGTTGCGCTCCTCCGCGGCGCGCGCGGCGGTCGCCGCCGCCTCGATCATGCCGACGTCGCGGAAGAACGAGGTCTCCTGGTTGAGCAGCAGGTCGACGATCTGGTCCGCCAGCGCGGTGTCGCGCCCCCCACGTAGCAGCGCGGTCAGTTGCTCCACGCGGTCCAGCGACAGCGCGGACAGCAGCGGCTTCAACGCGGTGTCGATCCGCCAGCTGCGATTCTCCGCGATCCGCTGACCGGTGCGCTGCTCCAGCAGCGCGCCCAACACGGTCGCGCCCCTCGGTTCCGCCGTGGCGGACGGTATCGCGACCGGCGCCGGCCATACCGCCGTCATGCCGCCACCGTCGCGCTGGCGGCGATCATCGCGCCGATCGCACCCGGGGTCATCACCGCGCGCGCCAGTCCGGCCGCGGCGACCGCGCCCGGCATCCCCCATACCACGCTGCTCGCCTGATCCTGCACCACCAGCGTCCCGCCAGCGGCATGGACCGCACGCGCGCCGTCCAGCCCGTCGCGCCCCATCCCGCTCAGCACGATCGCGAGCAGGCGGCTGCCATAGACCTCCGCCAGGCTGGTGAACATCGGATCGACCGACGGCAAATTGCCGGTCGCGGTCGGCGCCTGCGACAGCCGCGTCACCACCGCGCCGCTGGCCATCCGCTGCGCCGTCAGATGCGCGGTGCCGGGCGCGACCAGGATGCGCCCGCGGTTCACCAGGGTCCGATCGCCCGCGACGTCGCACGGCCGCCGCCCCGACAGCGCGACCTGTTCCGCGAAGAAGGGCGAGAAGGACGGTGGCAGGTGCTGCGTCACGAAGATCGGTTGTGCCACCGCGCCCGGTACGGCGCGCAGCAGCGAGGCGAGCGCATGGATGCCCCCCGTCGACGCCCCGATCGCGATCGCATCGAACGACACGCCCAGCGACACGGCGGCGTCGCGCGACACCGCGGACGGGCGCCCCGGCTTCGCCAGCACCGCCAGCCGCTGCAGCAGGATCTCGCCGAAGCGGCTGGCGAACGCGCCCGCGCCCGGTTTGACCAGCGTGTCGGCCGCACCCAGCGCCAGCGCACGGATCGTCACCGCCGCGCCTTCCGCTGCGGAGCTGGACACCACCAGCACGCGTGCGCCACGCCCGGCCGCGATCACCTGCGGCAGCGCCTCGATCCCGCTGGTGCGCGGCATCTCAAGGTCCAGCAGGATGACGTCGACCTGCTCGCGCGACAGGAAGTCCAGCGCACGCTGCGCATCGGGGACGGCACCGGCGACCACGAAGCCGCCATCGGCCGCGACGAAGCGGCTGAGCGCGGCACGCGCGACCGCCGAATCGTCGACGATCAGCACCCGCGTCGCGGCATCGCCCGTGATGGCGGAGGGGATGGTGGACACCGGCGTCGGGCCGCTGCGGCGGGCGCGATCAGGCCAGACCGACGATCTGCAGCTTGCTGTGGAGCGTCTCGCGATCGAACGGCTTCATCACATATTCGTCCGCACCCGCCTCGATCGCGGCGCGGATGTGCGCCATCCCGTTCTCGGTGGTGCAAAACACCACCTTGGGGCGGTGCGACAGCGTTTCGGCGTCCAGCGCGCGCAGGAATTCCATTCCGCTCATCACCGGCATGTTCCAGTCGAGCAGTACGACATCGGGGGTCGCCGCGCGGCATTGCTCCAGCGCCTGCCGACCGTCCGCCGCCTCCGACACCGCGAAGTCGAGCGTCTCCAATATGTGCCGAGCGACCTTGCGGATCACCTTCGAATCATCGACGATCAGACAGGTCTTCATGACGCACCCTCGACAACACAGTCCGAACACCGGACCATAGCTTCCTGACAGACAGGCGTAATTTTGGCGTTAACGCGGGGACTACCGGCGCTGCGCTCAATTCAGCGCGGACGCGCGCTCGACCAGCCGGTCGATGTCCAGCGCCAGCAGCGTTTCCGCGGCCCCATCCGCCACGCCGCAGACGAAGTCGCGATCCGCGATCGCGCCCATGCCGGCGGGGACCGGGGCGATGTCGAACGTCTCGACATCCTCCAGCCGGTCGACCGCAATGGCATAGAGATGCCCGTCGACGACGGTCGCGACGGCATGGCCGACCGCCTCGCCCTCCCGCGGCACGTGCGGCGGCACCCCCAGCAGCGCGCGCACGTCCAGCACCGTGGCGACGCGGCTGCGCATCGCCGCCAGCCCGATCACCGCCGGCCCGGCACCCGGCGCGGGCACCGCCGCGCCCAGTTCCACCACCGACGCGACGCGATCGGTATCGAACAGCACGCCGCAGCTACCGATCTGCGCGACCAGATGCAGCGAGGGAGACGTCGTCATGCGCAATGCTCCTTCAACGCGGCGACCAGCGCATCGCGATCGTACCGGTACAGCGGGGCGCCACGCGTGCGGCTCAGCCGGATCGCGGGCACCGGCGCGCTGTCCGCCTCATCCTCGATCGCGAGCGCCAGCACGGGCCGCTCGCCCGCCGCCAGCTGCCGCACGACGCGATAGCCCACCTGCTCGACCGTCGGCTTCAGGAACGCCTCCATCCACGCACTCTCGCTGCCGTGGAGCAGGCAGACGGGCCGTTCCGTCACCGCCGCGCGGCGCGCGAACAGCCGCAACGGATCGATCAGCTCGACCGGCTCGCCGTCGATCACCACCACGCCGCCGATCACCCCCTCCGCATCGTCGGCGGCGGGGGCGATCGCCTCGGGCAACGCCACGATCTCGATCGGCTCGCGGATCGGATAGACCAGATCCTGACCATCCAGCCGCAGGCGCAGGACCTTGACGATGGCATCGGCATCACGCCCCTGCCCCGCCCATACCGGCACCGAACGGTCACCCGTGGTCAGCCACCAGCCGCCCGCCAGCGCGCGCACCGCGCCCGGTGGCACCTGCTCGATCCGGTCGACCGCTTCCGACACGATCATCCGCCGCGCGCCGTCGATATCGTCGAACAGCAATGCCTGCACCGGCTCCGGCGCGGCGACCGGCGCCGACAGCTGCCGCCGCTGCTCGAACGTCAGCCCGGCGCGCGCTGCGACGCCCGCACCGTCCAGCAACAGGATCGGCGCGCCGTCGTCGGGCAGCATCTGCCCGGCATAGATGCCCGCGCGCATCACCGCGGGCGCAGCCGGCTTCACCACCAGTTCCTGCGTGTCGCACACGCCGTCCAGTGCCAGCGCGAACCGTCCCTGACGCAGCGACACGATCGCCAGATAGTGCGGCGCCAGCCGCTCGCCGCCGACGATGTCGGGCAAGCGCACCATCGCCAGCCGCTGCCCGCGCACCACCGCCACCGCGGCATCCCCGCCGACCGCATCGATCCGCACCGCGCCCTGATTGACCGCGACGATCTCGTCCACCGACTGGCGCGCGATCGCGAAGCGGGTTCCCGCCGCCTCGACGATCACGGTGTTCAGGATCGCCAGCGTCAGCGGCACCTCCAGCGACACCGCCAGCCCCTGCCCCGGGCGGTTGACCAGCGAGATGCGCCCCCCGATCTGCTCGACGTTCGCCTTCACCACGTCCATGCCCACGCCGCGCCCCGACAGCGTCGTCGCCGTCTCGCGCGAGGACAGGCCGGGCTCGAAAATCAGCGCGAGCCGTGCCTCCTCGTCCAGCATCGCCAGCGCGGCGGCGCGCAGCGGCTGCTCGCGACCCAGCTTGGCGACCAGCGCGGCGGTGTCCACCCCGCGCCCGTCGTCGACGATGTCGATGATGATCAGATTGCCCGCCTGCCGCGCCACCACGCGCAGCTCCGCGGTCGCGGGCTTGCCCGACAGGATGCGGTCGGCGCGCTCCTCCACGCCATGGTCGATCGCATTGCGCACCAGATGGACCAGCGGATCGCGCAACAGCTCGATCATCTCGCGATCCAGCTCGACGTCGCCGCCCTCGATCACCAGCGTCACCGCCTTGCCCAGCGTCGCCGCGGTGTCGCGCACCAGCCGCGGCAGCGCGGCGAACAGCGTCTCCACCCGCTGCATCCGCGTGCGCGTGACGATGTCGCGCAGGTCGTCGACGGAAATCGTCAGCCGCTCCAGCATCGTCTCCAGCCGCGGATCCTCGATCTCGCGGACGTGGCGCGCCAGCTGGTTGCGGGCGAGCACCATGTCGGACACGCCGCTCATCATCCGGTCGAGCAGGTCGACCGACAGCCGGACCGACCGCGCCGACGCACGCGTGGCGGACGGCGCCGCCCCCGCCTGCGGCTCGGCCGGCAGGCCATCGGCGGTCACCGGCGCCGCCAGCGCCGCCGCCTCCATTGCGATGGCCGCAGGGCCGTCGAGTGCCGCGATCAGATCGTCCTCGCCGCTGTCATCCAGCCCGCCGCCGGCGTCGAGCGCCTCGACGATCTCACCGATGCGATCGATGATCGCCAGGATCGCGCTGACCAGCGCGGCGTCGGGCGCGCGGTCGCCGCTGCGCACCGCCGCCAGCGCATCCTCCGCGGCATGGCTCAACCGCGCGAGGCGCGGCAGGTCGAGGAAGCCGCAGCTGCCCTTGATGGTGTGGACGAAGCGGAAGATCGCATCCAGCCGCGCGCGATCGTTCGGGTCGGCTTCCCACCCGACGATCTCGCCGGACAAGGCGTCCAGCGTCTCGCGCGTCTCGGCGATGAATTCCTGCAGCAGATCGTCCATGCGGCCCCGTCGCGTTCCTTTGCGCGGCGGCTTGGCACGGACGGGGTTAAAAGGGCGTTTACCGCCTCCGGGGCGTGCCGAGGATGGCTTGAGGCCTCTGACCGTTCGTGCTGAGGAGAGGCTGAGTTCGTCGAAGCCTCGTCTCGAAGCATCTGCACCCTTCGAGATGCCGTTTCGACAGGCTCTACGGCTCCTCAGGGCGAACGGAGCCTATGGTCCGCGCTATCGGTTCGGCAGCGCCGCACCGAACAGCAGCGTGCCCTCGACCGGCTCGCTGACGATCACCGATCCCCCCGCCTCGCTCGCGATCGCATGGACCAGGAAGGCGGCGGCGGCGCGCGGCGTCACCGCCTCGCTGCCCGCACCATTGGTCAGCGTGGAGCGCAGGTCCGGGTCCAGCACAATCCGCGGCCCCTCCGCGCGCAGCACGATCTCGGTCGCGTCGGCGGTCTCCTCGCTGCCGATCGTCACCGTGCCGCCGCGCACCAGCGTATCGCCCGCGATCAGCGCCAGGTTCAGCAGCACCTTGACCGCCGCCTTGGGCAATTCCGGCTCCTCCACCGCCCATTGCAGCGTCAGCCGCTTGTTGTCGCCCAGCAGCCCCTCGACCGCGCTGCGCGCCTCGCGCACGTCGACCCGCTCGCCGAAGCCGCCCGCCGCCCCGAAGGCAAGGCGGAAGAACTTCAGCTTGTTGGCCGACACCCGCGCGCTTTCGTTGAGCAGTTCCAGGCAGCGGCGCCGCATCTCCGGATCGGTTTCGTCCGCCAGCAGCTCCAGCCCGTTGTTGAGCGCCCCCACCGGCGAGAGCAGGTCGTGGCACAGCCGCGAACAGAGCAGGCTGGCGAAATCGACCGGACTGATGGTCATGGAATGATGTACCTCGACGAGACGGGGGAGCCGCCTTGTGGCCGCTCGCCGGGCGCGGCGCAACCGGCGTCGACCAGCGGCACCGGATCGAAGCGGCCGTGAAGCGCGCCGTCGCGCACGGCACGCCACGCGCTCAGCCCGCCCGCCGCGACGATGATCCAGATGCTGCCGTCCGGCGGCGCATCGGCGGCATCGCGCGGAGAGGGCGTGGCGGTGCCGGTCGGGTGCGAGTGATAATGGCCGATCACCGCCGCCCCGCCGCCCCGCGCCGCGCGATGCGCCGCGATCAGCGCCGCCGGATCGATCTCGAACCGCCGCGCCGGCGTCGCGGCGACGTTGCGGCACGCCACCACCCGCTCGACCCGCGACCCGCGGCCCAGCAACAGCCCGCACACCTCCGCATCGGGGGACGCCGCCGCCGATGCCGCAATCTCGTTTCGCAGCCCGATTGAAATCTCCAGCATCGGCCCCATCTAGCACAGGACAATGGACCGGGGGGTTGCCATCATCGAAGCGACGATCGCGCCGGCCTCCGACGGCTGGCGGTTGGATCGTGCGCTGGCCGACGCGGTGCCGACCCTGTCGCGCGAGCGGCTGAAGGTGCTCATCAACGCGGGTCAGGTGGAACGCGACGCTTTGGCGGTGCGCGACCCGGCGCGGCGCGCGAAGGCGGGCGAGGTCTATACCGTCGCCGTGCCCGCCCCCACGCCCGCGCATAACGAGGCACAGGATATTCCGCTCGTCGTCGCATACGAGGACGAGCATCTGATCGTGATCGACAAGCCCGCCGGGCTGGTCGTCCACCCGGCCGCGGGCAATCTCGACGGCACGCTCGTCAACGCGCTGCTGCATCATTGCGGCGGCTCGCTGTCCGGCATCGGCGGGGTCGCGCGGCCCGGCATCGTCCATCGCATCGACAAGGATACGTCGGGGCTGATGGTCGCGGCCAAGACCGACCGCACGCACGAGGGGCTGGCGAAGCAGTTCGCGGCGCATTCGATCGACCGCCGCTATCGCGCGATCGTCGGCGGCCGCCCGATGCCGCCCGCCGGCAGCGTCGATGCCCCGCTCGCGCGCTCGCCCGCCAACCGCAAGAAGGTGGCGATCGTCGCCGGCGGCAAGCGTGCGGTGACGCATTACCGCACCATGGAGCTGCTGCGCGAGGCGGCGCTGGTCGAATGCCGGCTCGAAACCGGGCGCACGCATCAGGTGCGCGTCCATATGGCCTCGATCGGGCACGCCTTGCTGGGCGACCCGGTATATGGTAGAACAAAACCGGCTCATAAGGCGGTTCTGGAAACCCTGGGTTTCCGTCGCCAGGCATTGCACGCCGCGCATCTGGGGTTCATCCATCCCATCACAAGCGCGGCTTTGGCGTTCGAAAGTGCGATGCCGGCAGACATGCAGGAACTGTTCAGTCAGCTTGTCGTATAAGTGCGGACCACGCCGGTTGTGCCGTTTTCGGGCAGTCGCGTCCTCCGCGAGGAAGGGAGATTGAGGATCATGGCAGCGCGCAGCAACGTCCCCGCGACGATTCCTGCCCTTGGCGGGGAGCAGTCGCTCAACCGCTATCTCTCCGAGATCAAGAAGTTCCCCATCCTCGCGCCCGAGCAGGAATATATGCTCGCCAAGCGTTTCCAGGAGCATGGCGACACCGATGCCGCGGCGCAGCTGGTGACGTCGCACCTGCGCCTCGTCGCGAAGATCGCGATGGGCTATCGCGGCTATGGCCTGCCGGTCAGCGAGCTGATCTCCGAAGGCAATATCGGCCTGATGCAGGGGGTGAAGAAGTTCGAGCCGGATCGCGGCTTCCGCCTCGCCACCTATGCGATGTGGTGGATCCGCGCGAGCATCCAGGAATTCATCCTGCGCTCGTGGAGCCTCGTGAAGATGGGCACCACCGCGGCGCAGAAGAAGCTGTTCTTCAACCTGCGCCGCATGAAGGCGCGGCTCGATGCGTTCGAGGACGGCGACCTGACGCCCGAGAACGTGCAGAAGATCGCGACCGACCTGGGCGTGACCGAGGCCGACGTGGTCAGCATGAATCGCCGCATGGCGATGGGCGGGGACACCTCGCTCAACGTACCGATGCGCGAGGATGGCGAGGGCCAGTGGCAGGACTGGCTGGCTGACGACGCGCCCTTGCAGGACACGATCGTCGCCGACCAGCAGGAGGCCGACGTGCGTCACGACATGCTGGTCGACGCGATGGGCGACCTCAACGATCGCGAGAAGCACATCCTGACCGAGCGCCGCCTGACCGACGATCCCAAGACGCTGGAGGAGCTGTCGCAGGTGTACGGCGTCAGCCGCGAGCGCGTTCGCCAGATCGAGGTGCGCGCGTTCGAGAAGCTCCAGCGCGCGATGATGCGGCTGGCGGGAGAGAAGCGGCTGCTGACGGCGTAGCGCGTTCGCGCCACCGCTGCGGCGAAAAACTCCCAGCCTTCGCTGGGATGACGACGTCATTCCGTCGCCCCAGCGAAAGCTGGGGCCTCCCCGTGGCGAGGACACCCCCGTCCCAACGAGAGATCCCAGCCTTCGCTGGGATGACGACGGGATTGCAAAGCCGAAACCATAAGGCCACGAAAACCCGTCACCGCCACCAACTCTCTGCCAGCGCGTTCCCCCGCGATGCCACCAGCCCTCCATTCCATCGTCGTCATCGGCGCCGGCGCCGCCGGAATCGCTGCCGCGCACCATCTCCATGCCGCGCGCCGCAGCGTCCTCCTCCTCGAAGCGAGTGACCGCATCGGCGGGCGCGCGCGCTCGTTCCGGCATGGCGACGCCACGCTCGATCTCGGCTGTGGCTGGCTGCATTCCGCGCGACGCAACGCGTGGACCGACATCGCCCGTGCGCGCGGCTTCGCGATCGCCACCGACACCGCCCGTTGGGGCGAGCAATGGCGCGACCTCGGCTATCCTCCCGCCGACCGACAGGCGTTCGCCGCGGCATGGGATCGCTGGGAGCGCAACGCCCGTGCCGCGCGTGACCGCGCGGACCAGCCGCTGTCCGCGTTCGTCGCGCCGGACGATCCGTGGCGTCCGATGCTCGACGCGATCTCCGGCTTCGCCAACGGCGCGCCGCTCGACCGCGTGTCGCTCCACGACTGGCTCGCCTATGAGGATGCGTCGACCGACGACAATTGGGCGGTGCGCGAGGGCTATGGCACCCTGGTCGCCGATCATGCCCGCGATCTCGACGTGCGGCGGTCGACGCCCGCGACCCATATCGATCATCGCGGTCGCACGATCCGCGTCGTGACGCCCGCCGGCACGATCGAGACCGCGGCCGTGATCGTCGCGGTTCCCACCACCATCCTCGCGGAGCAGCGCCTGACCTTCGATCCGCCGCTGCCCGCCAAGCACGACGCCGCCGCCGCGCTGCCGCTGGGCGTGGCGGACAAGGTGTTCCTCGCGGTCGATCGCGTCGACTGGCCCGCCAATGCGCACCTGATCGGCAACCCGAATCGCGCGCAGACCGCCAGCTATCGCCTGTCGCCGCTGGGCCATCCGCTGGTCGAGGCATTCTTCGGCGGCGACACCGCGATCGCGCTGGAGGACGGCGACGCCGCCGCCTTTGCGATCGACGAACTGGTCGCGCTGCTGGGCAGCGCATGGCGCGCGCGGCTGCATCCGGTCGCGACGACACGCTGGCGCCACGAGCGCTGGATCGGCGGCAGCTATTCGCACGCCCGCCTCGGCCATGCCCCCGCTCGTGCGACCCTTGCCGAACCCATCGACGGCCGCCTCTTCTTCGCGGGCGAGGCGTGCCATCGCTACGATTTCTCGACCGCGCACGGCGCCTATGAAACCGGCCTCGCCGCCGCGCGTGCCTTGCTCGACGCCTGACAGGCGCTAGGGTCGCGGGCATGATCCGCGCCTTACGCCTGTTGCTGAAGATCGTCCTGGGGTTCGTGCTGGTGTCGATCCTGTGGGTCGGTCTCTATGCGGTCGTGCCACCGCCGTTCACCTTCACGATGCTGGGCGACACGATCGCAGGGCATTCGGTGACGAAGGACTGGACGCCGCTGTCGCAGATCGACCCCGACATGCCACGCGCCGCGATCGCGGGGGAGGACAGCAAGTTCTGCTCGCATCACGGCTTCGACTTCCGCGCGATCGCGGGCGCGGCGATGCGCAACGCGGAGGGCGGGCGCATCCGCGGCGGCTCCACGATCAGCCAGCAGACCGCGAAGAACGCCTTCCTGTTCCAGGGCGGCGGCTATGCCCGCAAGGCGCTGGAGGCGTGGTTCACGCTCCTGATCGAAACGATCTGGGGCAAGAAGCGCATCGTGGAAGTGTATCTCAACATCGCCGAGACGGGCATCGGCACCTATGGCGTCGAGGCGGGGGCGCAGCGCTATTTCGGGCATTCGGCGGCACGACTGACCCCGACCGAGGCGGGGCGGATCGCCGCGGTACTGCCGCTGCCGAAGAAGCGCGAGGCGGTATCGCCGACCGGCTTCGTGCGGCGTCACGGCAATACGATTGCGCGCTATGTCGGCGTCGTGCGGCGGAGTGGATTGGACAGCTGCTTGAAATAATGCGTCACCCCGGGCTTGAGCCGGGGTCCCGCTTCCTCGCCGACGCTGCTTAAAAAGCGGGACCCCGGCTCAAGGCCGGGGTGACGAGGGCATGGACCTTATTTCCCCTCGCCCGAGATCGCCGCGCCCGCCTTGTCCGACGTGCTCTCGACGCTCTTCGCGGCGGAGGTGATCGCGTTGTTCTTGGCCACTTCGCTGTCGTTGCGGACCAGCAGGAAATAGGCGCCGATGATCACCACCAGCAGCACCGCGATCCCGATCAGCACGCCGCCACCACCACCGCGCCGCTCGATCACGGTGGTATGCGGCGTCTGGGTCACCCGGTCATCGGTCATGGCATCCTCCCAATCTAGGTGGAGCCACAAATGCGAAACAATCGGCAATTGTTCCGCCTGACCAACCAGATGGCGTCCCGGATCAGAACGGCAGCTTGAACCCCGGCGGCAGCGGCAGCCCGCTGGTCATCTTCGACATTTCGGTCGACGACGCCGCATCCGCCTTCGCCCGCGCGTCATTGAACGCGGCGGCGACCAGATCCTCCAGCATCTGCTTCTCGGACGGCACGATCAGCGAATCGTCGATCGACACGGCGATGATCCGCCCCTTGGCCGATGCCTTCACCTTGACCAGCCCGCCGCCGGCCGCACCCTCGACCTCGATCGTGTCGAGATTGTCCTGCGCCTTCTGCAGCTCGTTCTGCACGTTCTGCGCCATGGCCAGGATATCGTTCAGATCCTTCACGTGATGCTCCGCTTGGCTGGTTTGGGCTCGATCAGGTCGGCCCCGGGAAAATGCTCGAACGCGGCGGCGACGATCGGGTTCGCCCGCGCCGCGTCGTGGCGTGCCTGGATCACGTCCTGTTCCGCCTCGAACACGGTCGGCGCGCCGGGCACGTCGGCCATGGAGATCTGCCACGCGCGCCCCGTCGCCTCGCGCAGCACCGCGGCGAGGTCGGTCAGCGTATCGGTCGACAACGGCCGGTTGCCGCTCAACACGATCTCGCCCGGCGCGTAGCGCACCAAGCTCGCCCCGCGCTTCAGTCGCACCAGCAGGTCCAGCTTGCCGCGCTCGTCGAGCAGCGCCATCACGCCCGCGAACTCCGTCGGGCTGCGATCCGCCGGCGCGGCGGGCGGCGCCGCGGGGGTAGCAGCGGGGGCGACGCTCACCGCGCCACTCGCCAGCCGCCGCGCCAGGTCGCCCGGATCGGGCAGCATCGAGGCATGGATCGCACGCAGGATCGCCATCTCCGCGGTCTCGATCGGCAGCGCGGCGCGCGCCACCTCCTCATGCCCCTTCAGGAACAATTGCCACAGGCGATGTAACGCCGGGAACGACATCTTCCCCGCCCAGTCGCGATAGGCGGCGCGCTCCTCCGCCGGCTGCGCGGGATCGTCGGGCGCGCCGACCTTCACCTGCGTCACGCCATGCACCGCCTCCAGCAGCGCGCGCATCACGCCCAGCGGATCGACGCCCAGATCGTATTGCCGCCGCAGCGCCGCCAGCGCACCGGGCGCATCGCCCGACAGCACCAGCGCCAGCAGGTCGCGCACCGCGTTGCGATCCGACAGCCCCAGCATCTCGCGCACCGCGTCGGCGCGCACGCCCCCGCCCGCCAGATCGGCATGCGCGATCGCCTGGTCGAGGATCGACAGCCCGTCGCGCGCCGATCCCTCCGCCGCGCGCGCGATCAGCGCCAGCGCTTCGGGCTCCGCCTCGGCCCCCTCCGCCTCGACCACGCGCGTGAAATGCGCCGCCAGCGTGTCCGCAGGGATACGGCGCAGGTCGAACCGCTGGCAGCGCGACAGCACCGTCACCGGCACCTTGTTCACCTCGGTCGTGGCGAACAGGAACTTCACATGCGCCGGCGGTTCCTCCAGCGTCTTCAACAGGCCGTTGAACGCGGCCTTCGACAGCATGTGGACTTCGTCGATGATGTAGATCTTGTAGCGCGCCGACACCGCGGCATAGCGCGACGCCTCGATGATCTCGCGGATGTCGTCGATGCCGGTGTGGCTGGCGGCGTCCATCTCTATCACATCGATATGCCGCCCCTCCGCGATCGCGCGGCACGGCTCGCACATGCCGCACGGATCGATCGTCGGACCGCCCTGCCCGTCCGGACCGATGCAGTTGAGCGCCTTGGCGATCAGCCGGGCGGTGCTGGTCTTGCCCACTCCGCGCACGCCGGTCAGCAGGAAGGCATGCGCGATCCGCTCGCGCCGGATCGCATTGGCCAGCGTCTGCACCATCGCGTCCTGCCCGATCAGCTCGCGGAACGTCTGCGGCCGGTATTTGCGCGCCAGCACGCGATAGGGCTGCGCCGCCGCCGGCTGCGGCGGCGTGCCGAGATCGAGGGAGTCGGACATCGTGCCGCCTCTATAGGAGCCCGCGCGCCCGCTGTCGAAGGCTGGCGTGGTTGATCGATCGTTAACTGATGCAGGTTAGTATGCTGGCATGATCAGGGAGGCAGCGATGACGTCCATCTCGTTCACTACCGAAGCGCAGCGTGTCCGAGCGGCGACCACGATCGAGCCGATCGGCTCGCGCCGCACCGCCGGCGCCGCGTTCGCGCTTCCCGAGCCGGCCGCGCCCACGCCCGTGCGCGCCGCATCGTCGCCGACGGTCGCTGACGCGCAGCGACCGTCGCAGCTGGAGGAAGCGCTCAAGGCGTTCGAGAAGGAAGCGCGCATGACCCCGCAACAGCGGATCCGCCGCGACGTGCTCAAGGAACATCAGCTGACCGACGAATCGCTGGATGCGATGACGCCTGCGGAGCGCAAGCAGATCGAGGACAAGATCGCGCCCCGAGATCGCCCGCCGCACGAAGATGGCGGAGGACGAAGCACGCCGGCAGGGCAAGACGGTGCCGGTCGCGCTGATGTGACCTCCCTCTCCCCTGCGCGGAGAGGGTCGGGGTGAGGGGTCGCCGTCACCGCTACAACCGTAACGAAGCGGTCGCTCGATTTCATCGAAGATAGGATGACGGCGCGCCGCGGCAAAGCCGCGTCGTCGGACGGGTTCGCTGGGGCGACCCGCCGGCCGCGCTTGCCAAGGTGGAGCGGCGCTGCCGCTCTCTCGCTGGCTGCGCGGTGGGAGCCGGGACGACCCGCGGCGAAATCGTTGCGGCTGCTTCCTTCCGGACCTGACCGGGTTGGCGACGACCACGTCCGCCCGACTCCCGCGCGCCATATGGCGGAGCCGGACGGCGTGTTCAAGGCCGGATCGTCACCGCGTCTGGAAGCAGCGGCGCACCGGTCCGTAATAGCTGTCCTGCCAGCGGCAGACGGTCCGCACGCTGCCCCACTGGCGCCCGCGCGACCAGCGCGGACCGCGATCCCACCGCGCCCCGCGGTTCCAGTGCCGGCCACGGTCCCAGCCGCGCCCGCGATCCAGCCACGTCCCCGGTCCCAGCCCGGGCCGCGGTCCCAACCCGGGCCGCCACGATGCCAGCCGTGGTCGCGCGGATGCGCCTGTGCCGCGACGGAGGTCAATGCGCTCGCCGCGACGACGCCGGCGATGCTCAAGGCCATCAGTTTCATGTGCATCTACTCCTGCTAATGTGCTGTATGAACAGCTTACGCGCGGGGGCCTGCATCGATCCTGAACTTCATGGTAAGCTGACGGTCAGGTTACCGATCGCCTCGCTCAGGCGGATCTGGCACGACAGCCGGCTGGTGCGCCGCGCGTCGGGCACCAGGTCCAGCATGTCCTCCTCCTCCTCGCTCGCGGGCGGCAGCCGCACGGCATCCTCCGCCGCGACGACGACATGACAGGTGGCGCAGGCCAGATCGCCCCCACACGTCCCCTCCAGCGGCATGCCCGCGCGCTGCGCCACGTCGAGCAGACGCTCGCCCGCCCGCCCCTGCTCCTCGCGCACGCCGTCCGCGGTCGCGAACCGCACCTTCATGCCGCCACCCGCTGCGCATCCGCCGCCGCCACGATGCGGTCGAGCGCGGGGACCAGTTCCGCCCCGGTCGTATAGCGGCCGAACCCGATGCGGATCGACGACCGCGCCTCCGCCTCCGACAGCCCGATCGCGCGCAATACGTGGCTCGCGCGGCCCGATCCGCTCGCGCAGGCCGAGCCCGCCGAGAAGGCGACATCGCGCAGGTCGCTCATCAGCCGGCTCACGTCCAATCCGTCGCGCCGCACGTTGAGATTGCCGCGATAGCGCCGCTCGCGCGATCCGTTGATCGTCCAGCCCGCCAGCCGCGACGATGCGACATCGTACAGATGCGCGACATGCGCCGCATCCTCCGCACCGCGCGTGCGCATCACCTCCGCCGCCGCGCCGAACCCGGCGCACAAAGCGGGCGACAGCGTCCCCGACCGGCCGCCCTCCTGATCCCCGCCGTGCAGCAGCGGCGTCGGCCGCACCCCGTCGCGGATCCACAGCGCGCCGATGCCCTTCGGTCCATGCACCTTGTGCGCCGATACCGCGATCAGATCCGCCTCCGTCGGCAGGTCGACGCGGCCATATCCCTGCACCGCATCGCACAGGAACAGTGCGCCCGCCTCATGCGCCAGCCGCGCCAGCGCCGCGACCGGCTGGATCGCCCCAATCTCGTTATTGACCAGCATCGCCGCGACCAGCGTGGTCCCCGGCACGATCGCGCGCGCCGCCGCGTCGAGATCGACGATGCCGTCGCGATCCACCGGCAGCACGACCGCGTCGCCCCGCGCCGCCACGCTGTCCAGCACCGCGGCATGTTCGGTCGCGATCGTCACCACGCGCCCTGCCGGCGCGCCCTTGATCGCCCAGTTCAGCGCCTCGGTCGCGCCGCTGGTGAAGGCGACGCGGCCGCCCGGCGGCAGCAGCGCCGCGACCCGGTCGCGCGCCACCTCCACCGCCGCCTTCGCCGCGCGTCCGGCGCGGTGCGGCGAGTGCGGGTTGGCGAACTGGTCGCGCAGCCACGGCACCATCGCGTCGAACGCCTCGGGCGCCAGCGGGGTCGTCGCCTGATAATCGAGGTAGGTCACGCCGCGATCCGCCGCACGCTCTTCGCCACCGCGCGCCACGTCGCGACGAACCGCGCCACCTCGTCGCGCGTCGTCACCCGCCCGAAGCTGACGCGCACCACCTCGCGCGTCGCCTCCTCGCTCCATCCCATCGCGCGCAGCACATGGCTGGGCTTCAGGCTGCCGCTCGCACACGCGCTCCCCGCCGATACCGCGAAGCCGTCGAGGTCGAAGCGGATCAGCTGCGCCGCCGCGGCCACGCCCGGCATCCGGTACGATCCGATCGCGGCATGCCGCTCCGCACCTTCCGCGACCACCACGCCTCCCGACCGCCGGATCGCATCGTCCAGCAGCGCGCGCAGCTCGCGATGATCCGGCTCCGGCTCCGCCAACGCCGCGGCATAGCCCAGCACGCCCGGCAGGTTCTCGGTCCCGGCACGATAGCCGCGTTCCTGCCCGCCGCTGGGGTGCAGCACCGCCAGATCGCGCACCAGCAGAGCGCCGACCCCCGGCGGTCCGCCGCGCTTGTGCGCCGACAGCGCGACCAGATCGGCATGACAGGCAAGCGCGTCCGATGCGGGCATCTGCGCCGCATCGACCAGTAGAGTGCCGCCGCCCGCGCGCACCGCCGCGGCGATCTCGGCGATCGGCTGGATCACGCCCGTCTCGCTATTGCACCATTGCACCGCCACCAGCGCGCCCTGCACGTCGCCGATCGCGCCCGGATCGACGCGCCCCAGCGTATCCACCGGCAACACCTCCGCCGCTCCCGCCGCGCGCAACGCCGCATCATGCTCCACCGCCGAGACGATCCGCCGCGCCCGCACCGTCCGCGCGATGCCGATCGCCAGCGATTCGCTCGCGCCGCTGGTGAACAGCACCTCCCCGTCCCAGCCATAAGCGGTCGCCACCCGCGCGCGGGCCGCCTCCAGCGCGGCGCGCGCGGCGCGGCCGGGGGCGTGGGGGGACGACGGATTGGCCCATTCCCCCATCGCTTGCGTCACCGCGGCACGGGCCGCCGCGGTCATCGGCGTGGTCGCGGCATGATCGAGGTACGTCGTGTCGGCCAAGAAAAGTTCCCTTATCGCGCGCGACGCCTATATAGCGCGCTTTCCGCAGGCCCCAACGCCCGCCATCAGATCCAGAGTAGCCATGCCCGACGTCATCTTTCCCGGACCCGAAGGCCGTATCGAGGGCCGTTTCGCCCCCGCCCCCCGCCCGCGCGCGCCCGTCGCGATGATCCTCCACCCGCATCCGACCGCGGGCGGCACGATGAACAACAAGATCGTGCAGGAACTCTACAAGACGTTCCAGCGCCGCGGCTTCGCGACGTTGCGCTTCAACTTCCGCGGCGTGGGCAAGAGCCAGGGCGTGTTCGACAACGGCATCGGCGAACTGTCGGACGCCGCCGCCGCGCTCGACTGGGTGCAGAGCTTCCACCCGGAGGCGCAGACGACGTGGATCGCCGGCTTCTCCTTCGGCGCGTGGATCGGCATGCAGTTGCTGATGCGCCGCCCGGAGATCCGCGGCTTCATCTCGATCGCGCCGCCCGCGAACCTGTACGATTTCAGCTTCCTGGCGCCCTGCCCCTCCTCGGGCATCATCATCCAGGGCGCGGAGGACGAGGTCGCCACCCCGCTCGCCACGCAGAAGCTGGTCGACAAGCTGCGCACGCAGAAGCACATCACGATCCACCACGACGTGATCCCGCGCGCCAACCACTTTTTCGAGCATGAGATGGACGATCTGATGAAGTCGGTCGACACGTACCTCGACATGCGGTTGGACCCGAATTCGCCGATCCGGTGATAGTCAGACGTCATTCCCGCGACGGCGGGAATGACGGGAGGGGGCGAGGCGGCGCTCCCACTCCCTCACATCGTCCAGATCAGCACGTTCCCCACCAGCACCACCGCCATCACCAGCAACAGCGCGCCCTTCCTGCGGTCGCGCCCGCTGCCGATCATCCAGCCGCCGCCGATGACGCAGGCGATCGCGCCCAGCATCGCGATCGCGGGCGCCGCCGATGCGATCCCGCCCAGCGCGCCGGTCATGCGTCGCCTCCCGTGATCGCGGCAGCATAGGCCTCGACATCGACGTTCCCGCCCGACAGCACCACCAGCATCCCGGGCGTCGCCGCGACCTTCCCCGCCAGCACCGCCGCCAGTGCCACCGCGCCGCCCGGCTCCACCACCAGCCGTAGCTGCTCCGCCGCCCAGCGCTGCGCTGCGCGTACCTCCGCCTCGCTGACCGCCACGCCGGTCGCATCGCGCCGCGACAGCACGTCGAAGGTCAGCGGCGACACTTCCTTCGTCTGAAGCGAGTCGCAGGCGGTCGGCGGCGGGTTGTCGCCGACCGGCTCGATCCAGCTCGCCTCCAGGCTGCGGCGCATGTCGTCCCAGCCCTCCGGCTCCACCACCGTGATCGCGGCATCCTTCAGCGCCAGCGCGATCCCGGCGGACAGCCCCCCGCCCCCGCACGGCACCACGACATGGGTCGGCTCGCCCAGTCCGGCCGCCGCCATCTGCGCCGCGGCCTCGATCCCGACCGACCCCTGCCCCTCGATGATCCACGGATCGTCGAAGCTGGGGACCAGTGTCGCGCCGCGCGCCTCCGCCAGCCGCGCCGCGATCGCCTCGCGGCTTTCGGTCGCGCGATCGTAATCGACCACCTCGGCGCCCAGCGCCAGCGTCGCGTCGCGCTTCGCGCGCGGCGCGTCGGCCGGCATCACGATCGTCGCCGGCATCCCCAGCCGCCGTGCCGCCCAGGCGATGCCCTGCGCATGATTGCCCGACGAGAAGGCGACCACGCCGCGCGCCCGCGCCTCCGCGCCCAGTTCGGTCAGCCGGTGCCACGCGCCGCGAATCTTGAACGCGCCGATCGGCTGGAGCGATTCGGCCTTGAACACCACGTCGACGTGCCGGATCGACCGCACGAAAATCGGCGTCGGCGGCAGGATCGCGGCCACCTTCGCGGCGGCCTCGCGCACCCCTGCGCGAGTCGGGTGTCGCATAATCGTCACAACTGCACCTTTCGTCGCAGCGACCACTTTACATCCGCGATCACCGACCCTAGTTCGCGCCTCCGCTGCCCCATGGGACTTCCAACCGCAAGGCAGCTTTTGTCACCGTATGCCGCAAGGCAATTGGAGGTCCCTTGAGTTGCACCAGCATCATCGCGCGCTGGGGCTAGCTGCCCCCTCGACTGCTCCCGCCACCATCGTCGGCGGAGCCATCGACATTGCCGCCCGTCGTCCGGTCCAGCCGGTGACGATCGTCCGTCCGCACGCCGCGGCACGGGCCGCCCGCTTCTTCACGGAGAAGTTTCCGGGCCGGTCCATGTATGCGGTGAAGGCGAACCCGTCGCCGGACCTGATCCGCATCCTCTACGACAACGGGGTGACGACGTTCGACGTCGCCTCGATCGCGGAGGTGCGTCTGGTTGCCCGCACCGTTCCGCAAGCGACGCTCTGCTTCATGCACCCGGTCAAGGCCGAGGAAGCGATCGCCGAGGCGTATTTCACGCACGGCGTGCGCACCTTCTCGCTGGACAGCATGGAAGAGCTGGACAAGATCGTGCGCGCCACCCGCGGTGCCGCGGACCTGACGCTGTGCGTCCGTCTGCGCGTGTCGTCGGAACATTCGAAGCTGAGCCTGGGGTCGAAGTTCGGCGTCGCGCCGGACGAGGCGAAGGAGCTGTTGTTCGCCACGCGCCAGGTCGCCGATGCGCTCGGCATCTGCTTCCATGTGGGCTCGCAGGCGATGACGCCCACCGCCTATTCGGACGCGATGGAGCGCGTGCGCCAGGCGATCGTCGGTGCGGCGGTGACGGTCGACGTCATCGACGTCGGCGGCGGCTTCCCCTCGGCCTATCCGGGGATGACCCCGCCGCCGCTGGAGCTGTATTTCGAGACGATCCATCGCGCGTTCGAGAGCCTGCCGATCAGCTATTCGGCCGAACTCTGGGCGGAGCCGGGCCGTGCGCTGTCGGCGGAGTACAGTTCGGTCGTGGTGCGCGTCGAGCGTCGCCGGGGCGAGGAATTGTATATCAACGACGGCGCCTATGGCGCGCTGTTCGACGCGGCGCATATCGGCTGGCGCTATCCGGTCGTGCTGCTGCGCGAGCCGGAGTCGGTGGTGCGCGACCACGGCTTCAGCTTCTGGGGGCCGACCTGCGACGATCTCGACCATATGCCCGGCCCGTTCCCGCTGCCGGCGGACGTGACCGCGGGTGATTATATCGAGGTCGGGATGCTGGGGGCGTATGGGGCCGCGATGCGCACCGCGTTCAACGGCTTCACCTCGGACGAGACGGTGGTCGCCACCGACGAGCCGATGGTGTCGCTGTACACCGCGGCCGCGCCGCAGGTCGCCAGCAACGTCGTCAAGCTGTAACGCAACCTCATCACTGATTCGGCGGCGGCACGGGCCACCCGTGCCGCCGTCGTGCGGGTCTTCGCGTCCCCTTTGAACGACGTGTCCTACCCTGTGGGAGCCACCCATGACCGACACCCTTTCCAAGACCGCGGCGTCCAACGCCCCGATCAACGACACCCGCAAGGCGGAACTGCTGTCGAAGACGGTCAAGCATATCGACATCAAGAGCTTCGACGCGCGCCCAATCGTGGACGCGATGGCGGACATGAGCTTCACCAGCCGCGACCTGGGCCGCGCGACCAAGATCTACAACGACATGCTGGCCGACAAGGACTGCACCGTCTGCCTCGTGATCGCCGGATCGACCTCGGCCGGCGGCTGCATGGACCTGTATGCGGAGCTGGTGCGCAACAACATGGTCGACGTGATCGTCGCCACCGGCGCCACCATCGTCGACATGGATTTCTTCGAGGGGCTGGGCCACAAGCATTATCAGGCGCAGGAAATCCCCGACGACGATACGCTGCGCTCGCTCTACATCGATCGCATCTACGACACGTACATCGATGAGGAGCAGCTCCAGCACGTCGACCACACGATCTTCGAGATCGCGGAGTCGCTGGAGCCCAAGGCCTATTCCTCGCGCGCCTTCATCCGCGAGATGGGCAAGTACCTCGCCGAGCATGGCAAGAAGGAGAACAGCCTCGTCAAGCTCGCCTATGAGCATGACGTGCCGATCTTCTGCCCGGCGTTCGTCGATTCCTCGGCGGGCTTCGGCCTGGTCAAGCATCAGGTCGATGCCGCCAAGGCGGGCCGTCCGTACCTGATGATCGACGCGGTCGCCGACTTCCGCGAGCTGACGCAGATCAAGATCGAGGCGGGCGTCACCGGCCTGCTGATGATCGGCGGCGGCGTGCCGAAGAACTTCATCCAGGACACCGTCGTCTGCGCCGAGATCCTGGGCCATGACGATGTCGAGGTTCACAAATACGCGGTGCAGATCACCGTCGCCGACGTGCGCGACGGCGCCTGCTCCTCCTCGACGCTGCAAGAGGCGGCCAGCTGGGGCAAGGTGAACACCGCGATCGAGCAGATGGTGTTTGCGGAGGCCGGCTCGGTGATGCCGCTGCTGGCGTCCGACGCCTATCATCGCGGCCTGTGGAAGGATCGGGCCGTCCGCGGGTGGGCGAAGCTCTTCAACAAGTAAGCATCGGGAGACTGGCGATGGCCAAGGGCGAAACGTTCGAACGCCATCGCCAGCCCTGGACGGCGGACGAGATCCAGAAGCTGCATACGCTCGCCAAGAAGGGCATGGCGCTGAAGGCGATCGCCAAGGCGCTCAAGCGATCGGAGGAATCCACCAAGGATCGCGCCAAGGCCGACGGCCTGTCGATCGCCAAGCTGCGCTGAATCCACGCGTCACGCCGGATCAAGCCCGGCGCGACGGACGATCACAACGGCGTCCCCGCCTGCCATCGCTCCAGCTCCACCGGATCGTGCGTGCAGGTGACGTCCACCGCCCCGCGCCGCTCCACCGACAGCGCGCGCAGCCGCGCCTGATTGTCGAGCCGGCTGCGCGCATCCACCTCCATGAATCGCTGATACGCACGCAGCCCCGGCGTGCAGCGGCGCCGTGCCGCGCGCATCTCGCCACGATAGAAATAGGCATCGCCCGCGTGGAGCAGCCAGCGTCCGTCGTCGCGCCGCACCGCGACCCCGGCGTGACCCCAGGTATGGCCGGGCAGCGGCACCATCAGGATGTCGGGCGGCAGGCCGTCCAGATCGCGCACCGCGTCGAAGCCGAACCAGGACTCGCCCTGCGCACCGTACCGACGCCAGCGCGCGACATCGTCCAGCTGCGATGGACGCCAGCGATTCCGCGCGACGAACCCGGTCTGCGGCGCGGTCGCATCGTCATATTCGCGCTGCATCACATGGACGGTCGCGTTCGGGAAATCCTCCAGTCCGCCGGCGTGGTCGAAATCGAGGTGGGTGGCGAGGATATGGCGCACATCGGCCGCGCGATGGCCCAGCGCCTCGATCTGCCGGATCGCCGTGTCGCGCTCGTGCAGCCGGATGTTGAGCATCATCCGCCACGGCAGCGGGATGCGCGGATCGGGCCGGCGGTGCGGATGCGCCACGTCGCGCAGGCCGTAGCCGGTATCGACCAGCACCAGGCCGTGCGCCTCCGTCTCGATCAACAGGCAGTGGCAGACGATCCGCCCCAGCGGCCCCAGGCTGCGCCCGTCGAACAGGGCACCGCCCAGCGGACAGTCGGTGCCGCAGTTGAGATGGTGTATGCGCATGCGATCCTCCGCCATGAAGACGGAAGAAAGGGCGTCAGATCAGTACGTTCCGGGCGATGACACAGGTTACCATCCGCCGCCCGCGGCAAGATATTCCCGCTCCTGCGCGCTGTTTTCGCGGCCCAGTGCGGCGTTGCGCGACGGAAAGCGGCCGAACCGATCGATCACTGCGGCATGATCGCGCGCGAATCTCGCGTTTTCCTCGATCCCCAGCGCCTCGAACAGGCGCACGCTGACTGCCTGCCCCTCCGCATCCTCTGCGTGCATCATCGGCATGTACAGGAACACGCGCTGCTCCGGCGACAATCGTGCGTCCCAGCCGCGATCGAGTGCAAGGCGGGTCAACTCCTGCGCCAGCGCATCGTTGGCGAACGCTTCCGCCTGCCCGCGGAACAGGTTGCGCGAAAACTGGTCGAGCACGATGATCGCCGCCAGCAACGTGCGCGGATCGTCGCGCCACCCTGCCGCCCCGGTCGCCGCGACACGGGCGTGCAGCGTGCCGAACCGCTCGCGGATCTCGGCGTCGAGCGCCTCGTCCTTCGCGAACTGCTGCTCGGTCGACAGCGCGAACCAGAAGTCGAGCACCTCGCCCGTCCAAGTATCGACTTCGCTGTCCGTCATCCCTAGATCGCCCGCCATGTCCGCTCCTTCCGCGCCGGAGGTCGTCACCCTCGGCTGCCGCCTCAACATCGCCGAAAGCGAAACGATCCGGCAGCTGGCGGGCAGCGGCACGGTGGTGGTCAACGGCTGCGGCGTCACCAACCAGGCGGTGAAGGACACGCGCACCGCGATCCGGCGGCTGCGGCGTGCCCGGCCGGACGCGGAACTGGTCGTCACCGGCTGTGCGTCGGAGATGGACCGCGCGGGGTTCGCCGCGATGCCGGAGGTGGATCGCCTCGTCGCCAATGCCGCCAAGCTGCTGCCGGACAGCTGGGGCGCCCGGCCCAACGCCCCGCGCCCGCGCCGTCAGACACGCGCCTTCCTGGGCGTGCAGAACGGCTGCGACCATCATTGCACCTTCTGCGCCATCCCGCAGGGCCGCGGCCGCAATCGCGCCGACCCGGCGACCGAGGTCGTGCTGCGCGTCACCGCCGCGGTGGAGGCGGGCGCGCGCGAGATCGTGCTGAGCGGGGTCGACCTCGCCAGCTACGACGATCGCGGTGCCGGGCTGGCGGTGCTGCTCGCGCGCATCCTCGCCGACGTGCCGGGGCTGGAGCGCATCCGGCTGTCCTCGCTCGATCCCGCCGCGATCGACGATGCGCTGTTCGCGCTGCTGACGCAGGAGCCGCGCATCATGCCGCACGTCCATCTGTCGTTGCAGGCAGGCGACGACCTGATCCTCAAGCGGATGCGCCGCCGCCATCGCCGCGCCGATGCCATGGCGCTGATCGATCGCCTGCGCACCGCACGTCCGGCGATGTCGATCGGCGCCGACCTGATCGCGGGCTTCCCGACCGAGGACGAGGCGATGTTCGCCAACACGCTCGCCGCGATCGAGGACGGGGCGATCGCCCATGCGCATGTCTTTCCCTATTCGCCGCGCGCCGGCACGCCCGCGGCGCGGATGCCGCAGATCGATCCCGCGGTGGCCCGTGCACGCGCCGCGCGGCTGCGTGCCGCCTCCGCCAGAGTCCTCGCCCGCCACCTCGCCGCACAGGTCGGCACATGCCAACCGGTGCTGATCGAACGTCCCGGCGATCGCGGTCATGCGCCCGACTTCGCGAGCGTGCGCCTTGCCGCGCCCTCTCCTTCCCACCCGATCGGCAGCGTCGCCGCGGTGACGATCACCGCCGCCACCGCCGATCACCTCATCGGAACCATCGCATGAGCACGAGCTGGCACGACAAGCTCCTTGGCGGCTTTCGCCGCACCTCCGACCGGCTGGTCGGCAATCTCGCCGGGCTGGGCGGTGCGCGGCTGGACGAAGCGACGCTGGACGAGGTGGAGGAGGCGCTGATCGCCTCCGATCTCGGCCCGCAGACCGCGGCGCGGGTGCGCGAGCGGCTGGCCGAGGGGCTGTTCGAGCGCAACATGGAGGAGCTGGGCATTCGCCTGGTCGTCGCGGAGGAGGTCGAGAAAGTGCTGCGCCAGGTCGCGCGCCCGATCGGCATCGACGCCTTCCCCCGGCCGCAGGTGGTGCTGGTGATCGGCGTCAACGGCTCCGGCAAGACGACCACCATCGCCAAGCTGGCGCATCTGTTCCTGGAACAGGATTATCAGGTCATGCTGGCGGCGGGCGACACCTTCCGCGCCGCTGCGATCGGCCAGCTGAAGACCTGGGCGGAGCGGATCGGCGTCCCCATCGTCACCGGGCCGGAGGGCGGTGACGCTGCCGGGATCGTATGGGACGCGGTGAAGCAGGCGACCGCGATCGGCACCGACGTGCTGATCGTCGACACCGCCGGGCGCCTCCAGAACAAGCGCGAGCTGATGGACGAACTGGCCAAGATCCGTCGCGTGCTCGGCCGGCTGAACCCCGCCGCGCCGCACGACGTTCTGCTGGTGCTGGACGCGACCACGGGGCAGAATGCGCTGAACCAGATCGAGGTGTTCAAGGATGTCGCGGGCGTCACCGGGCTGGTCATGACCAAGCTGGACGGCAGCGCGCGCGGCGGCGTGCTGGTCGCGGCGGCGGAGCGCTTCGGCCTGCCGATCCATGCGATCGGCGTGGGCGAGACGATGGACGACCTGCGCCCGTTCGACGCGCGCGAGGTCAGCCGCATCATCGCGGGCGTCGACGACAGCGGGCGCGGCCGATGAGCGGGCAGATGGAAACGAAGGCCGAAGGCGGCGCGGGCATCCGCGCGCTGGTCGATTACGGCCCGCTCGCCGCCTTCTTCATCGCCAATTTCCTGCTGCCCGCGGAAACCGCGCGGCGGATCGTCGCCACCTTCACCGGCACGCTGTCGGGGCTGGGCCAGGTCGAGGCGCTGCTGCTCGCCCGGGTGATCGTCGCGACCGCGGTGTTCGTCCTCGCCAGCATCGTCGCGCTGGGGATCGCGCGCGCGAAGCTGGGGCGCGTGCCGCCGATGCTGCTGATCTCGGCGGGGCTGGTGATCGTGTTCGGCGGGCTGACGATGTATTTCCGCGATCCCCGCTTCATCCAGATGAAGCCGACGATCGTCTATGCGCTGCTCGCCGCGGTACTGGGGTTCGGCGCGGCGACCGGGCGGCCGCTGCTGCAACAATTGATGGGCAGCGCCTATCCCGGCCTGCGAGAGAGCGGGTGGCGACGCCTGACGCTCAACTGGGTGTGGTTCTTCGTCGGCATGGCGGTGCTGAACGAGGCGGTGTGGCGCGGCGCCGGGGTCGCCTTCGGCCCGGCGCGCGGGTGGGACCTGTGGGCGATCTACAAAGTGTGGATCGTCATCCCGACGACATTGCTGTTCGCGGTCGCCAACGTGCCGATGCTGATGCGGCACGGCCTGACACTCGGGGACGAGACACCGGTTCCGCCGGAAGGGTGATGTTCGCGCAAGTACGCGAAGCCGCGAGGAAGAAGTTGGGTTCGCGCAGAGGCGCAGAGACGCGGAGAGGTTGCGTTTTCGGCTATGCCCCGAGCCGCCATGGGCGGCTCACTCGCGGCTGACGGATGCATGGTTGCTGTCGCGGATCAGAGCCGCGAACATGACCTCTTTGCGTCTCCGCGCCTCTGCGCGAACCCAACTTCTTCGTGTCTTCGCGCGAACAAAAAGGCCGGCGGAATCACCGCCGGCCCCCAAACGATCAGCCGACCGCCGCGTCGTAGCGGCGTCCCGCCTCGTCCCAGTTCACCACGTCCCACCACGCCTTCAGATAGCCGGGGCGGTCGTTCTTGTAGGTGAGATAATAAGCGTGCTCCCACACGTCGTTGCCCAGGATCGGCGTGCCCTTGTCCTTGGCATCGTCCATCAGTGGATTGTCCTGGTTCGGAGTCGACGTCACCTTCAGCGCGCCCGACGAATCCGCGATCACCCAGGCCCAGCCGGAGCCGAACTGGCCCGCGCCCTTGGTGTTGAACTCTTCCTTCAGCTTGTCGAGCCCGCCGAACGCCTCGATCGCCTCCGCCAGCTTGCCCGACGGCTGGGTCGAACCCTTCGGCCCCATGATCTTCCAGAAGAAGTCGTGGTTCCAATAGCCGCCGCCGTTGTTGCGCACCAGCGGGGGCAGCTGGGAGATCATCCCCAGGATCTCCTCGATCGACTTGCCCTCCAGCTTCGCGTCGGCGGCCACGCCCTCGTTCAGTTTCGCGGTGTAGGCCGCATGGTGCTTGTCATGGTGAAAGGTCATCGTCTCCTTGGAGATGACCGGCTCCAGCGCGTCATAGTCGTAGGGGAGCGGCGGGAGTTCGAAAGCCATGGAATCCTCCTTCGGTTCGCGTCGAGCAACGCGATGCGCCCCAAATGGCTCCGGTCGCGACCAAGCGCAACCTCGTTACGCCATCGCTCCGATCAGGTCGTGGCGCCGCAGCGCATGGCGCAACTGGTCGTAGCTGAGCCCCAGCGCCTCCGCGGTCGCGCGCTGGTTGAAGCGGTGGTCGGCCAGCGTCTTCGCCAGCAGCTCGCGCTCGAACCGCGCGACGCGGCTCTTGAAATCGGACGGCCCCTCCTCGCACGCGACGACGGGCGAATCCTCGGGCAGTTCCTCCTGCTGCGCCGCCGGCGCGGCCTCGGGCGCGCGCGCGCGCAGCGACGCGGTGGGCCGATACGGCGAAGCGAACGGATCGAACTCCACCGCGCCGATCGCTCCGGGCCGCTCCCAGCGATAGACCGCGCGCTCCACCACGTTGCGCAGCTCGCGCACATTGCCGGGCCAGCGATATTCGCGCATCGCGTCCATCGCCTCCTCGGCAAAGCCGGGCCATTCGTCGCGCCCCAGCTCGGCCGACATCCGCCGCCCGAAGAATTCCGCCAGCACGGGAATGTCGCTCCGGCGCGCGCGCAGCGGCGGCAGCGTCACCACCTCGAACGACAATCGATCGAGCAGGTCGGCGCGGAAGCTGTGGTCCTCGACGCGGTCGGGCAGATGCTCGTTGGTCGCCGCGACGATGCGCACGTCGACGCGGATCGGGCGTGAGGAGCCGATCCGCGTCACCTCGCCATATTCGACCGCGCGCAGCAGCCGCTCCTGCGCGCCCATCGACAGCGTGCCGAGTTCGTCGAGGAACAAGGTGCCGCCATCGGCTTCCTCGAATCGCCCGACGCGCGCCTTGGTCGCGCCGGTGAAGGCGCCCGCCTCATGCCCGAACAGCTCGGCCTCGATCAGCGTCTCGGGCAGCGCGGCGCAGTTCATCGTCACCAGCGGCTGATCCCACCGCTGCGACAGATGGTGGAGGCGTTCCGCCACCAGCTCCTTGCCCGTGCCGCGCTCGCCGATCACCAGCACCGGGCGATCGAGCACCGCGGCGCGGCTGGCGCGCTCCAGGGCATCCAGAAAGGCCCCCGATTGGCCGATGACCTGCGTCGTGCGATCCATGCGCCAACATGTGGCGCAAATCGCCAGAGGCTGGCAACGGCAAAGATCGGTCAGCCGGCAGAATCCTGATAAAATGGCGGAAATGCGTGGTTCTGAAAACTGGCACGCCTCCTGCAAAGCTGTTGGCATGCCGCCGCAACGACGGCGCCACGCCATTGAGGAGACACACCATGACCGACACCGCCGCCACCTTCGGCAGCAAGCTCGCCGCGATCGCCCTCACCGCCCTGGTCAGCGCCACGCTGGTCTTCGGTGCGGTGGGTCCCGCGACGGCGCTGGGACATGCGCCGGCCCCCACCGCACGCGCCGTAGCGTAAGCGGGGATGGGGCGCGGGACAGACCCTCCCCGCGCCCCGTTCGATCCGCTACAGTGCGAGCGTCACCTTCGGAGTCCTTATCGAATGGGCATTTTTTCCCGAACCCGCGACATCGTCGCCGCCAACATGGCCGAGCTGCTCGACAGGGCGGACGACCCGGCGAAGATGGTTCGAATCATTATCCTGGAGATGGAGGAGACGCTGGTCGAGGTCCGTGCCTCCGCCGCGCGCACCATCGCCGACCAGAAGGAGATGCGCCGCCATATCCAGAAGCTGGCCGACCTGGAGGCCAACTGGACCGAAAAGGCGGAACTGGCGCTGTCCAAGGACCGCGAGGATCTCGCCAAGGCCGCGCTGGTGGAACGTCGCAAGGCCGCCGACATGGGCGCGCAGCTGCGCGCCGAGGTGACGACGCTGGAAGAGGCGCTGCGCAGCTCGGAGGAAGATATCGCCAAGCTGCAGAGCAAGCTGCGCGAGGCGCGCGCGAAGCAGAATGCGATCGCCACCCGGCTGGAGAGCGCCAACACCAAGGCGCGGCTGCGCGAGATGTGGAACGGGCCGAAGACGCATGAGGCGTTCAGCCGCTTCGAGGTGCTGGAACGCCGCGCCGACGAGGCGGAGGGCCGTGCCGAGGCGATGGGGCTGGCGCCCAGGTCGCTCGACGAGGAAATCGACGCGCTGCGCTCCAGCGACAAGATCGATGCCGAGCTGGCCGCGCTCAAGGCGCGATTGAACAAGGAAGGTTGAGGGTCATGGACATCGTCCCGTTCGTTGCGATCATTTCGCTCTTCATCGCGCTGCCGTGGCTGATCCTCCACTATGTCACCAAGTGGAAGACCGCGCCCAAGATGACCGGCGAGGACGAGCGCCTGCTCGACGAGATGCACAATCTCGCGCGCCGGTTGGAGGACCGCGTCAATACCGTCGAACGGCTGGTCGCCGCCGACAATCCCGATTTCCGCCCGGGTCTGGCCGACTATCGCTCGCAGCCCGATTACCGCCTCGACGCGCCCACGCAGCAGCGGAGGAACTGATGTCCGACAACAGCCGCACCCGTTTCTACCTGGATAAGCAGGACGCCAAGTGGAAGGGCGTCTGCGCCGGGATCGCCGACTATACCGGGATCGAGGTCATCTGGGTCCGCATCGCGATGATCCTGCTGACGCTGGCCGGCGGGTTCCCCTGGACGCTGATCGCCTATGCGCTGATCGCATGGATGGCGGAGCCCAAGCCGATCGATCTCTATCAGGATCGTGCCGACCAGAAATTCTGGCAGGGCGTGCGCTCCAACCCGACGCGCTCCACCGCGGAGGTCCGCGCCAAGTTCCGCGAGCTCGATCGCCGGCTGGCCGATATCGAGCTGCACTATACCAGCCGCAACAGCGCGCTGGCCAATGAGATCGAAAGCCTGCGCTGACGGGCACGACGGGGAGTTGCACGACATGAACGGTCCGAGTTTCGCGCTGACCATCGTCGCCATCTGCATGGCGGCCTGGGTCATCAACAACTGGATCCGCGCCCGCCACGGCTATTCGATCAGCGACGATTGGGGTCGCAACATCGAGAAGCCGGATCCCGCCGCCGATCGCCAGGTCGCCTTGCTGACCAACGAGAACGAGCGGCTTGCCGGGCAGGTGCACCGGCTGGAGGAGCGGATCGCGGTGCTGGAGCGGATCGCGACCGATCCCGCCATCCGCACCGCGCAGGAGATCGAGGCGCTGCGCCAGCGCTGATACCGACAATCGTCGCGACGGCGAGGGCCGACGCGAGAAGGAGTAGGAAGATGGGTCCGTTTTCAATGGTCGTCGCGATCGTGTTCATCGCGATGCTGGGGAAGGTCCTGCAGGAGCGCTATCGCGCGATGGGGCGGATGGCGGAGAATGGCGGCTCGCCGCACCTCCCGTCCGCCGATGCCGAGCGCGCGCGCGACGAGGTGCGCCAGCTGAAGGAACGCGTCGCGGTGCTGGAACGCGTCATCACCGACAATCACGGCAGCGTCGATCTGGAACGCCAGATCGAGCAGTTGCGCGATCGCTGACGCGGTCGCCCAGAGAGCCAGGGAAGCAACGATCATGTCCGATCCAGACTTCTACCTCACCATGGCGGCGACCGCGCTGGCGGCGCTGGGGATGCTGGTCCTCGCCGCGCTCAACGGCTGGCGCGGCTGGCTCCAGCTCAAGCAGCAGGAACTGCGCGCCGACCCCGCCCCGCTCGCCGTGCCCAGCGCCAGCGCACGGATCGAGATCGCGGACCTCAAGGAGCGGATCCGCAAGCTGGAGGCGATCGCCGCCGGCGTCGACCTCTGACGGTTGCGGGCGCGGAGCCGGCACGGTAGCGCGCGCGCATGACCGACACGCTCGACGACGTCCGCGAGGAATATGGCTTTCTGGAGGGGGACGACCGCTACCCGCCTGCTGGTCGACCTGGGGCGGGCGCTGGAGCCGATGCCCGACGCGCTGAAGACCGATGCGACGCTGGTGCGCGGCTGCTCCGCCTCGGTCTGGGTCTATCCCACGGTCGCGGACGACGGGACGCTCCATTTCCTCGCCGATAGCAACGCCGCCATCACCAAGGGGATCATCGCGCTGGTGCTGCTAACGGTGCAGGATCGCGCACCCGCCACGATCCTCGCCACCGATATCGAACGCGAACTGGCGCCGTTCGAACTGAAGGCGCAGCTCAGCTCCAACCGGACGCAGGGCATTCCCAACATGATCGCGCTGATCCGCGAGACGGCGCAGCGCTACGCGGGCCGATAGGCCAGCCGATCGTCACCCCGGACTTGATCGGCGCTTATCCCCTTCAAACAACTATTCTTCCTGCCACCCCGGCGAAGGCCGGGGTCCAGTCGCGGAACAAGAGCTGGCGAGCGCTGTGCGTCGTCACCGCGACCTTCCCGACTGGACCCCGGCCTGCGCCGGGGTGGCGGACTTTTCTAAACGGGACAAGCACCTATCCATCCGCGAACGTCACGCGTGCGGCGGCATGACGGTTCCGACTTACCCCCGCCGCGCCTGCGCATGCACCTCGGCGCGCGACAACAGCGCATCCAGATCCTCGCGGCTGATGTCGAAGCTCTCGTGCATCTCCTCCAGCGCGGCATCGATGTCGGCGAGGTGGAGCCCGGGCGGCATCGGCGCGGGTGGCGGTGCGGGACGGTGCGGATAGGACCGCGCCCTCATCCGGTGGAAGAACATGCCCAGCGCGACCAGCGCGATCGAGTTGATCCCCACCGGCGCGAACGCGAAGGCATAGCCGGCGGCGTGGATGCCCTGGCTGCCGATCACCGCGGTCAGCGCCGCCGCGCCGCCCGGCGGATGCAGGCACCGCAGCAGCGACATCACCAGGATCGCCGCACCCACCGCCACCCCCGCCGCGATCGTGGCATCGGGCACCAGGTTGAACGCGCTCACCCCGACCAGCGTGGAGATGACGTTCCCGCCCACCACCGGCCATGGCTGCGCCAGCGGACTGGCGGGCACCGCGAAGACCAGCACCGCGGACGCGCCCAGCGGCGCCACGATGATCGGCAGGTCCGCGATCGGCAGCGGCACCTGCGCGCAGACGAAGATCGTCAGCGCGATCCCGATCGTCGCGCCGACGCAGGCGACCAGCCGCTCCGGCAGATGTGCGCCCGCGACGATCGGACGGAACAGCCGCGTCATGCCGCGCGCGTGCCCCATGGGTTCTCGCGAAACCATTTGGTGATGATGTACTTGGTCCCCTCCACCACCGGCATGCCTTCGTGCAGCGTCTGCATATCGGGGCTGCCGTCGGCGGCCATGTTGTTCCATGCCAGCAACAGGCCGCGCCGCGGCGACACCCGCAGCCCACCCTGGGGGAACCAGGTCGCGCCCCCCTCCTCCACCTCGTTGAGGTAGATCATCGCGGTCCAGGTGCGCTGCCCGCCGCTCGCCTGCATCCGCGGCCAGTAGCTTTCGCCTTCGTGGAAATAATCGTGATGCGCGCGGAAATGCTGGCCGGGGGCGTAGCGCTGCCCCTGCATCGTCTCGCCATGTTCGGGCGCGATGCCCAGCGTCTCGGCGATATAGCGGTCGATCTCGCGGATGCCGTCTGCGTTGCGATCCATGTCGCAGCTGTCGCTGGTCCGGTTCGCACCCGATCCCGCGTCCGACAGCAAGGTCGACGGGCGCCGGTTGGCCTCGATCAGCGCGATCAGCCAGTCGCAGTTCGCCGCATCGAGGAAGCCGGGGCAGCGCCACGCCTGGACGCTGTCGCTGGGCAGCCGCTGCATCCGCGCGTCCGCCTCCAGCCGCGCCGCCACCGCGTGGCCGATCGCGGCGCGCACGGCGGAGGGGCGGCCCGGCATGTTGGTAGTGATCGCCATGTGGCTGCTTTTGCAAGCCCGGCGCGCCGGTTCAAGAGCGGCGCGCCGGTACCCACTTACCAGAAGAGGCCGGGGATCATGTCGACGACCTGCCCGGTGTAGATATCGACCAGCAACGCGTCGTCATAATAGCGTACCCAGCGATACGGACCATAGGCATCGGGCAGGCGATAAGACCAGGGATCGTCGATCCAGTAATTCTGCCCGAACAGCGGCGCCGCCAGCCTGACCCCGATCGAGAAGCGGGTGTAGCCGCGATCCCAGCCATAGGGCGCATAATAGCGCGGCAGGCGGTATTGCTGGCGATTGGCCGCCCGATAGCGCGTCCAGTCGTAGCGGCGATCCTGCCGCCAGCCGCGATCCCAGCCACGATCGCCGCGGCCCCAATCGCCTCCCTGCCAACCCTGCCGGGCCTGCCAATCCCGTCCCTGCCAGTCTCTGCGGTCGCGATCGTTCCAGTCGCGGCGCCCGCTCGCCCAGTCGCCGCGGCGCTGCGCGTCACGCACCCAGTCGCCACCGCGCCGGTCGTCACGCCAGTCGGGGCGTGCGGGGTCGGGACGCTGCCATCCGCCGCGATCGTCGCGCCCCGCCTGCGGCGGCACCGTCGGCATCACCGGGCGATCGTTGCGCCAGTCGCGCTCCGGGCGGCCCTGCGGCCCGTCGCGATCCGGGCGGTTCTGGCGCCACTCGCCCATCGGACGATCGGGGCGCCCCTGACGCCACTCGCCCGCCGGGCGATCCGGCCGCTCGGCCCCCGGCCCCGGCCCCGGCCCCGGCCCCGGCCCCGGCCCCGGCGCGGCGGGCGCCCCCTGCGGTCGGTCGGGGCGCGGCCCACGCCCCGGCAGCTCGCCGCGCGCCTCCATCCGCGCGCGCATCGCATCGCGCACCGACATGTCCTGCGCCAGAGCCGCGCCCGGCAGCAGCGCCACCGCGGACATCAACGTCGCCACCATCGCCTTCATCATCGCCAGCGTCTTTCCACCTGCCGGCGCACAAGCCGGCCCTACGATGACGTCTGTGTGCCACCGTCGCGCGGAACGATCGCTGAACCGCTCCGTCAGCGAAATGACAGCATTAGGCGAAGGTTCTCAAGGGCATTCCCGTCACCCCGGGCCTGACCCGGGGCTTATCCTCTTCAATCAAGTATTCTTCCTGCCACCCCGGCGCAGGCCGGGGTCCAGTCGGGAAGGTCGCTGTGACGACGTACAGCGCTCGCCAACCTTTGTTCCCCAACTGGACCCCGGCCTTCGCCGGGGTGGCGTGCTTGTCCGAACGGGACAAGCACCGATCAAGGCCGGGGTGACGGGATCGAGGGCATGCGGCCGCCCCCCGATCGTCAGGCCGCCGCTATCGCCAGATCCTTCGCCTTGGCGTAATCCGCCTTGCCGTTGGGCGCGCGCAGGCTCTGCGCGGTCGCGACCAGCAGCTTGGGCAGCTTGTATCCCGCCAGGTGGCGCCGCAGTTCGTCGCGCGTCGCCGCCTCGTCATAGCCCGCGCCGGCGCGCACCACCGCGGTGACCGACTGGCCCCAGCGCGGGTCGGGCGTACCGAACACCAGCGCGTCCTCCACCCCCGGACACAGCTTCAGCGCTTCCTCGACCTCTTCGGGAAAGATCTTCTCGCCCGCCGAATTGATGCATGCCGATCCGCGCCCCAGCAGCACCAGCGACCCGTCGGCATTCACCTTCGCATGATCGCCCGACACGACATAGCGGACGCCGTCGATCACGCGGAAGGTCCGCGCGCTCTTCTCCGGATCCTTGTGATATTCGACCGGGCCGGGCGGGGCGAGCACCACCTTGCCGGTCACGTCGCTGCCGGGCACCACGTCGCGGTCGTCGTCGTCCAGCACGCGGCAGCGCGGGCCGACCATGAAGCGCGCGGTCTCCACCGTGCCGTCGCGCGTCGTCACCGACGCCCCCATCCCGATCGCCTCGGAGGAGCTGAAATTGTCCTGGCACATCGCATCGGGCATGTGACGGATCAGCCCGTCCTTGACCGCCTGCGTCCACATCACGCCGGACGAGGAGATGAGCCGCACCGCCGACACGTCCCACCGCCCCGGCTCGCGGTCCAGCGCCTCCAGGACCGGGCGCGCGAAGGCATCGCCCACCACGATCAGCCGGTTGGCCTGCCAGCGGTCGATCGCGTCCAGCGCCTCCTCCGCGCGGAAGCTGGTGGAGGGCAGCGTCGCCACCATGCCGCCGGCCAGCAACGCGCCATAGGAGGACAGCAGGCCGGTGCCATGCATCAGCGGCGGGCCGCAGACGGTGCGCGGATAATCGGCATTGGCCGCGGCGAAGGCGGCCGCCTCCTCCACCGTCTGCGGGATCGGCAGCCCCTGCGACGCCGCGACCGCCAGGCCGATCGCGTTGAGGTCGGCATGCTGCCACACCACGCCCTTGGGCATCCCCGTGGTGCCGCCGGTATAGATGAAGAAGCGATCCGCCGGGTCGCGCGCGATCCCCAGCGCCGTCGCATCGCCCGCGGTCAGATCGTCGAACCGTTCCGCGAAATCGGGCGCCGCGCCCTCGCCGCCGATCTCGACCCACGTCCGGACCCCGGGCGCGCCGGGCACCACCTGCACCACCGCGTCGCGCAGCCGCGCGTCGTACAGCAGCACGGTCGCATCGCTGTCCGCCAGGATGTACGCCAGCTCCTCCGCGACATAGCGGTAGTTGACGTTGACGTGCGTGCCGCGCGCCTTCCAGCACGCAACCAGCCCGACCAGATAATCCGCCGAATTATAGGCATAGAAGGCGAACCGCTCCCCCGGCGACAGCCCGCGATCCACCAGCGCGCGGGCAAGTGCGTTCGATCGCCGGGCGAGCGTCGCCCAGTCGATCACCTGCTCGCCATGCGCCAGCGCCACGCGGTCGCCGGGCACCGCCCGCTCGACCGCCTCGATCATGTCGCCGAAGTTGAAGCTCATCCCGCAACCCCTCTCACCAATGGGGTTTTCCCCCAATATTCATCGCGAAGGAGCCGCTTGTACAGCTTGCCCGTGTCATGCCGCGGCAGTTCGTTGCGGAAATCGATCCGGCGCGGCGTCTTGACGTGGCTCAGGTTCGCGCGCGCGAATTCGGTCAGCTCAGCGGCCAGTTCCGGTCCCGCGCTCTCGGGATCGCGCGGCTGCACCACCGCCACCACTTCTTCGCCCATCTCGTCGTGCGGCGCGCCGATCACCGCGACGTCCGCCACCTTGGGATGCGTGACCAGCAGGTTCTCGATCTCGGCCGGGTAGATGTTCACCCCGCCCGAGATGATCATGAAGCTCTTGCGGTCGGTGAGGTACAGGAACCCCTCCTCGTCCACCCAGCCCACGTCGCCCAGCGTGGTCCAGCCCTTCGCATTGGTCGAATCGCGCGTCTTCGCGGCATCGTTGTGATAGGTGAAGATCTGCTCGCCGGTCGGGCTCTCGAAATAGATCGCGCCCTCGGTCCGCGGCGGCACCTCATTGCCGTCCTCGTCGCAGATGTGCGTGATCGTGGTCAGGTTGCGCCCGACCGATCCCTTATGCGTCAGCCAGTCCGCCGCGCCGATCGCATGGAAGCCGTTGCCCTCCGTCCCGGCATAATATTCGCCGACGATCGGACCCCACCATTCGATCATCTTCTCCTTGACCGGGATCGGGCACGGCGCCGCGGCGTGCCACACCGCCTTCAGCGACGACAGATCGTAGCGCGTGCGCACCTCGTCGGGCAGCTTGAGCATGCGGATGAAATGCGTCGGCACCCATTGCGCATGGGTGACGCGATAGCGCTCGATATAGTCCAGCGCCTTTTCGGCATCGAACCGCTCCATCACCACCACCGTGCCGCCAAGCTGCTGCACCGCCATCGACCAGCGCAGCGGCGCGGCGTGATAGAGCGGCGCGGGGCTGAGATAGACCATGTCGGGCGAAAAACCGTAGAGCGCCTGCCCGAGCGTCACCAGCGGCGACAGGTTGGTGCCGAACGGCTCCTCCGACAGCGCGTGCTTGACCCCCTTGGGTTGGCCGGTGGTGCCCGACGAATAGAGCATCGTGCCGCCCGGCGACGGGTCGGCGATCGGCGTCGCGGGCTGCGCATCGCGCGCCGTCTCGTACCGCTCGTAACCGGCGAGGTCGCCATCGACGATATAGCGCGTCAGGTCGCCTATCGCGGGCAGCAGCGCGGTGGCGCATTCCGCTGTCCCGCGCGACACGATCAGCACCCGGCAATTGCCGTCGCGGATGATATAATCGGCCTCCGCCACGCTCAGCTTGGAGGAGATGCAGGTGCAATAGACGCCGGTGCGCTCCGCCGCCCACATGATCTCCAGATAGCGCGGCGAATTGTCCATCATCACCGCGATGCCGTCGCCCCGCTTCAGCCCCAGCGACCGGATCAGTTGCGCGCCCTGGTTGGCGCGATGGTCCAGCTCGCCATAGGTCACCGTCTCGCCCGTCCCCGCCATGATGTACGCGGGCTTGTCGGGCATCGCCTGCGCATGGGCGACCGGGTGCTGCATCATTCTCTCTCCATCATGGTCGGGCGGGGCCGCGTCGATCCGCGCGGCCCCTTCCCTGCTTTGTTCAGGCGTCCAGCCGCTCGACGACGATCGCTGGCGCCATCCCGCCCGCGGCGCACATCGTGACCAGGCCATAGCGCTTGTTCTGGCGCTCCAGCTCGTCGACCACGGTGCCGATCAGGATCGCGCCGGTCGCGCCGATCGGATGACCCAGCGCGATCGACCCGCCGTTGACGTTCACCTTCGACCGGTCGAGGTCGAGATCGCGGATGAACTTTTCCGCCACCACCGCGAACGCCTCGTTGATCTCCCACAGGTCGATGTCGTCCTTGGTCAGCCCCGCCTTCGCCAGCACCTTCTTCGCCGCCGGCACCGGCGCGTTGAGCATCAGCGTGGGATCGTCGCCGACATTGGCGGTGGCGACGATGCGCGCGCGCGGCGTCAGGCCGTGCTTCTCGGCATAGTCCTTCGACGCCAGCAGCACCGCCGCCGCGCCGTCCACCACGCCCGACGAATTGCCGGCGTGATGGAAATGCTGGATCTCAAGATCGGGGTATTTCGCATTGATCTGCTTGCGGAACGTGTCGCCCGACTTGTTGTACGGCATGTCCGCCATGGCGGCGAAGCTGGGCTTCAGCGCGGCCAGACCCTCGGCCGTGGTCTGCGGGCGCGGATATTCGTCATGGTCGAGCACGGTGTTGCCCGCATCGTCCACCACGGGGACGATCGACTTCTTGAAGCGCCCTTCCTTGATCGCGATCTCGGCGCGGCGCTGGCTCTCCAGCCCCAGTGCGTCCAGTTCCTCGCGCGTGATCCCCTCCATGCTGGCGATCGCGTCGCCGCAGATGCCCTGATGGCTCTGCGGATGGCTGAGGTTGAGGCGCGCATTGCCCGATCCCATGCCGAGCGGGGGCTTGCCGCTCTCCATGTCCTCCTGCGCCATCGCCGCGGTCAGGCTCATCATCTCGGTCCCGCCCGCGATGACCAGATCCTCCATCCCGCTCATGATCTGCGCCGCGGCGAAATTCACCGCGGTGATGCCGCCGCCGCAGAACCGGTCCAGCGTCGTGCCCGACGCCTTGACGTCATAGCCCGCGTCCAGCGCCGCCATCCGCCCCAGGTCGCCGCCCTGCTTGCCGCGCTGCGACGAGGTCGACCAGATGATGTCGTCCACTTCCGCGGTATCGAGGTTGTTGCGTTCCTTGATCGCCTTCAGCACGGTGGCGGCCAGATGCTGCGGATGCATGTCCGCCAGCGCGCCCTTCCCCTGCTTGCCGATGCCGCGCGGCGTGCGCACCGCGTCGATGATATAGGCCTCACCCATGACGAACCTCTCCTGTATTCCCGAACTGACGCGACGGACGGCTCTTTACCGCCGCCGAATTCCGGCATAACCTTCGTTATGGTCGACGGGATGTCAAGCGTTACGCCTTCGGTTGCCCCGTCGCCACGGGGGGCCGACCTTACACCGCGCGACTGGCTGGAGGCGGGGCAGTCGCTGCTGCGTCGCGGCGGGCTCAAGGCGCTCAAGCTGCGGCCGCTGGCCGAGGAGCTGCGCGTGTCGACCGGCAGTTTCTATCATCATTTCGCGGACTTCGACGCCTATCAGGGGCAGCTCGCGAGCTATTTCGCGGGCGCGCAGCTCAGCGCGCTGATCGAGGCGCTGGAGCGCGCCACCCCCGATCCGATCGAGCGGATCCGGCTGCTGGGGCAGTCGGTGCGGCGGCGCGGCTCGTCGCGGATCGCGATCGCGATGCGCGCCTGGGCGGAAAGCGATCCGCGCGCGCGCATCGCGGTGGAGCAGCATGACGCGATGATGCTCGATTTCCTTGCCCGCTGCCTGACCAGCGCGGGGTTCGAGCGCGAGGATGCGGAGGTGCGCGCCTATGGCCTCATCACGCTGGGACTGAGCAAGGTCCACGCACCGCATCTCGACATGGCGCGATTGTTCGACCGGCTGCTGGAGATCGTCTGCGCCCGCCCGGAGCTGGGTCTGGAGACGGCGCAGTGAAGGCGGTGGTCGTCTCCGCGCTGACGCCCGACCTGTCGGGCACCGCGCTGGTCGACGTTCCGGAACCGGTCGCAGGCGCGGGACAGGTCACGATCCGGGTACGCGCCGCCGCGCTCAACTATCCCGACTTGCTGATGACGCGCGGCGAATATCAGCTGAAGCCGCCGCTGCCCTTCACCCCCGGCATGGAGGTGGCGGGCGAGGTGATCGCGGGCGACGGCTTCGCGCCGGGCACCGCGGTGGTGGCGGGCACGCGCACCGGCGGGCTGGCGGAGGTGGTCGCGGTCGATGCCGCCGCGGTGCGCGAGAAACCCGCGCACCTCTCCTTCGCGGAGGCGGCGGGCGTCGGCGCGGCCTATCTCACCGCTTATGTCGCGCTGGTCCGGCTGGCGAAGGTGGAGCCGGGCGAATGGGTCGTCGTCCATGGGGCCACCGGCGGGGTCGGCCTCGCCGCGGTGGATCTGGCCAAGGCACTCGGCGCGCGCGTCATCGCCACCTCGCGCTCGGCGGAAAAGCTGGCGATCGTGGCGGACCAATATGATGTCGACGCCACCTGCCTCGCCCCCGGTTTTCGCGAGACCGTGAAGGAGATCACCGGCGGCGGCGCGGACGTGATCTACGATCCCGTCGGCGGCGACGTGTTCGACGAATCGGTGCGCAGCATCGCTTTCGGCGGACGGCTGCTGGTGGTCGGCTTCACCTCTGGCCGGATCGCAACGGTGTCCACCAACATGCCGTTGATCAAGGGTTTTTCGGTCGTCGGCGTGCGCGCGGGCGAGTATGGGCGGCAGTTTCCGGAGCGCGGTCGCGAGAATCAGGCGGCGATCTGGGCGCTGGCCGGCGAGGGGCGCATCCGCCCGCGCGTCCATGCCGAATATCCGCTCGATCGCTGGCGCGACGCATTGGTCGCGATGGAGCGCAGCGAGATGGTGGGCAAGCTGGTGCTGGTGCCGTAAAATGAACGACGCGGCCCTCACCCCGCCGGCATGAGCGGGGACAGGCCATGAAGGAGAGGTCGATGTCCGGGTACGATTACGTCATCGTCGGTGGCGGCTCCGCGGGCTGCGTGCTGGCCGCGCGGTTGAGCGAGGATCCCGCCGCCAGCGTCTGCCTGCTGGAGGCGGGCGGCGCCAACAAGGAACTGCTGGTGCGGATGCCCGCCGGAGTCGGCAATCTCATCAAGTCGAAGAACAAGCACAATTGGGGCTTCTGGACCGAACCGGAGCCGCACATGGACGGGCGCCGGCTGTGGTGGCCGCGCGGCAAGGGACTGGGCGGCTCCTCCTCGATCAACGGCATGATCTACACCCGCGGCCATCCGCAGGATTACGACGAATGGCGCCAGATGGGGCTGGACGGCTGGGCGTGGGAGGACGTGCTCCCCTATTTCCGCCGGCTGGAGGGGCATCATCGCGGCGAGTGCGACGGATTGCACGGTGCCGCCGGCCCGCTGTCGATCTCCGCCGGCGAAAGCGACAGCCCGTTCCACGACGCGCTGATCGAGGCCGGGCGTCAGGCCGGCTATCCCGTCACCCCCGATTTCAACGGCGCATCGCAGGAAGGATTCGGGCGCTACGACCTGACCATCTCCGACGGTCGGCGCTGGTCGACCGCGGCGGCCTATCTGCGCCCGGTGCTGGCGCGCCGCAACCTGACCGTGATCACCGACGCGCGGACCACGCGCGTCGTGGTCGAGCACGGCCGCACGGTCGCGGTCGAGTACCGGCGCGGCACTGCGCTCGAACGGGTCGAGGTCGCGGGCGAGGCGATCCTGAGCGCGGGCGCGGTGCAAAGTCCGCACCTGCTCCAGCTCTCCGGGATCGGCGACCCCGACCGGCTGCGTGCGGCGGGGATCAACACGGTCCATGCGCTGCCCGGCGTCGGTGAGAATCTACAGGATCACCTCGACGTCATCATGAACTGGTCGACGCGCGGGCTGGTCACCGCTTTCTCCGCGACGCGCGGGCTGGGGCAGCTCAAGACCGGGCTCAACTATCTGTTGCGCGGTCAGGGACTGGGGCGGCAGCAGTTCCTCGAATCGGGCGCCTTCGTCCGCTCACGCGAGGGGCTGTCGCGTCCCGACGTGCAGATCCACGGCGTCCTCGCGGTGATGCGCGATCACGGCAAGCAACGCGTCGGACAGGACGGCTTCTCGCTCCATCTGTGCCAGTTGCGCCCCGAAAGCCGCGGCCGGATCATGGCGGCCTCCGCCGATCCGTTCGCCGATCCGCTGATCTACGCCAATTACCTCGCCGCGCCGGAGGACCGCCGCGTGATGCGCGAGTGCGTCAAGATCGGGCGCGACGTCGCCGCGCAGGCGGCGCTCGACCCGTATCGCGCCGACGAACTGTTCCCCGGCGCGTCGGTTCGGACCGACGAGGAGATCGACGCCTGGGTCCGCGCCGCGGCGGAGACGATCTATCACCCGGTCGGCACCTGCCGCATGGGGGCCGAGGGCGACCAGCGTGCGGTGGTGGACGGCGCCTTGCGCGTCCGCGGCATCCAGGGGCTGCGCGTCGCGGACGCCTCGGTCATGCCGACGCTGGTCGGCTCGAACACCAACGCACCCACGATCATGATCGCCGAGAAGACCGCGGACCTGATCCGGGGCGTGAAGGCGACGCCCGCACTGGCGGCGTAGCGCGCGGCGGCAGCGGCCACACCGGGCCGTCACCCCGGGCTTGAACCGGGGTGACGAGAAACGGGGCGCCTGCGTCTGGACGGAAGCATCCTGCCCGGCGTCGCGACCTAGTGCTGCTCCTCCAGCAACACCTGTCGCACCCGCGCTACCAGATCGTCGCGCGCGAAGGGCTTTCGCACGATCCACTCCTCCGGGACATGCGCGATCGCGGCCAGGTCGGCATAGCCGGTGACGAACAGCACCGGCAGCGCGGGCCGGACCGCGCGGGCGCGCCGGGCGAAATCCACGCCGCTCATCTGCGGCATCGCCACGTCCGCCACCACCGCCTCGATCCCCGGTTCCGCGTCGAGCGCGTCGAGCGCGCTGCGCCCGTCCGCCGCCTCGATCACGCGGCACCCCGCGTCGCGCAACGCGCCCGCGGTGACGTCGCGCACCGCATCCTCGTCGTCCAGCACCAGGATCGTGCGCCCCGCGATCGACGCGCCGTCGACGCCGGCGGCGCCATCGTCCGGCGCGACCGGCGAGCGCCGCCGCGCGCGGCAGGTACACGCTGACCGTCGTCCCCCGCCCCTCGACGGTATCGATCCGCACCCCGCCGCCCGATTGCTTGGCGAAACCGAACACCTGCGCCAGCCCCAGCCCCGATCCCTTGCCCACCTCCTTGGTGGTGAAGAACGGTTCGAACGCGCGCGCCAGCACCGCGTCGCTCATCCCGGTCCCGGTATCGCTGACCGCGACGCGGACATGATCGCCCGCGGGCGGCTCCTCGGGGCGCAGCGGATCGCCCAGCGACACGTTGGCGCTGGACACCACCAGCGTCCCGCCCTCCGGCATCGCGTCGCGCGCGTTGATCGCCAGGTTCAGCAGGATCAGTTCGATCTGCGTCGGGTCGACCAGCGCCGGCCACAATCCGTCGGCCAGCCGCGTCTCGATCGCGATCGAGCGGCCCAGCGTGCTCGCCATCAGCGGGACCAGCCCGGCGACGGTCCCGTTGAGATCGACCACCTTCGCCTGCAGCCGCTGCCGCCGCGAGAAGGCGAGCAGTTGCGCGGTCAGCGCCGCGCCGCGCTCCGCCGCGGTGCGGACATGCGCCAGCCGCTCCAGCGAGCGCGCGTCGAGCGGCCCGGCCGCGGCGGCGCGGGTCAGCATCTCGACATTGCCGAGAACGACTGTCAGCAGATTGTTGAAATCATGCGCCACGCCGGAGGTCAGCTGCCCCACCGCCTCCAGCCGCTGCATCTGGTGGAGCGTCTCCTCCATCCGCTCGCGCTCGGCGATCTGGCGGGTCAGTTCGGCGGTGCGCTCCGCCACCCGCGCCTCCAGCGCGGCACCGGCGAGATGCCGTTCGGTCACGTCGATCGCGCAACCGACATAGCCCAGGAACGTGCCCTCGCGGTATCGCGGCTGGACGACGCTGTACATCCAGCGCTCGCGCCCGTTCGCCCCGGTCAGCTTGTAATCGCCGCTGCGCTCGCGCGGGTCGGCGAACCAAGTGGCGTAGAAGGCCTGCGCCGCGGCCCGCGCCTCGTCGCGGATCAGCGGCGCGAACCCCTCCGCCATCATCCGCTGCGGCGAGACGCCGAACAGCAGCTCGAACCCCTGGTTGGCGAAGATGATCGCGCCGTCCGCGTCGGTCATCCACACCAGCGCGGGCAGGCCGTCGGCCAGCATCCGGAAGCGCCGCTCGCTCTCGCGGATCGCATCCGCCTCGCGATGCCGCGCGGTCACGTCGATCGCGGTGCCGATCGCGCGGACGCAGCGATCGCCCTCGAAGATGCCGCGCCCCTTGGCCGCGATCCACCGCGTCGTGCCGTCCGCCCCGGTGATGCGATATTCGACGTCGTAGAGCGCGCGGCGGGCGGGGTCGGTGGCGGCAGTAAAGGAGGCGATCAGCGCGGCGCGATCGTCCGGATGGACGCGCCGGTCGAAGTCGGCGACCGTGCGCCGCGTCAGCGCCGGCAGGTCGTACAGCGACCACAGCCGCGCCGACCCGTTGAAGGCGCCGGTGGTCAGATCGCAATCCCACGTCCCGATCTCGCCCATGTCGGTCGCGAGTTCGAGCGAGTCGCGGCTGATCGCCAGCGCGGCCTCGGCGCGATGCCGCTCGGTCTGGTCGTTGCCCTGGACGAACACCGCGGTGATCGCGCCGGTCACGTCCGCGATCGGCTGGTAGATGAAGTCCAGCCGCCGTTCCTGCTCCGCGCCCGTCGCCGGATCGCGCAACAGCACCGGCACGTCGACCCCGCTGTACGGCGTGCCCGTCGCCGCCACCGTGTCGAGCCGCGCGACGAACCCCTGCGGCACCAGTTCCGGCAGCGCCTCCGCGACCGTGCGCCCCACCAGGTCGCGCCCGCCCACCAACGTGCGGAAGGCGGCATTCGCCATCTCCACGACATGTCCGGGCTGGCGCAGCACCGCGATGAAGCCGGGCGCCTGATCGAACATGCGGTGCAGTCGCTGGCTGTCCTCCACGATCGCGCGCGCCGCGCGGACGCGCTCGGTCGTTTCCGACACGATGCACAGCACGCCACCCACGCTGCCGTCGTCCAGCGGCACCGCGGAATAGGAGATGTCGAAATACACCTCCTCGCCATAGCCCGCCCGCTCGATATAGAAGGGGCGATCGCGCGCGGCATAGGTGATGCCCGTGGCCCGTACCCCCGCCAGCAACGGCTCCAGATCGTCCCACAATTCGGTCCATGCCTCGCGCGCGGGACGCCCCAGCGCGCGCGGATGCTTGTCGCCGATCGTGGGGGCATAGGCATCGTTGTAGAGCGCGACATAGTCCGGCCCCCAGAACAGCACCGTCTCCGCCCGCGTCGGCAGCATCAGCGCGACCGCGTGGCGCAGCGCCGCGGGCCAGCGCTCGATCGGCCCCAGCGGCGAGCCATGCCAGTCGTGCGACGCGATCAGCCGCCCCATGTCCCCGCCCCGCGCCAGAAAGGCGGGCGGATCGTCGGTGCTGTCGGGCGGTTGTGTCATCTGCGCCAGCGTAGCGCGGCCGGGCGGTCGCGCGAAGGTGGCAAAATCCTCCGTTCGCAGGTAATTCCGGTGCCATGAACCCAGCCTTCCGCTCGATCCACCACCACGGCATGATCCGCGTCGCCGCCGCCACCCCGGTCGCGACCGTCGGCGACCCTGCGCGCAACGCCGAGGAAGCGATCGCGCTGGCGCAGGCGGCCGACGCGCGCGGCGTCGACCTGGTCGTCTTTCCGGAACTGAACCTCAGCTCCTACGCGATCGACGACCTGCACCTGCAAACGGCGTTGCAGCGCGCGACGCTGGCCGCGATCGAGGCGGTGCGCGCGGCCAGCGAGCGGCTGCGCCCGCTGCTGCTGGTCGGCGCCGCGCTGGAGCGCAACGGGCGGCTCTACAATTGCGCGGTCGCGATCGCGCGCGGGCAGGTGCTGGGCGTGGTGCCCAAGACCTTCCTGCCCAATTACCGCGAATATTATGAGAAGCGCTGGTTCGCGCCCGGTGCCGGCCTCACCGGGCTGACGATGACGCTGGGCGACGCGGACGTGCCGTTCGGCACCGACCTGCTCTTCGCCGCGCGCGACCTGCCGCATTTCGTCGTCCATGCGGAGATCTGCGAGGATTATTGGGCGCCCACCCCGCCCTCGACGATGGGCGCGCTCGCCGGGGCGCTGGTCTGCGCCAATCTCTCCGCGTCGAACGTCGTGATCGGCAAGTCGCGCGAGCGGATGATGCTGTCCGCCGCGCAATCGGCACGCGCGGCCTGCGCCTATGTCTATTCCGCCGCCGGGCCGGGGGAGAGCACCACCGACCTCGCCTGGGACGGTCAGGGCACGATCCACGAGCTGGGCGAGCTGCTGGCGCAATCCAGCCGCTTCTCGCACGAGGCGGAGCTGGTCGTCGCCGACGTGGATGCCGAGCGGCTGGCGCAGGAGCGGCTGCGCACCGGTACCTTCAACGACGCCGCGATCGCATCGGGCCACCCGGAGACGCGCTTCCGCCGTATCGCCTTCGACCATGGCGCCGATCGCGGCGACACCGGGCTGGAGCGCGAGATCCGCCGCTTCCCCTTCGTCCCCAACACGCCCGACAAGCTGGACGAGGATTGCTACGAGGCGTTCAACATCCAGGTGGAGGGGATTGCCAAGCGGCTGGTCGCCGCCAACGCGCAGCGGCTGGTGATCGGCGTATCCGGCGGGCTGGACAGCACGCACGCGCTGATCGTCGCCGCCAAGGCGCTCGACCGGCTGGGCCGCCCACGCGCCGACATATTGGGCATCACCATGCCCGGCTTCGCCACCAGCGAGGGGACGAAGGGCAATGCGTGGAAGCTGATGAACGCGCTCGGCATCACCGCGGAGGAGATCGACATCCGTCCCGCCGCGACCACGATGCTGACGGACATGGGCCATCCCTATGGCCGCGGCGAGCCGGTCTATGACGTCACCTTCGAGAATGTGCAGGCCGGGCTGCGCACCGATTATCTCTTCCGCATCGCCAACCAGCGGGGCGGGCTGGTAGTCGGCACCGGCGATTTGAGCGAGCTGGCGCTCGGCTGGTGTACCTATGGCGTCGGCGATCAGATGAGCCATTATGCGGTCAACGCCGGCGTGCCCAAGACGCTGATCCAGTTCCTGATCCGCTGGTGCATCGCGACCCGTCAATATGATGCCGCGACCGATGCGGTGCTGGATGCGATCCTCAACCAGGAAATCTCGCCCGAACTGGTGCCCGGCGAGGAATTGCAGAGCACCGAAAGCAAGATCGGCCCCTATCCGCTCAACGACTTCTTCGCGCATTACGTGATCCGCCACGGACTGGCGCCGTCGAAGGTCGCGTTCCTGGCATGGCATGCGTGGCGCGATGCGGATGCGGGGCGCTGGCCGCTCGGCTATCCGGATGCGGCGCGCACCGCCTATGATCTGGAGACGATCCGGATGTGGCTGGAACGCTTCCTGACGCGCTTCTTCCAGACCAGCCAGTTCAAGCGTTCGGCGATCCCCAACGGGCCGAAGGTGTCGGCCGGCGGCGCGCTCTCCCCGCGCGGCGACTGGCGCGCCCCCTCCGACGGCACCGCGGCGGCATGGCTGGCGGAACTGGCGGCGAACGGGCCGTAACCCTCCTCGTCACCCCGGACTTGATCCGGGCTCCCGCTTCTTCTTCGGGCGTCGCCTAGAAAGCGGGACCCCGGATCGAGTCCGGGGTGACGTGAAAGCCTTCTGAACCTCCGTCCCTTTCACCCGTTCGGGCCAAAACCCACGGGAGAACAGCGACATGAGCGACAACGGAACCACCCGCCGCACCGTTCTGGGCGGTGCGGCGATGGCGGCGGGCGCGGCGACGATCGGGGGCAGTACCGTGGCGCAGGGCGCACCCGCGAAGCTCACCGATCCGCGCGGCAAATACACCAGCCAGCCCTTCCCCGAACAGCGCCAGCCCTGGCCCGCGCTCCAGTCGAAAATGACCCCGCGCCCCGATTGCGGCGAGACGAGCTATCGCGGTTCAGGCCGGCTGGCGGGCCGCAAGGCGCTGGTGACCGGCGGCGATTCCGGGATCGGCCGCGCCGCCGCGATCGCCTTCGCGCGCGAGGGCGCCGATGTCGCGATCAATTACTACCCCACCGAAGAACCCGACGCGCGCGAGGTGAAGGCGCTGATCGAACAGGCCGGGCGCAAGGCGGTCCTGCTCCCCGCCGACATCCGCACCCAGAAGGCGTGCGAGAAACTGGTCGCCGATGCGGTCCGCGCGCTCGGCGGCCTCGACCTGCTGGTCAACAACGCCGCCTATCAGCAGAGCAAGGAGAGCATCGCCGACATCACCGACGAACAGTTCGTTCGCACGTTCGAGACCAACATCTTCGCCACGTTCCGCATCAGCAAGGCCGCGATCCCGTCGATGCCGCCCGGTGCGGTCATCATCAACACCGGCTCGGTCAACAGCTACGATCCGGGCGAGGAACTGCTCGATTATGCCAGCACCAAGGGCGCGATCCTGATCTTCACCAAGGGGCTGGCGAAGCAGCTCGCGAGCAAGGGCATCCGCGTCAACATGGTCGCCCCCGGCCCGATCTGGACCCCGCTTCAGGTCGCGGGCGGACAATTGCCGGGCAAGCTGGGCGAGTTCGGGCAGGACACGCCGCTCGGCCGTGCCGGACAACCAGCGGAGCTGGCGCCGCTCTACGTCATGCTGGCGGAGGACGGCAGCAGCTTCTCGACCGGCACCGCCGTCGGCGCCCATGGTGGCAAGGGCAATCCCTGACCACAAAGTCACTGATCGACATCAACACATTGAAATTACGGGGAACGTGCGCGCTGGTCGGCATTTGATCGGACACCTGCAACGAGGGAGCCCGACATGGCCGACCAGCCGTCAGACGACGACGCCCCCGCCTTCGCCGCGAAGAAAGGCGACCCCACGCCGCACGGCGAAACCATCACCGCGCGCGCCGTGACGATCAACAAGCCGGTCGCGGAGGTCTTCTCCCGCTTCCGCGATTTCGCCGCGCTGCCGACCTTCATGGAAAATGTCGAGCGGATCGACGTGGTCGACGAAAAGCGCTCGCACTGGACCGTCAAGGCGCCCGGCGGCGGCACCGTCGAATGGGATGCGCGCATCACCGAGGAGGTGCCTGGGCGCCTGATCGCCTGGGAAAGCGAACCCGGCGCCGACGTCCCCAACTCGGGTCGGGTCGAGTTCCGCGATGCCGGCGCGCGCGGCACGGTGGTGGTCGCCACCATCCTCTATGATCCGCCCGTCGGGATCGTCGGCAAGATCATCGCCAAGATGTTCCAGCGCGAGCCCGCGATCCAGGCGCGCCGCGACCTGCGCCGCTTCAAGCAGCTGCTGGAAACCGGCGAGATCGCCACCCCGGCGATGAACCAGAAGCAATTCGAGGAGATGGGGCTGTGAAAGCGATCGCCTGGCACGGCAAGCATGACGTCCGCGTCGACACGGTCGACGATCCCGGCATCGTCAACCCGCGCGATGCCATCATCAAGGTGACGTCGACCGCGATCTGCGGCTCCGACCTCCACCTCTACGACGGCTATATCCCGACGATGCAGTCGGGCGATATCCTGGGGCATGAGTTCATGGGCGAGGTGGTCGACGTCGGCCCCGGCTCGACGCTGAAGAAGGGGCAGCGCGTCGTGGTGCCCTTCACGATCTCGTGCGGCGCCTGCTATCATTGCACGAAGCAGCAATTCTCCGCCTGCGACAACGGCTTGCCCGCGGATAATCAGGACATCGCGCAGGAGCTGTACGGCCAGCCGATGGCGGGCCTGTTTGGCTACAGCCACATGACCGGCGGCTATGCCGGCGGTCAGGCGGAATATGTCCGCGTGCCGTTCAGCGACGTCGGCCCGATCGTCATCCCCGATGGCGTACCGGACGACAAGGTGCTGTTCCTGTCGGATATCCTTCCCACCGGCTGGATGGCGGCGGAGAATGCCGATATCGAGCCGGGCGATACCGTCGCGGTCTGGGGTTGCGGCCCGGTCGGGCTGTTCGCGGTCCAGTCGGCGTTCCTGATGGGCGCGGAGCGCGTCATCGCGATCGACCATTTCCCGCACCGGCTGGAACTCGCACGAAAATTCGGCGCAGAGACGATCAACTTCGAGCAGACGCAGGTCTATGAGGCGCTGATGGTCATGACCGGCGGCATCGGCCCCGATGCGGTCATCGACTCGGTCGGACTGGAGGCGCACGGCTTCTTCGTCGACAACGTCATCGACCAGATCAAGGTATCGACCTTCACCGGCACCGACCGCGCGCATGCCAACCGCCAGGCGATCATCGCCTGCCGCAAGGGCGGGCGCGTGTCGATGCCCGCCGTCTATGGCGGCTTCGTCGACAAATGGCCGCTCGGCGCCTTCATGGAGAAGGGCCTGACGCTCAAGACCGGGCAGACCCATGTCCAGCGCTATCTGCCCGCGCTGCTCGCCGCGGTGCTCGACGACAAGATCGACACCGAATTCCTGATCTCGCACCGCATGCCGCTGACCGACGGGCCGGAGGGCTATCGGATGTTCCACGATCAGCAGGACGAGGTGACCAAGATCGTCCTGAAGCCCGGGATGGCGTGAACAAGATCCGCAACCCCACCCACCTCCGTTTGCCCTGAGGAGGGGCTGAGCGACGTCGAAGACCCGTCTTGAAGGGCACGCACCATGCGTCGACACGGCATTTCGACAAGCTCGATGCCTCCTCAGCACGAACGGACCAGAAGAACACGAGAGGAACCCCGTGGCTGACACCTTCGCCATCATCACCGGCGCTTCGACCGGCATCGGCTTCGAGCTTGCCACCCTCGCCGCACAGGCCGGCCACGACCTCCTCATCGTCGCGGACGAAGGGCTGATCGAGGCCGCCGCCGCCGACCTGCGCCAGTTCGGCACCGACGTTCAGGCGCTGGAGGCCGACCTTGCCACGGTCGAGGGCATCGACCGCCTGCTCGCCGCGGCGGGCGGGCGCACCATCGACGTGCTGTGCGCCAATGCCGGCCGCGGGCTGGGCCGCGCCTTTCTCGACCAGTCGGTCGACGACTGGCGCCGCGTGGTCGACACCAACATCACCGGCACCGTGTACCTGCTCCAGAAGGTGCTGGCGCAGATGGTCGCCCGCCGCGACGGCAAGGTGCTGGTGACCGGCTCCATCGCCGGCTTCATCCCCGGCAGCTTCCAGGCGGTCTATAACGGCACCAAGGCGTTCGTGGACCATTTCACCGACGCGCTGCGCGACGAGTTGAAGGACCATGAGGGCGTGACGCTGACCACGCTGATGCCCGGCCCGGTCGAGACCGAGTTCTTCGACCGCGCCGACATGATGGATACCGAGGTTGGCACCTCCGACAGCAAGTCCGATCCGGCGAAGGTGGCGAAGGACGGCTGGGACGCGATGATGGCGGGCCGGCATTCGATCGTGTCGGGCTGGAAGAACAAGCTACAGGCCGCCGCCGCGCACGTCCTGCCCGCGGAGATCACCGCGCACCAGCACCGCAACATGGCCGAGCCGGGCACGGCGAAGAAGTAACCTGCACCAAGCCCCGCATCGTCATGCCGGACTTGTTCCGGCATCCAGGGCCACATGCACCCAACCATCGTAGGGCGTGCGGAACCCTGGACCCCGGAACAAGTCCGGGGTGACGATATGCCTGGGGCGCCGGCAGAGCCCCCTCAATCCCCCGCAAACCCCCAGGCCGACACCCCGCGCTCGCGCTCGTTGACCAGCAGCGCCCTGCCCGCCGGCGCCGCCGACCGTTGCGGGCAGTCCGCGCGATAGCAGGTCCGGCACCCCGTCCCGACCGGCGTCGCCGCACCGTCCAGATCCAGCCCGCGTGCCGCCGCCAGCGTCACCGCCTGTGCCGCCGCCACCCCCAGTCCGATCGCGAACTCCGCCGCGACCGTCGCCAGCCCGGCACCGACCGCCCCGCCCTGCGCGCCGACGCTGCGCGCCAGCGTGAACCAGCGGCTGCCGTCCTCCATCTCCACCACCTGCGCCACGGTCGTGCCCGGTCGGTCGAACGCATGGTGCAGCTGCCACAACGGGCAGCGCCCCTCCGCCTCGACCAATACCGACTGGCTCGCGCCCGCGAACCGCTTCGACGACTGGCCCGCGCGATCGATGCGGATCATGAAGAACGCCAGCCCGCGCGCGCCGACGCGCTGCAACGTGGTCAGCCGGTGCGCCACCTGCTCGAACCCCGCGCCGAACCGCCGCTGGAGGATATCGAGGTCATAGCCCGTCGCCTCGCACGCGCGCAGGAAGCGCGCATAGGGCATCATCAGCGCCGCCGCGAAATAGCCCGCCAGATGGCGCCGGAACAACCGCTCCGCCGCGCGATCGCTGAACCCCGCGCCGCGCGCCAGCGCGTCGATCTCGCCGCGCGCCTCCAGCTGCGCCAGCTGCACCGCCAGCGCGAAGGTGCGCGACGGTGCGTCGAGCCGCTCGCTCAGCTGCAACTGCCGCGCATGCAGGTCCAGCCGCCGCAGCAGGTCGGGCATGACCTCGACCGGCAGCACGCGGATCGCCAGCCCATGCTTCACCCGCAACCGCTCGACCAGCGCACCGTACAAGTCGGCCGCGACCAGCCGCAGCTCGTCGGCCAGCGTCTCGGCCGCCTGGTCCAGATCGGGGAAGTGGTTGCGCCACCGCTCGATCTCGCGCCGCACCGCGGTGCTGGGATCGTCCGCCACCGATGCCGTGGTCCCCCCGCCGCCGACGCGGTCGAACGCGCGCGCGAATGCCTCCGCCCCGCCCGGCGCCGCGGCCAGCCATTCCTCCACCTCGGCACGGTCCACCTCCAGGTCGGCGAACATCGGATCGCCCAGCCGCCGCCGGATCGCCTCCGCGCCGCCGCCCGGCTCGCCCGCGGTCAGCGCCCGCGGGTCGAAGTCGAACCGCTCCGCCAGCTGCACCAGCAGCCCCGCCGGCAAGGCGCGCTGGTTGCGCTCGATCAGGTTGAGATAGCTCGCCGACACCCCCAGCGCCTCCGCCATCGCCGCCTGGGTCAACCCGCTGCGCCGCCGCAGCCGCTTCACCGCATGTCCCGCCAGCAGCTTCTCGCGTGCCATCCGTCACCTGTAAATGAATTTACAAAACAACGGGCATTTACCGCATCTGTGCCGACCGCGCGACACGAAACTTAGGCGATACCGGTTAGTCGGCGTGCGATTCGTGGATTATCACACTCCCATCCGGCGACGACGACGTGTCGCCTCGAAAGGAGAGACCATCATGACCACCGAACCGCAACGCAGCCGCGCCGTCTTCTCCACCGAGGACTTCGGGCTGATGAAGGAAGCCGTCGCGCATTACGTCCGCCAGATCGCCGACGATCCGCGCTCGTCCAAATTCTCGAACCTCTACCACCGTCTCGGCCGCCTCGGCTGAGCGCACCAGTTCCTGGGGAGGAAAGGTGTCCGCCGGCATGGGCTTCCCCATGCCGGCGGCCATTTCCGCACCCGACGCATCTTCCAGACCAGAAGGATCTCCGCCCGTGACCTATCAGGACAATATCGCTTCCACCGCGCAGCTGATCGCGGGCCACAACGGCACCTGGGACGGGATCGATGCGGAGGCGGTCGCCCGCATGCGGCTCCAGAACCGCTTCAACACCGGGCTGGATATCGCCAAATACACCGCCGCGATCATGCGCCGCGACATGGCCGCCTATGACGCCGATCCCGCCAACTACACCCAGTCGCTGGGCTGCTGGCACGGCTTCATCGGACAGCAGAAGCTCATCAGCATCAAGAAGCATTTCGGCAGCACCAAGGGCCGCTACCTGTATCTCTCCGGCTGGATGGTCGCGGCGCTGCGCTCCGATTTCGGCCCGCTGCCCGACCAGTCGATGCACGAGAAGACCAGCGTGCCCGCGCTGATCGAGGAGCTCTACACCTTCCTCAAGCAGGCCGACGCGCGCGAGCTGGGCATGATGTTCCGTGAACTGGACAAGGCGCGCGAGACCGGCAACGAGGTCGAGGCGCAGCGCCTGATCCACGCGATCGACAATTACGAGACGCACGTCGTGCCGATCATCGCCGACATCGATGCCGGTTTCGGCAATGCCGAGGCGACGTACCTGCTCGCGAAGAAGATGATCGAGGCGGGCGCCTGCGCGCTCCAGATCGAGAATCAGGTCAGTGACGAGAAGCAGTGCGGCCACCAGGACGGCAAGGTCACCGTGCCGCACGAGGACTTCCTCGCGAAGGTGCGCGCCTGCCGCTACGCCTTCCTGGAGCTGGGTGTCGACGACGGCATCATCGTGACGCGCACCGACTCGCTCGGTGCCGGTCTGACCAAGCAGATCGCCTTTTCGAAGGAAGCCGGCGACATCGGCGATCAGTATAACGCCTTCCTCGACTGCGAGGAGGTGACGGACCTGTCGTCGCTCCGCGGCGATGTGGTGATCGAGCGTGATGGCAAGCTGGTGCGTCCCAAGCGCCTCGCCAGCAACCTGTTCCAGTTCCGCGAAGGCACCGGCGCCGACCGCTGCGTGCTGGATTGCATCACCTCGCTCCAGAACGGCGCCGACCTGCTGTGGATCGAGACCGAGAAGCCGCATATCGAGCAGATCGCGTCCATGGTCGACCGCATCCGCGAGGTGATCCCCAACGCGAAGCTGGTCTATAACAATTCGCCCAGCTTCAACTGGACGCTCAACTTCCGCCAGCAGGTGTTCGACGCTTGGACCGAGGCCGGCCGCGACGTCTCCGCCTACGATCGTGCACGGCTGATGAGCGTCGATTATGATGACACCGATCTGGCGGCGGAAGCGGACGAGAAGATCCGCACCTTCCAGAAGGATGCCGCAGCGCGCGCCGGCATCTTCCACCACCTCATCACGCTCCCGACGTATCACACCGCTGCGCTCAGCACCGACAATCTCGCCCGGGAATATTTCGGCGAGGCGGGGATGCTCGGCTACGTCAAGGGCGTGCAGCGGCAGGAGATCCGCCAGGGCATCGCCTGCGTGAAGCACCAGAACATGTCGGGCAGCGACATCGGCGACGATCATAAGGAATATTTCGCCGGAGAGGCGGCGCTGAAGGCAGGCGGCGTCCACAATACGATGAACCAGTTCGCCGCCTGACCGACAATCGCCGAAATATCCCGACGCCCGCGGGACTTGCCTCCCGCGGGCGTTCTTCTTTGCCGACATGTGACGATGCCGTGAAAACCGCCGGGCATCGCAAGACTGCCCCATTTCGGCGGTTGCGGCGTTGCACAATGATCGCATTCATGGGAGAGCAACATCTCCTGTCAGGGAGAGTTAGCATGAAGTTTGGTACCTACCTGCTCGCCGCTGCCGCCGCCACGATGGCGGCCGCTCCGGCGATGGCGGCTCCGGCGAACCCCGCCGCCAGCCTGTCGGTCGCGAAGTCGGCGCGCGCGTCGGCTCCGTCGGCCAAGAAGAACGAGCTGGCCGGTGGCGGCGTGCTGGTCGCGATCCTGGCGGCTGCCGCCGTGGTCGCCGGCATCGTCATCATCGCCGACGATTCGGACAGCAACTAAGACGTGCTGACCGGGGAAGGGGAGCTAACCGCCCCTTCCCCAACCTTTTCTTCCTTCCGACGCCGTGCCTAGCGCACGCTCGGCTCCGCGACACTCCCGGCACCCGGTTGCAGATCGCGCACCCCTTCATCGGTGACGAACACGCGGCGCGTCGCCGCCCAGCGCCCCGCCGCCTCGCTCGCGGTCCAGCGCACCAGCATCGGCGACAGCAACCATCCCAGCGTCACCGGCGCCAGCCACGCCGCCGCCACCGGCATCAGCGGCGACAGCAGCAACAGCACCGCCCCCGCTCCTACATGCCAGCGATAGCGCGGCATGATCTCCGCCAGCGTCAGCCCGTCGCTGCTGCGGTTCTGCGGGTGCCATTCCGCGCGCCGCTGCCGCGCGATGCCGAACAGTTCGATCGTCTGGGTCAGCGCGATCGTCGGCGCCGCGAGGATCGACAGCGGCACGTCGACCGCCACCGAGCGCAGGATCGCGCGTCCGCCGCCCAGCGCATGCCGCCGCGGCGCGTCGCGCACGACATGGATTACGCCCATCAGCTTCGGCCCGAACAGCAGCGCCAGCGTCACCGCCAGCACCGTGCCCGATGCATTGTCCGACAGCAGCCCCTGGTCCCCGCGCACCGCCAACACCACGCTGACCGCGATCAGCAACAGCCACAGCGGCGACGCCAGATACCCCGCCGCCCCCAGCAGCAGTTGCAGCCGGTTGATCCAGTGGAAGCCCGATGCGTGGAGCAGCCCCAGATGCTGGAGGTTGCCCTGCGCCCAGCGCCGGTCGCGCACCGCCGCGTCGATCATCGTCGGCGGATATTCCTCGAACGTCTCGTCCGCCATCACCATATGGACGCGCCACCCGCGCCGCCGCAGCAGCGCGGCCTCCAGCACGTCGTGGCTCATGATCGTGCCCCCGAACGGCGGCTTGCCCGGCAGTTCGGGCAGGCCGCAGCTCTGTGCGAAGGCGGCGACGCGGATCAGCGCATTATGCCCCCAGAAGGTCGCCTCCGCGCCCGACCACCAGACCAGCCCGGCGGTCGAGGCGGGGCCGTAGGCACGGCTGGAGAATTGCATCCAGCGCTGGAACAGCGTGTGGGCGCCGATCACCTGCGGCACGGTCTGGAGCAGCGCGACATCGGCGCGGCGGTCCAGGATCTGCGCCATGCCGATGATCGTGCGCCCGCCCATCAGGCTGTCCGCATCCAGCATCAGCATATAGTCATAGGCACCGCCGAAGCGCCGCAGCCATTCGGCGATATTGCCCGGCTTGCGCCCGACGTTGCGCTCGCGCCGCCGGTAATAGACCGCGCATTCCAGCCGCGCCGACAGCGCCGTCCAGGCGGCCCGCTCCGCCGCTTCGTGATCGGGCGCGGAATCGCTCAGGATGAAGAGGTCGAACGCCGGTGCCGCACCCGCCGCCGCGATCGCGCGCGCCATATGCGCGAGGCGCGCGCAGACCGCGTCGATATCCTCGTTGTGCACCGGCATCAGGATCGCGGTGCGCCCCTCCAGCGGCTCCGACCAGCGCGGCACCGGGGTGAACCCCGGATGCAGCCCCGTCGACAGCAGGATATAGCCGATCGCGGTGTTGATGAACCCGAAGGCGATCAGCGCGAACAGCGGGAAGAAGGTCGCCAGCAGCACCACGTCGCCGACGCCCAGCCCGTCCGCCAGCACCGCTTCCTTGAGCGCGGTCGACGCGGCGACCGCCACCACCCCGGTCAGCAGCACCAGGATGACGCGCCGCGCCAGCATGTCGTCGGGCGCCCGCCCGGCACCGGCGACATCGCGCGGCGCGCTGTCGGGCGGGGGCGGTCCGTCGAAGCGCTGCACCGGCATCGCCAGCGGCGCCTCGGGCGGCAGGTCGCGGATCATGGAGGTCACGTCAGGTCGAGCGGGAACAGCAGGGTTTCGCCCAGCGCCGCCTCGCCGCGCTTCAGGAACAGCCGCACGTCCGCGGTGGCGCCCGCCTCCGGCGCGATATCGGCGGTGACGCGCCAGCGATCGCGCTGCCCCGCCACCGGATAAGCGGCACTGGTCAGCAGGCGCCCGCGCGCCACCACGATGTCGGCGGTGACCCCGCTGTCGCGGGTCAGCCCGACCAGCCCGTCGCCCTGATAATCGACCACCAGCTTGCGCGCGCCCGCGGTCACGGCACCGCCCGGCCGCCCCGCGCTGCCGACACGCGCCTCGACGACGCGCGCGCCGCGATCGGCGCTGGGATCCTGCGACGTCCAGCGCAGGCGATAATCGTAGCGCAGCCGCTGCCCCGCCTTCACCGGCGCCGCCGGCACCCAGAAGGCGGCGACATTGTCCACCGTCTCCCCCGTCGTCGGGAAGGCGTAAAGCATCACGTTCCCCGCGCCCCAGCGCCCCTGCGGCTCGACCCACAGATCGGGCCGGCGATCGTAGAAGGCGCCATCGTCCTGATAATGGTCGAACGCCCGATCGCGCTGGATCAATCCGAAGCCGCGCACGTCCTGCGCCGCGAAGCTGTCGGTCACGGGGGCCGCCGGGTTGCGCAGCGGCCGCCACAGCCGCTCGCCCGCCGCGGTCAGCAGCGCCAGCCCGTCGGAATCGTGGATCTCCGGCCGCCAGTCGCTCGCCCCGCGCTGGACGCGATCGTCATACCAGAACATGCTGGTCGCGGGCGCGATCCCCAGCCGCGCGACGTCGCGCCGCAGGTGGAGCACGACTGACACGTCCTGCACCACCCCGCCCTCCCGGCGCGAGACGAAGCGATAGGCGCCGGTCACGCTCTCCCCGTCGAGCAGCGCATAGATCGTATGACCGCCGCCTGCGATCGGCTCGATCCAGAAGTCGGTGAAGCGCGGGAATTGCTCACGCCCGTCGACGCCGGTGTCGATCGCGATGCCGCGCGCGGACAGGCCATATTGGTCCTGCGACCCGGCGGCGCGGAAATAGGAGGCGCCCAGATAGGCGAGCCAGTCGCTCTCCCGCCCCGGCTCCATCGCGCGGAATCCGGCGAACCCCGGCGCCACCGGCCCCTTGCCCTCGAACAGCTCGGGCGAGAAGGCGACCGCGCGCGCGCGGCCGTTCTCCACCACGTTGATCGCGACCGGCGTCGTGCTGCCATTGCCCAGCGGGAACAGCCGGATGCCGCCGGCCGGCGCGCGATCGGCGCGGAAGCGGATCGCGCCGATCGCGTCGAAGTCGACGCCCTCCGCCGCGGCGACCCGCTCGGCAGGGCGATAGGGGCGTCGGGCGAGCGCGGCCGCGCGCTGTTGCACCATCTCCCACGAAAAGGGTGCGTCGGCGGCGCGCGCGGCGCGATCCAGCACGGGAGACAGCGCCAGCGCACCGCCGGCCGTCATGAAGGAGCGTCGATCGATCGGAAGCATGGCGTTGCCAACCGGCTAGACGACACTTTGTTGCGATGCAAAACCCGCCGCGACGGGCCGGACGATCAGAGCGATTGCCCGTCGTCCAGGTCGATCACGCTGCCGGTGACGTGCGCGCTGGCATCGCTGGCGAAGTACAGCAGCACGTCGTCCAGCGCGTCGATCGGCAGCAGGCGGCGGCGGTGGAAGCCTGCGATCTGCGCGCGCCCACCGTCCGTCTCGAACCAGTCGCCATTGATCTCGGTCTGGATATAGCCGGGCTGGATCACGTTGACGTTGATGCCCGCGCGCACCCATTCGCGCGCCAGATTGCGCCCCAGATGCGCCACCGCCGCCTTGGACGCGGCATAGGCGCTGTCCCCGGTCGCGGTCTGGTGCGCGGTGATCGATCCGATCAGGACCATCCGCCCCCGCCCCGTCTCGCGCACCCCTGCCGCGATCAGCCGCCGCGCCGCCTCGCGCGCGGTCAGGAACACGCCCAGGAAATTGACGTCGATCGTGGCGCGCAGCGCCGCCAGATCGACATCGGTCGCCCGCCCGGCATTGCTCTGCCCGGCATTGGCGATCACGGTGTCGACCGTGCCGAACGCGCCCTCCGCCTGGTCGAAGGCGGCGCGTACCGACGCTTCGTCGGTGACGTCCATCGCCAGCGGCAGCGCCGCGTCGCCCAGCCGCTCCGCCAGCGCGGCGACGCGGTCGACCCGCCGCGCCGCGATCGCGACGCGGGCACCCGCCGCCACGAAGCGCTCGGCGAAATGCGCGCCCAGCCCGGACGATCCGCCCGTGATGAGCGCGACGCGTCCGCTCAGATCGAATGCCATGGCAATCCTCTCGTCTTCTTGTTCTTGTTCTTCTTCCGGGATCAGGCGCGTCCCAGCCCCATTCGCGCCAGCGCGCGCTGCCGATCGATGAACTGGTGCTTCAGCGCCCCGGCGACATGCAGCACCAGCAGCGCCAGCATCAACCAGCCGCCCAGCCCGTGGATCGTCTCCAGCCGCTCGTGCAGTTCGTGCTGCTCGGGCACGCCCTCCGGCGTGCGCCCGATGTCGTTGATCGGCGCGATCAGCGGCAGTGGGATCGCGTTCCAGATCAGGATCGGCCCGCGCTTCGACGCCGGCTTGCCCTGCGCCGCAAAGGCCGCGCCGGCCGATCCGGCGGGCGGATTGGCCGACACCATCGCCCAGCCCGTCAGCGGCAGCGCCAGCATCGCGACATACAGCAACGCGTGGACGCCATGCGCCAGCGCGCGCTCGCCCCCCGTCATCGGCAGGAATGGCGGCGGACGATGCGTCAGCCGCCAGACGATCCGCACCACCGTCAGCACCAGGATCGTGATGCCGGAGGAGATGTGGAAGGCAAAGGCGCCGCGCGGCAGCCATTCGCCGAACAGCCCCGTCGCCAGATTGTAGAGGATCAACGCCGCGATCGCCCAATGCAGGACGATCGCCACATTGGAGTAGCGTACCGCGCGATACCCGCCCTCGCCCGTCATTCGTTGCGCCTCCGTTCGTTTCACCCCTGCTCCGCCAAAGCGCGCCGCGCGTCAATCGTGCTTGTCATGCGGTGCGGTGCGCGGTTGAACGGCGCAATCGACACGTTCTCCGGAAATTTCGCCATGATCCTGCGCCCGCTCGCCTGCCTCGCCCTGCTCGCCACCCCCGTCGCCGCGCAGGACGCGCCACGCGTCGAGCATCTGTCGCGCCCCGGCTCGCGCGCGCCCTTCTCGCCCGCGGTGCGCGTGGGCGATACCGTCTATCTGTCGGGGCAGATCGGCGCGGCGCCCGATGGCACCATCCCGCAGGGAATGGCGGCGCAGGCACGCGCCGCGATGACCAACCTCGGCCAGGCGGCGCGACTGGCCGGGGTCGGGTTCGACGATATGGCCAAATGCACCGTGATGCTGGCCGACATGTCGCAATGGGCCGCATTCAACGCCGTCTATGTGACCTATTTCACGCCCGGCCGCCTGCCGGCGCGCTCCGCCTTCGGGGTCAACGGCCTTGCGATGGGCGCGGGCGTGGAGATCGAGTGTATCGCGGTCGCGCCGCGACGCTGATCATGGCTCGATCGCCAGCGCGATCATGATCCGCGTCGAACAGATCGCGCAGTCCAGCGCCGACGCCTGCGCGCGCGGACAGGCGATGCACGCACGCCGCGGCAGCGTGCCGTCGACCAGCCCGATCAGCAGGCGTTCGTCGTCGGACAGCGTCGCCGCGCCGACCGCGATCCGCCGCCCCAGCGCCGCCTCGCACAGCGCCATCAGGCTGTCGAACACCGGTGCCAGCATCCCGCACCCGCGGCGCGTCAGCATCGCATGCAGCCGCTGTTGCACCGGCGCCCCGCCGTCGCGCGCCGTTCGCCAGCACCGTGCCGCCGCACTCAGCAACTCGGCCACACCGTTGCCGGGCCGGGGATCGTCCATCCGCATGTTCCGCTCCGATCGCTCGCCGCCCCGAACGCCATCTACGTTAAATGCGATTAGGTCGCAATAGCGTTATCTAGCAGTAGGAATTTCGTGAAGGGTGGCCCGCGTGCCTCGGATAGACCGTCATGTTCCCCGGCGGACGCCGGGGTCCAGTAACGATCGGCTCGTAAGTTACGGAAAACGCACCTCACTGGACCTCGGCCTCCGCCGGGGAACGGAAGAGACTTGGACGTCGCAGAGGTTCGCATCCGACGCGATGGATGCCGGAACACGTCCGGCATGACGGTAGAGCCGGTTGGGCGGGCCGCACCTCGCCAAAACCGCTATGGCCACCATCCCCGAACGCAAGAAGACCGGGCGCGGCCATCGCCCCACCCGGTCCTCGTCGCATCGCGGCGCGACGCTTACTTGCGCAGCGTGAGCCCGCCGCCGAAGCGCTTGTTGAAGCGCGCCACCTGACCGCCGCTGTCCAGCACCTGGCCGCGACCGCCGGTCCACGCCGGGTGCGCCAGGGGGTCGATTTCCAGCGTCATCGTGTCACCTTCCTTGCCCCAGGTGGAGCGCGTTTCGTACACGGTGCCGTCGGTCATCTGCACCTTGATCATGTGATAGTCGGGGTGAGTGTCCTTCTTCACGTCGCAAGCTCCTGTCGCGGCTGGTTTCCGACCAGCCAAAAGGGAAAGGCGCGCGCCTAGAGGAGCGCGCGCCGAAAGTCAAAGCATGATGCGCGCGTCAGCCGGCTTTTGGCGGATCGGCGATCATCGCGGTGAAGTTCGCCTCCGCCGCGACCTGTCCGTCGATCTTCGCCACACCGGCGAACTTGCACACGCTGGAGCGCTTCTGGACGAACTCGACCTCCAGCGACAGCAGCACGCCGGGTTCCACGGGCTTGCGGAACTTGGCGTTCTCGATCGCCATGAAATAGACGAGCTTGCCCGATCCCGCGAGGCCCAGGCTCTCCACCGCCAGCACGCCCGCGGCCTGCGCCAGCGCCTCGACGATCAGCACGCCCGGCATGATCGGACGGCCGGGGAAATGCCCCTGGAAGAAGCCTTCGTTGATCGTCACCGCCTTCGTCGCGCGGATCGACCGGTCGAGGACGATCTCCTCGACGCGGTCGACCAGCAGCATCGGATAGCGGTGCGGCAGCGCCTGCATCACGCGCGCGACGTCGAACGGGCCGATCGCCCCGTTCGACGCTGCGTCTTCGCTGCCCGCCTCGCTCACCGGCCGGTGGGGGCGCGGTTGTTGGTCGCCGGGGCTGCCGCGGCCGGGGCGGCGGCACCCTGCTGGCCCTGCTGGCCCGGCTGCCAGTTCGCCGGCGGGGTGATGCCGACCGACGGCACGGTGCGGTCCAGCTCCGCGGTGATCGCGGCGGTGATGTCCGCGGTCGGCTGCGCGAACAGCGCCGCGTTCGGGCGCAGCAGCAGGCTGACGCTCTTGGCGCGCACCGCGGCGTTCACCGCGTCGGGCAGCTTGGCGGAGATCTGCTCCAGCGCATAGGCCTGCGCACGGCTGGCGGGCGCGGTCAGGCGCTGCAGCTCGGCGTTGCCGGCCTGCTCCCTGGTCTGGATCGCGGTCGCCTGCGTGCGCAGCGACGCCTCGGTCGCGCCCGGCGCGGCCGCCGCGGTCTGATAGGCGGTCACCAGCGGCTGCAACTCGTTGCTGATCGCCTGGCGACGCGCGTTCGCCTGGTCGATCTGCGCCTTGTAGGTGGTCTGGATCTGCGTCCGCGCGGTCGCCCACGCCTTGGAATTGGCGACGGCGGCCTCCGGATCGGCGACGGCGACGCCGCCCACCTGCGCGGTGGCGGCACCGGCGACGAGCGCGCCGGGCGCGATCATCGCGGCGGCGAGCAGAATGTGGTGCAAGGTCTTCATCAGAACTGTGTCCCTACGTTGAACGTGATGAGCTTGGGGTCGTCGCCCGGCTGCGTGACGATCGCCTTGGCGAGGTCGATGCGCAGCGGGCCGAACGGCGAATTCCAGTTGACGCCGACGCCCACCGAAACGCGCGGCCGCGCCGAGCCGCCGTAGAAGGTTTCCTTGAACGGGTTGCTGGCGATCAGCGCGGTGTTGGGGACGATGCCGTTACACGTCCCCGATGCGTCCGGAATACCCGCGGCGCAGGTCGTTGTCACCAGTACACCGCCGGCGTTGACATAGCTGTAGAGCGCCTGTCCCGCGGCATTGGTCTGCGGCAGCGGCAGCACGATCGTGTTGCCGTTGGCATCGACCGTCGTCGGGAAGGTGGCGGTGGGCAGCGGGCGGGTCACGCTCCACAGGCTGCCGACCTGCGCATAGATCGACGGCCGCAGCCCCAGTTCGCGCGCGCCGGAGCCGAGCGGGATTTCCAGCTCCAGCTTGGCGAGGTAATAGGCATTGCCGCCCAGCGCGTCGTCGACGATCTGGTCGCGATCGGTGATCAGGATCTGCTTGCCGGTCGAATCCGTCGTGTACGACTGGCGCAGCACGCGCGGCCCGACGCCGCGAATGTCGAAGCCGCGGAACTGCGGCTCGCCCAGATAGAAGCGGTCGGTGATGCGAACCTTGTCGATCCCCGGCCCGCGCGACGATTCCAGCGAGCGGATATAGCCGCCCTCCGCGGTGAGGGACGCGACGAACCCGCTGCCCAGCCCCTTGAACTTGGACGCCTCGGCGCGGGTGCGGATATATTTCACGTCGCCGCCCAGCCCGGCGAAATCCTGGCTGAAGACGAAGCGCTGCCCCGCGGTCGGGCGCAGGCGGCTGTTGAGGCTGTCGTAGATCAGCGAATAGCCGACCGAGGAGGTCAGCCGGTTGCCCAGCGCATCGCACAGGTAATTGCCCGCGCGCAGCCGGTCGCACACGCCGTTGGTGAAGAAGGTCCCCTCGTCCAGCCCGACCTCGTCATACGAGAAGCTGTAGCGCCCGGCGAGCTGCCAATATTCGGTCAGCGGCACGCCGGCGCGCACCTGGAACCCGGTCGAGGTCTGGCTGTAGGTGGTGTTGCGGTTGGTGCCGATGAAGTTGAACGCATTGTAATCGCGCCGGAACACGTCGACGCCCACCGCGATGTTGCGATCGAAGATATAGGGCTCGGTAAAGCCCAGCTCGATCGACTTGGAATAGCTGGAATAATTCACGCCGGCGCGCAGCGTCTGCCCCTTGCCGCGGAAATTTTCCTGCGTGATGTTCGCCTGGATGATGAACCGCTCCAGGCTGGAGAAACCCGCCGACAGCTGCAGCTGCCCGGTCGACTTCTCCTCGACGTTCGCCTCCAGCACGACGCGATCGGGCGCGGAGCCCGGGGTCTGCTTGATCTCGAACTTGTCCTGGAAATAGCCGAGCGAGTTGATGCGATCCTGCGAGCGCTTCACCTGGAAGCTGTTGAACGCATCACCCTCCGCGACGCGCACCTCGCGCCGGATCACCTTGTCCTGCGTCTGCACGTTGCCGGTGATGTCGACCCGCTCGACATAGGTGCGCTGCGCCTGGCCGATGTGGAAGTTGATCGACATGGTCAGCGTGTCGCGGTCACGCTGGAACTCGGGACTCACGTCGGTGAAGGCATAGCCGAACAGGCCCGCGGTCTCGGACAGATTGTCGACCGTGTCCTCGACCATCTTGGCGTTGTACCAATTGCCTTCCTTGACCGGCAACGTGGCGGCCAGCTTCTTCCCGTCGAAGTCGCGGATGTCGCTGTCGACGGTCACCTTGCCGAATTTGTAGCGCGGGCCTTCCTCCACCACATAGGTGATGATGAAGTCCTTGCGGTCGGGGGTCAGCTCCGCGACCGCGCTGGTGACGCGGAAATCGGCATAGCCTTCGGTCAGATAGAATTGCCGCAGCTTCTGCTGGTCGTAGGCGAGGCGATCCTGGTCGTAGGAGGTGCCCGACGACAGGAAGCGATAGAAGCGCGCTTCCTTGGTCGCCATCTGCGCGCGCAGCTTGCCGTCGTCGAACACCTCGTTGCCGATGATGTTGATCTGGCGGACCTTGGACTTCGGCCCCTCGCTGATCTCGAATACCACGTCGACGCGATTCTGGTCCAGGCTGACCATCTTGGGCTCGACCGTCGCGGCGAAGCGACCCTGGCGCCGGTACAGTTCGATGATCCGCGCCACATCCGCACGCACCGCGGACCGGGTGAAGATCTGGCGCGGCTTCAGCCGGATCTCCTTCGTGATCTTGTCTTCTTTCAGGCGCTTGTTGCCCTCCAGGATCACGCGGTTGATGATCGGGTTCTCACGCACGCGGATGACGATGTCGCCCGTCTCCGCGCCGGAGATCGAGACGTCGGCGAACAGGTCGCTGGCGTACAGGTCCTTGATCGCCTGATCGAGCGTCTCGTTGGTGTACGGCACGCCCTGGCGCAGCTTGGTATAGCTGAGCGCGGTTTCCGGCTCGATCCGCTGCGTGCCTTCAACGCGCAGCGAGGTGATGGTGCGCGCTGACGCGGCGGGCACCGCGGCCGGGGCCGCCTGCGCGGCGGGCCGCGCCGGAGCGGGCTGGGGTCGCGCGGCCTGGGCCGATGCGATCGCCGGAGTACCGGCCAGCATCGTGCAGCCCAGCAGGGCCGCGGCGCGCGCCCGCGAAGTCGAAACGTTGGACACCGTCACTTGAATCCCACCCGAGAGAAGCCGCCGCGGTTGAGGGCCGCGCCGCCCTGCCTTACCTTCGTCACCCGATCAAGCCGGCCAGGTGACGCCACAATCCGAAGTTGCCGAGATCGTTGAACGTGACCAGCAGCATCAGTGCCAATACCGCCATCAATCCGCCGCGATAGGCCCATTCCATCGTTTCCGGTGCCACCGGACGACGCCGCACCGCCTCGATCGCGTAGAAGAACAGGTGCCCGCCATCCAGCATCGGCACTGGCAGCAGGTTGATGAACCCCAGATTGATCGAAATGAGCGCGATCAGGAACACGAACGCGTCCCAGCCCAGCGTCATCTGCTCGCCGGAGACCTTCGCGATCGACAATGGCCCGCCCAGTTCCTTCACCGAGCGCCGCCCGGTGACGATCTGGCCGATCGTCTCCACCATCATGCCGACGATCTGCCCGGTGCGCTGTACCGCGACGACCGGCGCCTCCAGCACGCCGACCGGACGGATCACCGGCGCACCCGGCGCGATGCCGAGTAGCCCGACGCGATATTCGTTGCCGAAGCGGTCGCGCTGCCGCTGCGTCCCGATCGTCGCCATCGTCGACTGCGCCGCCCCGTCGCGGACGAAATCGACGCGGATCCGCTCGCCCGCGCGGATCTTCACGAAGCGAACCATGTCCTCGAACGTCGTCACCGGCCGCTCGCCCAGCGCCGTCACCCGGTCGCCCGCGCGCAGACCGGCCGACGCCGCGGCGGTGCCCGGCATCGCCATCCCCACCACCGCAGGGGTGCGCGCATCGCCATAGGCGAGCGCAAAGCCCGCGAGGATCACGATCGCCAGCACGAAATTGATCACCGGCCCCGCCGCGACGATGATCGCGCGCTGCCACACCGGCTTGGCCTGGAACGTGCGCCGGCGTTGCTCGGCGGGCAGCGCCAGCCACTCGGCCGACGGCTGGCTCGCCGGGTTCATGTCGCCCGCGAACTTGACGTAGCCGCCCAGCGGCATCCACCCGATCTTCCACCGCGTACCGCGCCGGTCGGTCCAGCCGGCCACCTCGCGCCCGAAGCCGATCGAGAACGCCTCGGCATCCACGCCGAACCAGCGTCCAGCGAGATAATGACCCATTTCGTGGACGAAGACGAGCGGACCGATCACCAGCACGAAGGCGATGACGGTCAGCAACAATCCCGGGGTCTGGATCAACGCACGCAATCCTTCACGCGCTCGCCGGCCATCCTGCGCGCCTCCGCATCGATCGCCAGCACCGCGTCGAGCGTCTCCGGCGCGGCCGGGTCGTAGCGCTGCAGGGTATCGTCCACGATTGCGGCGATTTCAAGAAACGCGATGTTACCCGCCAGAAAAGCCGCGACCGCCACTTCGTTCGCCGCATTCAGGATCGCGGGGCGCGCGCCGCCCGCCTCCACCGCCGCGCGCGCCAGCGCCAGCGCGCGGAACCGCACCGGATCAGGCGCCTCGAAATCCAGCCGCCCCAATGCGATCAGGTCCAGCGGCGCCATCGGCGTCGCCATCCGCTCCGGCCAGGCGAGGCAATGCGCGATCGGCACGCGCATGTCGCTCGGCCCCAGCTGGGCCAGCATCGAGCCGTCGACATAATCGACCATCGAATGGATCACCGACTGGCGATGGATCACGATCTCGATCCGTTCGGCCGGCACCGGAAACAGCCGCGCCGCCTCGATCAGCTCCAGCCCCTTGTTCATCATGGTCGCGCTGTCGACCGAGATCTTGGCGCCCATCGACCAGTTCGGATGCGCCACCGCCTGCGCGGGCGTCACCGCCGCCATCCGCTCCAGCGACCAGTCGCGGAACGGGCCGCCGCTCGCGGTCAGCACGATACGCCGCACGCTCTCCGGCCGTGCAGCATCGAAGCACTGGAAGATCGCATTATGCTCGCTGTCAGCGGGCAACAGCGTCGCGCCATGGTCGCCCGCCGCGGCGGTGACCAGATCGCCCGCCGACACCAACGGCTCCTTGTTGGCCAGCACCACCGTGCCGCCCTGCTCGATCGCCGCCATGACGGGCTTCAGCCCCGCGCAGCCGACGATCGCGCCCATCGTCCAGTCCGCGCCCGATGCCGCGGCATCGCACACCGCCGCCGCGCCGCCCGCCGTCGCGATCCCCGATCCGGCGAGCGCATCGCGCAATGCGGGCAGGCACGTCGCGTCCGCCACCACCGCCAGTTCGGCGCGCGTCCGCAGCGCCGCCGCCGCCAGCCGCGGCACGTCGCCATTGGCGGTCAGCGCACGGACGCGATACCGCTCCGGCTCTCGCTCCACGAGGTCCAGCGTCGAGGTGCCGACCGATCCGGTCGCCCCCAGGATCGTCACCGTCCTCACGGGAAGACCAGCGTCGTCGCAACCACGAAGGCGGCGACCGGCGCGACCGGCACCAGCCCGTCGAGCCGGTCCAGCACGCCGCCATGCCCGGGCAGGATATTGCCCGAATCCTTGACCCCCGCCTGCCGCTTCAGCCAGCTTTCGTACAGGTCACCGGCCTGCGCCAGCACCGCCAGCAGCGGCGACATCAGCGCCAGCGGCGCGGGCAGCCCCGCCTCCGCCCATAGCAGCCACCCCAGCAGCCCCGCGGCGACCACGCCGCCACCCAGCCCGGCCCAGGTCTTGTTCGGGCTCAGCCGCGGCGCCAGCTTCGGCCCGCCGATCGAGCGCCCGGCGAAGAACGCGCCGATATCGGTCGCCCACACCAGCGCCATCGCCCAGAAGGCGTGGAGCAGCCCGTCGTCGTGCCGGCGCAGGAAGACGAGCGACAGCACCGGCAGCCCGCAATAGACCACGCCCAGCGCCAGTCGTGGCAGCCGGGTGGACGATCACGACGAAGAACGCCGCCCCCGCGATCAGGCCCAGCGTGAAGAAATCATGCGGCTCGATCACCAGCCACGCCGGCGCCATCGTCGCCAGCGGCACGCTGAGCGCGAACTGCGCCAGCCGCTTGGTCTTGGGCGGTACCTTCTGCAAATCCGCCCATTCCGCCATCATGAACAGTGCGACCACGACCGTCAGCAGCCAGAAGGCGATATCGCCCAGCCATAGCGCGAGGCTCGCCACCACGATCATCCCCACGCTGGCGATCATCCGCAGCCTGAGGTTCGACGGCGTGCGCAACGGCGCATCGGGGGTGAGCGGCGGGGTGGGCGGGAACGGCGCCGGATCGGTCATACGCAGGAACTACTCGTCAAAGGCCACCATAGCGGCGCTGCCGCCGGCCGAACGCATCCAGCGCCGCCGCGAGATCCGCCGCACCGAAATCGGGCCATAGCGTGTCGACGAACAGCAATTCGGCATAGGCCGCCTGCCACAGCAGGAAATTGGACAGCCGCTGTTCGCCAGAGGTGCGGATCAGCAGGTCGAGCGGGGGGCAGTTCGCGCGTCTCCAGCTCGCGCTCGATCGCGTCGGCATCGATCGCGGCGGGGTCCATCCCGCCCGCCGCGGCACGCTCGGCGAGCCGCTGCGCCGCCGCGACCAGCTCCGCCTGCGCGCCGTAATTCAGCGCGATCGCCAGGATCGGCCCGGTGTTCTGCGCGGTCCGCGCCAGCGCATCCTCGACCAGCGCCACGACATCGGTGGGGAAGCGGCGATAGTCGCCGATCACGCGCAGCCGCACGTTCTCGCGCACCAGCTCCGCCAGATCGTGCCGGATGAAGAACTTCAGCAGCCCCATCAGCCCGCTGACCTCATCCTCCGGACGACGCCAGTTCTCCGAGGAGAAGGCGTACAGCGTCAGCGCCTCCAGCCCCATCGCGCGCGCGGCGCGGGTGACGGCCCGCACCGCCTCCACGCCCGCACGATGCCCGGCGGCGCGCGGCAGGTGGCGCTTGGCGGCCCAGCGGCCGTTGCCGTCCATGATGATCGCCACATGACGCGGCAACACCTCCGGCACGGGCTGGTGCGTCACCGCCGCGGTCGCCATCAATCCTCCCCCAGAGATGTCCGGCGCGTCACTTGCCCAGGATTTCCTTTTCCTTGGCACCCGCGACCACGTCGATGTCCGCGATCGTCGCATCGGTCAGCTTCTGGACCTCGCCCTCGTGGCGCTTGCGCTCGTCCTCGCTGAACACGCCCTTCTTCTCGTCGGTCTTCAGCGCGTCCATGCCGTCGCGGCGCACGTTGCGCACCGCCACCTTGGCCTTTTCCGAATATTGGCCGGCGAGCTTGGCCAGCTCCTTGCGCCGCTCCTCGGTCAGGTCCGGGATCGGCAGCCGCAGCGTCTGCCCGTCATTGATCGGGTTGAGGCCGAGGCCCGCGGAGCGGATCGCCTTCTCGACCGGCCCGACGTTGGTCTTGTCCCACACCTGGACGGAGATCATCCGCGGCTCGGGCACCGACACGGTCGCCACCTGGTTGAGCGGCATGTGCGCGCCATAGACCTCGACCGTCACCGGATCGAGCAGCGAGGTCGACGCGCGGCCGGTGCGCAGGCCGCCGAGATCGCCCTTGAGCGATTCCACCGCGCCCTGCATGCGGCGCTCCAGATCTGCCTTGTCATAGGCGGGCATCAGATCGTCTCCATTTGCTTCTGCACGACCGTCGACACCCCTTCACCGCGCAGCACGGCGGCAAAATTGCCATGCTCGCGGATGTTGAAGACGACGATCGGGATGTTCGAATCACGGCACAGCGCGATCGCGCTGGCGTCCATGACCTTCAGGTTCTTCGCCAGCACCGTGTCGTAACTGACGGTTTCGAAACGCTTCGCGCCCGCCACCTTCTTCGGATCGGCATCATAGACGCCGTCGACCGACGTGCCCTTGAACAAGGCGTCGCAGTTCAGCTCCGCCGCGCGCAGCGCCGCCCCGCTGTCGGTGGTGAAGAACGGCGAGCCGACGCCCGCGGCGAAGATCACCACGCGGCCCTTTTCCAGATGGCGCTCGGCGCGACGACGGATGAACGGCTCGCATACCGATTGCATCGGGATCGCCGACTGGACGCGGGTGTCGACGCCGATCTGCTCCAGCGCATTCTGCACCGCCAGCGCGTTCATGACGGTGGCGAGCATCCCCATATAATCGGCGGTGCCGCGCTCGAACCCCTTGGCCGCCGCGGCCAGCCCGCGGAAGATATTGCCACCGCCGACGACGATGCACAGCTCATAGCCCTGCGCCTTCACGTCCGCGATCTCCTCCGCCACGCGCGCGGTGATCGCGGGGTCGATCGCCAGCCCCCCCTCGCCCATCAGCACTTCGCCGGACAGTTTGAGGAGGATGCGTTTGTAGCGGGGCTGGGTCATGGAATCCGGATGCTGGTGGAGGGCGGCGCGGACCCTAGGCGGCAGGCGCGGGGCTGGCAATGGGTTGACAGGCCACGCGGCGTAACCGTCACCCCGGCCTTGAGCCGGGGTCCCGCTTCTTCTCCGACGCAGGCGAACAGCGGGACCCCGGATCAAGTCCGGGGTGACGAAGGAAACGAAAACCGCCGCCCCGGTTACCCGGAGCGGCGGCCCTCATCTCTCGCGGATAGCGCGACGGCTTACGCCGGCTGCGGCACGCCCGAGGCGGCGGCGACTTCGGCGGCGAAGTCGGACACTTCCTTCTCGATGCCCTCGCCCAGCTGGAAGCGGACATAGTCCTTCAGCGCGATCGCCGCGCCGGCATCCTTGCCCGCCTTGGCGACCACGTCGCTGATCTTGGTCTTGCCGTCCATCACGAACAGCTGGCTGACCAGCGCATGCTCCTTGCGGTACTTGGCGATCGAGCCCTCGACCATCTTGGCGATGATGTCGGCCGGCTTGCCCGATTCGGACGCCTTCTCGGTCGCGATCGCGCGCTCGCGCTCGATCTCGGCCTCGTCCAGATCCTCTTCGTTCAGCGCCTTGGGGAAGGCGGCGGCGATGTGCATCGCCAGCTGCTTGCCCAGACCCTGGAGCACCTCGTCCGACGCCTCGGACTCCAGCGCGACCAGCACGCCGATCTTGCCCAGCCCCGGTGCCTGCTGGTTGTGGACATAGGCGACGACCGCGCCCTTCTCCACCGACAGCTGGCGTGCGCGACGGATCGACTGGTTCTCGCCGATCGTGGCGATATTGTTGGTCAGCGCCTCGGCGACGGTGGTGCCCGACGGCATCTTCTCGGCCTTGATCGCCTCCACGTCACCGCCGGTGGCGAGCGCGATCTGGGTCACCTCGCGGACGAACGCCTGGAATTGGTCGTTCTTCGCGACGAAGTCGGTCTCGGAATTGACCTCGACCACCGCACCCTTGGTGCCGGCGACGGCGACGCCGACCAGCCCCTCGGCCGCGGTGCGGCTCGACTTCTTCTGCGCGGCCGCCAGGCCCTTGGTGCGCAGCCAGTCGAGCGCGGCCTCCATGTCGCCGCCGTTCTCGCTCAGCGCCTTCTTGCAGTCCATCATGCCCGCGCCGCTCTTCTCGCGCAGGTCCTTGACCATCGCTGCCGTGATATCGGCCATCATCTTGTCCTTGCTTGGGTGCGCCGATGCGCGACGGTCCGAAAGCGAACCGCCGCGCACCGAACGGAAAACCACAGCGCGCCTACACGCGCTGCATGACGATTACGCGGCAGCCGTCTGCTCGGCCGGGGCATCCGCAGCCGGGGTCTCGACATTGGTCGCTTCCTCCGCCGGCGGCTCGCTCATCGCGCCCAGGTCGACGCCACGGCTGGCCTGCTGCTGCTGGTTGCCACGCGTCGCCGCGATCGCGATCGCCTCGCAATACAGGCGGATGGCGCGCGCCGCGTCGTCGTTCGCGGGCACCGGGAAGGCGATGCCGTCCGGCGACACGTTCGAATCGAGGATCGCGACGACCGGGATGCCCAGCGTATTCGCCTCCTTGATCGCCAGCTCTTCCTTGTTCGCGTCGATCACGAACATCACGTCGGGCACGCCGCCCATGTCGCGAATGCCGCCCAGCGACAGCTCCAGCTTGTCGCGCTCGCGCGTCAGCTGCAGGACTTCCTTCTTGGTCAGGCCCGCGGTGTTGCCCGACAGCTGCTCTTCCAGCGCCTTCAGGCGCTTGATCGAGTTGCTGATCGTCTTCCAGTTGGTGAGCATGCCGCCCAGCCAGCGGTGGTTGACGAAATGCTGGCCGGCACGACGCGCGGCGTCGGCGACCGGCTCCTGCGCCTGACGCTTGGTGCCGACGAACAGCACCTTGCCGCCCTGCGCCACCGACTGCGACACGAACTCCAGCGCGCGCGCGAACAGCGGCACGGTCTGCGACAGGTCGATGATGTGGACGCCGTTGCGCTCGCCGAAGATGTAGGGCTTCATCTTCGGATTCCAGCGATGCGTCTGGTGGCCGAAGTGCGCGCCGGTCTCGATCAGCTGCTGCATGCTGACGACAGGTGCCGCCATAGGGTAATTCCTTCCGGTTAAGCCTCTGGGAAGCGAGTGACGCAGCCTCGAAGGCCAGCGCACCGGTTGATGATGCTTCCCATGCGGGGTTGAGGGTGGCACCCTTAGCGCAAGCCGCCGCGACACGCAAGACGCGATCGCCGCTTGACAGCCCGGAACATAGATGGAACAACGCCAACGAACAAACAGCGAACCGAGTGTACGCCGCCGTACCGAGGGCCTCGAATCGACATGATCGATGCCAATCCGGTGCGAATTAGAGGAACCCGGACGGAGTCAAGGGGTTCGTCGGCGGTTGGTTCGCGCGTGTCGAGGAGGCGAACATGATGACCTTTGTAGCTATCGTGATTTTCGGTGCGGCGCTGGCGATGGCCGGCTACGCACTCGCCGCGACCGTCCTGCCCAGCCTGGACAAGATCGCCACCGCATTGCGCGGCGTACCGCAACAGCCCCGGTTCGAACCGCTCGCCTCGCTGGTGCGCGCCGAACGCCGGATCGCGGTCAGGCGCTGGGCGGCGGCACCGGGACGCCCGACGCTGCGCCCGCGCGAAGCCGCCTGACCCGGGCATAGCTGGCGACGCTGAACGGGATCGACAGCAGATAGGCGACGCACGCCGCCGCCGCCGTCTGCCACGGTGCGCTGACCGCGGCGGCACCGACGAACACCACCAGCGCGATCGCCTCGAACCGGATGTTCCGCCGCAGCCGCAGCGACGTCCAGGAGAAGGTGGCGAGGCTCGACACCATCAGCATCGCGACCAGCACGGTCCACGGCGCCACCAGCCGCGGATCGCGCAGCAGCGGCTCCTCGGTGACGAACCACAGGAACAGCGGCAGGAACGCCAGCCCGGCACCCGCCGGGGCCGGCACGCCGGTCAGGAAGCCCGCGGACTTGTGCGGTTGCTCGCTGGCATCGATCGCGGCGTTGAACCGCGCGAGGCGCAGCGCGCAGAAGACCGCGAGCATCAACGCCGCCATCCAGCCGAACCGCGGCAACGCGTGGAGCGACCAGAGATAGATGATGAGCGCGGGCGACACGCCGAACGAGATCGCATCCGCCAGCGAATCCAGTTCGGCACCGAACCGGCTCTCGCCATGCAGCATTCGCGCGACCCGGCCGTCCAGCCCGTCGAGCACGCCCGCGACCAGCACCATCACCACCGCCAGCTCGAACGACCCGGAGATCGCGAAGCGTATCCCCGACAGGCCCGAACACAGCGCCAGCGCGGTCACCGCATTGGGCGCCACCGCGCGCAGCGGCAGCCCCGCGGCGGCGCGACGCAGCGGTCGGCGGGCGGCGCGGCGCGGGACCGGGGGGCAGCATCGTTACTGCGCGACCGCGCTGACGGGCGTCCCGCCGAAGCGCGCCAGCACCGTCTCGCCCGCGATCGCGCGCTGCCCCAGCGCCACCTGCGGCACGCATCCTTCGGGCAGGAACACGTCGACGCGGCTGCCGAAGCGGATCAGACCGACGCGCTGCCCGGCGCCCACGATGTCGCCGATCTTGGCGAAGGCGACGATACGCCGCGCCACCAGCCCCGCGATCTGCGTGAAGCCGACCTTGCGGCCGTCATGCCCCTCCACCACGAAATGCTGGCGCTCATTCTCCTCCGACGCCTTGTCGAGGTCGGCGTTGAGGAACTTGCCCGAGATATAGACCACCTGCCGGATCACGCCCGCGATCGGCGAGCGGTTGATGTGGACGTCGAACACCGACATGAACACCGACACGCGCACCATCGGTGCCTCGCCCAGCTCGCCGACCAGCTCGCGCGGCACCGGCACGCGCTCGATCATCGTCACCAGCCCGTCGGCGGGCGACACGATCAGGTCGTCGCCGATCGGGGTCGCGCGCACCGGATCGCGGAAGAACGCCGCCACCCACAAGGTGACGCCCAGCAGCGGCCAGAAGAACACCTTGGACACGATCGTCATCAGCAAGGTGATGCCGAAGGCGATGGCGGTGAACTTCTGCCCCTCGGGATGGATCGCGGGGAAACGCCACTTGACGGTGGTGGTGACGGGAATCCCGCCATGCTGCGGCGGTTTGTCGAGCGATGTCATCGCCCGGTCCTATCGGTGCCCGCGCGGCGTGACAACCGTCACAGCTTCAGCGCCGGGCACAGCCGGTAATGCGTCCCGTCGGCGAGGTCGGTGAAGGCATCGCGCGCGTCGACGCGCAGCTTCAGCCGCTCCGCCCGCCCGATCGCGGGCGCGCGACCGCCATATTCGACGCACCGCTGACGCAGCGTATAGCGCTTGCCGATATGCGCCAGCACGCGCCCCTGGCACTGCCCGGCCTTGCTGGAGCCGATTCCCTGACCGTTATAGTCGCGCAGCGCCGCATTGGGCGCCTGCCGGCACGCCACCCCGCTCTGCACATAGGCGCCGCGCACCAGCGGCAGCGTATCGGCCCATGCCGGTGCGCTCGTCACCACCATCGCCGCGATCATCGTCAACATCCGCATACATCCGCCTCCATCGCCCGAACGTTGCACACCCCTTACCGGCTCCATGACGCACGTGGTTGATCCCCCGCGCCCTTCCCCCTATCGACCGCGGCAACCTCCCCTCACAAGGAAACGCAGATGGCGAAGATCAAGGTGAAGACGCCCGTCGTGGAGATCGACGGCGACGAGATGACGCGGATCATCTGGGAGTGGATCCGCGAGCGGCTGGTGAAGCCCTATCTCGACATCGACCTCGATTATTACGACCTGGGCATCGAGCACCGCGACGCCACCGACGACAAGGTGACGGTGGATTCGGCCAAGGCGATCCAGAAGTACGGCGTCGGCGTGAAGTGCGCCACGATCACCCCGGACGAGGCGCGCGTCGAGGAATTCGGCCTCAAGAAGATGTGGAAGTCGCCCAACGGCACGATCCGCAACATCCTGGGCGGCGTCGTCTTCCGCGAGCCGATCGTGATGCGCAACGTCCCCCGCCTGATCCCGGGCTGGACGCACCCGATCGTCGTCGGCCGCCACGCGTTCGGCGACCAGTATAAGGCGACCGACTTCAAGGTGCCCGGCAAGGGCAAGCTGACCATGAAGTGGGAAGGCGAGAACGGCGAGACGATCGAGGAGGAAGTGTTCGACTTCCCCGGCGCCGGCGTCGCGATGGGCATGTACAATCTGGACGAATCGATCCGCGATTTCGCGCGCGCCTCGATGAACTACGGCCTCGGCCGCGGCTGGCCAGTCTATCTCTCGACGAAAAACACCATCCTCAAGGCGTATGACGGTCGCTTCAAGGATATCTTCGCCGAAGTGTTCGAAAGCGAGTTCGCCGAGGACTTCAAGAAGGCCGGTATCGTCTATGAGCATCGCCTGATCGACGACATGGTTGCTTCCGCGCTCAAGTGGAACGGCGAGTTCGTCTGGGCCTGCAAGAATTATGACGGCGACGTGCAGTCGGATCAGGTCGCGCAGGGCTTCGGCTCGCTGGGGCTGATGACCTCGGTGCTGATGACCCCGGACGGCAAGACGATCGAGGCGGAGGCGGCGCACGGCACCGTTACGCGTCACTATCGCCAACATCAGCAGGGCAAGGCGACGTCGACCAACCCGATCGCATCGATCTTCGCCTGGACCGGCGGGCTGAAGTATCGCGGCAAGTTCGACGGCACGCCCGACGTCACCCGCTTCGCCGAGGAGCTGGAGCGCGTCTGCGTCGAGACGGTCGAGGCCGGCGACATGACCAAGGATCTCGCGATCCTGATCGGCCCCGACCAGAAGTGGATGACGACCGAGCAGTTCTTCGAGGCGGTCCGCGTCAACCTGGAGAAGAAGATGGCGACCTGGGCCTGATCGCCCGACCGTCATCGACACGATCTGGCCGGCGCGTCCCCCGACGCGCCGGCTTTTTCGTGATCAATCGTCGGCGGTTACGGGCTGCGGGCAGCGACAGGCGGGCCGCGCCGCGCGGCGCTTGGGTGCGGTCGTCGCGAACTCGGCCGCGGTCAGCGTGCCCGACCGGTCGCGATCCGCCTCGGCAAAGCGCTGGGTGGTACGCGCCGCCCATTCGTCGAACGACAACCGCCCGTCGCCGTTCACGTCCAGCTTCGCGAACGCCTTGCGCCGCGACGCGAGATATTCCTCACGCGTGATGCTGGCATTGCGATCCTTGTCGTAGCGGTCGAAGCGCTTCTGCTCGCGGGTCCGCGCCGACGCCTCCGGCAGGCCGGCATCCTCCGGCAACGGCGCCGGCTCCGTCACCTGCGCCGGTGCGCCCGCCGCGGTCCTCGCGGGCACCAGCGGGTCCGGCCGCGCCTGCCCGTTGAAGATCAGCCATCCCGCCGCCACCAGCAGCAGCGTCGCCACGCTCCCCGCCGCATATCGCCACATCGCCCCTGTGCTCCCCCCGGTTACCGGCGCCAGTCTAGCCACACGCGGGCAGGCGGCAACACCCGTGGCGCGCCTAGCGCCCCGTCGCGCGATGCCAGAGGATGCGGGCGGCGCGGGCGGGATGCCCCTCCGGCCGATCGGCGCGCGTCAGGTCGATCCGCGCCAGATGCGCCATCGCCCCCAGCGCGCGCGCACGAACCGGCCAGCGCCCCGCGAGCCCCTCCTCCAGCCGCTCGACCGCCATGCGACCGGTCGCCGCCGCCAGCGCCGTATCGCTGACGTGACGCGACAGATCCGCCAGCGCCCAGCCTTCGCCCGCGCGCGCGATCCGCGGATCGTCGCCAGCCGCTGGTGCCAGCACCGTCGCCGCCAGCCTGAACAGCCCCGCGCCGCGCGATCGCGCATGGCGCTCCAGCGCCTCCCGATCCAGCGGCATGTCGAGCAGCGCCTCCCATCCCTCCACCAGATCAGCGAGCGGCGCCGCGCCCGTCCGCCGGACGACGTCGCGTGCCAGCGCGGTCAGCACGGGTTCCGCGGGCGGCGCATGCGCGTCGAGCCGCGACAGCGCCTCGTGCCACCACGTCAGCCGCATCTGCCCCACCAGCGGCTCACGGGTGGTCTGCAGGACCGCCGCCAGCCGATCGTCGAGCGCCAGCAGCGCCGCCAGCGCCGCGCGGCACGCCACCGGTGCATAGCCGAGGATCAGCGCCCGCTCCGCCGCGCGTGGCGTATCCCGCTGGATTACTTCCGGATTAACCATAGCGATTGAAGCCACGTTATCGACGATCGCGCCATACGCCGCCTCCATGCAACAGGTTCCTCTCTGGCGGAAGCGCACCCGGCCGACCTCGACCGGCGTGCTGACGCGCCTCGGCCGGTCGACATCGGGCAATGTCATGATGATGACCGCGGTGGGGGTGATCCCGCTGCTGGCGATGATCGGCGGCGCGGTCGACGCCAGTCGCATCTACATGAGCTACGCCCGCCTGCAGCAGGCGTGCGACGCCGGCGCGCTGGCCGGGCGCAAGGCGATGGCCAACGTCACCGCGCTGACCGCGACGGAGCAGGCCAAGGCGAACGAATTCTTCGACTTCAACTTCCCGGCCGGCACCTATTCCGGACAGAATGTCACGCGCACCTTCGCCAAGGGCGCCGACGGCGTCGTCGTCGGCACCGCCTCGGTGACGATGCCGACCACGATCATGAAGATGTTCGGCTACACCACCGTCCCGGTCAACGTATCGTGCCAGGCGACGCTGAACATCCCGAACACCGACGTGATGTTCGTGCTGGACGTGACGGGGTCGATGGCGCGGAAACCCGACGGCAGCGTGTCATCCACGGGCACCGATTCCAAGCTGGCCGGATTGAAGCAGGCGGTGAAGGATTTCTACGCAGCCCTGGGACCGGGCGCCGCCAGCGGACCCGGTCGCGTGCGCTACGGCTTCATGCCCTATTCCAGCAACGTCAACGTCGGCCGCATCGTCTATGGGCTGAACCCGGCGTATCTCGCCGGTGGAACCGGTAGCGAGACGTGGGAATATCAATCGCGTGTCGCGGTGACCGAGCTCGTCTGGGTGCCGACCTATGGGACCGAGGGCAGCCAGTCCTACGCCCAGCCGACGTACACAACGCCATCCAGCTCCAGTTCGTCGTGGAGCAGCTGGTCCGACGTTAACGCCTCCGTCGATGGCTATGCCAGCAGCAAGGGTAACATCAGTTCCTCGTCCTGTTCGCAGCAGGGTGCGCCTGCCGACAAGCTGAGCGTGTCGTCGTGGAGCACACCATCGCTCACGAGCCAAGAGAATATGGTCTATCCTGACAACAGCCAGACGAAGAACTATTCTTCGAACAGCGGCTATCTTGGCGGCACGCTGGCCGACTATCGGTATGGCATGTCGGGCAGTACGTGCAAGCTGCAGCAGCGCACCGCGCGCGTCACCGCCTACCGCGCCTCCAGCACCGAGACGCCGGTGACGTGGCGTCAGGAAAACGACTTCAAGAACTGGAATTACGTCAAGCGGACCGACATCGACGTATCAGGAGCGGTCCAGAACGGGTCGATGCCCAACCCGACCTATTACACGGGCTATTCTTCCGGCGGCAATCCCAACGGCAGTGTCAGCGCGACCGCGACGTGGGGAGGCTGCATCGAGGAGGCGCGGACCGTCAACACCATCGTGGCATCCAGCTCGCTGACCCCGCCGACGGACGCGGACGACCTGAAGATCGATCTCATCCCGACCAGCATCCAGAACAAGTGGAAGCCGTTCCTTGCCGACGTTCAGTTCGACCGCGGCGGCAACTGGCTGAACCGCAGCAGCTGGATTGCCAGCGGCTTTGCGGCGTGCCCCAGGGAAGCGAGCGTGCTGACGCAATATTCGTCGGACTATGTCGCGTCGACCAAAAGCTCGGCCACCTTCAACACCTATGTCGATTCGCTGACGGCGATCGGTGGAACGTACCACGATATCGGCATGATCTGGGGCGCACGCTTCCTGTCGCCGGACGGGATCTTCAGTGCCACCAACTCCGACGCCGCCGCGCCGGGACGCTATCAGGTGTCGCGCAATATCGTGTTCATGACCGATGGCGATCTGGATACGCGTGAATATGCCAACGATCCCTGGGGTATCAACGAGCTCGACGGGCGCATCGGCCCGACGAACACCGATACGGCGGGGATGATCGAGCGTCACCAGCGCCGCACCGAGATCATCTGCAACGAAATGCAGGGCAAGGGCTTCACGGTCTGGGTAATCGGCTTTGGCGTGTCCGACCTCACTGACACGCTGAAGAACTGCGCCAGCGGGGGCAAGACCGGCGGCCACTGGTCGGTGGCGTCCGATACCGCCACCCTGCGTCAGACCTTCGCACGGATCGCACAGACGGTCGGTGGGCTGAGGCTCTCCTCGTGATCCGGCTCGCGCCTCGTCGCCGGCCGGTCGCCGCGATCGCGCGCGACCGGCGCGGTGCCACGATCGTCGAGTTCGCGCTCGTTCTGTTGCCGTTCCTGACGATGCTGCTCGGCTCGCTCGATATCGGTTATCAGGTGTATCTGAACGCGCTGACCAACGGCGCGCTGGAACGCGCGGCGCGAAAGGCGGCGGTGGGCAATCGCACGCGCCAGCAGGTAATCGATCTGGTCACAGACGAGGTGCGCACCATCCTGCCCGTCGCACAGCGCAGCGATCCCAATGCGGTGATCGTCACGCCGCTCAGCTATTTCAACTTCTCGAACGTGGGCGGCGGGGAGCGGATCACCGGCGATACCGCGCCGGTCGGCGTCTATAACGTCGGCGACTGCTACGAGGATCGCAACAACAACGGGCGCTACGATGCGACCGGGGGCGGCGGCGCGGATCTCGGCTCGTCGGACGACATCATCTATTACAAGGTCGACGTGTCGGTGCCACGGCTGTCCCCGCTGCTGGCGGCGATCGGCCTGGGCAACACCACCGACATCCACGCCAAGACGCTGATCCGCAATCAGCCCTACGGCGACCAGCAGGTCAGGATCCGCTGCTCATGATGCGTCACCTCTCCCTGCCGCGCCCCTCCCTGTCGCGGCGGCTGGCGCGCGACACGTCCGGCGTGGCGATGACCGAGTTCGCGCTGGCGCTGGTGTTCATGCTGCCGATCGCGCTGACGGGGGTGGAGGTCGGCAATCTGGCGGTCACCGTCCTGCGACTGAACCAGATCGCGATGATGGCGGCGGACAATGTGGCACGCGTGCGCGCCACGATCGACGAGAACGACATCAACGAGGTGATGACCGGCGTCCGCTTCGCGGGCGAGAACATCAAGTTCGGCGATCAGGGCCGCGTGATCGTCTCCACCGTCGAGGACAACGGCCAGACGGGCGCCAATGCCGGGTACAAGATCACCTGGCAGCGCTGCTTCGGGAAGAAGAACGTCACCTCGGCCTATGGCGTCGCCGGGGATGGTGCGACCAACTCCTCGATGGCCACCGGCATGGGGCCGAGCACGAACAAGATCCGCCCCGTTTCCGGCTCCGCGCTCGCCTTTGCGGAGGTACGCTATACCTATCAACCGCTCGTCGGCACCGGATTCATGCCGACGATGGAGCTGAGCGCGATCCAGTCGTTCACCGTCCGCGACCGGGCCAGCCAGACGCTGACCAACATCTCCAACCTGACCGACGCGCAGCGCCGGCTGTGCGACGCGGCGCACCTGTCGGCCACCTGAGCGGCCGGGCGGTGCGCCGCGCGCGCCGCGTCAGTTGCGGTAGCAGACCTTGCGGACCGCGGCCGTCACCTTGTCCGCGGACACCAAGGCCAGCTTCTCCAGATTGGCGGCGTAAGGGAGCGGGACGTCCTCGTTGGTGACGCGCAGCACCGGCGCGTCGAGGTCGTCGAACCCCTCCTCCATCGCGATCGCGACGATCTCCGACGCGATAGAGCAGGTCGGCCAGCCTTCCTCCACCACCACCAGCCGGTTGGTCTTGGCGAGGCTCTTGAGCACGGTCTGCTTGTCGAGCGGGCGCAGCGTGCGCAGGTCGATGACCTCCGCCTCGATCCCTTCGCCGGCCAGCGTCTCGGCCGCTTCCAGCGCGAGACCGACGCCGATCGAGTAGCTGACGATCGTGACATCCTTGCCTTCGCGCATGATGCGCGCCTTGCCGATCGGCAGCACCCAGTCGTCCAGCTTCGGCACCTCGAACGAGCGGCCGTAGAGCAGCTCGTTCTCCAGGAACACGACCGGATCCTGCGTGCGGATCGCCGCCTTCAACAGCCCCTTGGCATCGGCCGCGTCATAGGGCGCGATCACGATCAGGCCGGGAACGCTGGCGTACCACGGACCGTAATTCTGCGAATGCTGCGCGCCGACGCGGCTGGCGGCACCGTTGGGGCCGCGGAACACGATCGGGCAGCGCATCTGCCCGCCCGACATGTAATTGGTCTTGGCGGCCGAGTTGATGATGTGGTCGATCGCCTGCATCGCGAAGTTGAACGTCATGAACTCGACGATCGGCTTCAGCCCGCCCATCGCCGCGCCCGCGCCGATGCCGGCAAAGCCATATTCGGTGATCGGCGTGTCGATCACGCGGCGGTCGCCGAACTCGTCCAGCAGCCCCTGCGTCACCTTGTACGCGCCCTGATATTGCGCGACTTCTTCACCCATCACGAAGACGCGATCGTCGGCGCGCATCTCCTCCGCCATGGCGTCGCGCAGTGCCTCGCGGACGGTGACCTTCACCATCTCCGTGCCGTCGGGGATCGCGGGATCCTTCACCTCGGCATCGTGCTTCGCCGCGTCGAACATCTGGCGCGCGCCGGTCTCGACCTTTTCCTGCGCGGGGTGCGCGGAGTCTTCGACCTTGTCGTCCTTCTTCGCGTCCGCCTTCGCCTTCGGCTCGGGCTCATCGTCCTTGCTCTGCTCGGGCGCCTTGTCGGCAGCGCCCGCCTCTTCCCCCTCGCCGGTCAGCTGCATGATGACCTCGCCGACCTTCACGCCGTCGGTGCCCTCGGCGATCAGGATCTTCGCCACGGTGCCTTCATCGACCGCCTCGAACTCCATCGTCGCCTTGTCGGTCTCGATCTCGGCCATGATGTCGCCGGACTTCACCGTGTCGCCTTCCTTGACGAGCCACTTGGCGAGGGTGCCCTCCTCCATCGTGGGCGACAGCGCCGGCATCTTGATGTCGATCGCCATCTCAATACTTCTCCACCAGAACGTCAGTGTACAGTTCGGCCGGCTCCGGCTCCGGCGTGCTCTCGGCGAAATCGGCCGATTCGTTGACCTGCTTGCGGATCGCCTGCTCGATCGTCTTCAGTTCGTCTTCCTTGGTGCCGTGGTTCTCCATCAGCAGCTTCTTGACGTGTTCGATCGGGTCGGACTTGTCGCGCACCGCCTGCACCTCGTCGCGCGAGCGGTACTTGGCGGGATCGGACATGGAATGGCCGCGATAGCGATAGGTCTTCATCTCCAGGATGATCGGCCCCTTGCCCGCTCGCACCCACGCCAGCGCTTCCTCCGCCGCGCCGCGCGCCGCCAGCACGTCCATGCCGTCGATCTGCAGGCCGGGGATGCGGAAGCTCTCGCCGCGACGATACAGCTGGTCCTCCGACGAGGCGCGGTTGACCGACGTGCCCATGGCGTATTGGTTGTTCTCGATCACGAAGATGATCGGGAGCTTCCACAGCTCCGCCATGTTGAAGCTCTCGTACACCTGGCCCTGGTTGGCGGCGCCGTCGCCGAAATAGGCCAAAGTCACGCCGCCGTCATTGTTGTACTTGTGGCTGAACGCAAGGCCCGCACCCAGCGACACCTGCGCGCCGACGATGCCGTGCCCACCGTAGAATTTATGCTCGACGCTGAACATGTGCATCGAGCCGCCCTTGCCCTTGGAGATACCGGCCTGGCGCCCGGTCAGTTCCGCCATCACGTCCTTGGGCGGGATGCCGCACAACAGCATATGGCCGTGGTCGCGATATCCGGTGATGACCGAATCCTTGTCGGTCAGCGCGGATTGCAGGCCCACCGCGACCGCTTCCTGACCGATATACAGGTGGCAGAAGCCGCCGATCAGCCCCAGGCCATACAGCTGCCCCGCCTTTTCCTCGAACCGGCGGATCAGCAGCATGTCCTCGTAGAACTTGAGCAATTCCTCTTTCGTCGCCTCATAGGGCGCGGGATCGGACGGGCGCTCGCGATTGGACTTGTACGGATCACCCGATTCAGGCTGGGATGCCGTAGCGTTCGTGCGGGCTGGGGCTTTTGCCACGATGGACGTAACCTCGTTTCCTTGGGGAGAGACGCGCCTATAGTCGCGGCACCCGCGATTGCGCAAACCCTAGCGGCTTGAAAGGGTTTTGGCGCGGGGCTACCGATCCCGATATGGATCGCCCTTCCCCTGCCGACGCCGTCCCGCCGATCCACCCGCTGCGTATCGCCAACTTCCGCGCCTATTGGCTGTCGCGCTTCTCCGGCACGATCGCGATCAGCGCGCAGGCGATCATCATCGGCTGGCAGGTCTATGGCATCGCGCGGGAAACGATGGACATCCGCGAGGCGGCGTTCATGCTGGGCATGATCGGGCTGGTGCAGTTCGTCCCGCTGTTCATGCTGACCCCGGTCGTGGGGCTGGTGGCGGACAGCGTCGACCGCCGCTGGATCGTTCGCACCACCACCGCGGTGCTGGTGCTCAATGCCGCGATGCTGGGGGTGTTCACCTGGGCGGGCACGCTGACGCTGCCCGTGCTGTTCGCCGCCGCCGCGGTGATCGGGGTGGCACGCGCCTTCTCCGGCCCGGCCTATTCCGCGCTGGCCCCCAATCTGGTGCCCAAGGAAAGCCTGCCGACTGCGATCGCGATCTCCTCGATCGCGTGGCAGACGGGGACCATCGCCGGCCCCAGCGTGGGCGGGCTGCTTTATGCGATCCATCCCGACGTCGCCTATGGTGCGGTATCGGGGATGCTGGCGCTGGCGCTGGGCACGATGTTCCTGATCGGCCGCGTGCCGCAGCCGCCGGCGCAGAAGGATCGCCATCCGCTCCGGCGCATCCTCGACGGCTTCTCCTATGTGAAGCGCAACCGGCTGGTGCAGGCGGCGATCACGCTGGACCTGTTCGCGGTGCTGCTGGCGGGCGCGACCGCGCTGCTGCCGATCTTCGCGCGCGATATCCTCCACGTCGGCGCCAGCGGGCTCGGCTTTCTGGCGGCGGGCATGGGAATCGGCGCGGCCTCGACCGCGATCTGGTTCTCGTTCCGCCCGATGAAGACCAATGTCGGCGTGAAGATGCTGATCGCGGTCGTCATCTTCGGGCTCGGCATCCTGACCTTCGGCGTGGCGACGCAGGTGACCGACGCGCTGGGCATCACCGTCCTGCCGCTGCCCGCCGGATCGTTCTTCCCCGCGATCCGCACCGATTTCGTGCTGAGCCTGATCGCGCTGATCGTCGCGGGCGGGGCGGACATGGTGTCGGTCTATGTCCGCCAGTCGCTGATCCAGCTGCACACGCCCGACGCGATGCGCGGGCGCGTCGGCGCGGTGTCGCAACTCACCATCTCGGCCTCCAACGAACTGGGCGAGGCGGAGAGCGGGCTGATGGCATCGCTGCTCGGCCCCGTCGGCGCGGTCGTCTTCGGCGGGGTCGGCGCGATCACCGTCACGCTGCTATGGGCGTATCTCTTCCCGGAACTGAAGCGGGCGCGGACCTTTGACCCGCCCGAGATGCTCGAAACCGAACCACAACACGGAGTAGCGCAGCCATGAAGGCGAACACGATCCTGGAGACGATCGGCAACACGCCGCACATCCGCGTGCAGAAGCTGTTCCCCGGTTCCGAGGTATGGATCAAGTCGGAACGCGCGAATCCCGGCGGGTCGATCAAGGACCGCATCGCGCTTGCCATGATCGAGGCGGCCGAGGCGGCAGGCGACCTGAAGCCCGGCGGCACCATCATCGAGCCGACCAGCGGCAACACCGGCATCGGCCTCGCCATGGTCGCCGCGGTGAAGGGCTACAAGCTGGTGCTGGTCATGCCCGAGAGCATGAGCCTGGAGCGGCGGCGCCTGATGCTGGCCTATGGCGCGGAGTTCGACCTCACGCCCCGCGAGAAGGGGATGAAGGGTGCGATCGAGCGTGCGCTGGAGCTGGTCGAGCAGACCGAGGGCGCGTGGATGCCGCAGCAGTTCGAGAACCCCGCCAACGTCGACGTCCACGTCCGCACCACGGCGCAGGAGATCCTGAACGACTTCCGCGACGCGCCGATCGACGTGCTCATCACCGGCGTGGGGACCGGCGGCCACATCACCGGCGTCGCGGAGACGCTGAAAAAGGAATGGCCGGAACTTAAGGTGTATGCGGTCGAGCCGCAGGCATCGCCGGTCATCTCCGGCGGCCAGCCGGGGCCGCACCCGATCCAGGGCATCGGCGCAGGGTTCATCCCCGCCAACCTGCATACCCAGGCGCTCGACGGCGTGATCGAGGTCGACGCCGCGGTCGCCAAGGACATGGCGCGCCGCGCCGCGCGTGAGGAAGGCATGCTGGTCGGCATCTCGTCGGGCGCGACGCTGGCCGCGATCCTGCAGAAGCTGCCGGACCTGCCCGACAATGCGCGCGTGCTGGGCTTCAACTACGACACCGGCGAGCGTTACTTGTCGGTGCCGGACTTCCTGCCGGAGAGCTGACCTGACAAATGCTTCCTGGCGGCTGCGCGCGATCCTCGCGGGGATCGCGGCGGTCGCGATCGCGCTTCCCGTGGCGATCGTCACCCATCCGCCCGCCGTGCCGACATCGGTGCCCGCCGCGCTCGCCGCCAAGGTGAAGCGTCCGCAGCGCGTCGTCGCGCCGACCGAGGTGCCGGAGGTCGAGCCGGTCGAGTTCCAGTCGCTCGACCCGGCGGACGCACGCGCGTGGAACGCGAGCATCCCGTTCGTCCGCGGTCCCAAGCCTGCCGCGCAGCCGTTCCGCTTCGCCGGCGACGAGCAGCAGCGCGCGCGCGCCACCGACTGCCTCGCCGCGGCAGCCTGGTACGAGGCGGGCGACGATCCCGTCGGACAGCGCGCGGTGGTACAGGTCGTCCTCAACCGCCTGCGCCACCCCGCCTTCCCCAAGACGGTCTGCGAAGTCGTCTTCCAGGGCGCGGAACGCAGCACCGGTTGCCAGTTCACCTTCACCTGCGACGGGGCGCTGGCGCGCATCCCCTCGCCACCCGCCTGGGATCGCGCACGCCAGCTTGCCGCGCGCGCGCTGAACGGCGCGGTCGACCGCACCGTCGGTTATGCCACCCATTACCATACCGACTGGGTGGTGCCGTATTGGAGCGCCAGCCTCGACAAGATCGCCGAGGTCCACACCCATCTCTTCTTCCGCTGGACCGGCTGGTGGGGAACCCCCGCTGCGTTTCGCCGCACCGTGTCGGCGCAGGAGCCGGTGGTGGCGAAGATGGCGACGCTGTCCGCGGTACACCGGCTGGGCAGCGCGCTCGACGAGGCCGCGCTGGCCGTCGCCGCCGCCGCACCGCTGGCGGAGGGGCTGTCCGCACCCGCCGCCGCGACGATCGCCGCCGCCTCGCTCGCGGGCACGCCGCATGCACTGGCGGAGGATCCCGACACCTTCCTGGTCGTGCTCGACCCGCGCACGCCGGAGGCATTCCCCGCGCTGGCGCTCAAGGCGTGCGGCGACCGCGCGCGCTGCAAGCTGATGGGGTGGATCGACGGGCGGCTGCTGCCGACCTCGCTCACCATGTCGCCGGCGCAATATCAGGGGATGGGCTTCAGCTACCTGCGCGATCGCGCCGGGCGGCTGGAGCGGACGCTGTGGAACTGCCAGCAATTCCCGCGCGATGCCGCGACACAATGCATGCGCGGCCGCGCGACGCTGACCGCGACGCCCGCCCCTACGCCGACGCCACGCGGACCGGAAACGCTAAGCGGCATCCGCCGCGCACCGGCGCCTGCCGCGAGCCCGTCGATCCCGGTGCCGCAACTATAGTCAGCTTCCGTCATGCCGGACTTGATCCGGCATCCATGGTGCCGCGACTACCTCCATTGGTAGTGTGGGCGGAAAGATGGACCCCGGGTCGAGCCCGGGGTGACGTGTGGACGAGGCAAGCGGACCGATCGCCGGAGACGTAACGTCCACCCCGTCATGCCGGACTTGTTCCGGCATCCAGGGTTCCGCCCACCCAACCAGCGTGAGGCGCGCGGAACTCTGGACCCCGGCACGAGGCCGGGGTGACGACCGGGCAGGGCAACCGGGCGCCCCCCAAATCGTCATCCCGGCCTCCAGCCGGCGCCCACATTACGCCGCCGCGAACATCTCCGGCGGCAGCGCCATCACTGCCTCCGCACCACCCTCGATCTGGCGCCGCAACGCGCCCGCCTGCGGCAGCACACGCTCGGCATAGAAGCGCGCGGTCACCAGCTTCGCATCGAGGAACGCCGCGTCGCCGCTGCCCTCGCCCTTCAGCTTCGCCGCCGCGGTGGCCATGCGCAGCCACATCAGCCCCACCGCGACGACACCGACCAGATGCATGTACGGCACCGCGCCCGCACCGATGTTGTTCGGGTTCTTCATCCCGTTCGCCAGGAACCACATGGTCGCGCCCTGAAGCTCGCCCGCGGCCTTCTCCAGCCGGGCGGCGAAGTCGGCGGTCGCCTCGTTCTGCTTGCCCGCCGCGATCTCCTCCAGCACCAGCTTGCCGAACGCCTGCACCGCGCGGCCGCCGTTCATCGCCAGCTTGCGGCCCGCGAGGTCCATCGCCTGCACGCCGTTGGTGCCTTCGTAGATCTGCGCGATGCGGGCGTCGCGAACGTACTGCTCCATCCCCCATTCCTGGATGTAGCCGTGCCCGCCATAGACCTGCTGCGCGTTGGTCGCGATCTCATAGCCCTTGTCGGTGCCCACACCCTTGATGACCGGGGTCAGCAGCCCGATCAGGTCGCCCGCCAGCTGGCGCTCCTCCTCGGTCGCGGCATTATGCTCCAGATCGACCTGCAACGCGCCCCACAGGCACAGCGCACGAAGCCCCTCGGTCCACGCCTTCGCCTCCATCAGCATGCGGCGCACGTCGGGGTGGACGAACAGCGTGTCGGCCTTTTCATCCGGCTCCGCCGCGCCGGTCAGCGCGCGGCCCTGACGGCGGTCCTTGGCATATTGGACGGCGTTCTGGAATGCGACCTCGCCGATCGCCAGCCCCTGCAACCCGACGCCCAGCCGCGCCGCATTCATCATGATGAACATCGCGGCGAGGCCCTTCATCTCCTCGCCGACCAGCCAGCCCTTCGCGCCGTCATAGTTCATGACGCAAGTCGCGCTGGCGCGAATGCCCATCTTGTGCTCGATCGAGCCGCACGACACCGCATTGCGCTCGCCCAGCGAGCCGTCGTCGTTCACCATGAACTTTGGCACGACGAACAGGCTGATGCCCTTGCTGCTGTCGGGCGCGCCCGGCGTCTTGGCCAGCACCAGATGGACGATATTCTCGGTCAGGTCATGCTCGCCCGCCGAAATGAAGATCTTCGTGCCGGTGATCGCATAGCTGCCGTCCGCCTGCGGTTCCGCCTTGGTGCGGATCAGGCCCAGATCGGTGCCGCACTGCGGCTCGGTCAGGTTCATGGTGCCGCCCCATTCGCCCGACACCATCTTCGGCAGATACTTCTGCTGCTGCTCGGCCGAGCCCTTCACCACCAGCGCCGCGATCGCACCATGCGCCAGCCCGGGATACATGGCGAACGCCATGTTGGAGGAGATCATATATTCCTGGAACGCGGTCGAGACGACGTGCGGCATCCCCTGCCCACCGAACGCCTCCGGCGCGCTCAGCGTGCCCCAGCCCGATTCAACGAAGCGGTCATAGGCCTGCTTGAACCCGGCGGGCGTCGTGACGCTGCCGTCGTCATGCCGCTTGCAGCCTTCCTGATCGCCCGACTGGTTGAGCGGGAACAGCACCTCGGCGACGAAGCGGCCGCCCTCCTCCAGCACCGCGTCGACCGTGTCCGGCGTGGCGGCGGCAAACCCCTCGACATTGGCATAGCGGTCGAGCCCGACGACATGCTCCAGCACGAAGCGGGTGTCGCGGACGGGCGGCGTGTACTGCGGCATGGGGTCAGTCTTCCTTGGCTTGCGCGCTCTCGACCACGCCGAGGAAGGCGGTCAGCTCCTCGATCGCGGCGTCGATGTCGCGCTTCTGGTTCTTCAATGCGTCGATCCGCGCCTTGCAGCGGTCGATCGTGACGGCGCGCTGGACCTGTCGCCCGTCGCCGATGTCGTAGAGGTCGATCATCTCGCGGATCTCGGCGAGGCTGAAGCCGACGCGCTTGCCGCGCAGGATCCAGGCGACGCGCGCGCGATCGCGCTGCGAATAGATGCGCGCGAGGCCGCGCCGCTCCGGCGCGATCAGCCCCTCATCCTCATAGAATCGCAGCGCGCGTGGCGTGATGCCGAATTCGCTCGACAGATCGGTGATGCTGAAGCTGTCGCGGTCGGGCCGCGGCGGGACGACGGCATAGGCGGCGGACGAACTCATGCCCTCGCTTCTACATTCCGCTTACGTGAACGTCAATCGGCGCACAGCAGCTTCCCGTCGGCACCGCGCAGGCGCGATGCCTCGGCTGCGGCATCGCTCAACCGCTCGACCCGCAACGCCGCCAGCGTCGCGCGCCCCTCACATACCGTCTCGCACGACGCCGGCAGGACGCTGGGAAAGACGAGCCGATCGCCATCGCTTTGCGCATCGAACCGGCATCCGCTGCCGAAGTCCACCGCCATCGTGCTACGCCCGGTCGCGGCGCCGCGCGCCGTGCAGCGCTGACCCTCGCCATAATCAACGCTGGCGCCCAGCCGATAGCCATCCTCCGCGTCGCGCCCCTTGGGCACCACACAGACGCGGTCGCCATCCGCGACGAACACGCCGACCGGCGAAACCCGGGCGGGATCGGGGACGAGGTCGGCGGTCCGGGCCGCTTGCTCCAGCGCCTGACCACCGCGCGGATCCGCCGCGCCCGCCTCCCCCGACCGATCGCAGCCGGCGAGCAGCAGCAGCACGGCGCCCGCGATGGGCCTCAATCGACGCGCTCCAGCCCGTCCGCGCCGACCCGGCGATAGAAGCAGCTCGTCGCCCCGGTATGACAGGCGGGACCGGCGGCATCGGCGACGATCCACAGCGCGTCCTGATCGCAGTCGACGCGCATCTCCACCACGCGCAGGACGTTGCCGGAGGTTTCCCCCTTCCTCCACAACCGCCCGCGGCTGCGCGAGAAGAAGGTTGCCTCGCCGCTGCTGCGGGTCGCCGCGATCGCCTCGGCGTTCATATGGGCGACCATCAGCAGCGCGCCCGACGCGCGGTCGGTGACGACGGCGGTCACCAGCCCCGCGGCATCGAACTTCGGTTGAAAAATGCTGCCCTGCTCACGATCGTCGGCCATGGCACGTCGCCTAGCACCGCGGCGACCATGTGTCAGCGGTCGCGGATCGCCGCGATCAGCTCGTCCTTGGTCATTCCGGACCGGCCCTCGATGCCGATCTCTTTCGCCTCGTCGTACAATGCCTGCTTCGTGCGATCCTCGAGCCGGGTCGATTCGTGATCGAGCGAGCCGTTGGCTTTTGCGTTGGCGATTCGCGCCGCTTTCTCCTTGGACGCGCCCTGATGACGCAGCTCCTCGTACAGCGCGTCGTCCTTGATCTGCGATCCGTGGTCCCTGGCCATCGCGAACCTCCTGTCGAACCGACCGGAACGCGGCGTGCGGCGAAACGCTCCGCGATTTGATGACATTCGCGCGTCAGTCGCTATATGCGGCCCCGCACGATGGAAGCCCCCGCCACATGCTGACCACACATCCGTTCGACGACGACCATTTGCACGAGGAGTGCGGCATCTTCGGTGCCTCCGGCTCCGACGGCGCCGCCGCCCTCGTGGCGTTGGGGCTGCATGCGCTCCAGCATCGCGGTCAGGAGGCCGCCGGCATCACCAGCTTCGACGGTCGCGAGTTCCACACGCACCGCGCGATGGGGCATGTCGCGGGCAATTTCGACCGCGACGAGGTGATCCGCGCGCTCCAGGGCGATGTCGCCTGCGGCCATGTCCGCTACTCGACCACCGGCGAGACCGCGCTGCGCAACGTCCAGCCGCTCTATGCCGAATTGCAGTCGGGCGGGTTCGCGATCGCGCATAACGGCAACATCTCCAATGCCATGCGGCTGCGGCGCGAGCTGGTGCGGCGCGGGTCGATCTTCCAGTCGACCTCCGATACGGAAACGATCATCCACCTGGTCGCGACCAGCCAGTATCGCACCCTGCTCGACAAGTTCATCGACGCGCTGAAGCAGGTCGAGGGCGCCTATGCGCTGATCGTCATGACGCCCGACGGCATGATCGCCTGCCGCGATCCGCTCGGCATCCGTCCGCTGGTGATGGGCAAGCTGGGCGATGCGGTGATCTTCGCGTCCGAAACCGTGGCGCTCGACGTCGTGGGTGCGGAGTTCGTCCGCTCGGTCGAGCCGGGCGAGCTGGTGATCGTCCAGGGTGACGAGATCCGCTCGATCAAGCCGTTCGAAAAGGTCGCCGCGCGCCCGTGCATCTTCGAATGGGTCTATTTCTCGCGCCCCGATTCGATCGTCGAGGATCATTCGATCTATTCCGTGCGCAAGAATATCGGCGCCCAGCTGGCGATCGAGGCGCCGGTCGAGGCCGATCTGGTGATTCCGGTGCCCGATTCGGGCGTCCCCGCCGCGATCGGCTATGCGCAGGAAAGCGGCATCCCGTTCGAACTGGGCATCATCCGCTCGCATTATGTCGGCCGCACCTTCATCCAGCCGGGCGACAAGGTTCGGCACCTGGGCGTGAAGCTGAAGCACAACGCCAATCGCGCGCTGATCCAGGGCAAGAAGGTCGTCCTGATCGACGATTCGATCGTGCGCGGCACCACCAGCCTCAAGATCGTGCAAATGATGCGCGACGCGGGTGCGGCCGAGGTGCACATGCGCATCGCCTCGCCGCCGACGCGGCACAGCTGCTTCTATGGCGTCGACACGCCGGAACGCGCGAAACTGCTCGCCGCGAAGCTCGACCTGGGCGGGATGACGGAGTTCATCCATGCCGACAGCCTCGCCTTCGTGTCGATCGACGGGCTGTACAAGGCGCTGGGCGAGACGCACCGCGCCGACATCCGCCCCAAATATTGCGATGCGTGCTTCACCGGCGACTATCCGACCGCGCTGACCGACCATGACGAATCGAGCGCGGTGGACCAGTTCGCGCTGCTCGCCGAACGGGTGAACTGACGCGACGATGACGCAGGATCTGAAGGACAAACTGGCGCTGGTCACCGGCGCCAGCCGCGGCATCGGTGCGGCGACCGCGATCGCTTTGGCCGCGCGGGGGGCGCATGTGATCCTGACCGCGCGGACCGCGGCGGCGCTGGAGGAGGTCGAGCAGGCGATCTTCGACGCGGGCGGATCGGCGACGATCGCGCCGCTCGATCTGGCGCAGAGCGATTCGATCGCGAAGCTGGCGACGGCGATCGGCGAGCGCTGGCAGGCGCTGGACGTGATGGTGCTGAACGCGGGGATGCTGGGAACGCTCGCGGCGGTGCCGGCGATCGACGCCAAGGAATTCGCGCAGGTACTGACGCTCAACGTCTCCGCGCAACTGGCGCTGTTGCAGGCGTTCGATCCGATGTTGCGGCGGTCGGACGGCGCGCGCGTGATCGGGGTCACCTCCTCGGTGGGGCGGACACCGCGCGCCTATTGGGGCGCCTATGGCGCGTCCAAGGCGGCGTTCGAGACGCTGCTGGAGGCCTATGGCGACGAGATGGCGGAGATCGGCCGCATCCGCGTCGCGGTGCTCGACCCCGGCGCTACGCGCACCAAGATGCGCGCGCGCGCCTATCCGGGCGAGGATCCCGCGTCGGTGAAGCCGCCGGAGATGGTGGCGGAGCGGATCGCGACGCTGGCGGTGGACGGCTTCGAGCCGAACCACCGCGAGCGCGTCGCGGGCTGATGCTCATTCCCTGACCAGCGTCACCTGCATCACGTCGATTCCGCCGCCGCGGAAGCCGCCCTCGCAATACATCAGGTAATAGCGCCACAGCCGCTGGAAGCGCGCATCGAAGCGCGATGGCAGGCGCCCCTGTGCGACCGCTGCATCGAACCGGTCGCGCCATTGGCGAAGCGTTTCGGCATAATCCTCGCCGAACGACAGCGCGTCCTGCCATGACAGCCCATGGCGTTGTGCGATCGCGCGGAAGCGGCGTTCGGAGATCAGCGATCCGCCCGGGAAGACATAGCGCTGGATGAAGTCCACGCCGCCGGCATAGGCGTCCCACACGTCGTCCGCGATCGTGATCAGCTGGAGCGCGGCGCGACCGCCCGGCTTCAGCACGCGGGCGATCGTCGCGAGATAGGCGGACCAATATTCGGGGCCAACCGCCTCCACCATCTCGATGCTGGCGACTGCGTCGAACGTGCCCTGGACATCGCGATAATCGGTCAGCCCCACCGTCACGTCGGGCAGCCCACGCGCCAGCACATGGTCGCGCTGCTCGGTCGACAGCGTCAGCGCATGGACCCCCACCCCCGCCGCGGCGGCGGTCGCGGCGAAGGAGCCCCAGCCGCAGCCGATCTCCAGCACGCGCTCGCCGGCCCGGGCGCCGGTGCGGCGCAGGATCGCGTCGAGCTTCGCCTGTTGCGCGGCGGCGAGCGGCTGATGGGGATCGGTGAACAGCGCGCTGGAATAGGTGAGCGTCGGGTCGAGCCATTCGCGGTAGAAATCGTTGCCCAGATCGTAATGCGCGGCGATGTTGCGCTTCGCCCCGGCGCGGTCGTTGCGGCGCAGGCGGTGGAGAAGGCGCGCCGCCAGCTTCGCACTCGCCTTCGCGCGGGCGACGTCGCCCAGCGCGGCGCGGTTGCGCATGAACAGGTCGAAGATCGGCACCTCGTCCGGGCTGGTCCAGTCGCCCGCCTCCCACGCCTCGTACCAGCCGATCGAGCCGCCGCTCACCAGCCGCCACAAGGCGCGCCAGCGTACCACCCGGACGATCGTGAGCGGGCCGGCGGCGTGGCCGCCCAGCAGGCGGCGCGTGCCGTCGGGGAGTTGTGCGTCGATCGCGCCCTCGCGCAGACCCGCGTCGATACGGTCGAGCACGCGATGAAATACCCGGCCGAGCCACCGCGCGGCGGGAGGAGGAGGAGTGATCCGGGTGGTCGCCGCGTCCATGCGCAGCGCGCCTATCGCACCTTCCGCCCCGCCGCCAGCGCGCGTTCGCGTGCTTCGCGATGTCCGATCAGCGGCGCGGGGTAATCGCGTGGGCGGCACCCTGCCCCCTCAGGATCATGGATGACGTCGTCGGCCAGCCCGGCAAGTTCCGGCACCCATTGGCGAATATAATCGCCGGCGTCGAATTTCGCCGATTGCGAGAGCGGCGCCATGATCCGGCCGAACATGTTGGCGTCCACCCCGGTGCCCGCCACCCACTGCCAGTTGACCGCGTTATTGCCGTAATCGGCGTCGACCAGCGTGTCCCAGAACCAGCGCTCCCCCTCGCGCCAGTCGATCAGCAAGTGCTTGATGAGGAAGGAGGCGGTGATCATGCGGACGCGATTGTGCATCCAGCCGGTGGTCCATAGCTGGCGCATCCCGGCGTCGACGATGGGGTAGCCGGTGCGGCCCTGCTGCCATGCCTTGAGGTCACGCCGCGCCTCCGCGCCGGTGCGCCAGGGGAGCTTGTCGAAGGCGGGGCGGCCGTTTTCCTCGCCGTATCGGGGGAGCGCCCGGATGACGCCGCTGGTAAAGTCCCGCCACGCCAGTTCCTTGCGGAAGGTGGTGTCGCCACGTCCGGTGGCCTGCCAGACGGTGCGCGGCGACACCTCGCCGAAGTGGAGGTGGGGCGACAGACGCGAACTGCCCTCTTGCGAGGGCATGTTGCGGGCGGTGTCGTAGTCGTTGATATCAAGCGACTTTACCTTCGCCAGTGCGGCCGCTTCGCCGGGTGTCCAGTCGAAGCCGCCGGACCAGTCGGGACTGGTCGGCAGCAGGTTCCAGTCGGCCAATCTGTCGCTCTTCGGCCACGTATCCGGGGCCGGGATCGAGCGGGGCATGGGGAGCGGGTCGTCGGGAGGAAGCTGCTGCTGGAGCGCCTTCCAGAAGGAGGAATAGATGCGATATTGCCCGCCCGATCCGGTGGTGACCTGCTCCGGCGGGGCGAGATGGTTGCCGTCGTGGAGGCAGAGCCGATCGCCGAGCGCATCTTCGAGCTTGCGCCACCACGGCTCGTAATGGCGGATGGCGTGGATCGTCTCCGCACCCGTTTCGGTGGCAAGGTCGGCCAGCACCTCGGCCGCGTTACCGCGGCGTAGGATCAGCTTACTTCCTTTCTCTTTCAGTGACTTAGATAAGGGTGTTAAGCTGTGATGGAGCCACCATCGCTGCGCCCCGCCCATGCGCCACGCGCCCGGTGCTTCGTCGTCCAGCACATAGACCGGGATCACCGCGCCGGCATGAGCGGCGGCGGTGAGCGCGGGGTGGTCGTGGAGGCGGAGGTCCTGGCGGAGCCATAGCAGACTGGTCATCGCCGGACGCTACGCGGCTACTCCACCCGCGGTTCCTTCTCGACCATCCACGTCTGGCCCTTGGCGAGCAATTTGGCGAGATCGGGGGTCTTGCCGGCGGCGACCTGCGCATTCTGGGTCACGACAGCGCTTTCGAAGGTGGGTGCAGGGTCCTCGTAAATGACGCCAAGAGCCATCGGAAAGGTGCCGAACGGCATCTCGACCAGCAGATGCGCAATGGCGCGGTTGGCCTTGTCGTGGACCAGCACGTTCGCGTCATCGCCGGCAACCACCTTGAGCGACAGCGTCGCGGGATCGAGCGCCAGTCCCTTGGCGCCGTTCGCGAAGGTCAGCGGCTTGCCGTGTTCGACCCACATCTGCCCCTCGGCCGCGTTCGCCTTTTCGGTGAAGGGCGCAAAGACGTCGTCGTTATAGACGATGCAATTCTGGAAAATTTCGACGAAGCTGGCGCCCTTGTGCGCATGGGCCGCCTTCAGCACGCCGACCAGATTCTTGTGGACGTCGATGCCGCGCGCGACGAAGCGGGCGCCGGCGCCGAGCGCGAAGGCGCAGGGGTTGGCGGGACGGTCGACCGAACCGAACGGTGTCGAGGGCGATTGCGTACCCACCCTGGATGTTGGCGAATATTGGCCCTTGGTGAGGCCGTAGATCTCGTTGTTGAACAGCAGGAGTTGGCAATCGAGGTTACGACGCAACAGGTGCATCGTGTGATTGCCGCCGATCGACAGCGCATCGCCATCGCCGGTGATGATCCAGACATCGAGGTCCGGATTGGCCAGCTTCACCCCCGTCGCCACCGCGGGCGCGCGACCGTGGATGGTGTGGAAGCCGTAGGTCTCCATATAATAAGGAAAGCGAGAAGAGCAGCCGATCCCGCTGACGAAGACGGTGTTTTCCGGCCGCACGCCGAGTTCGGGCATGGTCCGCTGCACCGCCTTCAAAATGGCATGGTCGCCGCAGCCGGGGCACCAGCGGACTTCCTGATCGGTCTCCCAATCCTTGGGCTTGGTCACCGCGAAACCGGGAGTCATGTCGTTCATCGGGCGGGTCCTGCTGGGCGGATGTTGGCGATGGTGGCGCGAAACGCGACCTCAAACACTTTGCGGAGAATGCGCCTCCGGTCGGAGCGAGCCGTCGTCATGGCCCGATTGCGGGGTCGGCAGTTGGGCGGCGTCGGCCGGCACCTCCCCGCCCTCGTTGCCCGGCACGCCGTCGAAGAAGGTCGCGATCGCGGCCTCGATCTCAGAAATGCGGAAGGGCTGGCCCGACACCTTGTTGAGCGGTTTGGCGTCGACCAGGAACTGGTCGCGCAGCACGGTCTTGAGCTGGCCGGTGTTCATCTCGGGCACGAGGATATGCTCAAAGCCGCGGAGTAGGACAGCGAGATTGTGCGGCATCGGCCAGATATGGCGGATGTGGATGTGGCTGACGTCCAGCCCCTTGCGGCGCGCGCGGCGCACCGCCTGATGGATCGGGCCGAAGGTGGAACCCCAGCCGACGACCGCGAGCGTGCCCGAGGTATCGCCGAGTTCGACCTGCTGATCCGGCACGCGGATACCGTCGATCTTCGCCTTGCGGGTGTCGGTCATCTCCTGATGGTTGGCGGGCGAATAATCGATGTTGCCGGTGCCCTGCTTCTTCTCGATCCCGCCGATGCGGTGGAGCAGCGCGGGGGTGCCGGGCTTGACCCAGGGGCGCGCCAGCTTGTCGTCGCGGGCGTAGGGCTGGAACCCGCCCTCCGGCACATCTTGCAAGAACGCAACAGGAAACGGATCGAAGCTGTTGGGATCGGGGACTTTCCATGGCTCCGCGGCATTGGCGATATAGCCATCGGTCAGCAGCATGACGGGGGTCATATATTGGGTGGCGATGCGGCACGCCTCGATCGCGACCTCGAAGCAATCCGCCGCCGAGCGCGCGGCGATCACCGGCATGGGCGCGTCGCCATTGCGGCCATAAACCGCCTGATAGAGATCGGACTGTTCGGTCTTGGTCGGCAGGCCGGTCGAGGGGCCGCCGCGCTGCGAATTGACGATGACCAAGGGCAGTTCGGTCATGATCGCAAGGCCGATCGCCTCGCCTTTCAACGCGATGCCGGGGCCGGAGGAGGAGGTGACGCCGAGTTGCCCGGCGTAGCTGGCACCGATCGCGGAGGCGATGGCGGCGATCTCATCCTCCGCCTGGAAGGTGGTGACACCGAATTCCTTGAGCCGCGACAGATGGTGGAGGATCGCGGACGCGGGCGTGATCGGATAGCCGCCGAAGAACATCGGCAGTTCGGCGAGCTTCGCGCCGGCGACGAGGCCGAGGCTGATCGCCTCCGCGCCGGTCACGGTGCGGTAGAGGCCGGGTTCGGCGGGCGCGGCGGGGAGCGCGTGCTGCTTGACGGTCTGGCCCAGTTCCGCCGTCTCGCCATAGGCGTGGCCGGCGTTGAGCGCGGCGATGTTCGCCTCCGCCAGCGTCGCGTTCTTCGCGAACTTCGCCTTGAGCCAGTCGACCAGCGGCTGCCGGTCGCGGTCGAACATCCAGAGCGCGAGGCCCAATGTCCACATGTTCTTGCAGCGCAGCGCCTCCTTGTTGCCGAGGCCGAAGGGCTTCACCGCGTCGAGCGTGAGTTGCGAGATGTTGAGGCGGATCACCTGCCAGCGCGCGAGCGTGCCGTCGTCGAGCGGGTTGGCCGGGTATTTCGCCTTGTCGAGGTTGCGCTGACCGAACTCGCCCTCATCCGCGATGATGAGGCCGCCCGGCTTGAGCGCATCGACATTGGTCTTGAGCGCAGCGGGGTTCATCGCCACCAGCACGTCGAGCATGTCGCCCGCGGTCTCGATCGACGTCGAGCCGAAGTTGATCTGGAAGGCGGAGACGCCGAACAGGGTGCCGAGCGGCGCGCGGATCTCCGCGGGGAAATCCGGGAAGGTGGCGAGGTCGTTGCCCGCCAGCGCGGTGGAGAGCGTGAATTGCCCGCCGGTCAGCTGCATCCCGTCGCCGCTGTCGCCGGCGAAGCGCACGACCATCGACTCCGGTGCGGGTGACGCGGCCGCCTCTTCGGGCGTGACCTGATGCGCGGCGGTGGCCATCGGCTCTCCTTCGTTTTCTTTTGCCACCTTCTTACGCGGGTGGCGCTTCACCGGCCAAGGTAAAAGGATATTGCGTCGGCGCAACCTCCGCTTGTCCGAACATGTCGGAAAGCGTCCCGATGACGCGCACATGCCGCTGCGCCAGCGCCATGACGTCATCGCCATAGCCGCCGCCCACGGTGCTGGCGACCGGCACACCGCGCGCGATGGCGAGCGCGGCGATCAGACGGTCGCGGCGGACCAGCCCGTCCTGCGAAAGCGCGAGACGGCCGAGGCGATCGTCGGCGAACGGGTCGACGCCGCCCTGGTAGAGGATGAGGTCGGGACGGTGCCGGTCGAGCAGCGGGGTGAGCGTGGTGGCGAGCGTGTCGATATAGTCGTCGTCGCCGGTGCCGTCCGCCAGCCCGACGTCGAGCGTCGAGCGCGCCTTGCGAACGGGAAAGTTCTTCTCGGCATGGATCGAATAGGTGGCGATGCGCGGGTCGGCGGCGGTCAGCGCGGCGGTGCCGTCGCCCTGATGGACGTCGACATCGACGATCAGGAGGCGCGCGACGCTCCCCTCCTCCACCAGCCGCGTCGCGGCGATGGCGAGGTCGTTGAACACGCAATAGCCCGCACCGGTGGTGGCAAGCGCATGGTGGCTGCCGCCCGCGGTGTTGGCGGCGAAGCCGTGGCGCAGCGCGAGGTGCGCGGCGAGCCAGGTGCCGCCGGGGACGACCTGCGACCGGCGCGCGACGGTGGCGGTGACGGGGAAGCCGATGCGGCGTTCCTTCTCGCGCGGGACGGCGGCGGCGAGCACCTCGGCGACATAATCGGGGTCGTGCGTCGCCTCCAGCCAGTGTTGCGGCATCGGCTGGGGTTCATGCCACGCGACGTCGGTGCGCCGGCGCAGCAGGTCGCGGATCGCGCCGTTCTTGCCCGAGCGATAGGTGCTGCGCCCCGGTGCCTCGGTCACGTAATCGGGGTGGTGGACGACGTGGATCATATCGATAAGATAGGTTGCAAAGGCGAACGCGCCACCTGAGCAGGAGAGACGTGCATGACCGATACCGGCCCCTTCGTTCGCGCGGACGTGCGCGGGTTCCTCGACTATCTCAACAGCGTTCCGGGTCCGAAGATGCACGAGCAATCGGCGGCGGATGCGCGCGCGGTCTATTATGCGATGAAGGACGTGGCCGATCCGCCGGTCGGCGCGCTCGCGGTGATCAAGGACCTGTCGATCCCGGGGCCGGGCGGCGACATCAAGGCGCGGCTGTTCGATGCGCGCGAGACGCGCGCGCCGGGGCCGGTGGTGGTCTTCTATCACGGTGGCGGGTTCGTGATCGGGGACATCGACACGCATGCCAGCTTCACCGCGGAGATGGCGCGGTTGCTCGACCTGCCGGTGGTGTCGGTCGACTATCGCCTTGCGCCCGAGGCGAAATGGCCCGCCGCGCCCGACGATTGCGAGGCGGCGGCGCGCTGGGTCGCGGGCAATCCGGCGGAACTGGGGCGGACCGCGACCTCGCTGGTGCTGTCGGGCGACAGCGCGGGCGGCAATCTGACGATCGTGGTGGCGATGGCGCTGCGCGACGATCCCGCGGCGGTGCCGGTGGTGGTGCAGGCACCGATCTATCCGGCGGCGGACATGGCGAAGGAATATCCCTCGTTCAACGACTTCGCCGACGGCTTCCTGCTGACGCGCGACGGGATGATCTGGTTCGGGGAACATTATGGCGCGGACCCGGCGCACCCGCGGTCGTCGCCGCTGGCGGGCGAGCTGAAGGGGCTGCCCCCCGCGGTCGTCATCACCGCGAGCCTGGACCCGATCCGCGACCAGGGGCGCGCCTATGCCGCAGCACTCGCGCTGGCGGGGGTGCCGGTGACGTTCCGCGAGGCGCAGGGGATCGTCCACGGCTTCATCACGCTGCGGCAGGCGATCCCGTCCGCGCAGGGCGATGTCGCGGGCTATCTGGCGGCGGTGAAGGCGGCGATCGTCGAGGCGGAGGCGCAGCGGGTGATGGCGCAGGCGGCGGGATAGGATCAGGGCGTTCCTCCCCTGCAAGGGGAGGTGGCGGGCCGCAGGCGCCGACGGAGGGGCGTCGCGCCAACGATCGCGCGCCCCCCCTCCACCACCGCTTCGCGGCGGTCCCCCTCCCCTTGCAGGGGAGGATAGGGTCCGTGCTAGGGAGCGAGGCATGACCGATCATGCCTCCCTCCCCTATCGCCCGTGCGCGGGCGTCATGCTGCTCAATCGCGAGGGCCGGGTCTTCGTCGGGCAGCGGCTCGATAACGTGCTGGAGGCGTGGCAGATGCCGCAGGGCGGCGTCGATCCGGGCGAGGACGCGCGAGACGCCGCGGTGCGCGAATTGTGGGAGGAGACCGGCGTCACCGCGGACAAGGTGACGCTGATCGCGGAGGCGCCGGGCGAGTTCGTCTATGACCTGCCGCCCGAGATGATCGGGAAGGTGTGGAAGGGGAAATATCGCGGGCAGGTGCAGCGGTGGTTCCTGTTCCGCTTCGACGGCACCGACGACGACATCCGCATCGACACGCCGCACCCGGAGTTTCGCGCGTGGCGCTGGGCCGATGCCGCGGACCTGCCGCACCTCATAGTGCCGTTCAAGAAGAAGCTGTATGAGGATGTGATCGCGGCCTTTTCCGGGCATCTGCCGATCGCCTGACGATGCTGGCCGCCTCCCTGACCCTGGCCGCGGCGCAGGTCGTGGCGCCACCGCTCGACGTGCCGGCGCCGGTGCTGACCGATGTCGGCGTCGCGCTCGACACGATCCCGCAGCCGGAAATCCCGCCCGAGGTGCGCGCGATGCTCGACGCGGCGATGCAGACCGGGGACGAAAGCGGGGTCGATACGATCGTCAAATATTCCCGCGTCGCCGATCCGGGATCGGGCGACCTGGTGCTGCGCCGCGCGACCGAGTGGCGCGAGGCGCGCGCCCGCGCGCGCGACCAGCGGGTGCGCCGCGCGGGCGCGCTGGAGCTGTGGAGCGGGCGGATCGAGGCGGGTGGCTTCGCCTCCAGCGGCAATACCGACGTCACCGGGCTGACAGGCACACTGGACCTGACGCGCGAGGGGCTGCGCTGGCGCCACCGCGTGCTGGCGCAGGCGGATTTCCAGCGCACCGCGGGCGTCACCAGCCGCGAACGCTACGTCGCCGCCTATCAGCCGAACTACAAGATCGACGATCGCAGCTATATCTACGGCAATGCGCAATATGAGGCGGATCGCTTCCTGGGCTATGACAATCGCTATTCGGTGTCGGTCGGCGCGGGCTATGGCGTGCTGCGGCGGACCGGGCTGACCGCGGATGTGGAGCTTGGCCCCGCCTTTCGCGAAACCGACTTCACCGACGACACGATGCAGCGCAGCCTCGCGGTGCGCGGCAGCCTGGACCTCGACTGGACGCTGGTGAGCGGGCTGGTCGTCACGCAGGACGCCGCGATGTATCTGGAGCGGTACAACAGCACGATCCGCAGCGTCTCCGCGATCGAGGCGAAGCTGCTCGGCCCGCTTTCCGCCCGGCTGTCCTATACGGTGCAATATGAAAGCGCGCCGACCGCGGGACGGGTGCCGACCGATCGCACCAGCCGCGCGTCGCTGGTCTATACCTTCTGACGGTTCCGTTCGCACGCCGCGGTCGCTAGGCTGACCACATGGATCAGCTTTCCCCGAACGAACGTGACGCGATCGAGCGCTTGGATGCCGCGGCGATGCTGGCGCGGGTGGAGCGCTGGGCGGCGGTGAACAGCGGGACGCGCAACGTCGCGGGGTGCGCGACGATGGCCGGGCTGCTGGCGGACGCCTTTGCGGCGCTGCCGGGTGAACTGTCGCTGGTCGAGCCGGCGGCGGCGGAGAGCGTGGGCGTCGACGGCACGGTGACGGCGCTGGCGCATGGGCGCCACCTGCATCTGTCCGTGCGGCCGGAGGCGGCGGTGCGCGTGCTGCTGACCGGGCATATGGACACGGTCTATCCGGTCGATCACCCGTTCCAGACGCTGGCGTGGCGCGAGGAGGGCGTGCTCAACGGCCCGGGCGTCGCCGACATGAAGGGCGGGCTGGCGCTGATGCTGGAGGCGCTGCTGGCGGTGGAGGCGGGCGGCATCGCGATCGGTTACGACGTGGTCATCAATTCGGACGAGGAGACCGGCTCCTTCTCCTCCGCCGCGCTGCTGGCCGATGCGGCGCGCGGCAAGGTGGCGGCGCTGACCTACGAACCCGCGCTGCCCGACGGCACGCTGGCGGGCGCGCGCGGCGGCACCGGCAATTTCTCGATCGTGGTACGCGGGCGTGCGGCACATGCCGGGCGCAACCCGGAAGACGGTCGCAACGCGATCGCGGCGGCGGCGGCGCTGGCGGTGCGGCTGCACGCCGCGCGCTCGCCGCGGCTGGCGGTGAACCCGGCGCGGGTCGACGGCGGCGGGCCGAACAACGTCGTCCCCGACCTCGCCATCCTGCGCGTCAACTTCCGGCCCAAGGATGCGGGCGAGATCGCGCGCGCCGGGGCGCTGATCCGCGAGACGGTGGCGGCGGTGGCGAGCGAATATGACGTCGCGATCGACACGCATGGCGGGTTCAACCGCCCGCCCAAGCCGATCGACGCGGGTGCCGCGCGGCTGTTCGCCACGGTGCGCGACGCCGGCGCGGCGCTGGGGCAGGCGATCGCGTGGCGCGACACCGGCGGGGTGTGCGACGGCAACAACATCGCCGCCTGCGGCGTCCCCGTGGTCGACACGATGGGCGCACGCGGCGGGGCGATCCATTCGAGCGAGGAGTTTCTGATCGTGGACAGCCTGTCCGAACGCGCGGCGCTCTCCGCCGTCACGCTGCTGCGCATCGCTGACGGAGCGATGGCATGACGTTCGTGGTGCGTGCGGCGCAGGACGACGACCTGCGTCATCTGTACGAGATGGCGAAGCTGACCGGCGGGGGGTTCACCAACCTGCCCGCGGATCGCACATCGCTGCGCAACAAGCTGGCGCTGAGCCGAGCCGCGTTCGAGCGCGACGACACGGCCCTGTCGGACGAGCAATTCGTGCTGATGCTGGAGAACACCGCCAACGGCGACGTGCGCGGTACGTGCCAGCTGATCACGCATGTCGGGCAGAAGCACCCCTTCTATAGCTATCGCATCGGCACCCTGACGCAGCACAGCCGCGAGCTGGAGCGGACGTTCCGTGCCGAGATGCTGTCGCTGACCACCGACCTGGAGGGAGCGAGCGAGGTCGGCGGGCTGTTCCTCCACCCCGGCGAGCGCGCGGGCGGGCTGGGACTGTTGCTGGCGCGCAGCCGCTATCTGTTCATCCGCGCGCATCGCCCGCGATTCGCCGACCGCGTGCTGGCGGAGCTGCGCGGGGTGATCGACGAGGCGGGCGGGTCGCCGTTCTGGGACGGGCTGGCGGGCCGCTTCTTCGGGATGAATTTCCAGGCGGCGGACGAGTTCAATGCGATCAACGGACACCAGTTCATCGCCGACCTGATGCCCAAGCATCCGATCTATACCGCGATGCTGTCGGAGACCGCGCGCGCCGCGATCGGCCTGCCGCACCCTTCCGGACGCGCGGCGATGAGAATGCTGGAAAACGAAGGCTTTGCGTTCGAAAGCTATATCGACATCTTCGATGGCGGGCCGACCATGACGGCACGCACCGACCAGGTGCGCACGATCAAGGAAGCGCGCGACGGCAAGGTCGCCGCGATCGCGGACACGCCCGGCGGCACCGAGGCGCTGGTGGCGACCGGGCGGCTGAAGGCGTTCCGCTGCGCCTATGGCACCGTCGGCGAGCGCGACGGGGCGGTGACGCTGTCGTCCGCGGCGGCGAGCGCATTGGGGGTCGCTCCGGGCGACACGATCAGCTGGATCGCGCGGCTGTGAGCATGATGCGCGAGATCAACTTCGACGGGATCGTCGGGCCGAGCCACAATTATGCCGGCCTCAGCCCGGGCAATCTGGCCGCGACCGGCAATGCCGGCGCGGTAGCGCACCCGCGCGCCGCGGCGTTGCAGGGCGTGGCGAAGATGCGCGCGAACATCGCGCTGGGGCTGGTGCAGGGCGTGTTCGTTCCCCACCCCCGCCCCGATCATGCATGGCTGGCGGCGCTGCATAGCAATTATGCCGATGCCGATACCTTCCTGAAGGCGCGCGCGCTGTCCGCCTCGGCGATGTGGGCGGCGAATGCGGCGACCGTATCGCCCGCGCCCGACTGCGGCGACGGACGCTGCCACCTGACGGTCGCCAATCTGGTGACGATGCCGCATCGCAGCCACGAATGGCCCGCGACGCTGGCGCAACTGCGCCTCGCCTTCGCGCATCCGGCGTTCGCGGTCCACGCCCCGGTCCCGGCGCCGTTCGGCGACGAGGGCGCGGCCAACCATATGCGGCTGACGGAGCGGCATGGCGCGGCGGGGGTCGAGCTGTTCGTCTATGGCACCGCGGGCGGCGCCTTCCCCGCGCGCCAGCATCTGGAGGCATGCCGCGCAGTGGCGCGGGCGCACCGGCTGGATCCGGCGCAGGTGCTGTATGTCGAGCAATCGGCGCAGGCGATCGCGGCGGGCGCGTTCCACAACGACGTGGTGGCGGTGGCGAACGAGCGTATCCTGTTCGCGCATGAGCAGGCGTTCGCGAACCGCGACGCCACCCATGCCGCGATCCGCGCGCTGATGCCCGACGTGGAGATCGTCGAGGTGCCCGCCGCGTCGGTGTCGCTGGCGGATGCGATCGGCTCCTATCTGTTCAACGCGCAACTGGTGACACCCGCGGACGGCGCGCCGACGCTGATCGTGCCGGGCGAGGCGCGCGACAACCCGCGCGTGTGGCAATGGCTTCAGGGGCATCTGGCGGGCAATGGCGCGATCCGCCGGGTCGAGGTGGTCGACGTGCGCGAATCCATGGCCAATGGTGGCGGGCCGGCGTGCCTGCGGCTGCGCGTGGTCGCCGATCCGGCGACGGTCGATCCGCGCTTCCTGGTCGATGCGGCGAAGCTGGACCGGATCGCCGGGGTGATCGAGCGCCACTGGCCAGAGGCGATCGCGGCGGAGGCGATCGGCGACCCCGTGCTGATCGCGCAGATCGAGGCGGCGCATCGCGCGCTGCTCGACGCGCTGGACCTGGGCGCGCTATATCTGTCGGATTAACTGACAGGTAACCATGTCCGATGGCCAGAGACTCGCGCTTTTCCGCCGCTGGCACGGTCCTTGCGGCGGTGCGGGGCATGTTGACCCGCCTCGGCCGCCTGTTCGTGATCAAGACCCGGTTCGAGGCATTTCTCGTCATCTATGCGCTCGCCGCGGGCGCGGTGGAGCGGGGCATGGGGTATCTCCATCGCTTTCCGGGGACGCAAGGGTGGATCCTGTTCGCGGCCTGCACCGCGGCGGTGTTCATGGCCGGGGGCAAGATCCTCGACGCGGTGGCGTATGAACGGGGCGACGCGGTGCGCTGAGGGTGACCGTCATGCCGGGCTTGACCCGGCATCCATCGATCCGCGCACACCGACGCCGATGCGCAGGCGGCAGGTTGGACCCCGGGTCAGGCCCGGGGTGACGATGAACGCGCGATCATGACATTCCTGCAACACATTTGCCGCAACCGCGAACATGCCTTGATACGTTGTAACATTCCGTTATCAGGCACCCCAGTTCATGGAGTTGCCGATGAAGACCTTGCTGCTTGCCGCCGTCGCCCCGCTTGCGATCGCCCTGCCCGCCACCGCGCAGGACGTGCGCCAGCCCGATCCGCATCGCTCCGACGATATCATCGTCTCCGCGCCGATCCGGCAGAGCGAGGCGGACGTGTTGCAGGGCACGTCGGTGCTGGCGGGCGAGGACCTGACGCGCGAGCTGCGCTCCACGATCGGCGAGACGCTGGCGCGGCTGCCGGGCGTGTCCTCCACCTCGTTCGGCCCCAATGCGTCGCGCCCGATCCTGCGCGGCTTCCAGGGCGATCGCATCCGCGTGCTGACCGACGGCATCGGGTCGATCGACGTGTCCAACACCTCGGTCGACCATGCGGTGATCATCGATCCGCTGCTGTCGGAGCGGGTCGAGGTGCTGCGCGGGCCAGCGGCGCTGCTGTACGGTTCCTCCGCGGTGGGCGGCGTGGTCAATGTGGTCGACCGCCGCATCCCGCGCGCGCTGCCGGAGAAGGGATATCGCGTCGATGCGCTGGCCAATTACGGCAGCGCGGCGGACGAGCGCTCGGTCGCGGGCGCGGCGGACGTGGTGGCCGCCGGGCCGCTGGTGCTGCACGTCGACGGATCCTATCTGAAGGCGGACGACCTGCGCATCGGCGGTCCGGTGCTGTCCGCGCAGGCGCGGCGCGATGCGCTGGCCTCGGTCGGGCTGCCGCAGCCGGACGCGGACGAGCCGATCGATTTCGCCGCCACCGCCGCGCTGCGCGGGCGCCTGCCCAATACCGCGGTCGAGACGTGGACCGCAGGCGCAGGCGCGGCGATCGTGACCGATGGCGGGACGCTGGGCGTGTCCTATGGCCATTATGACAGCGTCTATGGCCTGCCGATCCGCTACGCGACCGCGCCGGGACAGGAGCAGGAGGCGCCGCGGCTCGACGTGGTGCAGAACCGCTACGACCTGCGCGCCGAGGTGACGCCGCGCGGCAGCGTGATCGATGCCATCCGGCTGCGCGCGGCGCATGCCAATTATCGCCATTTCGAGCTGGAGGAGGATGGGTCGGTCGGCACCGCCTTCTACAACAAGGGGCTGGAAGGCCGGCTGGAGGTCGTTCAGGCGAAGCGCGGCGGCTGGCAGGGGGCGACCGGCGCGCAATATTTCAGCCGCGCGTTCAACGTCGTGGGCGAGGAAGCCTTCCTGCCGCGCAACGACACGCAGCAGGTCGGGCTCTTCACGCTGCAGCAATATGACGACGGCCGCTTCAAGGCCGAAGGCGGCGTGCGGTACGAGAGCACGACGCTGAACGCCAAGCCGGTGACCGACGATCGCGGGTTCTTCGGCGGGCAGCGGCGGTTCGATACCTGGTCGGGGTCGATCGGCGCGAGCTATGCGCTGGCGGAGGGCGTGCGCATCGGGCTGAACGGATCGCGTACCGAGCGCGCGCCGTCGGCCGAGGAGCTGTTCGCCAACGGGCCGCATGCGGGGACGCAGGCCTATGAGCTGGGCAACGCCGATTTCCGCGCCGAGAAATCCTGGGGGCTGGAGGCGACGTTCCACGCGCACAGCGACGCGTTCAGCCTGGACGCATCGGCCTATTACAACTGGTTCGACGATTATATCTACGAGACGCGGGTCGTCGATACGGTGTGCCAGGCGGCGACGCCATCGGGCGATATCGATGGCCTGCCCTGCTTCCAGTACAGCCAGGCCAAGGCGCGCTATTACGGGTTCGAGGCGGATGCGTCGGCGCGACTGGCGACGGTGGGCGCGCATGTGATCACGGCGGACCTGCTGGGCGATTACGTCCATGCCGAGGTGGTGGACCGCGGCCCGGTGCCGCGCATCCCGCCGCTGCGGCTGCTGGGCGGGCTGGAGGCGCGCAGCGCCACCAGCAGCGCGCGCGTCGAGGTGGAGCATGCCTTCGCGCAGCGCCGGGTGGCGCCGCTGGAGACGACCACCGACGCCTATACGCTGGTCAACGCCTCGCTGTCGTTCCGCCCGTGGGGCGACGGCGACCGGCGCAGCATCCTGCTGGCGGCGAACAACATCTTCGACGTCGAGGCACGGCGCGCGACCAGCGTGCTGAAGGATTTCGCGCCGCTGGCGGGGCGCGATATCCGGGTGACGCTGCGGGTGGGGATTTGATCCGTTTTCCAGCCCCTCCCCTTCAGGGGAGGGGTTTGGGGTGGAGTGGGTCTCGCAGAGAGTGTCGCGTATGACTGCCTCCGGCGGACTGCCCCACCCCTAGCCCCTCCCCTGAAGGGGAGGGGAACTTTGGTCAGCGCGTCGGCACGGTCAGCGCGTCGGCGCTGGCGTCGCCCAGGTCGCTGCCGCCGTCGACGTTCAGGATCGTGCCGGTGATGTATTTCGCCGCCGGGCTGGACAGGAACATCGCCGCCTCCGCGATATCGGCCTTGGTGCCATAGTCGCGCAGCGGCAGCGATTTCTTGATCTTCGCCTCGCGCTCCGGATCGGCGAGGCGGCGCATCCCCTCCGTATCCGCGATCGGGCCGGGCGAGATCGCGTTGACGCGCACGCCGGCCGGACCCCATTCCAGCGCCAGACACTTGGTCACCATATTGACGCCCGCCTTCGCGGCACAGGCGTGGATCTGGAACGAGGACGCGCGCACCGCCTGTCCCGCGGTGATCGCGATCAGCGACGCCCCCGGCTTCACCAGATGATCCCAGCTGGCGCGGAACACATTGTACGTGCCCAGCAGGTCGATATCGATCACGGTCTTGAACGCATTGGCGCTGACGCCCAGCGCAGGCGCCAGGAAATTGCCCGCGGCGCCCGACACCAGCACGTCGATCGCGCCGTGCGCGGCCACCGCCTGCGCGAACGCCGCCTCCAGCCCGGCATAGTCGCGCACGTCGCACGCGATGCCGAGCGCGGTGGCACCGGCGTCGCGCAGCCCCTGCGCCGCCGCCTCGATCTTCTCCGCGCTGCGGCTGAGCACGGTGACCTTCGCCCCCTCCGCCGCGAAGCCGTGCGCGATCGCCAGGTTGATCCCGCTGGAGGCGCCGGCCACGAACACGTGCCGACCGCTGAACTCGCCCATCATCACTCTCCCTTTACGTTGGTAAAAGGATGGCGCGTGGCGCGCGCGGGCGCAAGTCGATCGTTTTAGCTGGTACGGGCGGTCGGACTCGAACCGACATGTATTGCTACGGCGGATTTTGAGTCCGCTGCGTCTACCATTCCGCCACGCCCGCGTGGAAGAGCGCGCGCCTTGCCACGGTTGCGCCCTGCGCGTCCAGAGCGGAGTTGACGCGCAGGACGATCAGTTCAGCGCGACGGGCCGCCGTCGCCGTCGATCAGATCGGGATCGATCGCGCGATCGAAGGCGATGCCGGCGCGCCCCTCCGTCTGCCACACGACGCGGCCCGCGACCCAGCCGACCTGCGGCAATTCCACCTCGACCGCGCTGTCGGGTGCGATCGCATGCGGCAGTTCCGCCATCAGCCCGCCCGACGAGAAGTTGCGTACCCGCACCTCGAATCCGTCCTGCCCGATCAGGCGCAGCTGCGCGATCGCGAAGACACTGCGGCGTCCGCCGACCCGGATCGGCTGCTGGTGTGGCGTCCTTGAACAAGCCTCGATCGATTCGTCCCATTGCTCTCACCGCGGATGTCATTTGCGGGGCGGTACCGCGATCCGGGTAAAGCCGAAATTAATCTGGCGCAATTTCGCGACGAAGCGCCTCAATCGTCGCGTGAAATCTTTTCGTTGCGTTCATGACGCTCCTGCGCCTCGACCGTCATGGTCGCGATCGGGCGCGCTTCCAGCCGGCCCAGGCTGATCGGCTCGCCGGTCACCTCGCAATACCCGTATTCGCCCTCGTCGATGCGGCGCAGCGCGGCATCGATCTTCGAGATCAGCTTGCGCTGGCGATCGCGCGTGCGCAGTTCCAGCGACCAGTCCGTCTCGCTCGACGCGCGATCGTTGAGATCCGCCTCGCGCAGCGAATCGAGCTGGAGCTGCGACAGCGTGCCGAGCGATTCGCGCAGGATCGCCTCCTTCCACGCCAGCAGCTTGGCCCTGAAATAGGCCTGTTGCCGCACATTCATGAACGGTTCGTCGGCGCCGGGACGATAACCGTCCGCGGCATCGTTCGCCGGAACCGTCATTCCGCCGCGCCCATTGTCGATATCCGTCACCGCCGTTGCCATGACCATCTCCCGCCCCCGGAGCCGGCAGACCATTGGCCTTACCGGTATGCCCCGGGCCGCGCCTATAAAGAGGCGCGCGTGCGCCGACAAGCGAGGATGCCGTCGGATCAGACGCTTGGCGGCACGTCCTGCCGCTCCGCCCGCCGCCCGTCGGCGTTCCGCAGTCGAACGCGCGTCGCGCCCGCGATCTTCCGCCCCATGATGGGACGTTAACCATGTTCTTCTACGCGACTCCCGATGAATACAGGCTGCACGCGGCAATATGGTGGTAAACGAGCTTGCGCTTAATCCTTTGTTTCGCACTTTGGCGGATGAGGACGACCATCATTCGTCTTTGATTCCACGGCGCAAGTTCCGCGTCGTCAACGAAAGAACGACGTTATGTCCGTGCGCATGGCTCTTGCGAAACTTTGTGCCTGCACCTGCGGCGGCGCCCTGATCGGCGGCGGCGCGGTGCATGTGGCGGAGCGCAACCACACGCGCACCGTCTATGCGAAGAAGGCGACCGCGCGCGTCGTGCGCCGTTCGGTGGCGAGCAACAGCAAGGTGCGCCGGGTGGTGAAGGCGCGCGGCGCGGGCGCCTGCGCCGCGACGACGGTGACGATCGCCAGCCAGGGCGCGCCGGTGCCGATCCCGCTGGCCCCCGCCCCCGTCTATGCCGCGGCCGACAGCGGCCCGGGCTTCGTCGGCGGGACGGGTGGCGGCTTCGGCGGTGGTGGCTTCGGCGGCGGCGGGTTCTTCGCGGGCGGCTTCTTCGGCGGATCGGGCGGGAGCAGCGGCAGCAGCGGGGGGATCGTGATCTCGTCCACCTCCAGCTCTAGCACCAGCGGATCCAGCTCCACCTCGTCGTCGGGGAACGTGTCCAGTTCCACCAGCAGCTCCACGGGCGGGGCCACGGTGGACATCGACAATTCAAATTCCAACACCAGCAACAATAACAATTCGAGTAACAACAGCAGCAACAATACGAACAACAACAATAGCAGCAGCAACAACACCAACACGAACAACAATTCGAACAAGAACAACAACGAGCAGAGCCAGAACCAGGGCCAGCAGCAAGGCCAGCAACAGGGGCAAGGTCAGGGTCAGGGTCAGGGTCAGAGCAGCACGTCCAGCACCTCCTCCTCGTCCTACGGCTCCAGCTCCAAGGGGTGGGGATCGAACCACGGCTGGTCGTCGAACGGCGGCTGGCACGGCAGCAGCGGGGGCAAGCCGCCGTCGAGCAGCGGGTCGAGCAGCGGCTCCCCCGCGCCGGTGCCGGCCCCGCCGATGATCCTGCTGTTCGGCGCCGCCGCCGCGGGGCTGGTGGCGCGGCGCCGGTTCGCGCGGAAGGCGGCGGCGTAGGCGGGACCCCGGCGGACGTCCCAACCCCTTCCGTTCCCCGGCGAAGGCCGGGGTCCAGTTGCGATCGGTTTTAGTATCTTACAAGCCGGCCGTTACTGGCCCCCGGCCTTCGCCGGGGAACAAGTGAGGGGTCCGCAGAGGTTTTAAAACACGTCCGGGGTGACGACAGAATCAAGGTAGCCGCCCCCTCCCCTAGGCGTTGAGCAGCGCCTGTTCGATATCCGGGATCGGATGGCCGGTCAGGTCCTTGCTGACCTCGCCGGTCAGCCGCTGCGTCACCTCCTTGTGATAGTGTTTGCGCAGCTCGCCGAGCGTCTTCGGCGCGGCGACGATGATGAGCGACTCGAACTCGTTGGCCAGTGCGCGGCGCTTGAGCAGGTCGGCCGCGTCGGCGGCGAAGCGGTCTTCCTCCTGCTGATGGAAATCCACCTCCTCCATATTGCCCGACCGGGTCGACGACGCGCTGCCCGCGGCGTCGGTCTTCTGGTCGCGATCGGCCGGGTTCTCGCGCTCCTCGGCATGTTCGACCTGGAGGTTGGGATAGTCCGCGTCGCCTTCGTTGCGCAGGAACAGCAGCTTGCGCCCGTCGACCACCAGCACCACGGATTGATGCGGGACCTGCATGGCTCGTTCTCCTTTTCTCGTTGGCGTTCGGGAAGGAGAACCCGCGGCGGCGGCGTGGGTTGCGGGGCGCGGGTTGCGCACGCCCTGCCCGCCCGTCATAGCGCGGCGCCATGCACGACATCCGCCTGATCCGTGACGATCCCGCCGCCTTCGACGCCGCGATGGCGTTGCGCGGTGCCCCTGCCTCCGCCGAGGCGCTGGTCGACCTCGACCGCCGCCGCCGCGAGGTGACGACCGAGGCGCAGGGAGCGCAGGCGCGCCGCAACGAGGCGTCGAAGGCGATCGGCGCGGCCAAGGCGCAGAAGGACGAGGCGACCGCCGCCGCGCTGATGGCGGAGGTCGCCGCGCTGAAGCAGCGGCTGCCCGAGCTGGAGGCGGAGGAAGCGCGGCTGGGCGCGGCGCTGGACGCGGCGCTGGCGGCGCTGCCCAACATCCCCGCCGCCGACGTGCCGCAGGGCGCGGACGAGGACGACAATGCGCTGGTGCACGAACGCGGGCGCCGGCCGGCGTTCGATTTCGCCGCCCGCGAGCATGATGCGATCGGGCCGGCGCTGGGGCTGGATTTCGAGACGGGCGTGGCGATCGCGGGGGCGCGGTTCACGCTGGTGCGCGGGCACGCGGCGCGGCTGCAACGCGCGCTGGGGCAGTTCATGCTCGACCGGCTGACGCGCGACCATGGTTATGAGGAGGTCGCCCCGCCGCTGATGGTGCGCGACGAGGCGGTGTTCGGGACCGGACAGCTGCCGAAGTTCGCCGACGACCTGTTCCGCACCACCGACGGGCGCTGGCTGATCCCGACCGCGGAAGTGTCGCTGACCAATATCGTGCGCGAGAAGATCCTGGGCCACGACGTGCTGCCGCTGCGGTTCGCGGCACTGACGCCGTGCTTCCGGTCGGAAGCGGGGGCGGCAGGGCGCGATACGCGCGGCTATATCCGCCAGCACCAGTTCGAGAAGGTCGAGATGGTGTCGATCGTCGCGCCCGAGGCGAGCGAGGACGAGCATGAGCGGATGACCGCGTGCGCCGAGGGCGTGCTCGACGCTTTGGGGCTGGCCTATCGGCGGATGAAGCTGTGCACCGGCGACATGGGGTTCACCGCGGCGCGGACCTATGATCTGGAGGTGTGGCTGCCGGGGCAGGCGCGGTATCGCGAGATTTCGAGCTGCTCGACCTGCACCGACTTTCAGGCGCGCCGGATGAATGCGCGCTACCGGCCGGAGGGCGAGAAGGCGACGCGGTTCGTCCATACGCTCAACGGGTCGGGGCTGGCGGTCGGGCGGACGCTGGTGGCGGTGCTGGAGAATTACCAGCAGGCGGACGGGTCGGTCGCGGTGCCCGACGTGCTGCAGCCGTATCTGGGCGGGCTGAACCGGCTGGAGCCGCGAGCGTGATCCTCCCCGGTACGGAGAGGGGGACCGCTCGCGCAGCGAGTGGTGGAGGGGGATCGCCACGAGCGATGCATGTGCGGAAGCCCCCCTCCACCAGCCTGCGGCTGGTCCCCCTCCCCGTGCCGGGGAGGATATTGTCCGCGGCGCTGGCGGGATCGATCGTGCTGGCGGGGTGCGTTCCCGCGGGGCGGCGTTCCGCCCCCGTGCCGCCGCCCGCCGCCGCGCCGGCACCGAAGCCTGCGCCGACCCCCGACGAGGTGGCGCAGCTGCCTGCCCCCGCGCCGGCGTGGGAGACGCGGCCGGTCGACGCCGATGCGAAGACGATCGCGGCGCAGCGCTATGTCGTGCGCAAGGGCGATACGCTGCGCGGGATCGCCGACCGCACCGGTTCCGCGTCAGAGGCGATCGCGCGTGCCAACGGGCTGTCGGCGCCGTTCGTGGTGCGCAGCGGGCAGACGCTGTCGATCCCGGGCGGGCGCTACCATCTGGTGCGGCCCGGCCAGACCGGCATCGCGATCGCGCGCGCCTATGCGCTGCCGTGGACGCGGATCGTCGCCGCCAATGCGCTGGTCGAGCCCTATATCCTGCGCGCGGGCCAGCGCATCCTGATCCCGGTCGATACCGCGCAGCCCGTGAGCGCGGCGGAGCGTGCCGCGGCCTTCACGCTGGACGTCGATTCGATCCTGACCGGGGGCGAGCCGGCGGTGGCGGCGAACCAGCCCCCTGCCCGCCCGGTCGCCTCCCCGCGCCGCGTGCTGCCCGCGACCGCGGCGGTGGTGGCGCCCGCGGCGCTGCCGGGACGGTTCATCTGGCCGGTCGACGGGCGCGTCATCCGCCGCTTCGGCCCGGGCGCCAGCGGCGAGCGCAACGACGGGATCAAGATCGCGGTGCCGCTCGATACGCCGATCAGGGCGGTGGCGGACGGCACGGTGGCCTATGTCGGCGACGGGATCGCGGCGCTGGGCGGGCTGGTGATCGTGAAGCACGGTGGCGGCTGGACCTCGGTCTATGGCCATGCCGCCAAGCTGTCGGTGCAGCGCGGGCAGGCGGTCACGAAGGGCCAGACGATCGCGCTATCGGGAGAAACCGGCTATGCCGATCGTCCCGAACTGCATTTCGAGCTGCGCCGGGGGCGGACGCCGGTGGACCCCACGACGCAATTGCCGCGACGCTGACGCGTGTGTAACCGCGGTCTCATCATGACGACCACTTATCAGTCCGACCTGCTGCGCCTGCTGTCCGAGCGTGGCTACATCCATCAGATGACCGACGCCGCCGCGCTGGACGCGCTGGCCGCGAAGCAGGTGGTGCCGGGCTATATCGGGTTCGATCCGACCGCGGCTTCACTTCATGTCGGCAATCTGGTGCAGGTGATGATGCTGCGTCGGCTGCAACAGGCGGGGCACAAGCCGGTCGTGCTGATGGGCGGCGGCACCGGCAAGATCGGCGATCCCAGCTTCAAGGACGAGGCGCGCAAACTGTCGTCGGAGGAGACGATCGCGGCCAATATCGCGGGCATCCAGCGCATCTTCGAACGCTTCCTGACGTTCGGGGACGGGGCCTCCGATGCGGTGATGGTCAACAACGCCGACTGGCTCGACAAGCTGGAGTACATCCCCTTCCTGCGCGAGGTGGGGCAGCATTTCAGCGTCAACCGGATGCTGTCGTTCGATTCGGTGAAGCTGCGGCTGGATCGCGAACAGTCGCTGAGCTTCCTGGAATTCAATTACATGATCCTCCAGGGCTACGATTTCCGCGAGCTGGCGCGGCGCAGCGGCGTGCGGTTGCAGATGGGCGGCAGCGACCAATGGGGGAATATCGTCAACGGCGTCGAGCTGGCGCGGCGGATGGACGGGGCCGAGGTGTTCGGCGTCACCACGCCGCTGCTGACCACCGCGTCGGGCGAGAAGATGGGCAAGACGGTCGCGGGCGCGGTGTGGCTGCACGAGGACCAGCTGCCGCATTTCGATTACTGGCAGTTCTGGCGCAACACCGACGATCGCGACGTGGGGCGGTTCCTGCGGCTGTTTACCGACCTGCCGCTGGACGAGATCGCGCGGCTGGAGTCACTGGGCGGCGCGGAGATCAACGAGGCGAAGAAGGTGCTGGCCAACGCGGCGACCGCGATGTGCCGCGGCGAGGACGCGGCGCGCGAGGCGGCGGAGACGGCGCGGCGCACGTTCGAGGAAGGTGCGGCGGGCGACACGCTGCCGACGATCGCGGCATCGGGCGCGATCGCGCTGGTCGATGCGCTGGTCGGGCTGGGCTTTGCGGCGTCGAAGGGCGAGGCACGGCGGCTGATCAAGGGCGGCGGCGCGCGCATCGACGGCGAGAAGGTGGCGGACGAAGCCGCGACGGTGACGATCGCGGGCCAGCCGGTGCGTATCTCCGCGGGCAAGAAGCATCACGGGATCGTCGTGCCGGCGTAGTTAACGCGCCGGTGCCGTAACGATTCATCATGGGTTAAAGCCGATCCTGCGACAAGGCGGACCGCTTTGTTGAAGGAAGTGCGTATGCGTCCCGCGATCGCCGTGTTCGAGGAGCGAGTCGAACCTCGCGACGAAACCCTGTTCCGCACCCGGTTGCGGCTGGAGGACGGATCGGCGCATGCCGCGACGATCGTCAACGTGTCGCCCAACGGGTTCATGGCGCGGTGCGACGCGGTGGTGGCGATCGGCGACCGGGTGGCGGTGACGCTGCCGGTGGTGGGCGATTTCTCCGGCGAGGTGCGCTGGACATTGGGCGGGCGCATCGGGTGCCGCTTGACGCGCGAGGTGCCGCCGGCCTTGTACCAGTTTGCGCTCGCGGCGATGCGGTGAATTAAGCCCCTCCCCTTCAGGGGAGGGGTTGGGGTGGGGCCGTCAGGAGCCAAAAGCGCTGGTCTCTGCGAGGCTCACCCCACCCCCACCCCCTCCCCTGAAGGGGAGAGACTTTATCACCCCGACCGTAACCGCGCCACGCCGGCGTCGCGTTCGAACAGGTAGAGCGCGGTCCGCGCGGCCTGCCCGCGCTCTCCGCTCAGGCCTCCGTCGCGGTCGATCAGCAGCCGCGCGTCGTCGGTCGCCGCGGGCAGCAGTTCGGCCAGCAGGTCCGGCGTCGCGAGGCGGAACATCGCCTCGCCCGACTGGCGGGTGCCGAGCAGTTCGCCGGCGCCGCGCAGGCGCAAGTCTTCCTCCGCGAGGCGGAAGCCGTCGTTGGTTTCGCGCATCAGCGCCAGCCGGGCGCGCGCCGTTTCGCTGAGCGACGGACCACGCAGCAGCAGGCAGACCGAGCGCCCTCCCCCGCGCCCTACGCGCCCGCGCAGCTGGTGGAGCTGCGCCAGCCCGAAGCGGTCGGCATGTTCGATCACGATCAGCGTGGCATTGGGGACATCGACCCCGACCTCGATCACCGTCGTCGCCACCAGCACGCCGAGGTCGCCGGCGGAGAAGCGCGCCATCACCGCGTCCTTCTCGGCCGGCTTCATGCGACCGTGGACCAGCCCCACCCGGTCGCCGAAGCGCGCGGCGAGCGAGGCGGCGCGGGCCTCCGCCGCCTGAAGATCGCTGGTCTCGCTTTCCTCCACCAGCGGGCAGACCCAATAGGCCTGTTTCCCCTCCGACAGATGGCGGCCGAGCGCGTTGACGACCTCGTCGACGCGCTCCTCGGAGACGACGCGCGTCTCGATCGGCTCGCGGCCCGGGGGCATTTCGTCGAGCCGGCTCTGGTCCATTTCGCCGTGGAGCGCGAGCGTCAGCGTGCGCGGGATGGGGGTGGCGGTCATCGCCAGCACGTGCGGCGGCGTCTTCCCCTTGTCCTGCAACAGCAGGCGTTCGGCGACCCCGAAGCGATGCTGCTCGTCGACCACCACCAGCCCGAGATCACGATAGGCGACCGCCTGCTGGAAGATGGCGTGGGTGCCGACCAGGATGTGGATCGAGCCGTCCGCCAGCCCCATCAGCGTCGCCTCGCGCGCGCGGCCCTTGTCGCGCCCGGTCAGCACCGCGATCTCGACCGGCAGCCCGGCGAGCAGGCGGCGCAGCGTTTCGTAATGCTGGCGCGCGAGGATCTCGGTGGGGGCGAGCATCGCGCCCTGCGCACCTGCCTCGACCGCGATCAACAGCGCCATCGCGGCGACCAAGGTCTTGCCCGAGCCGACGTCGCCTTGCAGCAGGCGGAGCATCGGCGCGCTCTGTGCCATGTCGCCTTCGAGTTCGCGGACGGTGCGCGCCTGTGCGCCGGTCATCCGGTAGGGCAGCCGCAGCAGGTCGCGCAGGCGGCCGTCGCCCTGCAACGCGCGACCGCGACGGCGGCGGGTGTCGGCGCGGACCAGCGCGAGCGCGAGCTGGTTTGCGAAGACTTCGTCATAGGCGAGCCGCGCACGGGCGACGGCATCGGCGGGGTCGGCGTGGATCCGCGCCATCGCCTCGCGCCACGATGGCCAGTCGCGTTGCGCCTTCAACGACGGTTCGATCCATTCGGCGAGGTCGGGCGCGCGTGCCAGCGCCTGTTCGACCAGCGCGGCGAGGCGGCGCGAGGTCATCCCCTCGGTCAGCGGATAGATCGCCTCGCGCGCGCGGAAACTGTCGTCGTCGGCGACGATCTCCGGATGGATGATCTGGAGGTCCTGGCCATATTGCTCCAGCTTGCCCGAGATGCGCTTCGTCTCGCCGAGCGGCAGCAGCTTCTTCACCCAGCCCGACGAGCCGCCGAAATAGACGAGGCTGACATGGTTGCCGAACTGGTCCTCCGCCTGCACCCGCGTCGGCGCGCGCGGCGAGGAGGAGGTGCGATGATCGCGGATCGTCAGCGTGATCGCGATGGTGCGGCCGACGTCGCCCTGCATCAGCTCGTCGCGTGCGAGGCGGTCGATCCAGCCCGACGGCAGATGGAACAGCAGATCGAGCGCGCGCGCGATTCCCAGCCGGTCGAGCGGCTTCTTCAGTGCCGGACCGACGCCTTTGAGCGCCTCCACCTCGGCGAACAGCGGATTGAGGATATCGGGTCGCATGACTATGTGGTCGCGATTATTCCGCTACCCTCCGTCATGCCAGCGAAAGCTGGCATCTTCCGGTGGATCGGGTGCGACCTAACCCCGAGATGCCAGCCCGCGCCGGCATGACGAAGGAATGTGATGGACCACGACATCAGCCTGAAACGCCTGCGCTTCCGCAGCTGGCACCGCGGCACGCGCGAGGCCGACCTGATGATCGGCGGCTTCTTCGACACGCATGGGCACACATGGAACGCGGCGCAGCTCGACTGGTTCGAGGCGCTGCTGGAGGAGCAGGACGTCGATATCATGGGCTGGGCGATCGGCTCGATCCCGTGCCCGCCGGAATGGGAGGGCGAGATGATGCAGACGATGCGGCGGGTGGATTTCGTGACGGTGCTCGATACGGGCATGTGAGATGCAATGGCTCCCTCTCCCCCGCGGGGAGAGGGCCGGGGTGAGGGGCCACCCCGGGCAATAGCGTTTGTGGCCGCCCCTCACCCAACCCTCTCCCCGCAGGGGAGAGGGCTAAAAGAGAAATGATGCCCGACCTTTCCTCGATCCTGAAGGCCACCCGCCCCCTCACCCTTTCCGGCGTGCCGGCGGGGTTCCTGCCGTCGCTGCTCGCCGACCTTGCGCGCGCGGCGCCCACCCGCGCGGTGTTCGTCGCGTCGGACGAGGCGCAGATGCGCAGCATCGCCGCCACCGCGCCGTTCTTCGCGCCGGAGCTGGAGGTGGTGCAGCTGCCGGCGTGGGACTGCCTGCCCTATGACCGCGCTTCGCCGACGTTGCGGGTGATGGCGGAGCGGATCGGGGCGCTCCACCGGCTCCAGCAGGCGCCACGCGCGGCGCAGCTGGTGGTGACCACCGTCAACGCGCTGACGCAGCGCACGCTGACGCCGTTCCGCATCCGTCAGCTGGTCGCGGAGCTGAAGCCCGGCGCGCGGCTGGGGATCGAGAAGCTCGCCGCATTGCTCCAGGCGAACGGCTATGTCCGCACCGACACCGTCCACGACCAGGGCGAATACGCGGTGCGCGGCGGGCTGGTCGACCTGTTCCCCAGCGGCGAGGAACAGGCGCTGCGGCTCGACTTCTTCGGCGACGAGATCGAGAGCGTGCGGACGTTCGATCCCGCCGACCAGCGCACCACCGGGCGGGTCGAGCGGTTCGTGCTGCTGCCGGCGTCGGAGGCGCTGCTCGACGAGGACAGCGTCAAGCGCTTCCGCACGCGCTATCGCGAGACGTTCGGCGCGACCGCGACCGGCGATCCGCTGTACCAGGCGGTCAGCGACGGACGGCGGCTGGCCGGGATGGAGCATTGGCTGCCGCTGTTCGAGGAGCGGCTGGCGACGTTGTGGGACCATCTGGGCGACGATGGGGTCATCGTGCGCGACAGCGGCTCGCCCGCGGCGGCCGAGGCGCGGATGGAGGCGGTCGCCGATTATTACGAGAACCGCAAGCGCGCCGAGGCGGCGGAGCCGGGCAGCTATCGCGCGTTGCCGGCGAAGACGCTGTACCTCGACGCGGATGAGTGGGCGCAACAGGTGGCGGAGTTTCCCGCGCATCTGGTGACGCCGTTCCACGAGCCGGAATCGGCGACGGTGCTGGACTTCGCGGTCGACGGGCCGCGCGATTTCGCGCCGGAGCGGGCGAACCAGGCGAATGTGTACGAGGCGGTGGTGGCGCATGTCGCGCGGTTGCAGCGCGAGCGCCGCAAGCCGGTGCTGGCGAGCTATTCCACCGGCGCGCGCGAGCGGTTGAAGACGTTGCTGGAGGATCACGGGCTGGCCGGTGCGCGGCTGGTGGAGACGTGGCAGGAGGCGTTGGGGGTCGCGGGGGGCGCCGCGGGTGTTTCGCTGATCGTCCTGCCGCTCGACCATGGCTTCACCGCGCCGGATGTCGCGGTGCTGACCGAGCAGGACATGCTGGGTGACCGGCTGATCCGGCGCGCCAAGCGGCGCAAGTCGGCGGATGCGTTCCTCGCCGAGCTGGCGACGCTGTCGCCGGGCGATCTGGTGGTGCATTCCGACCATGGCATCGGGCGCTATGTCGGGCTGACGCAGGTGCCGGTGGCGAAGGCGCCGCACGATTGCGTCGCGCTGGAATATGCCGGGGGCGACAAGCTCTACATTCCGGTCGAGAACCTCGAAGTGCTGTCGCGCTACGGCTCGTCGGAGGAGGGCGCGGCGCTCGACCGGCTGGGCGGCGAGGCGTGGCAGCGGCGCAAGAGCCGGATGAAGGAGCGCATCCGCGAGATCGCGGGTGAGCTGATCGCGGTCGCCGCCGAACGCGCGCTGCGCCCGGGCGAGATCGCGGAACCGGACAGCGCGGGCTATCCCGCCTTCGTCGACCGCTTCCCCTATGAGGAGACCGACGACCAGGACCGCGCGATCGGCGACGTGCTGGCGGACCTGTCGGCGGGCAAGCCGATGGACCGGCTGATCGTCGGCGACGTCGGCTTCGGCAAGACCGAGGTCGCGCTGCGCGCCGCCTTCGTCGCGGCGATGGCGGGGATGCAGGTGGCGGTGGTGTGCCCCACCACGCTGCTGGCGCGGCAGCACCATATGAACTTCACCGGCCGGTTCGAGGGCTTCCCGATCAACATCGGGCGGCTGTCGCGGCTGGTGCCCGCGGCGGAGGCGAAGCGGGTCAAGGATGGCCTCGCCGACGGGTCGATCGACATCGTCATCGGCACCCATGCGCTGCTGGCGAAGACGGTCGATTTCAAGCGGCTGGGGCTGGTCATCGTCGACGAGGAGCAGCGCTTCGGGGTGACGCACAAGGAGCGGCTGAAGACGCTGCGCGCCGACGTCCATATGCTGACGCTGACCGCGACGCCGATCCCGCGGACGTTGCAGATGGCGATGAGTGGCTTGCGCGAACTGTCGGTGATCCAGACGCCGCCGGTCGATCGGCTGGCGGTGCGCACCTATGTGATGCCGTGGGATCCGGTGGTGCTGCGCGAGGCGCTGCTGCGCGAACATTATCGCGGCGGGCAGTCGTTCCTGGTGACGCCGCGGATCGCCGACCTGCCCGATATCGAGGAGTATCTGCGCCGCGAGGTGCCCGAGATCCGCTATGTCGTCGCGCACGGCCAGATGGCGCCGACCGAGGTCGAGGAGCGGATGAGCGCCTTCTACGACCGCAAGTTCGAGGTGCTGGTGTCGACCACGATCATCGAGAGCGGGATCGACATCCCGTCCGCCAATACGATGATCGTCAACCGCGCCGATCGCTTCGGACTGGCGCAGCTCTATCAGCTGCGCGGGCGGGTCGGGCGGTCGAAGACGCGCGCTTATGCCTATATGGTGTCGCCGCCCGAGCGGCAGATGACCGAGGCGGCGGAGAAGCGGCTGAAGGTGCTGTCCGACCTCGATTCGCTCGGCGCCGGGTTCCAGCTTGCCAGCCACGATCTCGACATTCGCGGCGCGGGCAATCTGCTGGGCGACGAACAGTCGGGGCATATCAAGGAGGTCGGCTACGAACTCTACCAGTCGATGCTGGAAGAGGCGATCATGGAGGCGAAGGCCGGCGGCATCCGCGAGCGCCAGCGCGACTTCTCGCCGCAGATCAGCGTCGATGCGCCGATCCTGATCCCGGAGGACTATGTCCCCGACCTCGACCTGCGCATGGGCCTGTATCGCCGGTTGAACGAGGTGGACGAGGTGCGCGGGCTGGACGAATTCGCCGCGGAGATGATCGACCGCTTCGGCGCGCTGCCCGAGGCGACCGACAATCTGGTCAAGGTGATGGAAATCAAGCTGAACGCGCGCAAGGCGTGCGTCGCGAAGCTGGACGTCGGGCCGAAGGGCGCGCTGGTGACGTTCCACGACGATACGCCGCCGAACGTCGCGGGGCTGCTCGCCTGGGTCGACAAGCTGGGCGGAATCGCGAAGCTGCGCCCGGATTCGAAGCTGGCGCTGACGCGCGCATGGGGCGACCCCAAGGCGCGGCTGCACGGGGCGTTGCAGCTGTCGAAGGGGCTGGCGAAGGCGGCGGGGTGAGGTGGTCGACCACCTCCGTTCGAAGCGAACGGTTGGGGGAACCCGTCACCCCGGACTTGATCCGGGGTCCCGCTTCTTCTGCGGCGTTGGCGAGACAGCGGGACCCCGGCTCAAGGCCGGGGTGACGGGCGTCGCGTTCAGCTGCTATGGTCGGAAATGATCCGCCATCCTTCCTTGCGGCGTTCGAACAAGAGCGAGGTCATGCCCGATTGCGCGGGCTTGCCGTCCGCCGGCGTCAGCGTCCAGCGCGCGACATAGAGGATGTGGACCGCGCTCAGCGTGCGCCAGGCAACCGATTCGAAGGTCAGCTTGCCGCGACTGTTGGCGCCGGGCGTGAAGCTCCTGGCGAAGCGGGCGGCGATCGCGTCCTTGCCGCGCACCACGCCGTCGCGGCCGACGAAGATCGCGTCGGGGGCATAGACCGCGACGAAGCGTTGCAGGTCGCCCGTGTCCCAGCCCGCCGCACTGTCCTTCATCGCCGCCTCGATCGCGGCGGTGGGCGACGGGGCGGGCGCCACGACCGCCGCGGCGGCCAGCAGGTGGATCATGCTCGTCCCTCCTCGATCAGCGCGATCAGCCCGGCATCGTCGAGCGGGCCGGCGCACAGGAATCCCTGATAATAGGTCGCGCCGCGCGCCGCCAGCAGCTCACGCTGGGAGATCGTCTCCACGCCCTCGACGATCGTCTCCAGCGACAGGCCCGCGGCGATCGACAGCACGCCTTCCACCACCACGCGCTCACGCGTGTCGCCGGTGATCGCCTGCGTCAGGCTGCGGTCGATCTTGAGATAGTCGAGCGGCAGCCGCGTCAGATAGGCGAGGTTGGAATAGCCGGTGCCGAAATCGTCCAGTGCGACGCGGCACCCCGCCGTGCGCAGCGCCGCCAGCGTGGCAGCGGCGGCGTCCAGATCGTGGATCACCCCGCTCTCGGTCACCTCCGCGGTGACGCGATCGGGCGCCAGCCCGGAGGCGGCGATGCGCGCCAGGAAGCGCGGCACGAAGTCCTCGCGCGCGATATCGGCGGCGGTCACGTTGACCGCGACGCGCAAGGCCGCCAGCGGCGCCGGCCAGACGGCGGCGCGCGCCAGCGCCAGCGCCTGGACATGATCCGACAGCGCCACGCCCAGATCAGCGCGCTCCGCCGCGGCGAGCAGCGTCGCCGCGCCCAGCCCGCCCAGCTTCGGGTGGCGCCAGCGCGCCAGCGCCTCCACCCCGGTAATCGCACCGTCGCGCAATGCCACCTGCGGCTGGAACAGCACGTCGATCTCACCGCGCCCGATCGCGCGGTGGAGGTCCGCCGCCAGCGCCGCCAGCGGCACCCCCTCCCCCACGCCGGCGACGCGCGTGGTGGCGCCGTCGCTGGCGCGCGCGCGCGCCAGCGCATCGGCGGCGCGGCGCAGCAGGTGATCGCCGGGTTCGTCCGGCGCCATCCGCGCCACGCCGATCCGCGCGCCGACATGGATCGTCGCTGCGCCGATCGGAAAGGGCTCCGCCAGCGCGCGCTCCACCGCCGCGACCGCCGCATCGCCGCGCGCGCCGGTGCCGACCACCGCCAGCGAGAAGGTCGCGCCGTCGTGCGCGATCGACACCCGGAACGGCGACAGCGCCTGCCCGATGCGATCGGCGATCGCCTGGATCAGCCGGCTGCCCGCGGCGCGGCCATAAGCGGCATTGACGATCTCGAAACTGGTCGGCGCGGCGACGATCGCGGTCACGCCGTCCGCGGCATGGGCATGGATGAAGCGTATCTGATCGTCCGCCGCCCCCTGTTCGGAACGGCGACGGCCCTCGCGGTTTCCGGCGCGATCGCCGGTGGTGCCCTGACGCTTCATCGCGCCCGCTGGTAGGCGGGGCGAAGGGCGCGGGCAATCGGCTCTTGCGGGTCGATGAACGAGCGCCTAGCTCCTGCGTTGTGCAGGGGATGACCGAAAACAGGACGGTTCGCCCGTTGATCGACGGCTTCGGCCGCACCATCCGCTACCTGCGCGTATCGGTGACCGACCGGTGCGACCTGCGCTGCCGCTATTGCATGGCCGAGCACATGACCTTCCTGCCGCGCGAGAAGATCGCGACGCTGGAGGAACTGGCGGTCATCACCGAGCGGTTCATCGCGCGCGGGGTGCGCAAGGTGCGGCTGTCGGGCGGCGAGCCGCTGGTGCGGCGCGACGTGATGATGCTGGCGGAGCGGATCGGGCGGCATGTCGGCACCGCGCTCGACGAGCTGACGATGACCACCAACGGCACGCGGCTGCGCCAGTACGCGCCCGAGCTGGCGGCGGCGGGCATCCGGCGACTGAACGTCAGTCTGGACACGCGCGACGCGGAGCGGTTCCGCTTCGTGACGCGGCACGGCGACGTCGCGCAGGTACTGGACGGCATCGCCGCGGCGCGCGAGGCCGGGCTGGCGGTCAAGATCAACATGGTCGCGCTGAAGGGCATCAACGACGACGAGATCGCGGCGATGCTCGACTGGTGCGTGGCCGAGGGTCACGACCTGACGCTGATCGAGACGATGCCGCTGGGCGCGATCGACGAGGATCGCACCGATCGCTTCCTGCCGCTGACCCCGGTCAAGGAGATGCTGGAGGGGCGCTTCGTGCTGGAGCGCGATGCCAACGGCACCGGCGGGCCGGCGCGCTACTGGCGGGTGAACGGCAGCGCCACGCGGCTCGGCCTCATCTCGCCGCTGACCGCCAATTTCTGCGACGGGTGCAACCGCGTGCGGCTGACCACCGAGGGGCGGCTGTACACGTGCCTGGGGCATGACGATCAGCGCGATCTGCGCCAGGCGTTGCGCGATGGCGGGGTCGAGGCGCTGGACGCGGCGATCGAGGATGCGCTGCTGACCAAGCCGCGCCGCCACGATTTCCGTATCGAGCGTGACGCGGCGCCCGCGGTCGCCCGGCATATGAGCGTTACGGGCGGATGAGCAGATATCCGCGGCGGGCGCTGGTCGCCTCGCCCACCCCGCCCGCGCAGGCGGCGCGCGCCGAGCTGGCGGATGCGTGGGACTGGTGCACGCTGGACGAGGCCGATCTGGTGATCGCGCTGGGCGGCGACGGCTTCATGCTCCAGACGCTGCACACGCTGCTGGAGCGGCGCAAGGCGCCCGTCCCGGTGTTCGGGATGAACCTGGGCACGGTCGGCTTCATGATGAACGAATGGCGCCGCCACGACCTGGACGGGCGGCTGGAGCGCGCCAAGGCGTTTCAGGTGACGCCGCTGCTCGCGACCGCGACCGGGGTCGACGGGCGCATCCACACGCTGCCCGCGATCAACGAGGTGTCGCTGCTGCGCGAGACGCGCCAGACCGCGAAGATCGAGGTGAAGGTCAACGACCGCATCGTGCTGGACGAGCTGTCGTGCGACGGCATCCTGGTGGCGACGCCGGCGGGGTCGACCGCGTACAATCTGTCCGCGCACGGCCCGATCCTGCCGCTGGGATCGCAGATGCTGGCGCTGACCGCGATCAGTGCGTTCCGCCCGCGGCGCTGGCGCGGCGCAATCCTGCCCGACAAGGCGCGCGTGTCGCTGCGCGTGCTGGATGCGGGCAAGCGCCCGGTGTCGGCGGTGGCGGACCAGCGCGAGATCCGCGACGTGGCGCAGGTCGACATCGCGATGGACCGCGCGCGCGAGCTGACATTGCTGTTCGATCCGGAGCATGCGCTGGACGACCGGATCACGATGGAGCAGTTCGTCGCGTGATCGATGTCGCGCCACCATCATCTCATCCGTCATTCCCGCGAAGGCGGGGATCCATAAACGCTGCCGTATCGATTCCTTCGAAGACCTGCGCGTATGGATCCCCCGGACTCACGAAAGAAGTGCACCACCGATAGGGTGGTGGCGCGATGGGACACAGCTACAGGCAGCTCGGCCTTGACGAGCGGATGGAGATTGCGCGGCTTCGGGAGGCGGGCTGGTCATCGCGGCGGATCGGCGCGGCGATCGGGCGCTGCCACACGACGGTCAGCCGAGAGGTAAGTCGCAACAGCCGTGCGACCAGGGCCTGGCCTGGCGGCTATGCGCCAGCGCGCGCGCACGAACTGGCGCAGCGGCGACGACGATGGGACTGCCGCTTCAAGCTGGTGCGCCAACCGGACCTGCGGGACCAGGTGAGGCAAAGCCTTGCGATGGGACATTCGCCCGAGCAGATCGCCGGCCGGCTGGCGCGCGAGACGGGTCGCACCGTCATCAGCCACGAGTCAATCTACCGCTTCGTCTATCATCGCTCAGGCCAGAAGGATTACTGGCACCGCCTGCTGCCCCGCGCCAAGTCCCGGCGCGGTCGGTACCGCATGCAGGGCGGCAGCCCGGCCAGCTTCATCCGCCAGCGCCGCCCCCTCACCGAGCGCCCGGCCGAGGCGACGACGCGCCAGCAGCCCGGTCACTGGGAAGCCGACTACATGCTGTTCGCCGCCTACGGCCACAACATCCTCGTCCTGCACGAGCGCACCACCCGCTTCACCCTGCTCGACCACCCGCCCACGCGCAAAGCAGCGATCACCGCACAGCGCATCGAACGCCAACTCCGCGACGTTCCACAGGTGCTCCGCCGCACCATCAGCTTCGACAACGGAACAGAGTTTGCCGAGCATCAGCGCCTGCATCACCTCGGCCTGCAGACCTTCTTCTGCGACGTGCGCAGCCCCTGGCAGAAAGGCGGCATCGAGAACACCATCGGTCGCTTGCGACGCTTCCTGCCCCGCAAGGCCAACCTCGACAACCTCTCGCCCGCACAATTGCGTGCCTATGCCCAGCGGCTCAACGACACGCCCAGAAAATGCCTCGACTTCCAAACCCCCGCCGAGGCATTTCTCCAAGCCTCAACCGGTGCACTTCAAACGTGAATCCACATCCCCGCCTCCGCGGGGATGACGGTGTGGGTCGGGAGACGGCACCATCGCAAAAACGTCCAAATAACGGGTTGCGCCCCGCGATTCCGGCTTTATAGACGCCCTCCACGGTGTTCCCTGATAGCTCAGCGGTAGAGCTCTCGACTGTTAATCGAGCGGCCGTAGGTTCGAATCCTACTCAGGGAGCCACCGTGTTTCACCCCACATCGCCGGTCATGTTGCGCGATCGTGTCGTATCGTGCGCCGACGTTCGTCGCGGGAGAAATTCCGTTCATCGCACGTTCCACTCGCATGATCTATGCGACGGGCAGTCGCACCGCCCGGGTGCGATAGGAGTGATGCAGATGCTGAAGAATGTCGGCCGCAAGGCCATCGTGCTGGCATTGGCGGCGAGCACGACGCTGGTCGCCGCCTGCGCGACCGAGACCACCTACCGCCCCGCCACCGGGCAGGGCTTCTACCGCACCGGCTACAGCGACCTTCGGATCGAGCCGAACCGCTACCGCGTCACCTTCGCCGGCAATACCGTCACCGATCGCGACGTGGTCGAGCGCTATCTGCTGTTCCGCGCGGCGGAGCTGACGCTGCAGAACGGCTATGATTATTTCGTCATGGCCGATCGCGACACCGATCGGCAGGCGCGCACCTATTCCACGCCGGGCGCATGGGGCGGCGGCTGGGGTCCGGGCTTCGGCGCGTGGGGCGGCGGGCTGTGGGGGCCGCGCTGGGGCTTCTACGGCCGCGGCTTCGGCTATCGCGCCTGGGACCCGTTCTGGGGCGATCCGTGGGGCTGGGGCGGCGGCGGTGCCGACATCCGCACCGTCGACCGCTACGAGGCCTCGGCCGAGATCGTGATGTTCCGCGGCACGCCGGAGCGCGGCAACGTGCGGGCGTTCAACGCGCGGGCGGTGGTGGAGTCGATCGGGCCGACGGTGAAGCTGCCGAAGCCGTAAACCGGGCCAGGTTGCGATGACATGAGGGGCGCTCGCCGGTGTGGCGGGCGCCTCTTTTTTGTGCGCGTTCGTCATCCCCGCGGAGGCGGGGATGTGGATTCACGTTTGAAGTGCACCGGTTGAGGCTTGGAGAAATGCCTCGGCGGGGGTTTGGAAGTCGAGGCATTTTCTGGGCGTGTCGTTGAGCCGCTGGGCATAGGCACGCAATTGTGCGGGCGAGAGGTTGTCGAGGTTGGCCTTGCGGGGCAGGAAGCGTCGCAAGCGACCGATGGTGTTCTCGATGCCGCCTTTCTGCCAGGGGCTGCGCACGTCGCAGAAGAAGGTCTGCAGGCCGAGGTGATGCAGGCGCTGATGCTCGGCAAACTCTGTTCCGTTGTCGAAGCTGATGGTGCGGCGGAGCACCTGTGGAACGTCGCGGAGTTGGCGTTCGATGCGCTGTGCGGTGATCGCTGCTTTGCGCGTGGGCGGGTGGTCGAGCAGGGTGAAGCGGGTGGTGCGCTCGTGCAGGACGAGGATGTTGTGGCCGTAGGCGGCGAACAGCATGTAGTCGGCTTCCCAGTGACCGGGCTGCTGGCGCGTCGTCGCCTCGGCCGGGCGCTCGGTGAGGGGGCGGCGCTGGCGGATGAAGCTGGCCGGGCTGCCGCCCTGCATGCGGTACCGACCGCGCCGGGACTTGGCGCGGGGCAGCAGGCGGTGCCAGTAATCCTTCTGGCCTGAGCGATGATAGACGAAGCGGTAGATTGACTCGTGGCTGATGACGGTGCGACCCGTCTCGCGCGCCAGCCGGCCGGCGATCTGCTCGGGCGAATGTCCCATCGCAAGGCTTTGCCTCACCTGGTCCCGCAGGTCCGGTTGGCGCACCAGCTTGAAGCGGCAGTCCCATCGTCGTCGCCGCTGCGCCAGTTCGTGCGCGCGCGCTGGCGCATAGCCGCCAGGCCAGGCCCTGGTCGCACGGCTGTTGCGACTTACCTCTCGGCTGACCGTCGTGTGGCAGCGCCCGATCGCCGCGCCGATCCGCCGCGATGACCAGCCCGCCTCCCGAAGCCGCGCAATCTCCATCCGCTCGTCAAGGCCGAGCTGCCTGTAGCTGTGTCCCATCGCGCCACCACCCTATCGGTGGTGCACTTCTTTCGTGAGTCCGGGGGATCCATACGCGCAGGTCTTCGAAAGGCGCGGGTGCTCAGCGTCAATGGATTCCCGCCTTCGCGGGAATGACGAGGGAGGGAAGAAGCGAGACCCCGGCTCAAGGCCGGGGTGACGGGGGGTGGTGACTCACCCCCTGCCCTCACGCCGCGCCGTGGCAGTGCTTGTACTTGCGTCCCGACCCGCACGGACAGGGTGCGTTGCGGCTGACCATGCCGTCCCAGCCCGACGGATCGTCGCCCAGATCGGCGGGCGCGTCGGGCTGGACGATCTGGAGCGGCGGGAGTTGCGTCGTCACCAGACCCAGCGTGCCGGCATCGACGTCGTTCGAATTGTCCTCGCCCGTGAACGGGTCGAAATGCGTCGTGATGAAGTCGGGCAGCTCGGGCAGCGGCGGCGGCTCCTGCATGCGGAACTGGGCGTGCGCGATCGTCTTGGTCACGTCCTCGCGGATCGCGTCGAGCATCCGCTGGAAGAGGTTAAACGCCTCCTGCTTATATTCGTTGATCGGCGTCTTCTGCGCATAGGCGCGCAGGTGGACGACCTGACGCAGCGCGTCGAGCATCGCGAGATGCTCCTTCCAGTGATGATCCAGATTCTGGAGCAGGATCGACTTCTCGACCTGGGTCCAGGTATCGGGATCGAGGTCCGCGGCCTTGGTCGTCACCGATGTATCGGCCTCCGCCTGGACGCGCTCGGTCACGATCTCGGGATCGATCGTGTCCTCCTTGAGCCAGTCGTCGATCGGCAGTTCCAGATTGAGGACATCGGCCAGCCGCTCCTTCATCCCCGCCACATCCCATTGCTCGGGATAGGAATTGGGCGGGCAGGCATCGCCGACGATCGCATTGACCGTCTCGGCGCGCATGTCTTGCACCACTTCGCCGACGGTCTCGGCATCCATGATGTCGGCGCGCTGTTCGTAGATGACTTTGCGCTGGTCGTTCATCACGTCGTCATATTCGACGACCTGCTTGCGGATGTCGTAGTTGCGCGCCTCGACCTTCTTCTGCGCGGTCTCGATCGCCTTGGTCAGCCACTTGCTGCCGATCGCCTCGCCATCGCCGATGTTGTTGCGCATCATCTTGGCGAACAGCGTATCGGGTCCGAAGATGCGCAGCAGGTCGTCGTCGAGGCTGAGGTAGAAGCGCGACAGGCCCGGGTCGCCCTGACGCCCCGAACGGCCGCGCAGCTGGTTGTCGATGCGGCGACTCTCGTGCCGCTCGGTGCCGAGCACGAAGAGGCCGCCGGCCTCCAGCACGCGCTGCTTTTCCGCCGCGATCTCGGCCTTGATCTGCTCGATCGCGGCGTCGCGCTCCGGTCCCTCGGGCATCCCGGCCAGCTCGTCCTCGACGCGGAACTCCAGGTTGCCGCCCAGCTGGATGTCGGTGCCGCGGCCCGCCATGTTGGTGGCGATCGTCACCGCGCCCAGCCGGCCCGCCTGCGCCACGATATGCGCCTCGCGCTCATGAAAGCGCGCGTTCAGCACCGAGTGATCGACGCCTTCCTGCCGCAGGAACTCGCTTAGCAGCTCCGACTTCTCGATCGAGACGGTGCCGACCAGCACCGGCTGGCCCTTCTCGGCATGTTCGCGGATGCGCTTGGCGATGGCGCGGAACTTGTCCTGCGTGTCCTTGTAGAATTCGTCTTCCTCGTCGACGCGATGCACCGGCTTGTTGGTCGGGATCGTGACGACGTTCATCTTGTAGATGTCGTAGAATTCGGCCGCCTCGGTCGCGGCGGTGCCGGTCATGCCCGCCAGCTTGGGGTACATGCGGAAATAGTTCTGGAAGGTGATCGAGGCCATGGTCTGATTCTCAGGCTCGATCTGGACGCCCTCCTTCGCCTCGACGGCCTGGTGCAGGCCGTCCGACCAGCGCCGGCCGTCCATCATGCGCCCGGTGAATTCGTCGATGATGATGACCTTGCCGTCCTTGACGATGTAATCGGTGTCGGCCTTGAACATCACGTTCGCGCGCAGCGACTGGTTCAGGTGGTGGACCACCTGCGTATTCTCGAAATCGTAGAGGTTCGCGCCCTGGAGCAGCCCGGCGGCCTCCAGCATCCGCTCGGCACGCTCGGTGCCGTCCTCGGTCAGGACGATCGTCTTCTGCTTCTCGTCCTTCTCGTAATCCTCCTCCGACAGCTGCTTCACGATCGCGTCGACGCCGATGTACAGCTCGCTCTTGTCGTCGGTCGGGCCGGAGATGATGAGCGGGGTGCGCGCCTCGTCGATCAGGACCGAATCGACCTCGTCGACGATCGCCATCGCAAAGGCGCGCTGCACCATCGACGCGCGATCATATTTCATGTTGTCGCGCAGATAGTCGAAGCCGAATTCGTTGTTGGTGCCGTAGGTGATGTCCGCGGCATAGGCAGCGCGGCGCTCGTCATCGGTCAGATTGGGGACGATGACGCCGGTGGTGAGGCCGAGGAAGCGATAGACGCGGCCCATCCAGTCGGCGTCGCGGCTGGCGAGGTAATCATTGACGGTGATGACGTGGACGCCCTCGCCCGGCAGCGCGTTGAGATAGGTGGCGAGCGTCGCCACCAGCGTCTTGCCTTCGCCGGTGCGCATCTCCGCGATCTCGCCGCGGTGGAGGACGATGCCGCCGATCATCTGGACGTCGTAGTGACGCTGGCCGAGCACGCGGCTCGCCGCCTCGCGCACGGTCGCGAACGCCTCGGGCAGCAGCTGGTCGAGCGTCTCGCCATTCGCCAGCCGCTCGCGGAAGAGGACGGTCTGGTGCGCCAGCGTGGCGTCGTCCATCGCCTGGAGCGTCGGCTCGAACGCGGCGATCTTCGCGAGCACGGGGTTGAGCGACTTGACGTAGCGGTCGTTGGACGACCCGAAGAGCGACTTGGCAATACCGCCGAACATGGGCGTGATCCTGTGATTTGCGGACGGCGCGGCACCGCCGTGATGCGGTCCGCGCGCGGGAAAAACGGTGAAAGCGGGCGGCAGGTTGCCGCCGGACGCGACACTATTCGCGCCGGCGCGTCGCGTAGGCGGGTTCCGCGGGGAACAGCGCGAGGGCGGCGGCGATCGGGGCAACCGCGCTGGTCGAGAGCGTCGCGAGCACCTGCACCGGACGCGCCGCGACACGCTGCGCCACGGTCGCGGCGACCGCGGCGCGCGTCTGCTGCGCCACCGCCTGCGCCACCGGCGGCTGGCGCACGCTGCCGCCGATGCCGGTCAGCGCCGACAACAGGGCAGAAAGGAGCAGCAGCAGGTTCATCGCGGACACGGACATAGGGGCAGACGCGCGAAGGTCCAAGCGCTTCGTGCGATCGGGATCGCCGATATGGCGGTGTCGCGGCGAGCGCGCTAAAGCCCGCCGCCATGTCGCATGCCGTCTCTCCGCTCGCCCTGCCCTTTCCCGATATGCCGCCGATCGCGGGCGTCACGCTGCGCGTCGCGCGGGCGCGGTACAAGGAATGGGATCGCTGTGACCTGACCTTTGCCGAACTGGCGCCCGGCACGACGGTGGCGGGCGTGACGACGCAGTCGAAATGTCCCTCCCCGGAGGTGGAATGGTGCCGCCGCGCACTGGTGCTGGGGCAGGCGCGCGCGCTGGTGGTCAATGCGGGCAATTCCAACGCCTTCACCGGCAACCGCGGGCGCGCGGCGGTGGAGGCGATCGCGGCGCAGGCGGCGGCGGCACTGGACTGCCAGCCGTCCGACATCTTCGTCGCCTCCACCGGGGTGATCGGCGTGCCGCTGCCAATCGACAAGGCACAGGCGGGGCTGGCCGCCGCCTTCGCCGCGCCCGCGACCGACTGGCGCGCGGCGGCGGAGGCGATCGGGACGACCGACACCTATGCCAAGGGCGCGACCGCGACCGCGGTGGTCGATGGGCGCACCGTCACCATCGCGGCGATCATCAAGGGCAGCGGCATGATCGCACCCGACATGGCGACGATGCTGGGGTTCGTCTTCACCGATGCCGCGGTGGAGGCGCCGTTCCTTCAGGTCGCGCTGTCGGCGGCGAACACGCGCACCTTCTCGTGCATCACGGTCGACAGCGACACGTCCACCAGCGACACGGTGCTGGCGTTCGCCACCGGCGCGGCGGGCAACACGCCGCTGACGGACGACGACAGCGCGGGGGCGGACGCATTCCGCGCGGCGCTGGCGGATGTGTGCCGGCAGCTCGCACTTCTGGTGGTGCGTGACGGCGAGGGCGCGTCCAAGCTGATCGAGATCACCGTCGAGGGCGCCGAGAGCGACGCGTCGGCGCATCGCGTCGCGCTGTCGATCGCCAATTCGCCGTTGGTGAAGACCGCGATCGCGGGCGAGGATGCGAACTGGGGCCGCGTGGTGATGGCGGTCGGCAAGGCGGGCGAACCCGCCGAGCGCGACCGGCTGTCGATCCGCTTCGGCGCGACGCAGGTGGCGCAGGGCGGACTGGCGGTCGAGGGCTATGACGAGGCGCCGGTCGCCGCGCACCTGAAGGGGCAGGAGGTGGAGATCGGCGTCGACCTGGGGCTGGGCGACGGTCGCGCCACGGTGTGGACGTGCGACCTGACGCACGGCTATATCTCGATCAACGCCGATTATCGCAGCTGACATGCTGACGATCTGGGGCCGGCTCAACTCGCACAACGTCAAGAAGGTCGTCTGGCTGGCGCAGGAGATCGGCGTGCCGTTCGTCCGCCACGACGTCGGCGGCGCCTTCGGCATGGACGATGCCTATCGGGCGAAGAACCCGAACGCGCTGGTCCCGACGATCGAGGACGATGGCCTGATCCTGTGGGAGTCGAACGCGATCCTGCGCTATCTGGCGGCGCGACACGGGGATCGGCGCTGGTGGCCCGACGATGCGGCGGTGCGTGCGGTGGCGGATCGCTGGATGGACTGGCAGTTCGGCTATGCCGAGGCGCAGCGCGATGCCTTCGTCCAGCTGATCCGCACACCGGCTGAAAAGCGCGACGAGGCGGTCGTGGCCCGCTCCGCCGCCGCCAGCGCGGCGTTGATGACGATCCTGGATCGCCAATTGGCACAGACCGAGTGGCTGTCGGGCGACGGTTTCGGTCTGGGAGACATACCGATGGGCGTCTATGCCCATAGCTGGTTCACGCTGGCCATCGATCGACCCGACCGGCCGCATGTCGCGCGCTGGTATCGGCAATTGCGGGAGCGGCCCGCCTATGCCGCGACGGTGATGATCCCGCTGACGTGATCGTGTCGTCCGTCATCCCGCGACGGCGCGGGATGACGGATGTCGCACGTCAGCCCAGCTCGCCTTCCAGCCAGGCCTTGATCCGGCCCTTCGGCTCGGCACCGACCTTGGTCGCGGCGGGCGCGCCGGCCTTGAACAGGATCATCGTCGGGATGCCGCGCACGCCGTAGCGGCCGGGCGCGTCGGGGTTTTCGTCGATGTTGATCTTGGCGATCGTCACCTGCTCGCCCAGTTCGTCGCTCAACTCCTCCAGCGACGGGCCGATCATCTTGCACGGCCCGCACCATTCGGCCCAAAAATCGACCAGCACCGGCTTGTCCGCGGACAGCACGTCGTTCTGGAAGCTGGCGTCGGTGATCGTCTTCGTGGCCATGTCTATCTCCTTCGATCCGCCATCTAGGGTGCGGTACAGGCCCACTCAACCGTCAAACGGCAAGCTTTGCTCCGACGCGCCAAAGCCGCGCTTGGCACGCTCCAGCAGCGCGGGCGGCAGCACGATCAGCCGCGGGCCGGCGGTGTAGAGCAACGCCGCCTCGACCCGCGCCGCGGGGAAGATCACCGACAGAGCGGCGTGATAGGCGGCCATCTGCTTGAGGTGATAGTCGGGCACCGCGTCGGCGCCGGCGGGCACCGCGCGCCCGGTCTTGTAGTCGACGACGCGCACCACCCCGTCACCGACCAGCAGCCGGTCGATCGTGCCGGCGATGACGCGGCCGTCGGGCAAGGTGGCGGTGATCGGCGTCTCGGTCAGCGCGCCGGGCGCGAACAGATCGGCGAAGGCGGGGTCGTCCATCACCGCCAGCACCGGGGCGATCACCGCCGCCGGATCGGCGACGCCGCGCGCGTCGAGCCAGGCGCGGGCCGCGGCGGCGCGGTCGGCGGGGGTGAGCGGGGGCAGCCGCTCGAACAGCGCATGCATCAGCCGGCCGCGCTCGGCGGCGTCGCGCATCGCGGGGCCGGGCGGCGGATCCGCCACCGCATCCTCGCCGATCGCGGAGGGCGACAGCGGACGCGGCGGCAACGACTCGCGCGGCGCGGCACGGCGCGCCCAGTCGGGCAGCGCGGCGGCGGTATCCCCGTCGGCGTCGGCGTGGGGCTTGCGCGTCACGGGGGCGGCGGGATGGCGGCCGGGGAAGACACGCTCGCCCTCCCCCGCCGCGACACCCAGCGCGTCGAACGTGCGCGCGGCGGTGGCGTACCAGCTCGCTTCCGGGGGCACGCCCTGCCACTTGGCGGAGAGCGACCCGGCGATCACCAGCCGCTCCTCCGCCCGCGTCGCGGCGACGTAGAAGAGGCGCCAATGCTCCTCGCGCTCGCGCCGCTCCACCTCGGTCAGCGCGGCGTCGATCGCGCCGGCGCGCTCTTCCTTGCGCGGGCGGAACACGGGGATCGGGCGCTCCATGCCGTCGGGCGTCCACATCAGCACCGAGCGCGGCGCGGCATCGGGGTCGCTGGTGGCGTCGGCGAGGATGACGACTGGGGCCTGCAACCCCTTGCTGCCATGCGCGGTCATCACGCGGACGGCGTCGAGCGGGGCGGCGGCGTCGCGCACGATCTCCACCTCGTCGCGCTCGAACCAGTCGAGGAAGCGTTGCAGCGACGGCGTGGCGGTGGTCTCGAAATCGAGTGCGGCGTTGAGCAATTCCTCGATCGGGTCGCGCGCCTCCTCGCCCAGCCGTGCGAGCAGCCGGCGGCGGCCGTCGAGCGGGCCGGAGAGGATCATCTCCAGAAAGCGGTACGGCGTGTCGTAGTCGGCACGTGCGAGCAGGTCGTCGAGCGCGCCGAGATGCTCCGGGCAGGTGCGCGTCAGGTGGCGCCACAGCGGCCCCTTCCGGTCGGCGGCGCGCGCCATCAATTCGTCCTGCGTCCAGCCGATCAGCGGGGAGACGAGCAGGCTGGCGAGCGAGAGGTCGTCGTCGGGCTGGAGCACGAAGCGCACCGCCGCGAGCAGATCCTGCACCGCGAGCGGCGCGGACAGCCGCAGGCGATCGACGCCCGCGACCGGCACTCCCTCCGCATAGAGGCGCGCGACCAGCAGCTGTGCCAGTTCGCCGCGGCGCTTGACGAGGATCATGACGTCCTCGGGGCGCAGCGGGCGGCCCTTGCTTTCCAGCATCACGCCCGCGTCGAGCCAGCCCCGCACCGCCTTCGCGATGCGGGTGGCGTTGGTGCGGACGGCGTCGTCGATCCAGCCTTCCTCGCCGCCGTCGTCGGCCTCGGTCGCGTCGGCGACGATCGGAGGCCACAGCACGACCTGCCCCGGCCCGGCGACGCGGCTGGCGTGGAGCGGCACGTCGTCGGCCGCCCCCAGCCCGGCGGCACCGACGGTGGCGATGGCGGCGTCGACGAACTCCAGCACCGGCGCGGTGGAGCGGAACGAATCGGTCAGCGAGAGGCGGTCGAACGGCAGCCCGCGTTCGTCGTCGGGCATGTGATCCTCGCCCGCGACCTCCGCCGCGCGCGCCTGAAAATAGCGTTCGGCGGCGAGGAAATTGACCGGATCAGTGCCCTGAAAGCCGAAGATCGCCTGTTTGAGGTCGCCGACCGTGAACAAGGTACGCACAGAGGGCGCGTAGATGCCGCGACCGACGAAATATTCGTCCACCAGCGCGCGGATGATCGTCCATTGCGCGACGTTCGTATCCTGCGCCTCGTCGACCAGCACATGTTCGGTGATCTGGTCCAGCTTGTAGCGGATCCACTCGCCGATCCCGTCCTGCTGGAGCAGCGCGACCGCGGCGCCGATCAGATCGTCGAAATCGACCGCCCCGGTGCGCCGCTTCGCCAGCGCATAGCCGCGCGCATAGTCGCGCCCCACCTCCAGCGCGGCGCCGAGCCGGTCGGCGTAGGCGGCGCGGATGCGCAGTTGGAGCAGCGCGGCGCAGCCTTCGCCGAGGTCGATCGCCAGTTCCTCGTAATCGGGATCGGCGGCGGTCAGCTTGGCGGACACCTTGCGCGGGGCGCCGGTGGCGGTGCGCACCACCGCCATCAGCGCGGGGAGCGCGGCGACGCGCGCGGTCAGGTCGCCGGCCAGCCAGCGCGCGATCGTATCGGCATGGCCGGTGCCGGTGGCGGTGGCCCATGTACGGTTCGCGGCGCCGATCCGCTCGATCGCATCATGGTCGAGGTCGTCGCAGCCCTGCGCGATGACCTCCTCGACATCGCCCAGCGGCACGCCCAGTTGCGCGCGGACGAAGGGTGCGATGCCGGTCGGCAGCGCGTCGAGCGCGGTGCCGGCGCGCGCGCATTCGGCGAGGAATTGCTCGGCGCCCTGCTCGCCCAGCCGGACGCTGAGCGCGCCGATCGTCTCGACCGGCGCGGTGCGCCCCTCGCGCTCGGCATCGACCAGCAGATCGGAGAGCGCCTGACGGCGGAGCAGCGCCTCCTCGCGCGGTTCGATCGGGCGGAAGCCCGGGACCAGCCCGGCCTCAATCGGGAAGGCGGCGAGCAGCCCCTGGCAGAAGCCGTGGATGGTCTGGATACGCAGGCCACCGCCGGGCGCGTCGAGCACCTTGGCGAACAGGGTGCGCGCGCGGGCGACCAGCGCGGGCGTCGGGCGCTCGCCCAGCGCGGCGAGGTCGCGGGCGAGGTCGGTGTCGGGCATCCGCACCCAGGCCGCGAGCTGCCGGCTGACGCGCGCCGCCATCTCCGCCGCGCCCGCCTTGGTGAAGGTGAGGCACAGGATCGATCCGGGCGCGACGTCGCGCAGCAGCAGGCGGAACACGCGCGCGGCGAGCACCTGCGTCTTGCCGGTGCCCGCGGAGGCGGAGAGCCAGACGTGCGCGTCGGGACGGCTGGCGCGGAGCTGCTCGCCCTTGAGGGACGGGAGGGGGTTCATGCGCGTGCGTCCCATAGGCCGTCACCCCGGGCTTGACCCGGGGTCCCGCTGTTCGACCGCGGACAAGAAGAAGCGGGACCCTGGGTCAAGCCCGGGGTGACGGGCCGGAGATCACCGGTCACGGCCATACCATTCGTCGCGGCGCATCAGCTGGTCGTATTCCGCATAGGGCGCGAATTCCGGATGGAGCTTCGCGACGAACGCCTCCTCGCCGGTCAGCCAGCGCGCCGCCGCCTCGGCGAAACTGTCGCGCGCGGCGCGGACGAAGTCGTCGGTGACGATGCGGCCGCCCTTGCCCGCGGGATCGGCGGGGCTGGAGACGGCGCCGAACGCATCGCCCTTCTTCGCCAGCGACCAATATTCGAACGCGGTGGCCTTGCCCGACACGTCGGCAAACCCGCCCTGCTCCGCGATCGCGCCCAGCAACCCCAGTTGCAGGTTGAACCCGCCGCGCACCGCGGCGACGGAGGGGGCCTTGCCGGTCTTGTAGTCGACGATCCCCAGCCCGCCATCGGGCATGCGATCGATGCGATCGAAACGGCCGTTGAGGCGGATGCCGGACAGTTCCGCCTCGCCGCGGCCCTCGACCGCGAGCACCTGACGCCCCTCGGCCCGTTCGGCGAGGGTGCGCGCGGCGATCCATTCGAAGGCGGCGATCAGGCGCGGTTGCCACAAGGCGCGCAGCAAGGGGTGCGCCGCAGGATCGGACAGCAGCGTCAGCGCGCGGGGCAGCAGCGCATCGGCGTCGCACGCATCCTCCTTCGCCCACGCTTCCAGCACGGCATGGACCGCGGTGCCGCGCCATGCCGCGCTGGGATCGGCATCGACCGGGTCGAGCGGCATCAGCTTCAGGATACGGCGCGCGTAGAAGGCGAAGGGGTCGGCCTTCAGCCGGTCGACCTCGGTGACGGAGATGCTGGTCGGGCGCAGCCGCCGGGGTGGCAGCGGCGCGGGGCGATCGGCGGGCCGGGGGGCGCCGGCATGGTCGAGCGCGTGGCTCCACGCCGCCCAGTGCGGGGCACGCGGGAAGCGCTCGCCCGCCATCGCCTCCAGCCGCAGCCAGAAGCGCGAGGCGAGCGCGGGCGAGCGCGCGTCGCGGCGGCTGCGCGTCAGGATCACACGCGGCGCGCCCAGCGCCTGCCCGAAGTCGTGCGCGGCGACCCCGATCGCGCGCTCCAGCCCGGGCAGCCCCAGCTCCGCGCGGATCCGCGGCGCGAGCCATGGGTCGGGCGCGGGGATGCCGGGCCAGACGCCCTCGTTGAGCCCGCCGAGGATCATCAGGTCGGCGGATTGGAGGCGCCCCTCGATCAGGCCGTAGATGGCGAGGCGTGGATGGCGGTCGCGCGGGGGGCGGCGGATCGCGATCTCGTCCATCAGCAGCCGCAGCATCGGCACGAACCCCGCCGGGGTGATGCGGCGCGGGCCGACGGGCGCCTGCTCCTCCAGCGCGGCGAGCAGGTCGGCGGCGGCGCGCCCGGCGGGGCCGCGCCATGCCTCCTCGCCCGCCAGCAGGTCGGCCGCCTCGCGCAGACCGGCGACCAGCCCGGGAAGCGTCGCCGCGCCGTCGCCGAAGACGCGCGCGACCGGCTCCAGCAGCGTGCGCGCGCCCTTCCACCAGTCGGCGGCGCGCGCGCGGATGTCGCGCTCGCGCTCGGGCGCGTCGCGCAGGTGGCGGTCGATGCCGTCGAGGCTGGGCGCGGGCCGCGGGCCGCGCAGCGCGCGGTCGAGACGGCGGACGCCCTGCAACCACTCGCGTCGCTGCGCGCCCGCACGCACCAGAGGATGCTTGAGCAGGGTCAGCAGCGCCATCGGCGCGAAGTCCTGCGCCGCCGCCTCGACGATCGCGGTCAGCAGCGTGCCGGCGGGCAGGATGGCAAGCGCGCGGCCGGCGGAATCGTCCACATCGATGTTCCAGCGCCGGCAATGCGCCGCGACGCGCCGCGCCAGCGCACGGTCCGGGGTGATGAGCGCGGCGGTGCGCCCCGGTTCCTCCAGCGCGCCGCGCAGCGCCAGCGCGATCGCCTGCGCCTCCTGCGCCGGGGTGGCGAGTTCGGCCGCCTCCACCCCGGTCAACCGGCGTTCGGCGGCGTCGAGGCGGGTCCATTTGGCGGTGAAGGCGGCGGGCGTCAGCGCGTTGGCGATCGCCTTGCCGCGGGTGGCGGTGGCGTCATGCTCGCTGGCGTCGGTCCAGCGCGCCACCTCGCCGCGCGCGACGCCGATCCGCTCCAGCAGCAGCTTGAGGTGGAATTGCGGATGCACCTCGATCGCGCGGCGGACGAGGCCGGTGGCGGGATCGGGCGCGTGCGGGCCGAGCGCGTCCCATTCCTCCTCCGGCAGCGACAGATCGAGGTTGGCGAACACGACCATGCCGTGCGGCAGTTCGGCGACGGTGCGCAGCAGCCGCGCGACCGCGGGCGCCGGATCGGTGATCCCCGCCGCGCAGACGAAGCCGGCAGGCGGCATGGCGCGCCAGCGTTCCGCCTGACGATCGAGCAGCGTCACGCGGCGCTGCGCGGCGTCGACACGACCCAGCGCGGTGCGCTCCGCGGGCCAGCGGTCGAGCACGATGCGGAACAGGCGCAGCGCGGTTTCCCAATGATCGGACAGCCCCTCCCCGGGGTCGATCGCGGCCAGCCGCTCGGGCGCGACCTCCTCGACGATCAGCTGGTCCAGCGTGTGCGCCAGGTCGCCCGCCAGCCGCACCGCCTCCGCCGCATCGACGGGGCGCCCGGCGGCGGCGCGCTCCTCCTCGACCAGCCGCGCCAGGATCATACGGCGCTGGAGCGGGTCGATCGCGGGCGGCAGCGGGGGTACGGCATCGGCGGGGTCGAGCGCGGCGCCCAGTGCCCCCTCCAGATCCTCCGCGCCGACCGCGACGATGCGCGGCAGCAGCAGCGCACCGCCGCTGGCGCGCACGAACGCCTCCTGCACCGCCAGCGCGCCGCGATTGTTGGGGACCAGTACGACGCCGCGCGCCAGCGCCAGCCGGTCGGTGCTGCCGAACCGGCGGATCAGCCCCGCGACCAGCGCATCGGCAAAGGCGCGGTGCGCGGGGATCGTGAAGAGGCGCGGACGGGGGCGAATGCCCTCAGCCATCCGCCAGCAGCGCCTCGGTCCTGGCGATGGCGGCGGGGACGTTGACCTCGGACCACAGCCCCTGATGGACGACGCCGAAGGCACGGCCGCCCTCGATCGCGCGGTTCCAGAACAGGTTGGTGGAGAACGGGCCGTCCGGCCAGTCGCGGATCAGCCGCGGCGACACGATCTGCAACCCCGTATAGACGAACGGCGCGACCCGCCCCGGCTTGCGCCGCCCGGTGATCCGCCCCGCGGCATCGAGGTGGAAATCCCCCTGCCCGCCGTGATTGTGCGCGCGCGCATAGGGGACCAGCAGCAGCAGCGCATCCATCGCCTCGTCGTTCCAGCGCGCGGCGAGCTGACGGATGGCGTCGGTCGGCCCGTCGACCCAAAAATTGTCGCTGTTGACGACCAGGAACGGTGCGTCGCCCAAGAGCGGCAGCGCCTTGGCGAGCCCGCCACCGGTCTCCATCAATTGCTCGCGCTCGTCCGAGACGATCACGTCGATGCCATGGACGCGATGCTTGAGATGCGCCTCCAGCGCGTCGGCGAGATAATGGACGTTGACCACCGCGCGCCGCACGCCCGCCGCGCGCAGGCGATCGAACGTATGGTCCAGCAGCGTGCGCCCGGCGACCTCCACCAGCGGCTTCGGCCGGGTGGCGGTCAGCGGGCGCATCCGCTTGCCGATGCCCGCCGCCATCACCATCGCGGTGGTGGGCACGGCGGCACCCGGATCGGGGCGGATATAGCGCGGACGCGTCATGCGATTCCCTTTGCGGCGGCGATCGCGACCGGATCGCCGCGCCATTCCGGCGGCAGGTTGGCGGCGAACCAGCGCGCGACCGGCGCCAGCACGGGGTGGGTCAGGTCGCGCTCCAGATAGCCCCAGACGCGCGGGCACAGCGCCGGGTAGCGCGGCTTGCCGTCGCGCTTCCACAAGCGGGTGAAGATGCCGATGATCTTGGCGTTCCGCTGAGCGCCCAGCACATGGTAGGCGTCCATGAACGCGTCGCCCTCCCCGGTCGCGGCGCGGTAGCGCGCCAGCATCGCCTCCTCCAGCGAGGGATCGACGTCGCGGCGCGCATCCTGCAACAGCGACACGAGGTCGTAGGCCGGATGCCCCGCGAGCGCGTCCTGAAAATCGAGCAGCCCCAGCGTGCGGTCGGCGCCGACCAGCATCAGATTTTCGGCATGATAGTCGCGCAGCACCGTCACCGGCGCCTGCGGCGCGGCGCGCGACAGCACCTGATCCCAGGCGGCGACATAGCCCGCGACGTCGGGCACGACGCCGACCGCGGGGCAATACCATTCGGTCAGCAGCCCCGCCTCGCGCTGCAATTCGGCACGGTCATAGGGGCGCCAGTCGCCCGCGGGATGCGCGCGGAGCGCCACCAGCAGGTCGACCGCGGCCTCGTACAGCGGCAGCGTCGCATGCGGCTCGGCATCCACCGTCTCGCGCATCCGCGCATCGCCGAAGTCCTGCAACAGCACGAAGCCGCGCTCCAGATCGGTCGCCAGGATGGCGGGCGCGGCGAAGGAGCGGTCGGTCAGCCAGCGCGCCACCTCCACGAACGGGCGCGGATCCTCGTGCGGCGGCGGCGCGTCCATCAGGATCGCGCGGCGCTCCCCCCCCACCCCATCGGCCACGATGCGGAAGTAGCGGCGGAACGAGGCATCGCCGGCCAGCGCGTCGATGCGCGCGCCGTGCCAGCCATGAGCGGAGAGGAAATGCGCCGCCCCCTCGGGCGGCGTCATTGCGGGGGTGGCCATCGCGCTTCCCATGCCGCGGGCGCCTGCCAAGTCAAGCGGCGCGCGCCGTCCGGCAGCACCGCGAGGTCGAGCGCCAGCGCATCGCGCCAATAGCCAGGGCCGGCGCGCTCCGCCCATTCGACCAGCAGCGCGGCATCGTGGCGCGCCTCGTCCAGCCCCAGTTCCGCGACCTCGTCCGCGTCGTCGAGGCGGTAGAGATCGACGTGGAGCACCGGCACGCGCACCTCGGGCGGGTCATAGGGCTGGACGATCGCGAAGGTCGGGCTGGGCGCTTCCTCCGCCAGCCCCAGCGCGGACAGCACGCCGCGTGCGAGGCTGGTCTTGCCCGCGCCCAGCCCGCCCGCCAGCGTCACCACGTCGCCCGCGCGCAGCACCGCGGCCAGCCGCGCACCCAGCGCCGCGGTGGCCGCGACATCGGCCAGGATCAGGTCGCCGCCCGTCACCGCCGCGGCAGTTCCACCGTGACGAGCGTGCCCTCGCCCGGCTCGCTGACCAGCGAGATCGTGCCGCCATGCGCCTCGACGAACTGCTTGGCGAGCGGCAGGCCCAGTCCCAGCGCGCGATCGCTGCCGACCGCGCGGCCTTCCTGCGCGAAGCGGTCGAACGCGCGTGCCGCGGCATCCGCAGTCATGCCCGTACCATCGTCGGACACCACGATCCGCGCCGCCTTCGCATTGCCGTCGACGTGAAGCAGCACGCGGCCGCGCTCCCGCGTGGCGCCGACCGCGTGGCGCAGCAAATGCTCCACCACCTCGCGGATGCGCCGCGCGTCGCCCGACAGTCGCCCGGCGGAGCGCTGCACCTCGACCACGAATTCCAGATGGCGGCGCTTGGCGGTGGCACGCACCGCGTCCGCCGCCGCGCGCGACACCGCGCCGACGTCCACGTCGCCGCGCTCCAAGGGGCGCGCGCCGCTCTCGGTCGAGGTGAGGTCGAGCACGTCGTCGATCAGCAGCCCCAGCCGCTCGACCGCATCGAGGATCGCATCGAGATAGCCGACCGCATCCGGCGACAGCTCGCCCGCATAGCCGCCGTGGAGCATCTCCGCGAACCCGCTGATCGAGGTCAGCGGGGTGCGCAGCTCGTAGCTCATGTTGGCGACGAACGCGGTCTTCACCCGGTCGGCCGCCTCCAGCGCGTCGTTGCGGTCGCGCAGCGCCTGTTCCATGCGCCGGCTGTCGGTGATGTCGAGCATCGTGAACAACGCGTTGCCATCGGGCAGCGGCACTGCGGCGAACTCGAAATGGCGCCCGTCCGACAGCGCGATATGCCCGGCGCGCTGCTGCCGGTCGGCAGTCGCGGCGCGGACCAGCTCGGCGATCTGGCGCGAACGGCGCGGGTTGGACAGGCGCGGCGCGACCTTCTCCGCAATCGCATCGACGCGCGGATGCCCGCTCAGGAACTCCTCCTCGAAATCCCACAGCGCGCGGAAGCGGTTGTTCCACAGCTGCAATCGGCCGTCGGCGGAGAAGACGCCCAGCGCCTCGAACAGATTGTCGAACGTCGCGGTGCGCACCCGCAGCAGCGTGTCACGCGCGCTGGCCAGCTGCACCTGCTCCGTGCGGTCCTCGAAGATCACCATCAGCCCGCCGTCGGGCAGCGGCTGCGCCACGACGCGCAGGTGCGTGCCGCCGGGCAAATGCCAATTCTCCTCGACCGCGGTGTCGGTCTGGACGAACCAGCCGCGCCGTTCCGCCTTCCATCCGGGGAAGTCGCGTACCTCGGGCACGCGGTTCGCCTCGCGCATGCGTTCGAGCACGCGATCGAACTCCGGCCGGTCGGCGAGCCATTCGCGCCGCATCGCGAACAGGCGGCGGAACGGCTGGTTGCAGAACACCATGCTGCGGTCGCGGCCGAATTGCGCGACGCCGGCGGACAGGCGATCGAGCATCGCACGCTGCGCATCGGCGAAGCGGCGCTCGCGCAGGTTCGCCTGTTCCAGTTCCTCGATATCGATCGCATAGCCGGCGACGCCACCGACCGGCAGCGGCACGTCGTGGATCATCAGCGAGCGGCGCGCGCCGCCGATCGTGGCGGGCAGGATCCGCTGTTGCGGGTGCGCCTCGCTGCGCGCCAGCGCCGCGCCGGCGGACGGCCCGCCCTGCCCCGAGCCGTCGACCAGCTCGACCGAGCGCGCCACCACATCGGCGGCATCCTGTCCCTCCACCGCCGCGACATAGGCGGAATTGACCATCGCGAGGCGAAGCTCCGCGTCGCGATACCACATCGGCAGCGGCGCCGCCTCGACCAGCCCGGTCAGCGCATCGAACGCGTCCGACAGCTCGCCGCATTCGACGCGCAGCTGCCGCATCTCGCCCTCGATCGCGGTCGAATCGTGCAGCCAGACGATCACCGACTCCGCGCGGCGCTCGCCCTGCGCGGTCAGGGTGCGCCCGCCGTCGCGGGCATGGATGCTGCGCACGAAGCCGCGCGCGGAGCGCTGGCAGGCGGCGATGTCGCGCGACAGCGCCTGCGCATCCGCGCTCTCGACGCCCCAGCCTGCGGCATCCAGTTCCTGCAGGTAGCGCGGCACGCCCGCCAGCCCCAGCCAGTCGGCGGCGCGGCGCGGCATGTCGACATGACCGTCGGGACCGATGACGATCGGCTGCATCGGCGCCGCGGCGAGCAGCGCCTCCAGCGCGTCGCGCGCCTGTGCGGCGCCCGCCGCGGCGGCGCGGGCGCGCAACCCGGTCACCAGCAGCACCGCGCCGGCGACGATCAACACCAGCAGGACGGCCCCGACCGCCGCCGCGATACCGATGGTGAGCGTCATGACTCGGAGGGCGAACGGCGATGTGACGGCATGACGCCTGTCTAGGGTCCATCCCCATGAGCGGCAAGGAAGACGCGCAAAGGTTCGTATCGCTTACCTATGTTGCTATCTCACATTGTGGCACGCGCAACACGTTTGTAATTTTTCATTCATGTTCTGCAACAACATGGCTTGGTCACCCGCTGTGCCGGTCATAGGGAAGCATCCGGATTATAGGACAGGGTCCATGTCCTGGTCCGCGTGCATTTCAAGGGAGGACCACATGCACCATCACCGTTGCCGCCTGCTCGGCTCGTCGCTGCTCGCCGGCATTGCGATGCTCGCGACGCCCGCCTGGGCGCAGGACAGCGCGCAGGGCGCGACCGTCGAGGCCGCCACGACGCAATCCGCCAACGACCCCGCCGCCTCGCCCGCCGATCCTTCGGCGCAGGGCAACGAGGCGGGCGCCGACATCGTGGTCACCGGATCGCGCATCCAGCTGCCCTCCGCCACCTCGGCCTCGCCGCTCCAGGTCATCAGCGCCGAGCAGATCCGCCAGTCGGGCGTCATCAACGTGCAGGACCTGCTGTTGCAGAACCCGGCGTTCGGCCAGCCGGGGATCAGCCGCACCAACTCCTCCTTCGCCACGCAGAGCGCGGGTGTCGCGACCGTCAACCTGCGCAACCTGGGCGAGGACCGCACTTTGGTGCTGGTCAACGGGCGCCGCTTTGTCTCCGGCGTGCCCGGATCGTCCGCGGTCGACCTGAACGTCATTCCGACGCAGTTCCTGCAGCGCACCGACGTGCTGACCGGCGGCGCCTCCGCCGTCTATGGCTCGGACGCGGTCGCGGGCGTCGTCAACCTCATCTACAAGACCGACTTCGACGGTATCCAGGCCGATGCGCAGGTCGGCATCTCGGAGCGCGGCGACGGCTTCGACCGGCAGTTCAACCTGCTGGCGGGCAAGAATTTCGCCGACGGCCGCGGCAACATCATGCTGTTCGGCGGCTATTCGAAGCAGGGCACCGTCCTGAAGCGCAACCGCGAGACCGAGGGCGGCTCCAGCGCGGTCGATTCGATCAGCCGCGGCGCCTATGTCAGCGGCGAGGACAGCGAGCTGTTCACCCCGCAGCGCCCGTATCTGTCGGGCTTCGCGCCGCAGGGCCGCTATTATGCCGGTGATTCGGTATTCACCTATGGCCAGGACGGCGCGCTGCGCGATTGCGTGTCGACCAACGGCACTGGCGGCTGCGTCAACGCCGACGGCAGCGTCGCGGGGCCGGACGGCTTCAACCGCAGCGACTTCCGTTACCTCGCGGTGCCGGTCGAGCGCTATGTCGCCGCGGGCCGCGCGAATTTCGAGGTGTCGCCGGCGCTGAACCTGTTCATCGAGGGCAATTACGCCAAGACCAAGGTCAGCACCGTGATCGAGCCGTTCCCGCTCGATTCGACCTTCAGCAACCCGCGCAACAGCGGGCAGATCCCGATCGAGACGATCGTCGGCGGCACGCTGTACCGCAATCCGTTCGTCCCCGACACGATCTTCAACGCCGCCACCGACACCGATGGCGATGGCTTGCGCGACATCTATTTCGACCGTCGCCTCGCCGACTTCGGCCCGCGCACCAGCCAGGCCAGCCGCGACCTGTTCCGCATCGCGGGCGGCGCCACCGGCTCGATCCTGAACGACAGACTGAACTACGAAGTCTATGGCATCTACGGCCAGACGACCGAGAACCAGCGCGGCAGCGGGCAGTTCAACACCGCCAACTTCTTCCAGGCGCTCAACTCCTACCGCGATCCGGCGACGGGGCAGATCGTGTGCGCCGACGCGGCCGCACGCGCGGCGGGCTGCGTGCCTGCGAACATCTACGGCCCCGGCACGCTGGCCAACACCGCCGGTTATCTGGCGGTGGACACCACGCTGTCGACGCGGGTGACGCAGACCGTGTTCGGCGGCAACGTGTCGGGCAAGCTGTTCTCGCTGTTCGGCGCCGACCCGGTCGGGTTCAGCATCGGCACCGAATATCGCCGCGAAACCAGCCGCAACGACTTCGACCTGCTGACCCAGCAGGGGTTGAACGGCAACAACGCCCTGCCCGCGACGCGCGGCAGCTTCCACCTGTGGGAAGGGTTCGGCGAGGTCATCGCCCCGCTGATCCAGGATCGTCCGTTCTTCCACTCGCTGACCGTGCGCGGCGCGGTGCGCGTGTCGGATTACAACACGATCGGCACGACGTTCAGCTACAACTACGGCGGCGAATGGGCGCCGGTAGAGGACATCCGCTTCCGCGTGATGCAGGCGCGCTCGGTGCGGGCGCCCAACATCAACGAGCTGTTCCAGGCGCCGCAGCAGAACTTCCCGAGCGTGACCGATCCCTGCATCGGGGTGACGGCGACCACCGCCGGCACGCTGGGCACGCAATGCCGTGCCGCGCTGGGGCCGAACGCGATCATCACGGGGCCGGACGGCTTCACCCCGTCGCAGGCGGATATCCAGGGCGTCACCAGCTTCGAATCGGGCAACCCGCTGTTGCAGGAGGAGAAGGGCGACAGCTTCACCGCCGGCGTCGTGATCGCGCCGCGCTCGATCAACGCGTTGCGCAACCTCGTCCTGACGGTCGATTACTTCAACATCCGCATCAAGGATGCGATCGTCCAGACGCCGCTGCAATATATCCTCAACCAGTGCTACCAGGCCGGGAACCAGGATTATTGCGGTCGCATCACGCGGCGTCCGGCCAATATCGGGCCGAACACCGCCGGCTCGATCGACCAGCTGACCACCAGCTTCCTGAACAGCGGCGGCGTGAAGACGCAGGGCATCGATACCACGGTGACCTGGCGCCAGAACCTGGCCGATATCGGGCTGGCGGGCGACCTGGGGCTGCGCGGATCGTACACGCACCTGATCTCCGGCTATACCGTGCCGCTGCCGGGTGCGGACCGCGACTATTTCGCGGGTGAGATCGGTGCGTCGCGCGACCGCTTCACGGTCAACGGCTCGTATGACCTGGCGGGCGCGGGGCTGACCGTGACGGGCACCTGGCTGAGCAAGGCGAGCCTCGACGACCAGCTGACCGGCGCGGCGCCGGGCACCAACCCGTTCTACGACGTGCGGGCGCAATTCTATCTCGATGCGCAGGTGCGCTTCCGGGTCGACGAGCGCTTCGAATTCTACGTCGGCGGGTACAATCTGCTCGACAACAAGCCGCCGTACCTGGCCGATATCGGCTCCGACGCGGGTCAGGACACGCTGACCAGCACCTACGATCCGCTGCTGCGGCGGTTCTATGCCGGTGTGCGCATCGGGTTCTGACCTGAAAGCCCCTCCCCTGAAAGGGAGGGGCTTTTTTTTACATTACGCCGCCGATACGCCGTCCACCGTCACGCGGTCGCCCGACAGTTCGCCGACCACGCGCACCCTTTTCTGGACATGGTCGACCGGCACGCGGTGCATCTCCAGCAGCCAGCGGCCGCCTGCGTCGCGTTGCAGCACGAAGGCGGCGCCGTCGCGCACCAGCAGCCCCGTCTCGTCCACCCTCGTCATGCTGCGCGACATGGGCGCGACGCGACCGCAGCACAAGCTTGCCAGCACCGCCCGCGTATGGCTAACGACGCGGCACGCGGCGGAGGGGCCTGTAGCTCAACGGTTAGAGCTGGCCGCTCATAACGGCTAGGTTGCGGGTTCGAGTCCTGCCGGGCCCACCGCCGCGAGCACCTCGTCCAGCGTCACCGGCGCATAGCCCGCGGTGCGCAACGCCGCGATCACCTGCCCCCACCAGTCATGGAACAGCGCCAGATCGCGCGCGTCGCGGACATAGGGCGTGTTGCCGGGCACCAGCGACGGCGAGTGGAACGTCAGCTGGAGCAGGTCGTGGCGCCGCGCCGCCGCGACCGCCACCGCGGCCCGCGCGGCGGCGGCGGTGGTGCCCTCCGGCGTCAGCGGGACGCGCGACAGCAAGCCGCCGCGCGACAGCAGGCCCCGCCCCCATGGCACCCGTCCCGCGGCACGGTGGAGCGCGACGCCGTGGCGACGCAGCGCGCCGGTATGGATCGTCGACAACGGCAGCTCGACGATCCCGCCGGGCAGATGGAAGGCATCCGGGCCGACCGCGCCGAAGTCGCACCCGCCCGCAGCGCGATAGTCGAAGCGCGCGCGCATCGAGGCATCGATACGAAACCCGCGCGACGCCAGCAGCGCCAGCGTCGCCGGCCCGATGCCGTAGCGCCCCGCGCGATAGATCAGCGGCCGGCGCCCGAACGCGCGCTCGACCGCATCGACCAGCTGGTCCAGCTTCGCCGCCTCCAGCGCGGGGGGCAGGTTGCCCGCGAACGAGGCGAGCTCGGACGGCACCTCGACATGCGGCGGATTGACCCAGGGGTGCAGTTGCGCGCCCACCGTGCTGCCGTCGGTCAGCAACGGGCGCAGCAGCGCCGCGGCGGCGGGATCGGCGGCGACGGGGTGATCGACCAGATACACCGGCGCGATGCCCTCGCCCGCCATCGCGCGGTGCCATGCCGGCAGCGCCGCGATCGCGCGGACGCTGCGCGCATGACCGGAGAAGGGGCGCGTCCAGTCGAACTCCTCCTCGACATCGACCGTGACCAGGAAGCGGCGCCCGAACGACGCCGGCCAGCGCACGCGCGCGGCGGGCGGCGTGGCGAAGCGCAGGCGATGCGCGACGATCCTGTCCCCGGTGACCGCGGGCGCCGTCACGGCGCGAAGGTGGATGCCTGCCCCATGCCGACGTTCAACGCCGCCGGCAGCGTCAGTGTCAAGCGATCCGCGGCGAAGGCCAGCCGCCCGCCCAGCTCCACCGCGAGGTTGCGCGCGAGTCGCAGCGCGAACCCGGCACCCAGCAGCGGCGTGCCCTCGTCCTCGCCCGCATCCTCGTCGTCGAGCGCCAGCAGCGTGGTTTCGTCGCGCCCCGCCAGCGCGGCCGGGCGCGCCACCGACAGCGCCAGCATGTCGCCCGCCGGCTCCACCCGCACGTCCAGCATCTCGCCCGGCGCGACCGCGGCGAGCACCGTCGCCAGCAGCCGCGACACCAGCCGCTCCGACGCATGCGGATCGCTCGCCCAGGCGGCATCGCTCGCGGGTGGCAGCGCCAGCCCGCCGCCACGCATCCCCGCCAGTGGTGCCAGATCGTGCGCCACGCGCGACAGCAGCGACGACACCATCACGCGCCCGGGGCGCAGGTCCAGCGCATCGCCCTCGATCCGCGCGGCGAGGTCGAGATCCTCGATCGCGCCGATCAGGTCGGAGACGTGGCGGCGGATCGTCGCCGCGCGATCGCGATAGGCGGGCGCGACCGGCCCCAGCAGCTCCTGCTCGATCAGTTCGGAGAAGCCCGCGATCGCATTCGTCGGGGTGCGCAGTTCATGGACCAGCCGGCGCAACCCCTCCGCGCCCGTCGGCGCATCGGCGCGCGGCGGCCGCGCGGCGGTCTCCTCGACACGCGGGCGGCGCGCGCGGCCGCGGAAGCCGAGGAAGCTGCCGGTGGCGCTGTCGAACACCGGCACGCCGGAGATACGCCAGTCGCCCGCCAGCGCCGATTCGCCGCCCACCTGCAACCGCGCATCGGCGAACCCGGCGCGCTTGCGGAAGGCCCCCGCCGCGACGCCGTCGACGCTGGGCGACGGCGCGGCGCCGTCGTGGTTGAGCGACAGGCCGATCACCGCGCCGCGCGGACCGGTATCGACCCAGCGGATCGTTCCCGCCACGTCGGTTTCGAAGCGGAAGGCGATGACCGCGGCGGGTGCGGGCGCCGGCGCGAGATCGGGCGCCGCGGCACGGTCGCGCTGGAACGCCTCGATCCGGTTCACCAGGTCCGCGATCTCGAAGCGCGGTGCGGCGGGGGGTGGCATGTCCTCCGCCACCGGGATCGCCGCCTCGATCGCGCGCAGCGGCGCCTCGATCACGGAAGCGGGCGGGGGCGCCGGCGCGGCCGGTTCGGCGGTGGTGGGGGGCGCGTCGTGCGACAGCGCGAAGTCGGTGCTGCCGAACGACTCAAGCGCGCGCACCACGATCGGGGGCAGGTCGCGGCGGGTGCGCAGCACGCTGCGCCCGTGCGGGCTGAGCCGCGGCAGCAGCGCCTCCCAATCCTCCGGCTCCAGCCGCGCCGCGCGCAGCACCGCGGAGGCGACCTCCGGCTCGTCCTGTGCGAAGATCGCGATCAGCGCGGCGGGCGGATCGGCCAGCGCCAGCCCGCGTGCGCTGGCGGCGCGCACCGCCACGGGGACCGACGACGCCAGCGTGCGGACGCGGTCGAGCAGTTCCGCCTCCGCCGGCGCACGGCCGCGCCCGATCAGGTCGACGAGCTGGCGAAAGGCCGCGCGCGCGCCGAACGACGTCGAGACATCGGCGGCCAGGACGGTCTTCAGGCTGTCGTCGAACCGCATGCGCGCGCTACCTTTCCGATCGGCCATACCGGGACCACGCCGGGCCGCGGGAGGTGCGACACGAAATGTCATATGGAGAGGTTAAAGGAGGGGAAACCCTCCTGTTTCGTCGCTTTGCCCCGCCTGTCGCAGCTTGGCACAATTGCGCTGTCACGTAATTTTCATGTAGCGCGTCTTTTCAAAGCTATCGCGATCGTGCGCGATACATATAGTGGGGCGTCATGGCACTGGATCGGATCGACCGCGAAATCCTCTCCCTCCTCCAGCAGGACGGGCGCATGACCAATGTCGAGCTGGCGGAGCGCGTCGGATTGACCGCGCCGCCATGCCTGCGCCGCGTCCGCGCGCTGGAGCAGGCGGGCATCATCCGCGGCTATCACGCGGAATGCGACGGCACGCGGCTGGGCTTCCCCATCACCGTCTTCGCGATGGTCAGCCTGCGCAGCCAGGCCGAGCACGATTTGGCCGCGTTCGAAAGCCATGTCGCGGCGATCGCGGAGGTGCGCGAATGCCATATGCTGAACGGGGAGATCGACTTCATCCTGAAGATCGTCGCTCCGGATCTGGAGAGCTTCCAGCGCATCCTGACGACGAAGCTGACGCCCGCACCCAATGTGGCGAGCGTGAAATCGTCGCTGACGATCCGCACGTCGAAGGCGGTGCCGGGCGTGCCGATCGAGTGACGTCAGGGGCAGGCGTTCGACACGCAGACGTCGTCACCCCGGGCTTGTCCCGGGGTCCAGGGTTCCGCGCGCCCCGGCGCCGTTGGGTCTGTGGAACCCTGGATGCCGGAACAAGTCCGGCATGACGGGGCGGGTGACGGCACGTCGCGTGCCTTCACCCACGAAAAAGGGCGCCCCCGCGGGACCGCCCCTTTCCATTCCGAACCGGCGGGTTACGCGACCGGCGGGTGGTCGAGGAAGTCGACCCACCATGCCGCGATGTCGGCGCGCGGCTGGCCCTTGACCAGCGCGAAGGCGGTCTTGGCGCCTTCCTTGTCGCCCGAGCGGGCGAGCGCGATGCCGAGGCGGGTGTTGACCGCATCAGCATCCACCCCGCCCTTGGTCAGCGCGACGCGATACAGCTCGATCGCCTGCGGATACTGGTCCGACCCCAGATAGGCGTCGGCGGTGCTGGCGGCGAGCTTGCCGTTGGCCGCCGCCTTGGCGCGGGTCGCCAGCGTCGCCAGCGAGCCTTCGTTGCTGATCGAGGTGTTCGCCGCGGTCAGCAGCCCGGCCGCATTCTGGCTGCCGGCCGGGATCTTGCCCGCGGCCTTGCCCTCGTTGATGAGCGTCTTGGTCTCCCAAGGCAGGCCCATGTCGAACGCCCACTGCGCGTAGATCTCGTAATCATACTGGTCGGCCAGCGACTTGCCGGTGCGCAGCAGGCGATACATGTCGACCTTCTGCGGCTTGTCGAGCGTCGCCACCGACTGCGGCTGGATGCCCCAGAAGACGACCATGTCGCGCCAGTTCTTCTGCGTCGGATAGGCCGCGAGATAGCGGCTGATCCACGCCTTCGTCTCGGCGGTCATCTTCTTCTGGTTGGTCTTGGCAATGGCATAGCGATAGATGTCCTCGCTCGGCTTCTGCCCGGCGGCGGTCTGCGCCTCCACCATCTTGGCCAGTTCGGCCGAACCGCCGGCGATGTCGCCCGCGTCCATCTTCAGCTTGACGATCTGCAGCGGCAGGTTGGGATCGTTATAGCCCAGCTGGCGCGCCTGCTCGAAGTAGGTCGCCGCGCCGGCATTGTCCTTCTTGTTCGCCGCGATCACGCCGCGCTGATAGACGTAGCGCGCCTTGTCGGCCTGCGGCGTCTTCGGGTTGGCGATCAGCGCATCGAGCGGCGCGACCAGCGCGTCGCTGCTGCCGCCCGAATCCATGCGGATCGCCTCCAGGTTCAGCCGCAGCGCGCCGGCGATATATTTCTCGTCCTCGCTCTTGGCCGCGGCCTCGACCGCGGCGACCAGCGGGGTGGCGGTGGCCACGTCCTTCGCCGCCAGCGCGGTCTGCGCCTGTGCGGCGGGGCCGCGCACCTCGTTGCTGAGCTTCAGCTGCGGGCCGCCCTGCTGCTTGTCGTTCTTCTTCTGCGCGACGGCAGGCTGCGCGGCCAGCACGGTGGCGCCGCCGGCCAGCAGCACGGCCATCAGGGCGTTCGAAAGGCTCTTCATCGACACGTCTCTCCAGAAAAGATCGTCACGCGTAACGCTTGCCCGCCGCTCTAGTGCCGGGCGCGTCGCTGTTCAAGAAAGCGAACGTTGCTGTCGTGCGATGCCGGACGGGCGCTGAACCGCGATTGAACGCCCGCGCGCGGCGCGATACGGGCGCGGGCATGATCGCCGTCCTCTCCCCGGCCAAGACGCTGGACCTCGACACCCCCGCCCCCTTCCCCGCCACGCCGGCGCGCTTCGCCGACGAGGCGGCGACGCTGGCCAGGGCGGCATCGCACCTGACGCAGAAGAAGCTATCGGAGCTGATGAAGATCTCGCCCGCGCTGGCGAAGCTGAACGCGGACCGCTTCCGCGACTTTGCCACGGCGGAGGAACGGCCCGCGCTCTACACCTTCGCGGGCGACGTCTATACCGGGCTGGAGGCGAAGACGCTCGACGCGCCGGCGGTGCATTATGCGCAGGATCACCTGCGGCTGCTGTCCGGGCTGTACGGGCTGCTGCGTCCGCTCGACGGGATGCGGCCCTATCGGCTGGAGATGGGGACGCGCTGGGCACCGCGGAAGACGAAGCTGACCGACTGGTGGGGCGATCGCATCGCCGACGCGCTGGCGCAGGACGTCGCGGCGGAGGGCAGCGGCACCGTCCTGAACCTCGCCAGCAACGAATATTGGGAGGCGGTGAAGGGCCGTCTGCCCGCCGCGGTGCGCGTGATCGCGGTCGATTTCCGCGAGGGCGACGGGCGCTTCGTCAGCTTCCACGCGAAAAAGGCGCGCGGCATGATGGCGCGCTATCTGGTCGAGCATCGGGTGGGCGACGTGGACGGCATGAGGGCGTTCGACACCGACGGCTATCGCTTCGACAAGGACGCGAGCGAGGACGATCGCTGGACGTTCGCGCGCACCGCGGCATGACGCGCGCGGTGGTCGTCGGCGCGTCGGGCGGGATCGGCGCGGCGCTGGCCGACGCGCTGGCGGAGGAAGGCGCCGACGTGCTGCGGCTGTCGCGCCCCGAACTGGACCTGGAGGACGAAGCGACGATCGCCGCCGCCGCGGCGCGGGCGGGCACGCCCGAACTGGTCGTGGTCGCCACCGGATTGCTGCACGAGGGCGAGCACGGGCCGGAGAAGGCGATCCGTGACCTCGATCCCGCATGGCTGGCGCGGCAATATGCGATCAATGCGATCGGCCCGGCGCTGGTCGCCAAGCATTTCCTGCCGATCATGCAGAGGACCGGGCGCAGCGTGTTCGCCGCGCTGTCGGCGCGGGTGGGCAGCATCGGCGACAACCGGCTGGGCGGCTGGTACGGCTATCGCGCGTCCAAGGCGGCGCTCAACCAGCTGATCCGCACGCTGGCGATCGAGGACCGGCGGCGCAACGAGCGTGGCATCGTCGTGGCGCTGCACCCCGGCACGGTCGATACGAAGCTGTCGCGTCCGTTCCAGCAGAAAGGGCGCGACCTGTTCCAGCCGGGGCGGGCGGCGGTGCAGTTGCTGGACGTGATCGACGGATTGAGGCCGGTCGACAGCGGGAAGCATTTCGCCTGGGACGGGGTGGAAGTGCCGGCGTAGGCCAGCGCCGCCCTCCGTTCGTGCTGAGGAGGCACTGAGCTTGTCGAAGGGCCGTCTCGAAGCACAAGCGCCGCGCGTACCCCTCGAGACAGGGCTTCGACAGGCTCAGCCCTTCCTCAGGGCGAACGGAGGGGGGAGGATACGGGGACGAACCCCAATCGCATGACCGATCGGTCATCTTCCCGCCATTCCCCCGACAAACGCATGCGCGCATAGCAGCATCGACGGCACCCGCCCAAGGGCGCCGCACCGACAGGAGCGAATGCCATGACCAAGACCCTGCCCTTCGCGATCCTCGCATCCGCCGCGCTGTTCTCCGGCGGCGTCGCCGTGGCGCAGACCGCGCCCGCCAAGACCAACACGCATGTCGTCCAGCAACAGGTGACGAAGAAGACCACCACCCCCACCGGCAAGACCGCCGCCGCAGTGACGACGCGCAAGACCGCGACCACCACCCGCGCCGCCGCCAACGGCCATATGGTCACCACCAGGACCAGCACCGGCAAGACCGTGACCTATGATTGCAGCAAGGCCGGCAACGCCGCCAAGGCCGCCTGCAAGAAGTGACGTCCAAGCCGGCCCATTGGGTTGGCAATACGCATGACGCTGGGCTAGTGCATGTGTGTACTCCCACACACATGAAAGCCCAGCGTTGAGCGACGACACGGTCCTGGCGGACCCCTCCGATATCGCCCCCATCTCCATCGTCGAGGAGATGAAGACCAGCTACCTCGATTATGCGATGAGCGTGATCGTGGCGCGCGCGCTGCCCGACGTGCGCGACGGGCTGAAGCCGGTGCACCGCCGCATCCTGTATTCGGCGAGCGAGAGCGGGTTCCTCTACAACCGCCCGTATCGCAAGTCGGCGCGCATCGTCGGCGACGTCATCGGTAAATACCATCCGCACGGCGACACCGCGATCTACGACGCCTTGGCGCGCATGACGCAGGACTGGTCGATGCGCGTGCCGCTGATCGACGGTCAGGGCAATTTCGGCTCGATGGATCCCGATCCGCCCGCCGCGATGCGCTATACCGAGGCGCGGCTGGCGAAATCGGCCAATTACCTGCTCGACGACCTCGACAAGGACACGGTCGACTTCCAGCCCAATTACGACGGGTCGGAGCGCGAGCCGCAGGTGCTGCCGGCGCGCTTCCCCAATTTGCTGGTCAACGGCGCGGGCGGCATCGCGGTCGGCATGGCCACCAACATCCCGCCGCACAATCTGGGCGAAGTGGTCGACGCCTGCCTCGCCTATCTCGACAATGGCGCGATCACGACCGAGGAGCTGATGCAGATCGTTCCCGGTCCGGATTTCCCGACCGGCGCGATCATCCTGGGGCGGGCGGGTGCGCGCTCCGCATACGAGACCGGGCGCGGCTCGATCATCGTGCGCTCGCGTCACACGATCGAGGCGACCAAGGGCGCGCGCAGCGACGGGCGCCAGTCGATCGTGCTGACCGAGATCCCGTTCCAGCAGGGCAAGAACGCGCTGGTCGAGAAGATCGCCGAGGCGGCGAAGGACAAGCGCGTCGAAGGCGTCAGCGACATTCGCGACGAATCGAACCGCGAGGGCGTGCGCATCGTCATCGACCTGAAGCGCGATGCGACGCCGGAGGTGGTGCTGAACCAGCTGTGGCGACACACGCCGGCGCAGGGCTCGTTCCCCGCCAACATGCTGGCGATCCGCGGCGGGCGGCCCGAGCTGCTCAACCTGCGCGACATCATCAGCGCGTTCGTCACCTTCCGCGAACAGGTCATCACGCGGCGCGCGAAGTTCGAGCTGAACAAGGCCCGCGAGCGCGCCCATATCCTGCTCGGCCTCGTCATCGCGGTCACCAACCTCGACGAGGTGGTGAAGATCATCCGCGGTTCCGCCAGCCCGGCGGAGGCGCGCGCGAAGCTGCTCGCGCGCGAATGGCCGATCGCGGAGATCGCGCCCTATCTTCGGCTGGTCGAGGCGCTGGAGACCGACGTCGCGGGCGACAGCTATCGCCTGTCCGAGGTACAGGTGCGCGCGATCCTCGACCTGCGCCTCCACCGCCTGACCGCGCTGGGGCGTGACGAGATCGGCGACGAGCTGAAGGGTCTGGCCGAGTCGATCGCGGAATTGCTCGCGATCCTGTCCGACCGGGTGAAGCTGTACGCCGTCATGCGCGAGGAATTCCGCGACGTGCGCGAGCAGTTCGCGACCCCGCGCCGCACCGAGATCGCGGCGGCCGCCGACGGGATCGAGGACGAGGACCTGATCGAGCGCGAGGACATGGTCGTCACCGTGACCATGGAAGGCTATATCAAGCGTACCCCGCTCGACGCCTTCCGTGCGCAGGCGCGCGGCGGCAAGGGTCGCGCCGGCATGGCGACGAAGGACGAAGACGTCGTCACCAAGCTCTTCGTCACCTCCACCCACACGCCGGTATTGTTCTTCTCCACGCTAGGCCGCGTCTATCGCATGAAGGTGTGGAAGCTGCCCGAGGGCGGCCCCGCCACGCGTGGACGCCCGATGATCAACCTGCTGCCGCTGGAACAGGGCGAGACGATCTCCACCGTCCTGCCGCTGCCGGAAGACGAGGCGGAATGGGGCAAGCTCCACGTGATGTTCGCGACCGCGCGCGGGTCGGTGCGGCGCAACTCGATGGACGCGTTCACCAACGTGCCGTCGAACGGCAAGATCGCGATGAAGTTCGAGGGCGAGGATGCCGATGACCGGCTGATCGGCGTCGCGCTGCTGGACGAGGGCGACGACGTGCTGCTCGCCACACGGCAGGGCAAGGCGATCCGCTTCGCCGCGGACGAGGTGCGCGAGTTCCAGAGCCGCAATTCCACCGGCGTGCGCGGCATCGCGCTCAAGCCGCAGGACGAGGTGATCTCGCTGTCGGTGCTGCATCGCGCGGGTATCGTCGATCAGGACGAGCGCGACGATTACCTGCGCCACGCACCGTGGAAGGCGGAAGATGCCGAGCGCACGCCACGCGCGATGGACCAGCTGCGGTTCGAGGAGCTGCGCGCCCGCGAACAGTTCGTGCTGACGGTGTGCGCCAACGGCTATGGCAAATTGTCGTCGGCCTATGAATATCGCCGCACGGGTCGTGGTGGTCAGGGCATCACCAATATCGACAATATCGGACGCAACGGGCCGGTCGTGGCCAGCTTCCCCGCCAGCAAGGCGGAGCAGCTGATGCTGGTGACCGATCAGGCGAAGATGATCCGCATGCCGCTCGCGTCGCTGCGCGTGATCGGGCGCGGGTCGGCGGGCGTGCGGTTGTTCAACGTGGCCCATGACGAGCACGTCGTCTCCGCCGCGCGGATCGACGAGGAGCCGGAGCCGGAGGATGCGGCCGAGGCGATGGTGGCGGACGAGCTGGCGGGCGATACGGCGGCGGTGCCGACCGACGATGCGACGATCGGCGACGATGCCGCCGCCGGGCCGGAGGACGGCGAGTGACGGAGTGCGCCCTCACCGCCTATAAGGTGCTGACCGCGGACCAGATGGCGGCGCTGGAGCGCGACGGCCGCTTTGCCGGGGCGCCGGTGGATGTCGCGGACGGCTATATCCATCTGTCGACCGCGGCGCAGCTGACCGAGACGGTCGACAAGCATTTCGCCGGGCAGGACGATTTGCATGTCGTCGCGGTCGACCTCGCCGCGCATGGCGAGGCGGTGAAGTGGGAGGCGTCGCGCGGCGGGCAGCTGTTCCCGCACCTCTACGAGCCGATGCTGCTGGAAACCGCGGTGGCGTTCGGCCCGCTGGAGCGCGATGCCAAGGGTGGGGTCAGGCTGCCAGTGGCGGGGTAATTCGCGTCACCCCGGCCTTGAGCCGGGATCCCGCTTTTACACACCGCCGCCGGAGAAGCGGGACCCCGGCTCAAGGCCGGGGTGACGTCACGCATCCGGGGCGACGGCGTCACGCATATAGATCCACCACCTCCCGCCCCTCGCCCACCGCCTGCAACAACAGCGTGCGGTGGCAGTGGCAGGGATCGCGCTCATAGCACAGCAGCGCGCTCGGCATCTCCGCGGCCAGCGCCAGCATCTGCGCCGCCTGTGCCTGCGCCTCGGGCAGGTCGAGCTGCGCGTCATAGACCTCGGTCAGCGTCGCGACATCGCCCTTCTTCGCCGCGTCGCGCCCGCGCTTGGGGGTGCCCAGCGCCTTGAGGTGGACATAGTCGATCCCCGCCGCCCGCAGCGTCGCGGCCAGCATCGACTTGGAGAAGCCCGGGCGCCGCGACAGCGGCAACGCACGCACGTCGATCACCCTGCGCACCCCGGCACGCGCCAGCGCGGCGAGGAAATCGTCAATGGCCGTGGCTTCGTAGCCGATGGTGTAGATCGTCATCGCATCAAGGTGATACCCGCCCGCTGACAAGACAAGCCGCAGCCGCTATCGCGCGGCCATGCATCATGACATCCAGGTGATCGGCGGCGGGCTCGCCGGATCGGAAGCCGCGTGGCAGCTGGCCGAGGCGGGGCTGAAGGTCCGCCTGTCCGAAATGCGCGGCGGCGGCGACACCACGCCCGCGCATCATGGCAGCGACTTCGCGGAACTCGTCTGCTCCAACAGCTTCCGCTCCGACGACGCCGACAGCAACGCGGTCGGGCTGCTGCATCAGGAGATGCGCGCGCTCGGCTCGCTGATCCTGCGCGAGGGCGATACGCATCGCGTGCCCGCGGGCAGCGCGCTGGCGGTGGATCGCGACGGCTTCTCCGCCGGGGTGACTGCGGCGATCACGGCGCATCCCAACGTCACGATCGTGCGCGAGCGGGTGGACGCCCTGCCGGACACGCCCGCGATCGTCGCCACCGGGCCGCTGACCGCCGCGACGCTGTCGGAAAGCATCGCGGCGGAGACGGGCAAGGACGCGCTCGCCTTCTTCGATGCGATCGCGCCGATCGTGCATCGCGACTCGATCGACATGGAGGTGGCATGGTTCCAGTCGCGCTGGGGCAAGGGCGACGGTACCGACTATATCAACTGCCCGCTCGACAAGGAGCAATATCACGCCTTCGTCGCCGCGCTGATCGCGGGCGAGAAGACCGAATATCGCGAATGGGAGAATGTCCCCTATTTCGAAGGCTGCATGCCGATCGAGGTGATGGCGGAACGCGGGGTCGAGACGCTGCGCTTCGGCCCGATGAAGGGTGTGGGGCTGGACCAGCCGAGTACCGGGCGCTGGCCCTATGCGGCGGTGCAGCTGCGGCAGGACAACGCGCAGGGCACGTTGTGGAACATCGTCGGCTTCCAGACGAAGCTGAAACATGCCGAGCAGGTGCGGCTATTCCGCACCATCCCGGGGCTGGAGAAGGCGGAGTTCGCGCGGCTGGGAGGGCTGCATCGCAACACCTTCCTGCGCTCGCCCGAGTTGCTGGACCCGACGCTGCGGCTGAAGTCGCGCCCCAATGTGCGCTTCGCGGGCCAGATCACGGGGTGCGAGGGCTATATCGAGAGCGCCGCGATCGGGCTGATCGCAGGCCGCTTCGCCGCGGCGGAGCTACAGGGGCGGACGCTGGCGCCGCCGCCGGTGGAAACCGCGCTGGGTGCGCTGCTGACGCATATCACCGGCGCGGCGGAGGCGGAGACCTATCAGCCGATGAACGTCAATTTCGGCCTGTTCCCGCCGATTCCGGGACGGACGAAGAAGGCGGATCGCAAGAAGATGTACACCGATCGCGCGCGCGGGGCGCTGGCGGGGTGGCTGGCGGCGGGGTGACGGGTCGGTGACGTGACGGGTCGACTCGGGCGCATCCGTCTCTACAGTCCCTTCGCATGGCCATCGGACTGGACAATGAAGGTTTCTCGGACGCGCTCGTGATCCTGGGGGCGGCGGGGCTGGTGATCCCCGCATTCGCGCGGTTTCGGATCAGCCCCGTCATCGGGTTCATCCTGGTCGGCGCGCTGGTCGGGCCGGCGGGGCTGGGCTCGCTGGTCCCACAAGCGTCGTGGCTCTATTATCTCACCATCTCCGACCCGGAATCGATCGCGCCGTTCGCGGAGTTCGGGATCGTCCTGCTGCTGTTCTCGATCGGGCTGGAGCTGTCGTTCCGGCGATTATGGACGTTGCGCAAGCTGGTGTTCGGCACCGGCGCGGCGGAACTGCTGGGATCCGCACTGCTGATCGCGGTGGCGCTCCACTGGCTGGGGCAGGATTGGGGCGGATCCGCGGGGCTGGGCCTCGCGCTCGCATTGTCCTCCACCGCGCTGGTGCTGCCGCTGGTCGGTACGACCGGGCCGGTCGGACGCGGCGCGTTCGCGATGCTGTTGTTCGAGGATCTGGCACTGGTGCCGATCATCTTCGCGCTGGGCGCGATGGCACCGACCGCGAGCGACCAGGGCTGGGTCGGCCTCGCCGGCACCGCGCTGCGCGGCGGGTTGACCGTGGTCGCGATGTATATCGGCGGGCGGCTGGTGCTGCCCCGCCTGTTCGCGCAGGCGGCACGGACGAAGAGCCCGGAACTGTTCCTCGCCGCCTCGCTGCTGGTGGTGATCGTCGCCAGCGTCGCCACCACCGCGGCCGGACTGTCGCCGATCGTCGGCGCGCTGCTCGCCGGGCTGCTGATCGCGGAGACCGAATATCATACCGAGGTCGAGATCATGACCGCGCCCTTCAAGGGACTGGCGCTGGGCGTGTTCCTGATCACGGTCGGCATGAGCCTGGACCTGAAGCTGATCCTGGCGAACTGGCCGTCGCTGCTGATCGCGGTGGTGGGCGTGGTCGCGTTGAAGGCGGTCGTCACCTATCTGCTGCTGCGCGTATCGCAGGCGCGGCGCGGGGTAGCGGCGGAGACGGGGCTGCTGATGGGCAGCCCGTCGGAGACGACGCTGATCGTGCTGGCGACGGCGGCACAGGCGCAGCTGATCCTGCCATCGACCGCCGCCTTCTGGCAGACGGTCACCGCGATCGGGCTGACCATCACGCCGCTGCTCGCCAAGCTGGGCAGCGCGATCTCGCGCAAGATCGAGCGGCAGGCGCCCACCCCGCCGGATGCGCTGGACCATGCCGACGGCACGCGCGCGGTCGTGTTCGGCTTCGGCCGGGTCGGGCGGCTGGTGGCGGACATGCTGGCGCGCCACGACCAGCCCTATGTCGCGGTGGAAGCGGACATCGACGCGGTCACCCGCGCGCGCGAGGCGGGCTATCCGATCGTGTTCGGCGACGTGTCGCGCGCCGAACTGATCGACCGGCTGGACCTCGCCAGCGCGCGCGCGCTGATCCTGACGATGGACGAGCCGGTGCTGACGGTGCGGCTGGCCAAGAAGCTGCGCGCGACCTTCCCCGAGCTGCCGATCATCGCGCGCGCGCGCGACACGGTGCACGCGGCCGAACTGTACAAGGCGGGCGTGACGGACGCGGTGCCGGAGACGCTGGAAAGCTCGCTGCAATTGTCGGAGGCGGTGCTGGTCGACCTGGGCGTGGCGATGGGGCCGGTGATCGCCTCGATCCACGACAAGCGCGACGAATTGCGCCAGACGATCCGGCGCGAGGCGATGCTGGAGCGCGAGCCGCGTATCCGCCGCGTGCGGCGAAAGGACGAGATCGAGGTGATGTGACGCACCACCGTCGCGATTCTGCCCCATATCGCCGTTAGCGGGGGCGCCATGAGCGAGAACGGAATGCCGCGGGTCGCCTTCTTCAGCGGTAACTACAATTACGTGCGCGATGGCGCGAACCAGGCGCAGAACCTGTTGGTCGGGCATCTGCTCGACCATGGAGTCGCGGTGCGCGTCTATTCGCCGACCACGGCCACGCCCGCGTTCGAGGCGCGCGGCACGGTGGTGGACGTGCCCGCGGTGCCGATGCCGGGCGGGCGCGGCGAATATCGGCTGGGGCGCGGGCTGCCGCGTGGCCCGCGGCGCGATCTGGAGGCGTTCGCGCCCGATCTGGTCCATGTCTCCGCACCCGAATTCCTAGGCCATGCCGCGGTCACCTGGGCGCGCCGCCACGACGTGCCGGTGGTGGCGACGGTTCACACCCGGTTCGAGACCTATTTCCAATATTACGGGCTGGCGGTGGTGCAGCCGCTGATCGTCGCGATCCTGCGCCGCTTCTACAATCGCGCCGATCGCGTGCTGGTGCCGACCCCGTCGATGGCGGAGGTGGTGCGCGGCTTCGGCGTGACGACGCCGATCGCGCTATGGGGGCGCGGGGTGAACCACCGCCGCTTCCACCCCGATCGCCGCAGCCTCGAATGGCGCCGCTCGCTGGGGATCGCCGACGACGAGGTGGCGATCGGTTTCCTGGGGCGGCTGGTGCTGGAAAAGGGACTCGACGTCTTCGCCGATGTGGTGGCGCAGCTGACCGCGCGCGGGGTGAAGCATCGCGTGCTGGTGATCGGCAAGGGGCCGGCGCAGGACTGGTTCGCGCAACAGGCGCCGCAGGCGGCGTTCGCCGGCTTCCAGAGCAACGACGATCTGGGGCGCGCGGTCGCGTCGATGGACGTGCTGTTCAACCCCAGCGTGACCGAAACATGGGGACAGGTGACGTCGGAGGCGATGGCGGCGGGCGTGCCGGTGGTGGCCGCGCGTGCGACGGGCGCGGTCGACCTGCTGGAGGATGGACGCACCGGCTTTCTGGTCACGCCGGGCGAAATCGCGGGCTATGCCGATGCGATCGAGCGGCTGGTGCGTGACCCGGCGTTGCGCGCGGCGATGGGCGCGGCGGCGCATGAGCGCGCGCAGGGATTTCGGTGGAACACCGCCAACGATGCGGTGTTGCAGGTGTATCGCGACGTGCTGGCGGAACGGGGGAAGTAGCTGCATCCGCGTCGCCCCTGCGCAGGCAGGGGCCTCCCCGTGGTGGGCGGTGCGTCCGCCAACCGGGAGATCCCAGCCTTCGCTGGGATGACGTCAACGCATCGCCCCTGCCTACGCAGGGGCGATGGATCAGCCCTCCTGCCAGTCGAACGTCAGCGGCGCCTCGCGAAAGGCGAAGCGGTCGAGGTGGCTCGACACCACCTCGCGCATCCGCGCCGCGTCCTCGCCCTCCGGTACGGTCAGCACGACGTCCAGCGTCGCGCTGTCGGCGCGCATCTCCAGCACCGCACCGTTGGGGAAGGCGATCCGCCCCTCCTGCGCGGAGAAGCCGACCTCCATCTTGTGGCTCCAGTGCTTGGCGAGCTGCTGGAGATAGCGGCTGGCCGAGGCGGTCGGCACGCGGGCGATCGAGACGCTCACTTCAGCCGCTCCACCTTCTGCGCCGCCTCGTCGATCAGCGCCGCGATGTCGTGCAGCGTGTCGGGCGAGGTGTCGGCGCGCGACGCGCGGTCCTGCACCGCCTGGCGCAGATTGCCCATCGCGCGGCGGATCGGCGCCCCCTCGCCCTTCGCGCGATGCGCGCCGATCGCCTCCAGCCGCGCGATCAGCGCCGCGACCGTCTCGGCCTGTTCGTCGAGATGCGCGCGACCCGCGTCGGTGACCGCGAAGCGCTTGCGCGCACCGTCGCTGGCCTGCGCCGCGATCTGCTCCATCTCGTCGAGCATCGTCAGCGCAGGGTACACCACGCCGGGGCTGGGGGCATAGGCACCGCCGGTCAGCTCTTCGATCGCCTTGATGAGTTCATAGCCGTGGCGCGGTTCGTCGGCGATCAGCTTGAGCAGCACGAGCCGCAATTCGCCGCCGTCGAACATCCGCCGGCTACGCCCGCCGCCGCCGCCACCCCAGCCACGGCGATGCTCGCCATCGTTGAGACGTTCGATCCAGTGGAAGAAGCGTTCGACGTCCATTTCCGGGCGGCGGCCGCGTTGGGCGTGATGATGGTGATGGCCGCGGCCACCGTGGGAGAAACGAAACATGTGAGCGACTCCGCGATGCGTCATGATGCCCTCAAGATATATCGTCGGCGGTGGAGTTCAAGATATATCTTCAAACAATCGCTCACCACCTCCACAACGTCACCCCGGACTTGTTCCGGGGTCCAGGGTTCCGCAAACCAGCCGATGGGTGGACGCGTGGAACCCTGGATGCCGGAACAAGTCCGGCATGACGTAAGGGCCGGGGTGACGAAGCGGCCTGCGACCGCCTATGTTCTCCCGCATGGCCGATCTGTTCGCGGGGTTCGAACCCTCCTCCCCTGCCGCCCCGCCCCCGGCCGACGCGCCGCTCGCCGACCGGTTGCGGCCGACCACGCTGGATGCGGTCGTGGGTCAGGAGCATCTGACCGGCGCGGACGGGGCGATCGGGCGGATGGTGGCGGCGGGGCGGCTGTCGTCGATGATCCTGTGGGGGCCGCCCGGAACCGGCAAGACGACGATCGCGCGGCTGCTGGCGGACGCGGTCGGCCTGCGGTTCGCGCCGATCTCCGCGGTATTCTCCGGCGTGGCGGACCTGAAGAAGGTGTTCGCCACCGCGCGCGACCACGCCCGGCTGGGGCAGCGCACCTTGCTGTTCGTGGACGAGATCCACCGCTTCAACCGCGCGCAGCAGGACGGTTTCCTTCCTTACGTCGAGGACGGCACCGTCACGCTGGTGGGGGCGACGACCGAGAATCCCTCGTTCGAACTCAATGCCGCCTTGCTCAGCCGCGCGCAGGTGCTGATCCTGCGCCGGCTGGACGATGCCGCGCTGCGCCGGCTGCTGGCGCGCGCGGAGGAGGAGATGGCGCGCCCACTGCCGCTGGACGAGGCCGCGCGCGATGCCTTGGTGGCGAGCGCGGACGGCGACGGGCGGTTCCTGCTCAACCAGGCGGAGACATTGTTCGCGGTTGCGCTGGACGCCCCGCTCGACCCCGCCGGTCTGTCGTCGTTCCTCCAGCGGCGCGTGGCGGTGTACGACAAGGATCGCGAGGGGCATTACAACCTCATCAGCGCGCTCCACAAATCGATCCGCGGGTCGGATCCGCAGGCGGCACTCTATTATCTCGCGCGGATGCTGACCGCGGGGGAGGAGCCGCTGTTCGTGCTGCGGCGGCTGGTGCGCGCCGCGGTGGAGGATGTCGGCATGGCCGATCCGCAGGCGCTGGTGCAATCCCTCGCCGCGAAGGACGCCTATGATTTCCTGGGCAGTCCGGAAGGCGAACTCGCGATCGTGCAGGCGTGCCTCTACCTCGCCACCGCGCCCAAATCGAACGCGGCCTATATGGCGCAGAAGGCGGCGTGGCGATCGGCCAGGGAAACCGGCTCGCTGATGCCGCCGGCCAACATCCTGAACGCGCCGACGAAGCTGATGAAGCAGATCGGCTATGGGCAGGATTATGCCTATGACCATGACGCGGAGGACGGGTTCTCGGGCGCGAACTACTGGCCCGACGAACTGCCGCCGCAACGCTTCTACGAACCGACCGGGCGCGGGTTCGAAAAGCGCGTTGCCGAACGCCTCGCATGGTGGGATGAACGCCGCCATGCCGACCGCGACTAGCCGCCTTCGCCCTTTCCCGTGTCTTCTGATCGCCTTGGCCGCAGCGCCTGCCACGCAGGCGCAATCGCCGCAATCGGTGCGGCAGGAGGATCGCGGCAGCTATGCGCGTGCGATCGCGGCCGGGTACAAGGCGGCGTTCATGTGCGCGGGCGTCTTCAACGCCGGGCGCAGCGAGCGGCAGATCGACCAGCTGGAGCTGAAGGGCATCTACCCCGAATATGATCGCATCGTGCCGACGCTGCCGGTGCGGTTCGACCGGCGCACCGCGAGCGTGACGGTGACGTTCGACACCCAGCTGCCGCCGCGCCGCGCGACATGGCGCGCGGGTCGGGGATGCACGCTGCATCCGATCGGCGACGTCTCGGCCACCAACATCGCCTATCCCGCCCCGCCCGCCTCCGCCGGCGCCGATCCGCGCCCCTGGCCGCTGGGCGATGCCGACATCGCGCCGCGCCCGTCGGAAGCGCTGGCGCGCGTGGTGGAGCGCGCCTTCGACGGCAGCTATGGTCGCGGCAGCGAGACGGTGAGCGTCGTCATCCTGCACGAGGGACGCGTGATCGCCGAGCGCTATCGCGAGGGGTTCGGCCCCTATACCGGCAACCGGACGTGGTCGGTGGCGAAGAGCATTGCGGGCACGCTGGTGGGCATTTCCGGCGTCGATCCGCGCCGCCCGGCGAACATCCCGGAATGGAAAAGCCCCTATGGCCCCGATCCGCGCGCGCGGATCACGCTGGACCAGTTGCTGCGCATGTCGTCGGGGCTGCACAGCGACACCGCGGGCAACCGCACCGATGCGATCTACTTCGGCGGCACGACCGTGACGGAGCAGGCGACGTCCTGGCCGCTGTCGTCGCGCCCGGGCGAACGCTTCCGCTATGCCAACAACGACATCATGCTGGCGGTGCGGTCGCTGCGCGCGTCGCTGGGCGAGGCGAGCTATCGCGCGCTGCCCGGGCGGCTGTTCGACACGCTGGGGATGCGCCACACCGTCGCGGGCACCGACTGGCAGGGCAATTACATCCTGTCGAGCGACGTCTATACCACCGCGCGCGACCTGGCGCGGCTGGGGCAGTTCTGGCTGCAGGACGGCGTGTGGCAGGGCCGCCGCCTGCTGCCCGCCGGCTGGATGCGCTATATGACCACGCCAGCGGGGCCGCAGCCCGATCGCGCGGAGGGCTATGGCGCCTCGATCTGGCTGTTCGGCGAGCGGCAGGGGCTGCCGGTCGGCAGCTATTCGGCGCAGGGCAATCGCGGGCAATATGTGATGGTCGTGCCATCGCACCGCGTCGTGGTGGTCCGCCGCGGCGAGGATCCGACCGACGCACGGTTCGACGTGGCGAAATTCACCGCGGACGTGCTGGCCGCGCGCTGAGCGGATGCGCGCGTTCGACACGTTCGTCGCGATCGACTGGTCGGGCGCAAAGGGCGCGCGCCACAGGGGGATCGCGGTCGCCGCGTGCCGGGCGGGCAGCGACGAGGCGCCCGGGCTGGTCGCCGCACCGGGCGGCGTGTGGTCGCGCACCGCGGTGCGCGACTGGCTGCTGGCGCGCGGTGCCGACTCGATGCTGGTGGGGTTCGACTTCAGCTTCTCCGCGCCGTTCATGGCGCGCGGCGCGCATCTGCCGGGCGAGGTCGAGACGCCCGATGCGCGCGCCTTGTGGCGCTATGTCGATGCGATGAGCGACGACGTGGATCTCGGCGCCGCCTCGTTCCTGGAGGCGCGGCGCGGGCGGCATTTCTATCTGGGCGCAGCGGACGGCGCGAAGCGCGACTTCCTCCACTGGCGCGCGTGCGAGGTGGCGGGGGACGGCAGCACCAAGCCGTCCACCGTCTATGACGCGATCGGCGCGGCACAGGTGGCGAAGGCCAGCTTCGCGGGAATGCGGCTGCTCCATCATCTGCGCGGGCGGGTGCCGATATGGCCGTTCGATCCGGTGCCGGACGATGGCGCGCTGGTGGTCGAGATCTATACCGCGATCGCCGCGCGCGCCGCCGGGATGCGCAAGGGCCGCAGCAAGATCCGCGACGCCGTGGCGCTCGATGCGGCACTGGCGCGGCTGGGCAGCGCCGCGCACCGCCCGCTCGCCGCCTATGACGACCATGCCACCGACGCGATCCTGACCGCGGCCTGGCTGCGCGCGAACGCGGGCGACACCGCCCTGTGGCACCCGCCCGCCCTGAGCCCTGCGGTCGCCGCGACCGAGGGCTGGACCTTCGGCGTCCGCTGACGCATGGAGGCGGCACGCCGGTTTAGCTCAGCTGGTAGAGCAGCGGTTTTGTAAACCGAAGGTCGCGGGTTCGATCCCTGCAACCGGCACCATTCGTCCGTCTCCTCAATCCGTCATTGCGAGCGCAGCGAAGCAATCCAGAGCGGCGCGGTGCGTGACCCTGGATTGCTTCGCTACGCTCGCAATTGTCTGTTGGCGATGGCGTTAGAGGGGTGTGTCCCGCATGATCGGGATGCCCGGCGCCGGGCGCGGACAGTCAGGCCGTCTCGCAACAGGGCGTCGCGCCCGTCGTCATCCTGCTCGGCTGTCCGCTTCCCGTCACGCCTGGTGAGTTGCCTGGGCCGCTCCTCGACGCCCGCAGACAATCACAGGCTGCCCGAAGGATAGCCCGTCATGACCGAGCCTGCCACCCTTTCCACCTGCTTCATCGGCTGCGACGTCGGCAAGGCGGCCATCCTTGTCTTCGACAGCACCACCTGCCGCTGCCACCAGATCGCCAACACCCCGGACGCGCTCGGCCGCTTCGCCGCCACGCTGCCACCCGGCTGCCTCACCATCGCCAACGCCAGATTACGTCACGAAGGCGCGGCGCAACTGAGTTGATGACGGGTGACGCGGCAAACGGCGCCCTCAGCCGAACACGACCGTCTTCTGCCCGTTGGCGATGATGCGATGTTCCGCCTGCCACAGCACGGCGCGCGCCAGCACCGCGCTTTCCACCTCCTGCCCCAGCGCGACGAAGCCCTCGGGCGTCAGCGCGTGGCTGACGTGGCGCGCGTCCTGCGCGATGATCGGCCCTTCGTCCAGGTCGGTGGTGACGTAATGCGCGGTGGCGCCGATCATCTTCACCCCGCGCGCGTGCGCCTGATGATAAGGCTTGGCGCCCTTGAAGCTGGGCAGGAAGCTGTGGTGGATGTTGATGCACCGCAGCGACAGATACGCGCACAATCGCGGCGACAGAATCTGCATGTAGCGCGCCAGCACCACCAGATCGACGTCGAGCGAATCGACCAGATCGATGACGCGCTGCTCCTGCGCGTCCTTCGTTTCCTTCGTCACCGGCAGGTGATGATAGGGCAGCCCGTTCCATTCGACGAACGAGCGCATGTCGTCGTGGTTGGAGAAGACGCCCACGATCTCGATCGGCAGCAACCCGGCACGCCAGCGGTGCAGCAGGTCGTACAGGCAATGGCCGAACCGCGATACCGCGATCAGCACGCGCGGCCTGACCGATCGATCGTGCAATTCCCAGTCCATCGCCATGTCGCGCGCCAGCGGCACGAAGTCGGCGCGCAGTCGCTCCAGCCCGACCGCTGCATCGCCATCGGGACGGAACTCGACGCGCATGAAGAAGGTGTCGGTCGACGGATCGCGATGCTGGCTCGATTCGCCGATCGTCATGTCATGCTCGACCAGAAAGCGCGACACGGCGGCGACGATGCCCTTGCGCTCCGCACAGCGCAGGACGAGGACATAGGAGGGGTGGGTCACGCGCGCATCCTTTTCACGTTCGACGGTCGCGTCCGCGAACCAGCGCGCCACCTATCCCGACTAGCTGACCGCGGCGTAACGATCGACCGTCAGCGCGTCACCCCCGACAACCATGCGAATGCGGGATCGGTGGTGAAGCGCCACGCGCGGCGCGGCCCCGCCATCACGTTCAGGTAATAAAGGTCGTAACCATGCGCCGCCGCCACCGGGTGATAGCCGCGCGGCACCAGCACGACGTCGCCGTCGCCGATCGTCATCGTCTCGTCCAGCGCGCGATCGTCGGTATAGACGCGCTGCATCGCGAAGCCCTCCGGACGGCGCAGCCGATGCCAGTAGGTTTCCTCCAGCTGAGTCTCGTGCGGCCATGCGTCGCTGTCGTGCTTGTGCGGTGGATAGCTCGACCAATGGCCGCCGGGGGTGACGACCTCCACCACCAGCAGCGATTCCGCGATGTCGCTGGTATCGGGCAAGATGTTGCGGACGAAGCGGGTGTTGGTGCCCTGCCCGCGCGTTTCCTCGCCGACCTGGTGCGGCGCGATCATCCGCACCGGCTTGCGCCCCGCTGCCGGTGCCGAACAGATCGCCAGCTCGACCGGCGTCTCCGCCGTCACGCCATAGGTCTGCCCAGCGGGCACATAGACCGACGTCGGCGCGCCGGAGAAGACGTCCTCGCGCCCGCCGATCGCGTCGAAGCGCGTGTCGCCCGCGATGATCGTCGCGCGGCCCGTGGCCAGCACCAGGCACGCCTCGCGCCCCTGCTCGCCGCCGACATAATGCTCGCCGGGGCGCAGCCGCACCACGCGGAAGCCGACATGCGTCCAGCCGGCGCTCGCGGGCGTCACGTCGATGACGACGCCATCGGCGTCCGGCGCGGAGGGGCGGACGAGGAGCGTCACGACGCCGACAATCCCGCCTGCGCCGCCGCGGCGCGCAGCGTCTCCAGCCCGCGCCGCTGGCAGGGCAGCGGCGGCGCGACGGCGGGATCCTGCTCCGCCTCGACCACGATCCACCCCGCATAGTCCATTGCGGCGAGCGAGCGGAAGAACGGGGCGAAATCGATGTCGCCATCGCCGGGCACCGTGAACATGCCGGCCACGACACCATCGAGGAAGCTTCCACCCGCCGCGCGCACCTGCGCATGGCGCGCGCGGCGCACATCCTTGCAATGGACGTGGGCGATGCGCCGCGGATGGTCGCGGACCAGCGCCGCCGCGTCGATCCCGGCGAGCGTCGCATGCCCCGTATCGATCGTCAGCCCGACCTGCTCATGCGTGGCGTCGAGCAGGCGGCACAGATCGTCGCCCGTCTCGACCACGGTGCCGAGGTGATGATGATAGGCCAGCCGCATGTCCCGCTCGGCGAGATACTCGGCGACGCGGTCGAGGCGGCGCCCAAACATGGTCCAATCGGCGGCATCGAGCCGTGGCGCGTCGGCCAGCCGCGCGGTACGATCGGCATGGATGGCGTTCGACGTCTCGGCCAGGACGAACACATCGCTGCCCATGCGCCGCAACAGGTCGAGATGCGGGCCGAGCATCGCGATCTCCGCCTCCGCCGAACGGGTCAGCAGGCTCGATCCGTACCAGCCGCCGACCAGCCGCAGGCGATGGCGCGACAGCAGCGATGCCAGCGCCGCCGGCTCGCGCGGGAAGGCATGGCCCAGTTCGATGCCGTCGAACCCGATCGCGCGCGCATCGTCCAGCACCTGTTCGACCGTCGTGCCCGCGCCCAGTTCCGGCATGTCGTCGTTCATCCAGGCGATGGGGCTCACTCCCCAGCTGATGACCACGCCCGCACTCCCTAGTCGTTGGCACTCATGCGCGGGCCGCCATGCCAGACCGGCGGGTCACGATAAAGGCGGACGTCGCGACGCTGCGGTCCGGTCGGCGTCGTAGCGGCGGCGTGCGGCGCGCACCTCGGCGCGGTCGGAGCGCTCCGCCACGGGCACGTCCCACCAATGCCCGCCGCTCGCGGTCGCACGCGTCGGGTCGGTCGCGATCACGACGACGCTGACCCCGTCGCGATTGCCCGCGCGTAACAGCGCGGCCTCCAGCGCGTCGATGCGATCCACCTGCTCCGCCGCCGCCCCCAGGCTGCGCGCATGCGCGACGAAGTCGATCGCCGGCATGTCCGCAGTACGGAGGTTGCCGAACGATGCGCCGCCGGTGCCGCGTTGCAGCCGGTCGATGCACCCGAACCCGCCATTGTCGAGCACGACGATCGTCATGCGGCATCGCATCGCGACCGCGGTCGCGATCTCCGAATTGAGCATCAGATAGCTGCCGTCGCCGACCATCACCGTCACGCGCCGCCCGGGCGAGGCCAGCGCCACGCCCATCCCGCCCGCGATCTCATAGCCCATGCAGGAAAAGCCGTACTCGGCATGATAGCCGCCGGGCCGCGATACCCGCCACAGCCTGTGCAGCTCGCCGGGCAGGCCGCCGGCCGCACAGACGATCACGTCGTCGCGCGCGGCACGGCGCCACACCGCGCCGATCACCTGCGCATCGGACGGCGGCGCATCGCGACCATCGTCGGCCAGCGCCTCCGACACCTCGTCGTCCCATGCGGCGATGGCGGCGGCGTGACGGTCGCGCCAGGCGGCATCGACCTGCCAGTCACGCAACGCCGCCGCCAGCGCGTCCAGTACGACCGCGGCATCGCCCAACACCGGGTGCGCGTCGTGCTTGGCCACGTCATGCGCCGCGACATTGACCTGGAACAGCATCGCGTCCGCGGCGAACAGCGTCCGCGATCCGGTGGTGAAGTCCTGCAATCGCGTGCCGATCGCGACGATCACGTCCGCCGCCGCCGCGGCGTCGTTGGCCGCTTGCGTCCCGGTCACCCCGATGCCGCCCAGCAGATGGGGGTGATCGCCCGCCAGCGCGCCCTTGCCCGCCTGCGTTTCGGCGACCGGGATCCCCGTTGCGGTGGCAAATGCCGCCAGCCGCTGCTCCGCGCGCGCATACAGCACGCCGCCGCCCGCCACGATCAACGGCGATCGCGCACCGCGCAGCGCCGCCACCAGCGCCGCCAGTTCCGCGGCATCCGCCGGCGCGCGCCGCCGCCGCCACGTCCGCGTGCGGAACAGCGCGGCGGGATAGTCGAACGCCTCGGCCTGCACGTCCTGGCACAGGCACAGGGTCACTGGACCGCAGGCGGCCGGATCCGTCAGCACCGCTATCGCGCGCGGCAGCGCGTCGACCAGCTGCTCGGGGCGCGTGATCCGGTCGAACAGCCGCGACACCGGGCGCAGGCAATCGTTGACCGTCACGGTCGGGTCCGAAAAGCATTCCAGCTGCTGCAACACCGGATCGGGTCGCCGGCTGGCGAAGACGTCGCCGGGCAGCAGCAGCAGCGGCAGGCGATTGACGTGCGCCACCGCCGCCGCCGTCACCAGATTGGTCGCACCCGGGCCGATCGAGCTGGTGCAGGCCATCGCCCGTTCGCGCCGATGCGCCTTGGCGAAGGCGACCGCGGCATGCGCCATCCCCTGCTCGTTATGCGCGCGCAGCGTCGGCAGCGCATCGCCGACCCCCGCCAGCGCCTCCCCCAGTCCGGCGACATTGCCATGGCCGAAGATCGCCCAGACGCCCGCGAAGAAGGGGACGACGCCGTCATCCGTCTCCACGCGCTGCGCGATCATCCAGCGGACCAGCGCCTGCGCCGCCGTCAGCCGCACGAACGACGGCTCCGTCATGCGTCAGCCGGCGCAGGACGCACGCGCGCGCCGCCAGGCATCCACCAGCATTTCGAAATTGGCCGCGATCCGCGCCACCGCAACATCCTCGTCGATCGTGCCGGCCAGCCAGTCGGCGGCGGCCTTGTGCCAGATCGTCCGGCCGACCGCAAAACCCTTCACGACCGGGCACGCCGCGGCGATCGCGAAGCGGTCGAGCAGCACCTCCGGCGTCGCGGACAGGCCGAGCAGCAGCACCCCGCGGCAATCGGGGTCGCGTGCCTGGATCACCCGCGCGATCGCCGCCCAGGCCGCGGGATCGTCGGACGGCTCCAGCTTCCACCAGTCGGGATAGACGCCCAGCGCGTAGAGATGGTCCAGTACCTCCGCGGTCGTGTGCGCATCGACCGCGCCATGCGCGGACACGATGACCTCCAGCAGCAATTCGTGTCGTGTCGCCCGGCACGCCTCATACAGCCGCATCAGCTCGCGATCCTGCGCCGCGCGAAGGTCGGCCGGATCGTCGACGCGGTAATAGACCAGGCATTTCACCACCTGCCGCACCGGCCAGCCGCGCAGGGTCACCGCCGGGTCCAGCCCCGCCTCGAACGTCAGCGGGCGCGAGCCCGGCAGTTCGATCGGGCGGCCGATCCAATAGGGCAGATCCTCCGCCGCCTCGAGCGCACGCGCGCCATCGCCGCCGTCCAGCAGCACGCCGAAGCCGCGATCCCCGCCGGCCAGCCGGTCGGTGGCGCGCAGCACCAGCGACTTGAAGTGCGCGACGCGCGGCCGGCTCGCCTCCCCCAGCCGCGCCACCAGCTCCTCGAAATGCGTGCGATGGTCGACCGCCAGCACCATCAGGTCCGCATAGGGTGCGCCGCGCTCCACCGCGCGATGCTGCCGCTCCAGCCGCTGGTCGTCGCGCACGCGATACGGCCGGTCGGTCGCGGCCATGAACGTCCGCATCTCTTCCCAGCCGGGCATCGCCGGCGCGCAACCGTGGCGCGACACGACCAGCGCCCCGCACGCATTGCCCCACGCGCCTGCCGTCTCCAGCGCCGCGCCGCGCAGCCATCCGCGCAGGAACCCCGCCATGAAGGCGTCGCCCGCACCCAGCGCGTTGAACATCTCGACGTGATGCCCCGGCACCGTCAGCGCATCGTCCAGCCGCGCCGGCACCTCGCCATCGACGATCGTGCAGCCCCTGACGCCGCGCTTCACCACGATCGTCGCCGGTGTCCGCTGCCGGATGGCGCGGAGCGCCGCGACGGTATCGGTGGCGCCGCCCAGGATATGAACCTCCTCCACGGTGCCGACGACCAGGTCGACCAGCGGCAGGACCGCCTGCAACGCCTGCGTGACGGCATCGTCCGCGACGAAGCGATCCTCGCCGCGGTCGCGTGGTGCCAGACCCCACAGGACCGGGCGATAGTCGATGTCGAACACGACACGCCCGCCCCCCGCCTTCGCCAGTCGCGCCGCCGCGATGCTGGCGCGACGCACGCCGGGCTGCGACAGATGGGTGCCGTTGATCAGCACCGCGTCCGCCGTCGCGATATAGTCGGGATCCACGTCCGCTTCGTCGAGTGCCGCGTCGGCGCAATTCTCGCGATAGAAGATCAGCGGGAAGGTGTCGCGATCGCGAATCCCCAGCACGACCAGCGCGGTCAGCCGCTCGCGATCGGTCAGCACGCCGCGCGTCTCCACCCCTTCGCGCACCAGTTGCTCGCGCACGAAGCGGCCCATGTGATCGTCGCCCACCCGCGTCAGCAACCCGGCGCGCAGGCCCAGCCGGACCGCGCCGATCGCGGTGTTGGTCGGGCTGCCGCCGACATATTTGGCGAAGCTCGCCATGTCCTCCAGCCGCCCGCCGACCTGCTCGCCATACAGATCGACGCACGATCGCCCGATGGTGATCAGGTCCAGCGGGCGCGATGGCGGCGGGGTCATGTCGCGTCTCCCGGCGTGCGGGCTTGCCGAACGCGGATGGTGGGTGGAAAGAGCATGCGGCGGTGAAGGGAGCGAGCGTGCATCAGATCGCGTTGATCGGCGTGGGACGGATCGGGGCGATCCATGCGGCGTCGATCGCCGCTCACCCGCGCCTCGCGCTCGCGTGCGTGGCCGATGCGGTGCCCGCCGCGGCACAGGCGCTGGCGGCGCGTCATGCCACGGAGGCCGTCGACGTCGACACCGCGCTGGCGATGCCCGGCATCGCCGGCATCGTCATCGCCAGCCCGACCGCGACGCATGTCGACCTGATGCTGGCCGCCGCGCGCAACGGACAGGCGATCTTCTGCGAAAAGCCCGTCGACCTCGACCTCGCCCGCGCCTGGTCCGCGGCGGAGACGCTCGATCGGATGGGCGCGCGCGCGCTGATCGGCTTCAACCGCCGCTTCGACCCGCATATCGCCAGCCTGCGCGACCGGCTGCGCGAGGGCGCGATCGGCGCGGTGGAGGCGGTGCATATCGTCAGCCACGATCCCGCGACGCCGCCGATCGACTATGTCGCGACGTCGGGCGGGCTGTTCCGGGACATGGTGATCCACGATTTCGACATGGCGCGCTGGCTGATCGATGCACCCATCACCGGCGTGTTCGCGCATGCCGCCTGCCTCGTCGATCCTGCGATCGCGGCGGCGGGCGACGTCGACACCGCACGCACCATCCTGACCACCGCCGACGGCCGGATGTGCACGATCAGCTCCAGTCGTCGTAGCGGCTACGGTTATGATCAGCGGATCGAGGTGTTCGGCAGCGGCGGCCTGCTGCGCGTCGACAATGTCGCGCAGACCATGGTCGAGCATTGGAGCGCGAAGGGGCGACGGTACGCCCCGATCCAGCATTTCTTCCTCGACCGCTACGCCGAGGCCTATCGCCGCGAGATCGCGCATTTCGCGGACATGCTCGACGGCGCCGCGCCCGCGGTCGATCATCATGACGGCGTCGCGGCACTGGCGCTGGCGGAGGCGGCGCAGCGCTCCATCGCGTCGGGACGGATGGAGCCGGTGTAGCGACGGGATCACGCCAGCACGCCGGGGCGGCGCGCCGCCAGGTCCAGGATCATCTCGCCGAACAGCGCATTCGCCCAGGCGAACCACGGCCGCGTGAAGCGCGTCGGATCGCTCGCGGCGAACGCCTCGTGCATGAAGCCGGTGCCCGCGTGGCTGGTCTTGAGCACCTGGAGGCAGCGGCGGATGACGGCATCGTCGTCGCTGCTCATCGCGCGCACGATCAGCGACATCGGCCAGATCATGCCCAGCCCGACATGCGGCCCGCCGATCCCCTCCCCCGCGCGGCCGGTGAAGAAATACGGATTGTCCGCGCTCCAGCACCTCGCCTCGGTGCGGCGGAACGTCGCGTCGTCGCGCTCGACGCAGCCCAGCAGCGCCAGCGACGACAGGCTGGGCGCATTGGCATCGTCCATGAACAGTGCGTTGCCATAGCCGTCGATCTCATAGGCCCATATCGCGGCATCCCCCTCGCCAATCAGCGCGTGGCGACGCAGCGCGGCGTTGACCTCGTCCGCCAGGGCCAGCGCCTGCATCGCCAGCGCCGCATCGCCGCGCACCTCGTGCGCCAGTTCCGCCAGCCAGCGCAGCGCGGCGACCGCGAACAGATTGGCCGGGACGAGAAACGGATAGACGCACGCATCGTCGGAGGGCCGGAACATCGAATGGATCAGCCCGACCTTGCGCGTCGGTGCGCCATGGCCGTCGAGGATCAACGTGTCGGTCGCGCTCTCCGCCGCACGCTGGAAGCGATAGGGGCTGCCACCGTCCTTGCGCTGCTCGGCGCGAAACGTCGCGACGATCCGCCGCGCCGCCTCGCCCCATTGCGCGTCGAACGGCGTGCCGTCGCGCGTCGCGCGCCAATATCCGTGTGCGAGGCGGACGACATGGCAGAGCGAATCGAGTTCCCACTTCCGCTCCGCCACGCCGGGCGTCATCGTCGTCAGGTCGTCCTTTGCCCATGACAGCGGCGTCGCATCGGTCGCCGAGCGCGTGAAGGCATTGGCATAGGGATCGATCAGAATGCAGCGCGCGTGCCGCCCGATCAGCCCGCGGAGCAACCGGCGCAGCGCCGGATCGCGCCGGGCGAGCGGCAGATAACCATGGACCTGTGCCGCGCTGTCGCGCAGCCACATACAGGGAATGTCACCGGTGATGACGAACGTATCGTCGCGCCCGTCGACCGTCCCGATCTCCACCGTCGTGTCGAGCGTATTGGGATAGCAATTGGCGAACAGCCAGGCGAGTTGCGGATCGCCGATCCGCGCCGCGACGCGCATGATCTGCGCCTCCACCGCACGGCTGACGAAGCGGCGCTCCGCCAGTGGCGGGCGGCGCGTCGGCAGCGGCGTCGCCAGCGCACGGGCGGCGGGCATCGTCGCGCAGGCCGCCGCGGCGGCGCCCGCGATCACGGCGCGCCGGGTACAGTCAGCGGGCGGAACGGCGGTCATACCGGACGTTAGCACAGGCGCGAAACATATCTAGCATTTTTCCACTTTATAGAATATTCGGTCCATATCAGCCCCGGAGGACCGATGAGCGTTTCAGCCGATACCAGCACGCGCATGTTCGTCGAAGCGCGCGACAGCGGCCCCGCGGTCGCCCGTATGCTGGCCGCCAATGGCGCGGCGATCGAGACGCTGGCGGAGCGGCTGCGCGCCCTGCCGCCGCGGATGATCGTCACCTGCGCGCGCGGATCGTCCGACCATGCCGCCACCTTCGGCAAATATCTGTTCGAAACGCTGCTGCACGTCCCGGTGATCTCCGCCGCGCCGTCGACCGCATCGGTCTTTGCCGCGCCGGCGGGCGGCGGCCCCGACACGCTGTTCATCGCGATCTCGCAATCGGGGCGCAGCCCGGACCTGCTGGCGACGGTGGAGGCGTATCGCACCGCCGGTGCGCAAATCGTGGCACTGGTCAACGACGAGGCGTCGCCGCTGGCGGCGGCATCCGACGTCGTCGTCCGGCTGAGCGCCGGACCGGAACGCTCGGTCGCGGCGACCAAGTCGTGCATCGCCGCGATGGCCGCGCTGCTGGCGCTCGCCGCGGCCGTGTCGGGCGACACGACGATCCGTGCCGCGGTGGAGGCGTTGCCGCTGTGCCTGCGCGATGCCTTCGAACAGGATTGGGGCGCGATGGTCGACCGGCTGGCGGGCGCGCACAATCTGTTCGTCGTCGGGCGCGGCTATGGCCTGGGCATCGCGCAGGAGATGGCGCTGAAGCTGAAGGAGACCTGCGCGCTTCATGCCGAGGCGTTCAGCGCCGCTGAGGTGCGCCACGGACCGATGACGATCGTCGGCGCAGGCTTCCCGATCCTCGCGATCGCCGGCTCGGACGCGGCCGGGCGCAGCGTCACGACGGTGGCGGAGGAGTTCGCGGCGCGCGGGGCGAACGTGCTGCTGGCCGATCCTGCCGCTGCCGGCGGCGACCTGCCGGCCAGCGCCGCGCACCCCGCGATCGAGCCGATCCTCATGCTCCAGAGCTTCTATCGCGCGGCCAATGCGCTGTCGCTGCGCCGCGGGCTGAACCCCGATGCGCCGCCGCACCTCGCGAAGGTCACGCAGACGGTCTGACCGCGCCGAACGACGGCGGGCGGTCGGCCGCACGGCGGCCGAAGGCGGTGTTGGGACGTGCCCCCATCCGGAACACCAGCCGCCCGCCCCTCGCCAGTTCGTCATGCGCGATCCAGCTCTTCGTCCAGGGGCGACCGTTCCACGTCACCTCCTGCACATAGACCGCCGCCGCCGATACGCCGGGCGCCTCGATCACCAGGCGCCGCCCGGCGCCCAGCGTCACGGTCGCGCGACGATGCAGCGGCGCGCCGAAGACATAGACGCCGCTGACCGGATCGACCGGATACAGGCCCAGCGCGCTCATCACGTACCAGGCGCTCATCTGCCCGCAATCCTCGTTGCCCGCCAAGCCGTCCGGCGCGGCGCGATACTGGCCGGCGAGCAGCATCCGCACGCGCGCCTGCGTCTTCCACGGCGCCCCGCAATAGGCGTAGAGATAGGCGACATGGTGGCTCGGCTCGTTGCCGTGCGCATATTGGCCAACCATGCCGGTGATGTCGGGCACCGTGTCGCCCGCGATCCCGCCCTCCGCCGCGAACAGCGCATCCAGCTTCGTCTCGAACGCCGCATCGCCGCCGAACAGGTCGATCAGGCCATAGACGTCATGCTGGTTCAGGAAGGTCGCCTGCCACGCATTGCATTCGGTGAAATCGCGCCAGTGCGCGGTGTCATGCCCCAGCGCGCGCGGATCGAACGGTTCCGCCCAGGCGCCGTCCGCCAGCCGCGGCCGCATGAAGCCGGTCGCGGGGTCGAACAGATGGCGATAGTTCCGCGAGCGTGCGCGCAGGCGCGCGGCATCTTCCGTCGCCCCCGCATGCTCGGCGATGACCGCCATCGCCCAGTCGTCATAGGCATATTCCAGCGTCTTGCTGGCCGCCTCCTGCACCTTGTCGGCGGGGATGTAGCCGAGCGTGCGATACGGGCGCAGCCCGCGCGCCTCGCTGCGGAACGCCAGATCGCGGAACGCCGGCCAGATCGCGGCGGCGTCCAGCCCGGGCACGCGCTTGACCAGGGCCTCGGCGATCACCACCGCCGAATGCCAGCCGATCATGCAATGCGTCTCGATCCCCTGCAGCGGCCATACCGGCGGGCCGGCCGGCGTCTCCAGCGTCATGCGCGCGAGGCCGCGCACCAGATCGGCATTGCGCTCCGGCTGGATCAGTCCCAGCAGCGGATGCAGCGTGCGATACGTGTCCCACAGCGAATAGGTGCTGTAATTGTGCGCCCCCGCGGGCAGCCGATGCACCGCGGTGTCCATGCCGCGATAGCGCCCGTCGCTGTCCGAGAACAGCGTCGGCGCCAGCATCGCGTGATAGGCGGCGGTGTAGAAGATGCGCGCCTCCGCCGCGCTCGCTCCCTCGATCGCCAGCCCGGCGAGCGCGCCATCCCAGGCGGCGCGGGCATCGTCCGCCACGCGGTCGAACTCCTCCTGCGCGCCCTCCGCCGCCAGGTTCGCCAGCGCGCCCTCGACATCCACGCCCGACAGCGCGACGCGCACGACCAGCGGCGCGTCGCCCGCGTCGGGGAACATCAGCGCCGCCTTCAACGCCGCGCCGGCGATGCCGCCGTTCGGATCGGGGTCGACGGGGCGGTCGTTGCTGAAGAAGTGCGCGTCCGCGAACGGTCGCGACACGCGCAGCGCGAAATGGATGACGCGGCCATTGGCCCATTGCTGCACCCGTCGCGATCCCACCAGCGTGTCGCGCCCGACCAGCCGCAGCGAGGCGTCGGTGACCGGCGTCGGCCTGGGCGGATCGACGCCGACGCTGGCGGGATCCGGCTCGTCGCGCGCGCCATGCGCGAGATCGACCAGCAGGTGCCCGGCGCCGGGAAAGCGATAGCGATGATAGCCGACGCGATCGGTGACCGTCAGCTCCGCGGCGATGCCGCTGTCGGGAAAGCGCACCGCATAATAGCCGGCGCGCGCCTGCTCGTCGTCATGGCGGAAGCGCTGGCGATAGCTGCCCTGCGGCCGCTCCAGCGTGCCGGGATCGAGCACGACAGGGCCGACGCGTGGCACCAGCAGCACGTCCATCAGGTCGCCGACGCCGGTGCCCGACAGATGCGTGTGCGAAAAGCCCAGCATCGTCGCGTCGTCGTGATGATAGCCCGAACACGCATCCCAGCGCGCATTGTCGGTATCGGGGCTCAGCTGCACCATCCCGAAAGGCCGCACCGCGCCGGGATAGGTATGGCCGTGCCCGCCGGTGCCGATGAAGGGATCGACGAAGCGGCTGTTCCCCGCCGCGCGCGCCGGCGCGACACCCGGTGCCGCGAGGGACGGCGCCGCGACCGCGCCCGCGACCCCGGCCAATCCGCCGATCACCACGTCGCGGCGCGTCGCCTTCCCCTTCATCCGTCCTCGCCCTTCCCTACAGTCGCATCGTCGCGGTCAACAGCGAGGTCGTCCCCGAGTTGACGATGTCGGACACCGCCAGGCTGTCCTTCCCGATATGCGCCCAATAGCTGTAGGTGTTGAACAGGTTGGAGATCGAGAGGTCGAGCTTCACCCGCTCCGTCACCGCATAGCCCGCGTGCAGGTCGACGCGGTTGATCGGGCGCACCCAGACATCGTCCCAGCTCGCGCCCTTGCCCAGCGTGTCATAGACCGAGACGTAGCTGCCGCTGTGATCGTAGTTGATGTCGAACGTCAGCGGCCCGCTCTCGTAGAAGAGCTGCGCATTGGCGAGCAGGTCGGGCGCGTTCTGGATACGGTCCATCCGCGTGCCGTCGCCCAGCACGTCGACCTTCGTCCACTGCCGCGTGATGTTCCCCGCCACGCCGAAGCCGGAGAGGAAACCGGGCAGCGCCGACAGCTTCTGCCGCGCCGACAGTTCGATGCCATAGACGTCGCCCGAGCCGCCGTTCGACGGCTTGTAGGTGATCGTGCCCGAGGTGACGCCCAGGTTGCTGCCGGTGACGATGCCCGCGCTGCTGCCGGCGTCGTAGATGTAGTTGCGCAGCCGCTTGTAGAAGCCGGCGAGCATCACATGACCACCCTGGCCGAAATCCCACTCGCCCGACGCATCGAGGTTGAGCGCGCGGATCGCCTTCAGGTCGGGATTGCCCTGCGTCACGGTGGTGACATTGCCGGACTTGCTGGTGCTCGTTCCGCCGCCGAGCTGGAGGAACGGCGGCCGCACGTAGCTGGTCCACACCGCGGCGCGATATACCGCACCACGAGCCGGGCGGTAGTTCAGCGCGAGGCTGGGCAGGAAGGCGTCGAAGGTCGCCTTATTGCCGGCGAAATGGCCGGTCTGCGTCACGCCCTCCACCGTCGGCGTCACCCAGAAGACGTTGTCGATGATGCTGTGCTCGTACCGCGCGCCGGTGATCACCTCCAGATCGCCGAATTGCAGGTTGGCGAGCGCATAGGCGGCATAGATCCGCTCCTTCGCCCTCTGCGTGTTGCAGTTGAAGCTGTTGACCGGGTTGCTGCCGCAGGTGTCGATCGTCGCGTCCGTCGCGCCGCCCAACTTGTCGAACAACGCGAACAGCTTGCCCTGGTCGATCTCCGGCACCGCCCAATTGTAGCGGCCCGGCCACACGCTCGGGACTTGGAGATGATGCCCAGGTCGCCGAACGTCGTGGCACTGCCATAACCGGGCACGGTATAGTCGCGGTTGGTGACGGTGCGGTTGCTTTCCTCGACGCGGAAGCCGCCCTTGACGTAGCGCAGCGTGGCGCTGTCGTCGAAGTCGTAGCGCAGGTCGACGCGGCCGCCGCCCTTCTTCTGCGTACTGGTCTGCGGCGTGTATTCGGGTGCCCCGCCCGCCGCCGGCATGCCCGGGATGTTGTTGAGCAGATTGTAGATGTTCTGCGGCAGCAGCGGCACGGGATAGCCGTTCGCATAGCCGAACAGCGTCGACCCGCCGAACGGCGTGCCGTTGCCGTCGCTGCCCAGCGTGCGCGCCGCCACCTCGATATGGTTGGGCCGCGCATTGCCGCCCCAGCTGTAGAAGAGGTTCGGCGCCACGGTCAGCGCGCCGATATGCTTCTCGCCGCCGATCTGCGCGGTGCCCAGCGTGGCGCGCGCCGGGTTCGTCTCGTACCAGAAGCGCGTCGACACGTTCGACAGGACCGGCGCATACAGGCCGTTGCCGAGCGGCGTGCCGTCGGACCCGGTCTGCTTGTTCATCGCCACGATCTGGGTCAGGTGGCTGTTCTGCTCGGTATTCGCGCGCGCATAGGTGACGCGGGCATAGAGCGAGGTGTCGTCGTCCGGCCGCCAGTCGAACGTGGCGTTGCCGCCGTAGCGTTCGGTCGAACCCGACGACATGCCGAAATTGGCGCCGGTCAGGATCAGGTTGGCGGCCGGATCGAGGTTGGCGGGGCTGGAGCCGTCGGCGTTCTGGACCGCGAAATCGTAGCCGAAGTCGCAGCAGCCCGACGCCTGGATGCCGCCGACCAGGCTGTTGGCATAGTTGCGCTTGTCGTAGAAGCCGCTGACATAGACGCCGAACTCGTCCTGCGCGCCGAAGCGGGTCGAGATGTCGCCGCCGACGTTGAAGCCCAGCCCGTCCTTGCCATAGGCGCGCGCGCGGCTTTCCAGCCGCCCGCCGACCGTGACGCTGCCGCGGGTCTTGGCGCTGTAATCGAACGCGGACGGGGTGCGGAAGTCGATCGTGCCGCCGATCGCATCGCCCAGCATATCGGGCTGCGACGTCTTGTTGAGCACGATCGTCTGCAACCCCGACGGCGGCAGCAGGCTGAGCTGCACGCCGCGGCTGTAGGGATTGCCCTGCGCCACCGACACGCCGTTGATCAGGTTGATGTTATATTCGGAGTTGAGGCCGCGGATCGACACGAACATGCCCTCGCCGCGCGAGGCGCCATCGACGCCGCCGGCGAAGGCGGAGCCGGTGTTCATGACGTTGATGCCCGGCAACAGCCCCAGCGCCTCCGCCACATTGTGGACCGCGGTATGCGCCAGGTCGTCGGCCGACAGCACGCTGACGGTGTTGCTGGACCGCATCTGAAGATTGGTCGCGTCGTAGCGGTTGCCGACGACGACGATATCGCCGGAGCCGACCGGGGTCGCATCCGGCGCGACGTCGGGCGCCTGTGCCGGCGCCGAGGCATGGGTGGCGCGCTCCGCCGCCTCCTGCGTCGTGGCGGCCGGCGCCTCCTGCGCCACGGCCCAGCCCGGGAACGCCCCGATCATCATCATTGCCCCGCCCAACAGACGGACACGCATGCGGCTCAGCTTCATCTTGTCACCCCCCAGGTGGCTATTAGAGCATCATTGCCGCGCAAAAAATGATAATGTCAGACGATTGTCAATATGCATATTCCATTTTCACGAAATCTAATTCGGTAATTTCATTTCATGGTGGCCCGCGCCGTCACGAAGCGTCGAGGTCCGCCGTCTTCGCGCGCTGCGGGCGGCGCTCCTTGTCGTAGGCGAGCCCGACGACCAGCGCCTGCGCGACGCACAAGGATGCCGCGAGCGAGCGGAACCCGCGCACCTCCGACTCGCGCACGATCAGCGTCTGCGTCGCATGGCGCGCGATCGGGCTGGCGAGGCTGTCGGAAATGGCGAGGATGCTCGCCCCCGCCGTCGCCGCGGCCTCTACCGCGCTGACCGTCTCGGGTGCATAGGAATGGTAGCTGATCGCGATCAGCAGGTCGCGCGACGACATGGCGCGGAACTGCTGGTACGACAGCCCGCCGACGCCGTCGAGCAACACCGTCGGCTTGCCCGCCTGGGGAATGGCGTAGGCGAGATAGGCGGCGACCGGGAAGGCGCGCCGCATCCCCGCGAGATGGACGATCTGTGCCTTGCGGATCAGCGCGACCGCCTCGGCCAGCCCCTCCTGACCGATCGTCATCCGCGTGTTCTGCAACGCCAGGATGTCGCCCTCGGTGAATTCGTCGATCAGCGAGCCGACGCCATGCGCCGACACCGACTGGTCGACCGAGGCATTGAACTGGTGGACGCGCTCGCCATAGCCCAGCGTCGCATTGTTCGCGAGCAGGCTCTCGCGCAGCAGCCGCTGCATCGGCCCCGCGCCGGTGAACCCCAGCGACTTGGCGAAGCGCACGATCGCCGACGGCTGCGTCCCGGACCGCGCCGCGATCACGCTCAGCGGTTGCAGCGCCATGTCGTCGGGATGATCGAGCACGTAGCGCGCGACATGCTGCAGCCGCTTGCTGAGGGTATCGTGGCGCGCGAGGATCGCCTGGCGCAGCTCCGCCGCCGTCTGCGGCAGCGGGGTATCGGGATCGGCCATGCTAGTCTCCGAAGGAAACCCGCGACCATAAAAGCGGCGTTCCCGATTACAACGCCAATTTCTGAAACGTAATTTCCATATTGACTTCTCAATGGCATTATCTTTTTAGTATCGGCCAGCGCGGGGGTGGCACGATGAACGACGCATCGCAGATGTTGGGAGGCCGTCCGGCCCCGGCGACCGCCGCCCGGCCGGCTCGCGCATGACGTCCGCGTCGCTCTCTGATCGCGTCGCAACCCCGCCGCGTTCGCTGGGATTGGCGGGCGGCCTGTCGGCCAACCTCCTCAACATGATCGGCGTCGGTCCGTTCATCACCATCCCGCTGGCGCTGGCGGCGATGGGCGGACCGCAGGCGCTGCTCGGGTGGCTGCTGGGCGCGCTGCTGTGCGCCTGCGACGGGCTGGTCTGGGCGGAGCTGGGCTCGACCCTGCCGCGCTCGGGCGGGCCGTTCCACTATCTGCGCGAGGCCTATGGGCCGGCGCGCCTCGGTCGCCTCTTCGGCTTCCTCTATCTGTGGCAGACGTTGCTGATCGGTCCGATGTCGATCGCCTCGGGAACGGTCGGGCTGGCGCATTATGCGACCTTCATCTGGCCCTCGCTCACCGGCTGGGGCGTCGCCGCGCTGGCGGGCGCGATCTGCCTGCTCAACACCGGGCTGCTGTGGCGCGACGTGCGATCGATCCAGCGATTGTCGATCGCGGTCAGCGCGATCGTCATCGCCGCCTGCCTGTGGATCATCCTGAGCGGCGCGCTGCATTTCGACGCCGGCCGCGCCTTCTCCTTCCCGCCCGGCGCGTTCACGCCCACCACCGCCTTCTGGACCGGGCTGGGCGCGGCGACGCTGATCGGCGTCTATGATTATGGCGGCTACAATGCGGTGTGCATGCTGGGCGGCGAGGTGCGCGACGCGCGCCGCACCATCCCGCGCGCGGTGCTGATCTCGATCCCGCTCGTCGCCCTGCTGTACGTCGGCCTGAACCTGTCGATCATCGGCGTGCTGCCGTGGCGGCAGGCGATGAAGAGCGAGGCGGTGGTCGCGGACTTCATGCAGGCGATCTACGGCTCGGCGGGCGGCGTCACCGTCGCGGTGCTGATCCTGATCGCCAGCTGGGGATCGGCGCTGATCGTCCTCTTGGGCTATTCGCGCGTCCCCTATGCCGCCGCGATCGAGGGCGAGTTCTTCGCCCCCTTCGCCCGGCTCCACCCGCGCGGCCGCTTCCCGACCGTCTCGCTGCTGTTCATGGGCATCGCCTCCGCCGCGGCGTGCCTGGTGTCGCTCGACAATCTCATCGCGGCGCTGATCGTGGTGCAGACGCTGTTCCAATATACCGCGCAATGCTTCGCCATCGTCCTGCTGCGCCGCCAGCGCCGCGGCGATGCACAGGGCGCGTTCCGCATGCCGCTCTACCCGCTGCCGCTGGTCGTGACGCTGATCGGCTGGCTGTTCATCGTCGGCACCAGCCGCGCGGTCCATATCGTCGGCGGCATCGCCGCGATGGCGATCGGCACCGCGGTGTTCCTGGCGATCGCACGGACGCGCGGCACCTGGCCCTTCGCGCCCGACGGGAGCGCTTCGCAATGACCCAACCCTATGACGTCGCCGTCGTCGGCGAGATCTACGTCGACCATGTCTTCAGCGGCTTTCCGACCTGGCCCGCACCGGGCGAGGAAGTCGTCACCGATGCCTATACGCGCGAGATGGGCGGCGGCGCGGCGGCGACCGCGTGCGGACTGGCGAAGCTGGGCCGCCGCGTCGCGCTGGTCGGGCTGGTCGGCGCCGACGACGTTTCATGGTTCCGCGAGCGCCTCGCCGCCTACGGCGTGGCCGCGGACGGCCTGATCGTCGGCGACGGCGCGACCGGCACCACGATCAGCGTCTCGACCGCGCAGGATCGCTCCTTCTTCACGCATATCGGGGTCAACCGGCAGGTCGCGGCGCTCGCAGCCGGCGACGGGCTGGCCACGCTGCGCCGCGCGCGCCACGTCCATTTCGCGATGCCGCTGCCCCGGTCTGTGGCGGATGCGGTGCTGCCGGTCCTGGCCGCCGCGGGCATCTCCACCTCGCTCGACATGGGGTTCCAGCCGGCCTGGCTCGCCGATCCGCTCAACGCGCCGACGCTGGCCGCGGTCGATCACCTGATGCCGAACGAGAAGGAAGCGGAGCTGATCTGCGGCAGCCCCGACCCCAGCGTCTATCTGGCCCATGCGCGACGCGCTGGCCTGCGCCACCCGATGCTGAAGCTGGGCGCGCGCGGTGCCGCCGCGCTGGTGGGCAACACCCTCGTGCGGGTCGCACCCCCCAAGGTGGCGGCGGTGGACGCGACCGGCGCAGGCGATGCGTTCGACGCCGGCTTCATCGATGCGCTGCTCGACGACGGCGACGCGACCGCGCGGCTGCGACGCGGCTGCCTGACCGGCGCGCTGTCCACCCGCGCGCCGGGTGCGCTCGCCGCCCTTCCCGATCCCCACGAACTCCGGAGCTTCCATGACCGCACCTACTGACCGCAAGCTGACGCTGATCGGCGGCGGCGGCGTCCGCACCCCCCTCGTCACCTTCGGCGTCAACGATGCGGCCGAGGCGCTCGGCGCGCGCGAGCTGGTGCTGTGGGATCCGGATGCCGATCGCCTCGCCATCATGGCGGCGCTGGGCCGCGCCATCGTGCGGGCGGAAGGCGGCGACCTGATCGTGCGCGAGGCCCGCTCGATCGAGGATGCGGTCGAGGGTGCCGCTTTCGTCATGAACTCGATCCGCGTCGGCGGCATCGCCGGGCGCGCCGCGGACGAGCGCACCGCGATCGAGCACGGCTTCCCCGGGCAGGAGACGACCGGTCCCGCCGGCGCGGCGATGGCGCTGCGCACCGTGCCGATCGCGATCGGACAGGCACAGCTGGTCGAGCGGCTGAGCCCCGATGGCTGGATCGTCAATTTCACCAACCCCGCCGGCCTCATCACCCAGGCGATCAGCGACCATACGAATGCCAAGGTCGTCGGCATCTGCGACACGCCGACCGAGCTGTTCCACAATATCGCGCACGCGCTGGGCGCGACGCTGGCCGATGTCGAGTGCGACTATGTCGGCCTCAACCATCTCGGCTGGGTGCGCGGCATCCGCCTGCATGGCGAGGACGTGTTCGACCGCGTGCTGGCGGACGACGCCATCCTCGACAAGCTCTATACCGCGCCGGTGTTCGACAAGGCGATGATCCGCGCGCTGCGGCTGATCCCGACCGAATATCTGTTCTTCTATTACGAGCGCCGCCGCGCGCTGGCCAACCAGTGCAAGCACGGGTCGAGCCGCGGGACGGAGGTGGAGGCGCTCAACGTCGAGCTGATCGCCACGCTGCGCGATCGCCTCTCCGCCGACGACGGCGCGGGCGCGATCGCCGCCTATGCCGCCTATCTCAACCGCCGTTCCGGCTCGTACATGAAGCTGGAGGCAGAGGGCGGGTCGGCGTTCGATCCCGAATCGACCTTCGACATCGATCCGTTCCGCGTCGCCAGCGGCTATCACCGCATCGCGATCGACGTGATGAGCGCGCTGACCGGCGCGAAGCCGGCGACGATCGTCGTCAACACCCACAACAAGGGCGCGCTGCCCGACCTGCCCGAACGGTCGATCGTCGAAACCTCGTCGCGGATCGAGCGTGACGCGATCACCCCGCTGCCGATCGCACCGTTGCCCGATCCCGCGATCGGGCTGGTCCATGGCATCAAGGCGTATGAGCGCGCCGCGATCGAGGCGGCGCTGACCGGCGAGCGCCCGACCGCGCGCAAGGCGCTGCTGATCCACCCGGCGATCGGCGAATGGGATCCCACCGGCGCGCTGCTGGCGGATCTGCTCGATCCGACATGCCAGCATTGCTGAGCCATCGCGGCGCGGCGATGCTGGCGCTGCCCCTGATCGGGGCGGCACCGGCATCGTCGCCCGCCCCCACGATCGCGATCGCGGTCGACGCCACCGACGTGGCGCACGGCATCGTCAGCGTGGTCGAGACGCTGCCCGTCGAGCGCGCCGGCGCGATGGTGCTGCGCTATCCGCAGTGGATCCCGGGCACGCATCACGCCGCCGGTCCGATCGCGCGGCTGTCCGGCCTTCGCTTCATGCAGGACGGCCGGACGCTGCCATGGCGCCGCGATCCCGCCGACTCCTATGCCTTCCGGGTGGAAACCTCCACCGGGTTGCCGGTGGTCGCGACGTTCCGCTATCTCTCGCCGACCGCGTCCGCGCAGGGCGATATGACGATGACACCCGCGATGACGATCCTGTCGTGGCACACCGTATCGCTCTACCCCGCCGGGCGCGGCGTCGCCGACCTTCCGGTGCGCGCCAGCGTGACCTTCCCGACCGGCTGGCGCTCCGCCAGCGCCTTGCGTCCCGGCCTGTCGGACGATCGCGTCGCCTATCCGACGGTCAGCTACGAAACGCTGGTCGACTCGCCCGTGCTGGCCGGACGGCACATGCGATCGGCCGACCTCGCGGCCGGCATCCGGCTGGACATGGCGGCGGACCGGGCGGAGCAGCTCGCCGCCTCGCCCGATCAACTCGCGCGCCACGCCGCGATGGTGCGGCAGGCGCTGGCCGTCTTCGGCCGCCCGCCGTTCGATCGTTACGACTTCCTGCTGTGGCTGTCGGACACGATGGACAATCAGGGGCTGGAGCATCGCCGCTCCTCCGAAAACGGCGTTCCGGCCGGCTACTTCACGCAATGGCCGCGCATGGCGGCGCGGCGCAACCTGCTGGCGCACGAGTTCACCCATGCGTGGAACGGCAAATATCGTCGCCCCGCCGGCCTGCTGACGTCCGATTATGCGCAGCCGATGCAGGGGAACCTGCTGTGGATGTACGAGGGCCAGACCCGCTTCTGGGATCAGGTGCTTCAGGCACGCGGCGGCATGGTGTCGCGGCAGGATACGCTGGATGCGCTCGCCCGCGTCGCGGCCTATTACGCGCAGGCGCCCGCGTTCGACTGGCGCAGCATCGAGGATACCACCAGCGACGTCCTGTCCCCGGACGCGCGCACCTGGCCCGACGAACAGGGATCGTCGGATTATTACGAAGCCGCCAAGCTGGTGTGGCTGGAGGCGGACCAGTTGATCCGGCACGATACCGGCGGCCGGCGATCGCTCGACGATGTCGCCCGCCGCTTCCTGGCGGTCGAGCGCGCGGATGCGCCGACCTCGACCTATGGTCGCGCCGACATCGTCGCGGCCCTGTCCGCGGTCATGCCCTATGACTGGGACGGCTTCCTGCGCACCTATGTCGAGACGCCGCATCGGCCGCCGCTCGGCTGGATCGAGCGTGGCGGCTATCGGCTGGCCTTCGTGGCCGAGCCGACGCCCTTCTGGCGCTCGATCGAGTATCGCAACGGGGTGGTTGACCTGCGCCATTCGATCGGCTTGTCGGTGTCGTCGGACGGCACGGTGCATGATGTCGCGTGGAACGGCCCCGCGTTCCACGCCGGCCTCGCCCCCGGCGCCTCCATCGTCAATATCGGGCACGACCGCTTCTCGGCCCACGCGCTGCTGCGCGCGATCGCGGCGCGTCGGCCGTTGCGGATGACGGTGCGCCAGAGCGGCGAGCGACGCGCCGTCACGATCGGCTGGACCGGCGGGTTGCGCTATCCGACGCTCGTCCCCGCGCACGCCGCGCGCCGCGGGAACTGGACAGGATGCTCACGCCGCTGTGACCGACCGCCGCGCCTTCCTCGCCGCCGGGATCGCGGCGGCGACTGTCCCCGCCGCGATCGCGCGTGCGCTGGCGATTCCCGCCGACGTGCGCAGCGGGACGATCCGCGATGTCGACCATGTCGTCATCCTGATGCAGGAAAACCGCGGCTTCGATCATTATTTCGGCACACTGCGCGGCGTGCGCGGCTTCGGCGATCCGCTGCCCATTCCGCTGCCGGACGGGCGCGACATCTGGTCGCAGGAGGCAGCCGGCGGGCGGCTGGTCGCGCCGTTCCATCTGTCAACGCAGGCGCACTTCGACGTCATGCGGGTCGCGGGCACGCCGCACACCTGGCCCGACGCACAGGCTGCGTGGGACCATGGCCGGATGAGCCGCTGGGCCGCGGCGAAGACCGATCGCGCGATGGGCCATTATGCGCGCGCCGACCTGCCGTTCCAGTTCGCGCTCGCCGAGGCGTTCACGCTGTGCGACGCCTATCACGCCGCGATCCAGACCGGCACCAACACCAACCGCCTGATGCTGTGGACCGGCACCAACGATCCCGCCGGCGCCCATGGCGGCCCCGCGATCGGCAATTCGCACGACAGCCTGCCCGTCGCGGGCGGCTGGCCCGAACCCTATCGCTGGACGACCTATCCGGAGCGGTTGCAGGCGGCCGGCGTCGACTGGCGCATCTATCAGGACGTGGCCGACAATTTCACCGACAATCCGCTGGTCGGGTTCGCCGCCTATCGCGACGCGCCGCCGGGATCGCCGCTGCACGATCGCGCGATGACCACCCACGATGTGTCGCGGTTGCGCGCCGACGTGCGCGCCGGAACGCTGCCGCAGGTGTCGTGGATCATCGCCGACGCCGCCGCGTCGGAACATCCCGATCCGTCCAGCCCGGCGCAGGGCGCGGCCTATACCGCCGCCGTGCTCGACGCGCTGACCGCCAATCCGGCGGTCTGGGCGCGCACCGCGCTGTTCGTGATGTTCGACGAGAACGACGGCTTCTTCGACCACGTCCCGCCGCCTGCCCCGCCCTCGCCCGACGCCTCCGCGCCGGGCGGCTTCGCGGGCGCATCGGTGGTCAACACCAGCGGCGAATATCATCGCGTCGCCAGCGTCGCCGATGCGAAGGCGGACGATCCGGCCTGTCGCGGGCGTCCCTATGGCCTCGGCCCGCGCGTGCCCTGCTATGTCGTCTCGCCGTGGAGCCGCGGCGGCTGGGTCACATCGCAGGTGTTCGACCACACCTCGGTGATCCGCTTCCTCGAACGACGCTTCGGGGTGATCGAGCCCAATATCTCGGCGTGGCGACGCGCCGTCTGCGGCGACCTGACCGGCGCCTTCGACTTCGCACATCCGCACCGCGCGCCGTCGCCGCGCCTGCCCGATCCGCGCCCCGTCGCCGCGCGCGCCGCCGCGCTGGCGACGCAGCCGCGCCCCGATGCCCCAACCGCAGGCACGCGCCCGACGCAGGAGGCGGGCGTGCGGCGCTCGCGCGCGCTCCCCTATGCGCTCGACGCCCGCGTCGCCGCGGTGGAGAGCGACGCGGTCCGGCTCGACCTTCATTGCACCGGCGCGCCGGCCGTGATCCACGTCTATGATCGCCTGCGCCTCGATCGCGTGCCGCGGCGCTACACGCTGGCCGCCGGCGCGCCGCTCGCCGCGGTCTGGCCGCTCGACGCCACAGGGCGCTACGATCTGTGGCTCCTGGGTCCCAACGGCTTCCATCGCCATGTCGCGGGTGACCGCCGCGCGCGCGCCGTCGCATGGCGGTTCGATCCGTCGGGAAACACCCTGTCGGTCACCGCCGCCGCCGGGCTGGACGTACGATCGCTGCGCCATCCCGCGGCGCATCCCGGCTGGCACAGCGATGGCGGCACGGTGCGGCTGCCGCTCGGCGCGACCGGGGGCTGGTACGATATCCTGATCACCGACCCTGCCGACCCGACCTTCCGGCAGCGGCTGGCGGGACGACACGAGACCGGCGCGCCGTCCTGGTCGGAGCCGCCGCTCACCGGCGAGATGCCGGCATGAGCGGGCCATCGCGCCGTCATGTCCTCGCCGGGTCGGCGGCCGTGCTGGCCGCCGGTCATGCGCCGTCGCTCGCGCGCCCGGCGCCCCTGCTGACGAACGCGCCGTCGCCGCGCGAAACGCTGTCGCTCGACACCGGGTGGCGTTTCCACGAAGGCGACCTGCCCTTTCCCCCGATCCTCGATCACGAGGCGGCCTATGCCCATGCCAAGGCCGGCAATGCGGGCGGCGCCGCGGCGGCCGATTATGACGACAGCGACTGGACGGCGCTGTCGATCCCGCACGACTGGGCGCTGGGACAGCCGTTCGACCGCACCGCCAACATCGACCAGGGGTTCCGCCGCCGCGGCATCGGCTGGTATCGCCGGACCTTCGCGCTGGACGACGCGGATCGCGACCGCCACCTCGAACTACGCTTCGACGGCATCGCCACCCATTGCACCGTCTGGATCAACGGCACGCTGGCGCACCGGCATTTCAGCGGCTTCACCGGCTTCACGATCGATCTCGGCGCGTTCGCGCTGTTTGGCGACGACCTCAACACGCTCGCGATCCGCGTCGATGCGGAGGCGACGGAGGGCTGGTGGTACGAGGGTGCGGGCCTGTATCGCCACGCCTGGCTGGTCAAGCGCGACCCGGTCCACATCGCGACCGATGGCGTGCATTGCCATCCGCGGCGCGACGGCACCGCCTGGCACCTCCCGGTCGCCGCGACGATCGCCAACACCGGCGCACGCGCCGCCGACATCACGGTCGAGGCGACGCTGTTCGATCCGGACGACCGCCCGATCGCGCGGCAACGGACGAGCGTGTCGGTCGCGCCATCGGCCAGCACGGTCGCCGCGGCGACGATCGCGGTGACGGCGCCTGCGCTCTGGTCACCGGATCGCCCCACGCTGTATCGGCTGCACACCGCGGTGATCGCGAACGACCGCATTACCGATGCGGTCGACACGACGATCGGCTTCCGCACGCAACGCTTCGATGCGCAGCACGGCTTCTTCCTCAACGATCGACCGCTGAAGATCCGCGGTGTCTGCGTGCATCAGGACCATGCCGGGGTCGGCGTCGCGGTGCCCGACAGCCTGTGGGACTTCCGCCTGCGGCGGTTGAAGGAGATGGGCGCCAACGCGATCCGCTGCGCGCACAATCCCCCCGCCGCCGAGCTGCTCGACGCCGCCGACCGGCTGGGCATGATGGTGATGGACGAGCATCGCGAACTCAGCGCCGCGGACGACGCGCTCGACCGGCTGGCGTGGCTGATCCGCCGCGATCGCAACCATCCCAGCGTCATCCTGTGGTCGCTCTGCAACGAGGAATCGTTGCAGGCGAGCGCGACCGGCGTGGCGATGATCCGGCGGATGAAGGCGGTGGTGCGCACGCTCGACCGCGACCGCCCGATCACCGCCGCGCTCAACGGCGCGATGTTCGCGCGGCCCAATATCGCCGACGAACTGGACGTGGTCGGCTTCAACTACGGCACCGCGCACTACGACCGCTACCATGCCGCCTTCCCCGATCGCGCGCTGCTAAGCTCGGAGGACACCTCCGCCTATATGACCCGCGGCGCGCTCGCGACCGATCGCGCGGCGCATGTGCTGGCCGATGACGACAGCGAACATGCCGGCTGGGGCCTCAGCCACCGCGAGGCATGGCGGTCGATCGCGACCCGCCCGTTCATGGCGGGCGGCTTCGCCTGGACGGGGTTCGACTATCGCGGCGAACCGACGCCGTTCGACTGGCCGAGCACCGGCGCATCGTTTGGCGCGATGGACCAAAGCGGCTTCGCCAAGAGCGCCTTCCATATCCGCCGCGCGCTGTGGACGCCGGACCAGCCGGTGCTCGAACTCTCGCCGCACTGGACATGGCCCGGCCGCGAGGGACAGGCGATCGCGCTGCTGGTCGTCGCCAATGCCGACCGCGTCGTGCTGCGGCTAAACGGGCGCATCGTCGCCGATGTCGCGGTGGACCCCTTCGCGATGGCGCGCGTCACCATCCCCTATGCGCCGGGGCGGCTGGAGGCGATCGGCTATCGCCGCGGGCTGCCCGTGATCCATCGCCGGGTCGAAACCGCAGGCGTGCCGGTCGCGTTGCGCCTCGTCCCCGATCGCACCGTGCTGGCGGGGGACGGCCGCGACACCGTCCCGGTCACGATCGAGGCGGTCGACGCGCAGGCGCGCGCGGTGCCGGTGGCGCAGCACGCCGTGCATCTCCACGTCGAAGGCGGCAGGATCCTGGGCGTCGGCAACGGCGATCCGAACAGCCATGAAAGCGACCTGCCCGCACCCGGTGGCGGCAGCGCGTCACGCCGGCTGTTCAACGGTCTGGCGCAGGTGCTCGTCCAGACGGACGGCGGGCACCGGCTGACGCTGTCGGCGCGCGCGGACGGCCTGTCCATGGCGCAGGTGACGCTCGCGGTCACGCCACACACCATCCCCACCGTCGCGCCACAAGAGGGACGCCAGCGCCTCACCGAATGGCGTCAGGCACCCGCCAGCGCCACGCCGCCCGACATCGCCCGCCCGATCGCGGAGGGCGACATGAACAGCTGGGCCTGGCTGAAGCCGGGATCGGTCGAGACGGGCGATCCGGCCGCGCGCTACGTGCTGATGCACACCGACTTCGTGCCGCGCCGCCACGTCGCCGCGACCGGCGGGCAGCTCGTCTTCGCCGCGCTGGCGGGTGCGGCGCAGCTGTGGATCGACGGCCGGCTGGTCCATCGCAAGACGGACCCCGCCGCGCGCCGCGTCGAGCTGCCGTTCCCGTCCGGTGCCGCGTCCCGGACGCTCCGCCTCCTGTTCGACACCGGCGGACAGGCGATCCCGTTCGGCCTCGCCGGCAGCGTCACCGTCGCCTGACACCCTTTTCGAAAGATCCCTTGCCGTGCCTTCTTCCCGCGTGTCCGTCGGCCTCGTCCATCTCGTCCTCGCGATGGGCGGCTTCGCGATCGGCACCACCGAATATGCGACGATGAGCCTGCTGCCGTTCTTCTCGGCCGGGTTGCGGGTGGACGAGCCGACCGCGGGGCACGTCATCAGCGCCTATGCGCTGGGCGTGGTGGTCGGCGCGCCGCTGCTGGCGGTGATCGCCAGCCGCTTCAGCCGGCGCCATGTCCTGGTCGGGCTGATGCTGCTGTTCGCGCTCGGCAATCTGCTCAGCGCGCTGGCGCCCAACTATCCGGCGATGCTCGCCTTCCGCTTCGTCAGCGGGCTGCCGCACGGTGCCTATTTCGGCATCGCGTCGCTGGTCGCGGCATCATTGGTCCCGCGCGAGCGCCGCACGCAGGCGGTGGCGCATGTCATGATGGGGCTGACGGTGGCGACGATCGTCGGCGTGCCGCTCGCCAACTGGCTCGGGCAGGCATGGGGCTGGCGCTGGGGGTTCGGCATCGTCGCCGCGATCGCCGCCGCTACTGCGGTGTCGATCGTCCTCGTCGCGCCGCACGATCGCCCCGACGACCGCGGCGGTGCGCTGGCCGAGCTGCGCATCCTGCGCGATCCGCGCATCTGGCTGACGCTGGCGATCGGCGCGATCGGCTATGGCGGGCTGTTCTGCGTCTATACCTATCTGGCCTCGACGCTCATCGCGGTGACGGGCGCGTCGAAGGAGGCGGTGCCGGTCGTGCTGACGATCTTCGGCGTCGGCATGACGCTCGGCAACGTCATCGTGCCGCGCTTTGCCGACCGCGCGCTGATGCCGACCGCGGCCGGCCTGCTCCTCTGGAGCGCCGTCGTGCTCGCGCTGTATGTGGTGGCGGCGCATGCCTTCTGGTCGATCGCGCTGACCGTCTTCGCGATCGGGCTCGGCGGCGGGCTGGGCACCGTGTTGCAGACGCGGCTGATGGATCAGGCAGAGGGCGGCCAAGGCCTCGCCGCCGCGCTCAACCATTCCGCCTTCAACTTCGCCAATGCGCTGGGACCATGGGCCGGCGGGCTGGCGATCGCCGCGGGCTATGGCCTGACCGCGACCGGGTGGGTGGGCTGCCTGCTGTCGCTCGCCGGGCTTGCGATCTGGGCGGTCGCGTGGCTGGACGACCGCGCGGGCGCGGATGGCCGGTTCGCGGGCGCGTCGACGCAGGCGTAGCGCGCCGTCGTTCCCTCCGCCCGTCAGGCGACGCGGCGGACCTGGATCAGCCGGTCATTCTCGTCCGGCCCCTGGGCCAGCGCCATCGCCGGCGGTACCTCGCTGAGCGTCGCGAGGAAGATCGAGCGGTTCAGCCAGTCGTAGCGACCGACCGGCGCGGTGAATTCCGGCACCAGCCGGTATTTCGGCCACTGACCCGATGGCTGCGGATAGGCCAGCCCCTTGTTGTGGATCAGGATGGTGACGCCGTCGTCGGTCTTCAGCCGATATAGCGCGTCCACCACCTCGACGCCGTCCGGCCGCGTTACCGGAAAATCGCCGCCGCCCGGCACCACCTTCCCCCGAATGTTCGGCCCCTCGAAGCGACCGCCGATGATCGGCCAGATCTCCGTCCGCGCGCCATCCTTGCTCGCGCTGGCCCCCGGGCCGACCGGCTCGGGGGCGCTGCAGGTGACGATCAGGTTCATGACCAGTTCCAGCCGCAGCGGGTCCATGTCGCGCAACGCACCGCCGCCGGTCGCCCCCATCGCGAGCGCCGGCGCGGCTGCGGCCCCGCCGGCGAGCAAGGCGCGGCGCGAGAAGGCAGGAAGGTCGTCCATGATGCACATCCCGGGATAGAGGGTCAGCGGGCCGCCGTGGCGAGCGGATCGGGTCGGCACGGCTGTTTGAGCACGCTGCCGCAGCGCGGGCGCGACGGCGGCACCTTGCGGCCATCGAGCACGCCCAGCACCAGTGCCGACGGATGCGCCGCATCGTGCCAGACCTTGTTGGTGGACGGCAGCGAGACCGGCGCGAAGCCATAGCCGCCCCAGGCGCTCGGCGTGTCGATCCAGATCCGGATGCGCGATCCGGCGCGGAAAACATGGCCGAACTTGTTCAGCTCGACCCGGCCCAGCACCGGCTCTCCCGGCGTCAGCGGCACCATCGTCTCGGGCCGATCCAGCGGGAAGGGACGGAGCGCCGTCGCCTTGCCGTCATCCTGCATCCGGTCCGACAGGCGCAGCCAGCCGCGCTGGACGAACATCTCCTGCCCGTCCGGCCGCACCTCCGTCAGCGTCACCTGCAGATCGGCATCGCTCGCCGTCGCCGACACCCACAGATCGGCGCTGGCCGGGCCATAGGTCAGCAGCGTGCGATCGAGCGGCGGCGAGGTGTAGGCCAGGCTGCCGCGCCGCCAGTCGGCCGGCAACGCCCCCCAGCGATCGGCGTCGAAATCCACGTCCACCGCCACGCCGGGCCGCGGATAGTCATACGCGTCGGGCGTGCCCGCGCCCGCCGCCGTATCGCTCAACAGGCCATCCGCGCCCAGCGCGAAGCGGACCGCGCGTGCGGCGATCGGATAGCGCGCGCCCTCGACCGTGAAGCCGGGCTGCACCGCTTCCTGATAGGCATGCCAGTCCCCGCCCGCCGAATGGCTCTCCAGCCACGCCTCGACATGCGGGCGCTTCTCGAACCCGTTCGCCGTCCCCTTCACGAAGCGGTCGAGGAACGCCAGCAGCGTCGCCCGGAAGCGCGTCGATTCGTACAGATCGTGCCCGCCGTTGGTCTGCACCAGCCACAGCCGCGCCGGATCGAGCGTTTCGTGATAATGACCCTGGCGTGAGGTCACCGCCTCATCCTGAAACGCCTCCATCGACAGCACCGGCACGTCGATGTTCGCGGTGCGCGCCGCCAGATGGCGTTCCTCGATATATTCGTCGCGCAACGGGTGACGGATGAGGATACCGGGGACGCTGTTCGCCTCGGCAGTGCGCAGGTTCGTGGCGACCTGCGTCAGACAGCGCTGGTCCCCCTCCGCCTCCGCGCTCGTTCTGACGGAGGCCCAGCGGTCGTGCAGGAATTCCCACCAGCCCGACACGAACGCCGGCGCCGGCACCCCGCCCGGCGCCCAGCTGTCCAGCCGCGCATCCCCCAGCACCATGCCCGGCGCGATCGCCTTCAGGTGCGGCGGCCGCTCGGCGGCGGTGGCGATCTGCGACATGCCCGCCCATGACCAGTTGGCCATGCCGACCGCGCCGTCCGACCATGGCTGCGCGGCGATGAACTCGATCGCGTCGCGCCCGTCGCGGCCATAGTCGCGCCCCAGGAAATCGAACACACCCTCCGAACAGGCGGTGCCGCGCGCATTGACGCCGAACAAGGCATAGCCATGCTCGACCAACGTCCGGTCGAGGTTGACCGACATCGCGGTATTGTCCGCCAGATAGGCCGCCCCGCCGATCGCACCGGGATCATAGCCGCTGTAGTTGACGATCGTCGGGAACGGCCCCTTCCCCTTCGGCAGCAGCACGCTGTAGCGCAGCCGCGTGCCGTCGCGGGTGATGAGGTAACCGGTCAGCCGCTGTGACCAGAACGGCCGGTGCTGGACGGTCTTCGGCTGATAGCTGGCGACGGGCGGGACTTGCGCCGTCGCCACGTTCGCACCCGCGATCAGCATCGCGGCCAACGCCATTCCTGCGCTCCGGCGGATCATGCCGTCAGCGCCCCGGGGTCCAGGCGGAAATCGCCTGCATCGCGGTGATCGCCTCGCCATACAGTGCGTCCTGCTCCGGCGGGAAATAGCTGAGCTTCACGACGACCGTCTGCGTATCGGGATCGATGAAGATGAACTGCCCCTGGAGGCCCAGCGCATAGAAGGCGTTGGAATTGGTGACCGTCCACCATTGATAGCCATAGCCGCCCATCGGCCCTTCGGGACCGGCCGGCCTGGTCGCCTCCGCGATCCATTGCGGCGAGACGACGCGGTGGCCGTTCGCCATGCCCTTGTCGAGGATCATCTGGCCGAACCGTGCATAGTCGCGCGCGACGGCGTTATAGCCGGCACCCGTGAACTCGCGGCCGACGCCCGGCGGCCCGTCCATGATGAAGAAGCCGTTCGCCTCGGCGCCCAGCGGCTCCCACAATTTTTCCGCCATGTAATGCGCGATCGGCCGCTCGGTCACGCGCTCGACCAGCCAGCCGAGCACCGCGGTGTCGATCGTCTTGTATTCGAACACCGTGCCGGGCGCATTCTTGCGCTTGAGCGTGCGCGCCGCATCGGCGAAGCGGCGAACGTTCTGGATCAGCGCCTGCTCGTGATTCTCCGACGCGATACCGGGCGCCCCGTCATACCGCTCCTCGTAATCGACGCCCGATTTCATCTCCAGGATCTGCCGGATCGTCACCCCGTTATAGGCGCCCGCCTTCAACTCCGGCAGATACTTCACGACCGGATCGTCGAGCGAGGCGATCTTGCCGTCCGCCAGCGCGAAGCCGACCATGGTGGAGGTGAAGGACTTGGCCATCGACCACGACATGAAATGCGTCGTGGCGTCGGTGCGGTTGCGGTACGTCTCGGTGACGATACGACCGTTCTTCATCACGATCAGCGCGTTGGTGAAGGTGCGGTCGAGGAAATCGTCGAAGCCGTAGCTCTTTCCCTGCCAGTCGTAGCGGATCGAGACGGGCGCATCGGCGCGCGGCAGGTTCCAGACCGGCCCGGCACGACCGACGATGCGCGTGTCGAACAACTGGTCCATGTTGTGGAAGTAGAGGCTGTTGGCTTCCGACTTCAGCATCTGGCGACGTATCTGCTGCACCGTCGGCGGCACCGTCGATACCGGTCCCGCGGCGGGCATCGCCGGTGCGGGCGCAGGCGCGGCCTGGCGTTTGCCCGCCGGATAGGCGCTGTTCTGCGCCGCCAGCGGCGCCGCCAGTGCCATCGTGATCGTCGTTGCCAACAGCGTCCCGATCCCGCGCGACAGCCTGATCTTCACGTCCTCGTCCCCCATCATGTTGTTGTCATCAGAAGCGGTAGATGCCGGTCAGCCCCGCGGTGCGCGGCCGAACGGTGACATAGGTGAAGACCGGATCGGCCGCGCTGTAATGCGCGCGCGACAGGTTCGGCTTCTGGTTGAGCGCGTTGTTGACGAACAGCGACAGGTCCAGACCGTCGACGCGCGTGCCGAGGCGGAACGACAGGTCGTTGGTCTCCGCGCTAGGCGTTGCACCGGGGTCATAGCCGACGTTCGCCGGATTCTGCGTCACGTCGGCACGCGAGTATCGCGCCTGATGATCGTAATCGAGCCGCGTGTAGAAGCGCCGCGCGCCGACGTCGAACTGGCCGCCCAGCGACAGGTTGATCGACCACGGCGACCCGGTCAGCTTGTCCCCCCTGGTGACGTAATTGACGCCCAGGCCGGAGGTAACGGTGCGATCGTATCGCGCATCGACATAGCCGGTGGTGAGCCCGAACGTCCAATCCGGCGACAACCGCACCTGCACCGCCAGGTCGAAACCGCGGCTGGATGCCGAGCCGTTGTTGTTGACGAAGCCGCCGCCGCACAATGGCAGATAGACGAACTGCTGGATGTTTTGCCATTTGATGTAATAGGCGCTGGCCTGATATTGCAGCGTGCCGTCGATCGCCTTGCCCTTGGCGCCGCCTTCGTAGCTCCATACCGTGTCCGACTGATACTCCGCCGGCGCGCGCTCCAGGCCGAGCGCGTTCAGATTGGCGGCGCATTGCGTCGCATTGACCGGGGCATTGGCCCCGCCGGTGCGGAAACCCTTGGCTGCGCTGGCATAGACCATCGTGTCGGGGGTGATGCGATATTCGATGCCCAGCTTCGGCGTGACCGGCGTCTCCGCCTGCCGGCCGCTGTACACCAGCGACGACGTCCCCGCCCCCGGCCCCGCCTGGAAGGTCGAGAAGTCATAGACCGCGTGCGACACGCGCACCCCCGCGGTCAGCGTCAGCCGGTCGAGCGCGCGCCAGTCGACCTGCGCGAAGCCGGCGATCTGCCGGTCCCTGCCGTCGTTGGTGTTGAGATAGGTGACATTACCGGGCAGCATCGGCGATCCGGTGAACTGCTCGACGCTCAGCACCGTGCCGCCGGTGATGATCGGCGTGATCGCGGCGACCAGCGATGCGTAGAAGGGATCGACGGTCCGCTGATAGCTGTTCTGCCGTGCGTGGCTGTAGAAGCCGCCGATCACCCATTTCAGCCGCGTCTCGGGGTCGGCCGACTGGAGGCGGACTTCCTGCGTGAAATTCCTCTGCCGGTTGAGCTGCCCCCTTCTGAGTGGTCCATCGACTATGACAGTCTGGACCAGGGAAGGGACGAAGAATGCCTGCGAAGAAGCACAAGCCGGAGGAGATCATCGGCAAGCTGCGTGAGGTGGAGATCGTGCTGGGCCAAGGCGGCACGACCGCCGAAGCGTGCCGGCGGATCGCGGTCAGCGAGCAGACCTACTATCGCTGGCGCAAGGAATATGGTGGCCTGAAGACGGACCAGGCGCGTCGGATGAAGGATCTGGAGAAGGAGAACGCCCGGCTGCGGCGTGCGATTTCGGATCTGACGCTGGACAAGCTCATCCTGCAGGAGGCGGCGAAGGGAAACTTCTGAGCCCCGCGCGGCGCCGGCGCTGCATCGACCAGGTCCGGGAGGTGCTGGACGTGTCCGAGCGGCGGGTATGCCGCGTGCTCGGCCAGCACCGGTCAACGCAGCGCAAAGTGCCGTGCGGGGCAGATGATGAGCAGGCGCTCACCGACGACGTCGTCGCGCTGGCGAAGCAGTACGGGCGCTACGGCTACCGCCGGGTGACCGCGCTGCTGCACGCGGCGGGCTGGTCGGTGAACCACAAGCGGGTCGAGCGGATCTGGCGGCGTGAGGGGCTGAAAGTGCCGCAGCGCCAACCGAAACGCGGCCGGCTGTGGCTCAATGACGGCTCCTGCATCCGGCTTCGACCAGAGTATCCGGGGCATGTCTGGGCCTATGATTTCGTCGAGGAGCGTACCCACGATGGGCGCAAGTTCCGCATCCTGACCATCATCGACGAGGCCAGTCGCGAGTGCCTGGCACTGGTCGTGGCACGTCAGCTGCGCCACGAAGACGTGCTGGCCGCGTTGGCCGACCTGTTCGAACGCGGTCCGCCAGCGCACATCAGGTCGGACAACGGCAGCGAGTTCATCGCCACCGCCGTCCAGACCTGGCTCGGCCAGATCGGCGTGAAGACGCTCTACATCGCCCCGGGCTCGCCATGGGAGAACGGCTATAACGAAAGCTTCAACGGGTCGCTTCGCGACGAACTGCTCAATGGCGAGATCTTCTACAGCCTCGCGGAGGCCAGGGTGCTGATCGAGGCGTGGCGCCGTCACTACAACACCGTCCGGCCGCACAGCAGCCTGGGCTACCGCCCGCCGGCCCCGGAAGCGGTGACACCGCCATTACCGGCCTCCGGTTCCGCTTCGCTCCACCTACGCCCGGCAATGGCGGCGGAGACGACAATGCACTAACTAACAAGCCGGACCACCCGGTGGGGGCTGCTCAATACGCACTCCGCTGCTACAATTCTCACGATCGCGGCCTGTCGCTGCGCAGGCGAACGGAGGTGACGGCATGTTGGGGACACCTGCGCTGGTGGCGCTGCTCGCGATGGCGCCGGTGGGCGTCACACACCCCACCCATCGCTGGCGCATCTACCGCAATCAGCGCTTCGGCACGCTGGCGGAGGTTCCGGACGACCTGTTTGGGACCGCGCGGCCCGCGGACAATGGCGACGGCGCGACCTGGACGGCGCGCGGCGGGGCGCGGCTCCGCATCTTCGGCTCGTGGAATGTGCTGGAAGAGACGCCGGCCAGCTACGACGCCTTTCTTCGCAACGGCAGGTCAGGTCGCTACGCGAGCGTCACCTACAAGGTCACGCGACGCGACCTCCTGATCCTGTCCGGCACGCACCAGGGGATGGTCTTCTACGAACGTTACGCCTTTGGCGATCCCTCCGGTGCGATCCACGCGCTGGTACTGGATTATCCCGCCACGGCGCGATCGACCTTCGATCCCATCGTCGCACGCCTGTCCGCCTCGCTCCGCTGGACCCCCGGACGGGCGGGCGAGCGGATCCGCCGCCTCGATCAAGCGCCGCGACGCATCCCTTCCGGACCGGTCCGACAGCGCATCCGTCCGGGCTCGCGCCCAGGATGCATCGTAAAGGTCGGGATCAGGCACCTAAGGCTGTGCTCCTGACGCAACAGCGCTCTGACATTCGCCTGCCCGGTAGCGCGCAGCCGACCCATACGCCACGATTGGCGGCGTGGTGCTTCCAGTGTGCCTCCACGGGCGGTTTGGCCTGATCTCTAGCGGACACGAAAACCCCCGCCAGCTGTCGCTGCGGGGGTGCGGTGGGGGATCTGGTTGCGGGGACAGGATTTGAACCTGTGACCTTCAGGTTATGAGCCTGACGAGCTACCGGGCTGCTCCACCCCGCGCCGGGAGCGGTTTGCTCCGAAGCGTGTGTGACATTGTGAAGGGTTCTTGGATACGCGAGGCTTCAATGCCTGGCAGCGACCTACTCTTCCACTGCTTAGGCAGTAGTACCATTGGCGCGGTCGGGTTTCACGGCCGAGTTCGGGATGGGATCGGGTGGTTCACCGACGCTATGGCCACCAGGCAATGAAGCGTCGCGTATCGCGCTCGCCCGGCGGGTGGCCGGGGAGCGGGTGGGTTTCAAATCGATGCACGTTTTACTGGATGAGGGCGACACCATGCCACCAACGTTGATGTTGGGGGTGTGGAGCTCTCAAGCGCGAATAGGACAATTAGTATCGGTTAGCTCCATGCGTTACCGCACTTCCACATCCGATCTATCAAGGTGATGGTCTTTCACCGTCCTGTGAAATCTTATCTCGAGGGAGGCTTCCCGCTTAGATGCTTTCAGCGGTTATCCCGTCCGTACATAGCTACCCTGCTGCGCCGTTGGCACGACGACAGGTACACCAGAGGTACGTTCAACCCGGTCCTCTCGTACTAGGGTCAACTCCTCTCAAATTTCGACGCCCACGGCAGATAGGGACCAAACTGTCTCGCGACGTTCTGAACCCAGCTCACGTACCACTTTAATTGGCGAACAGCCAAACCCTTGGGACCTGCTCCAGCCCCAGGATGTGATGAGCCGACATCGAGGTGCCAAACAACCCCGTCGATATGAGCTCTTGGGGGTTATCAGCCTGTTATCCCCGGCGTACCTTTTATCCGTTGAGCGATGGCCCTTCCACGAGGGACCACCGGATCACTATGACCGACTTTCGTCTCTGCTCGACTTGTCAGTCTCGCAGTCAGGCTGGCTTATGCCATTGCACTCTAACAGCCGGTTTCCAACCGGCCTGAGCCAACCTTCGCGCGCCTCCGTTACTCTTTAGGAGGCGACCGCCCCAGTCAAACTACCCGCCACAGAGGGTCCCTGTTCCGGCTTCACGGAACGAGGTTAGACATCAGAAAACAACAGGGTGGTATTTCACCTATGGCTCCACACCGGCTGGCGCCAATGCTTCAAAGCCTCCCACCTATGCTACACAGTTCTTTCCTAATGCCACTCTGAAGCTGCAGTAAAGGTGCACGGGGTCTTTCCGTCTAACCGCGGGTACTCCGCATCTTCACGGAGAATTCAATTTCGCTGAGCATGTCCTGGAGACAGTGGGGAAGTCGTTACGCCATTCGTGCAGGTCGGAACTTACCCGACAAGGAATTTCGCTACCTTAGGACCGTTATAGTTACGGCCGCCGTTTACCTGGGCTTCATTTCAGAGCTTGCACCCCTCCACTTAACCTTCAGGCACCGGGCAGGCGTCAGGCCCTATACGTCGTCTTGAAGCCGACTTAGCAGAGCCCTGTGTTTTTGCTAAACAGTCGCTACCCCCTGGCCTGTGCCCCCCGACAGAGCTTGCGCTTAGCCGGGGCCTCCTTCTTCCGAAGGTACGGAGGCAATTTGCCGAGTTCCTTCAGGACACTTCTCTCAAGCGCCTTGGTATACTCTACCAGACCACCTGTGTCGGTTTCGGGTACGGTCTATACGGTGGGGCTATTTCCCGGGACAGTTTCGAAGCACGGCCAATCCGTTAAGGCCGTACAACACACACCATCCGTCACACACCACCAGGCTGCGGAATATTAACCGCATTCCCATCGACTACCCCCTTCGGGCTCGTCTTAGGGGCCGGCTCACCCTGCGCGGATTAGCCTTGCGCAGGAACCCTTGGTCTTTCGGCGAGAGGGCATCTCACCCTCTTTATCGCTACTCATGTCTGCATTCGCACTTCCGATACCTCCACGACCCATTACCAGATCGCTTCGCAGGCTTACGGAACGCTCCGCTACCGCGTGCATTGCTGCACACCCTAAGCTTCGGTGCACGTCTTGAGCCCCGGTACATCTTCGCCGCAGGAACCCTTGTTTAGACCAGTGAGCTGTTACGCTTTCTTTAAAGGATGGCTGCTTCTAAGCCAACCTCCTGGTTGTTTTGGGATTCCCACATGCTTTCCCACTTAGACGTGACTTGGGGACCTTAGCTGTAGGTCAGGGCTGTTTCCCTTTTGACGACGGACCTTAGCACCCGCCGTCTGTCTCCCAGATAGCACTCGCAGGTATTCGGAGTTTGGTTAGGTTTGGTAGATCTCGCGACCCCCTAGCCCATCCAGTGCTCTACCCCCTGCGG
>NZ_JAQIJJ010000004.1:290000-596705 GCF_036946305.1 Sphingomonas adhaesiva
GCGGGATGCTCATCTCTCCCCTGCCCTATGCCACCGACCTGAAGCCCGGCTCCGCCACGAAGCCGCTGCCCGGCGTCCAGCCCCAGATCGTCGATGCCGAGGGCAAGGTGCTGGACGGCGCAACCGAGGGCAATCTGTGCATCGTCGACAGCTGGCCGGGGCAGATGCGCACGGTGTGGAACGACCATGAGCGCTTCTTCCAGACTTATTTCACCACTTATCCCGGCAAATATTTCACCGGCGACGGCTGCCGCCGCGACGAAGACGGCTATTACTGGATCACCGGCCGGGTCGACGACGTCATCAACGTGTCCGGCCATCGCATGGGCACCGCGGAGGTCGAATCCGCGCTGGTCGCGCACGCCAGCGTCGCGGAGGCCGCGGTGGTCGGCATGCCGCATGAGGTGAAGGGCCAGGGCATCTACGCCTTCGTCACGCTCAACGTCGGAACCGAACCGGGCGAGGAGCTGCGCGCCGAACTGCGCCAGTTCGTCCGCAACGAGATCGGCCCGATCGCGTCACCCGACGCGATCCAGTTCGCGCCCGGCCTGCCCAAGACGCGCTCGGGCAAGATCATGCGCCGCATCCTGCGCAAGATCGCGGAGGACGAGGTTGGCAATCTGGGCGACACCTCGACGCTCGCCGACCCCTCCGTCGTCGAGAAACTGGTCGCGGAACGCGTCGTCCGCAAATAGCGACTGATCGGGATCAGGTCGGGGAACGGCGTTCCCCGGCCGCCCATTGGGGAGCGATGACCCAGCACCCCAAACCACCCTATCCCGAACAGCAGCAGCCGATGCCCGGCCGCACCGAGGCGATGGACCCGCGCCCCGATCATGGCGAGCACAGCTATGTCGGCCACGGCCGCCTGCTCGACAAGAAGGCGATCGTCACCGGCGGCGACAGCGGGATCGGCCGCGCGGTCGCGCTCGCTTATGCGCGCGAGGGCGCCGACGTGCTCGTCTCCTACCTCGACGAGCATGACGATGCGGAGGAGACCAGACGGCTGATCGAGCAGGCGGGACGCACCGCGATCCTCGTCCCCGGCGACCTCAGCGATCCGGCGCATGCCCGCGCGGTGGTGGACCGGGCGGTCGCGGCGTTCGGGCGCGTCGACATCTTGGTCAACAATGCCGCGCATCAGGCGACCTTCCAGTCGCTGGAGGACATTGCCGACGACGAATGGCAGCTGACCTTCGCCACCAACATCCATGCGATGTTCTATCTGGCAAAGGCGGCGGTGGCGCACATGCGCAGCGGCAGCGTCATCATCAACACCACCTCGGTCAACGCCGACCAGCCCAACGAGACGCTGCTGGCCTATGCCACCACCAAGGGCGCGATCCACAATTTTACCGCCGGGCTGGCGCAGATGCTGGCGGAGCGCGGCATCCGCGTGAACGCGGTCGCGCCGGGGCCGGTATGGACCCCGCTGATCCCCTCCACCATGCCGCCGGAGAAGGTGAAGACCTTCGGCAGCAACACGCCGCTCGGCCGCGCCGCGCAGCCGGTGGAACTGGCACCGCCCTATGTGATGCTGGCGACCGACGAGGCGAGCTATATCACCGGCGCGACCGTGCCGGTAACGGGCGGGCGACCGTTTTTGTGATGCTGCACACGATCCACACGTCACCCCGGGCTGGACCCAGGGTCCCGCTTCTTCTCCGGCGTGGCCGCACGAGCGGGACCCCGGCTCAAGGCCGGGGTGACGGAATAGCCAAAACGCGCCCACTCACCACCCATGTTACTGACTTTACGACATAAAATCTAAACCATACCCCATTTCGCCCGTTGGTCCCCCGCCATCATCACCAACGAGGCGCACCATGTATTACCACGACAAACGGCTCCAATATCCCGTCACCGTCGAGAACCCGGACCCCGCGTTCGCGCGGATGCTCCAGCAGGCGATCGGCGGGGTCGAGGGCGAGATCCGCGTCTGCATGCAATATTTCTTTCAGGCGTGGGGCAATCGCGCGCCGACGACGAAGTATCGCGACATGCTGCTCCACACCGCGACCGAGGAGATCGGCCATATCGAGATGCTGGCGACCGCCGTCGCGCTCAACCTCGACAAGGCACCCGCCTCGCTTCAGGAAGCGGGCGCGACCGACGGCATCGTCGGTGCGGTGATGGGCGGGGAGCGCCCGCGCCACGTCATCGAGGGAATGATCCACAAGAACCTACTGTCGGGCGGGCTGGCCGCGATGCCGATCGACTCCGACGGCGTGCCCTTCAACATGAGCCATATCTACGCCAGCGGAAACGTCGCCGCCGACATGTATTGCAACGTCGCCGCGGAAAGCACCGGGCGCGTGCTCGCCACCCGGCTCTACAATGCCGCGCATGACGAGGGCATGAAGAAGATGCTCCACTTCATGATCGCGCGCGACACGATGCACCAGGAGCAATGGCTCGCCGTGATCGAGGAGCTGGGCGACAAGGCCGCGGTGCTGCCGATCCCCAATTCCTTCCCGCAGGAGCAGGAGGACCAGCAGCACAATTACGACTTCTTCGTCACTTCGATCGACGGCACCTACCCCGAAGGCCGCTGGACGCAGGGGCCGAGCGTCGACGGCAAGGGCCATTTCACCGCCTTCCGCAACGAGCCGCTGGGCGAGGAACCGGTGCTCGGCCCGGCCCGTCCCGACAGCAGCGCGCAGGCGGAGCAGATCGGGAAGGCCTGATCCGATCCGTCACCCCGGGCTTGCCCCGGGGTGACGGCCGGGAATGCTCCACCCTTGGCGAGCCACCCCCAACTGCCGTATCGCGCACGCTCCCGTTTCGTGCCGGAGCCGCCTGCCGATGCCCTTCCCCGCACCGCTGCGGTGCTGCCTCGCCCTTCTCCTCCTGCTGCTGCCCGTCCCGCTCGCGGCGCAACCGTCGCCGCTCGTCACCGCGTCGGCGCAGCTGGCACAGGCGGAGGCGGATTTGCGCACCGCGGACCGCGCGCTCGACGGGCGGCTGGACGACGACCGCCGCGCCGAATTGCGCACCGGCGTGCTCGCCGCGCGCACCGCCACCGTCGCCGCGACGCAGCAGCTGACCGAACAGCTCGCGCTGATCGATGCGCGCATCGCCGGCCTCGGCGCCGCCCCCGCGGAGGGCGAGGCGGCCGACATCCGTGCGGAGCGCGCGCGCCTCGCCCGCGAGCGCGTCGCGCTCGATTCCGCCGCGAAGCACGGCCGCCTGCTGGGGGTCGAAGCGCAGCAGCTGGCCGACGAGATCACGCAGAACCAGGCCGAGCAGTTCGGCCAGCGCCTCTTCGCGCACGTCCCCTCCCCGCTGTCCCCCGCCTTCTGGAGCGCGGTGATCCACAATGCGCCGCGCGACATGCGGCGCATCGCCGCCTTCGTCGACCGCGGCGTCGGCAGCCTGCGCGACCGTCCCGCCCGCGCGCCGTGGTGGCCGGCGCTGGTCGGCATCGCCGCCGCGCTGGCGATCCTGCTTCCCGGGCGCGCCGCCGCGCACGGGCTGGGGCGCCGCTTCCTGATCGAGGGCGCGCCGGGGCACCGCGTGCGCCGCTCCGCCAATGCGATGTGGCGCGTGCTGGTCGGCACGCTGGCGCCCTTCATCGCGATGACCGCGCTGGTGCAGGGACTGCGCTGGTCGCAGCTGGAGCCGGCGGGCTGGACCGCGCTGTTCGATGCGCTGATCGCCGCCGCCACCTTCGGCGGGTTCACCGCGGCGGTCACCGGCGCCGTGCTGATGCGCAACCAGCCCAGCTGGCGCGTGCTGCCGATCGCCGACGATGCCGCGCGTCAGTTGCGCCCGTTCAGCTGGCTGCTCGCCGCGATCGCCTTCCTCACCATCCTGTGGGACGCGTTCAACACCGCGGTCGGCGCCAGCGCGGCAGCGCTCAGCGCCACCCAGGCGGTCGAGGCGATCGTCCATCTCGCGATGATCGTCGGCGCGCTGGCGGTGATCGCGCGGCTGCGCGCGGCGCGGGCGGATGCGGAGGAGGCCGCGCCGACCCGTACCGGGCTGGGCGCGCTGGCGCTGGTCGCCTGGGCGATCGTCGTCGCGGCGGCGGTCGCGCTGCTGGCGGGCTATCTCGGTTTCGCATTGTTCGTGGTGCAGCTGATCGCCTGGGCGGTGGTGCTGGGCAGCATCGTCTTCCTGACGATGGCCGCGGTGGACGATATCGCCACCACCGTCTTCACGCGCGATGGGCCGGTCGGCCGCGTGCTGAGCCGCGCGCTGGGGCTGCGCGGCGCGGTGATCGACCAGTTCGGCGTGCTGCTGTCGGGCGTGGTCCGCCTGCTGCTGGGCGTGATCGCGGTGGCGATGCTGTTCGCGCCGTTCGGGGCCGGCGGCGGCGTGGGCACCCTGTTCGGGCGCGTGGGCGCGCTGGCGCAGGGTATCCAGATCGGCGGCATCGCGATCTCGCCGGGCACCATCCTGCGCGGCGTGCTGGTGCTGCTGGTGGGGCTGGGGCTGGTGCGCGCGTTCATGCGCTGGCTGGAGGGCAAGTATCTGCCCGCCACCGACCTCGACGGCTCGGGGCGCAATTCGGTCAGCCTCGTCGCGCGCTATGTCGGCATCGCGCTGGCGGTGATCTGGGCGCTCGCCTCGCTCGGCATCGGGGTGGAGCGGATCGCGCTGCTGCTGTCCGCGCTGTCGGTCGGCATCGGCTTCGGGCTTCAGGCGATCACGTCCAATTTCGTCTCCGGCCTGATCCTGCTCGCCGAGCGCCCGATCAAGATTGGCGACCTCGTCCGCATCGGCACCGACGAAGGCGACGTGAAGCGGATCAGCGTCCGCTCGACCGAGATCGAGCTGCCGGACCATTCGACGCTGATCGTGCCCAATTCGGAGCTGATCACCAAGACCGTCCACAACAGGACGCTGGCCAGCCCGCTGGGTCGCATCCAGATCCAGTTCTCGATCCCGATCGAGGCCGATGCCGACCGCGCCCACGCCCTGGTCGAGCGCGCCTTTGCCGAACATCCCGCGGTGCTCGACGCGCCGGCCTCGGCGGTGTTCATCGATTCGATCGCCAACGGCCGCGTCCTGTTCAACTGCTTCGCGCACGTCGACAGCCCCCGCGCGGCGTACCGGGCGAGGAGCGAGATCCTGGCCACGCTGCTGCGCTGGTTCCGCGACGAGGGGATCGAGCTGGGCACGGTGCCGCAGAAGCTGGAGTTCGTGCCCGCCGCGGACCCGGCCGCGCCGCGCGGCTGACCCACGTCGTCACCCCGGGCTCGACCCGGGGTCCCGCTTCTTCTTCCGTCGCCGCGGAAAGCGGGACCCCGGATCAAGTCCGGGGTGACGAAGAAGCGGTTGCCGGCCCTTTTTCACCGTCCCCATGCCACCATCCCCCGCCCCGAATGTTGTGCGCGTGCGAAGACAACAAGGGGACCGCACCGTTGCACACGCTCGTCGACCGGCTCCAGCCCGGCTCGCCCTATCCGCTCGGCGCCACGTTCGACGGGCTGGGCGTCAATTTCGCGGTCTTTTCCGCCAATGCCGACCGTATCGAGCTGTGCCTGTTCGACCCCGAGGGCAAGCGTGAGCTGAAGCGGTTCACGCTCCCGGAATGCACCGACGAGGTGTGGCACGGCTACCTTCCCGATGCGGAGCCCGGCCTAGTGTACGGCTATCGCGCGCACGGCCGCTATGCACCCGAGGAGGGGCATCGCTTCAACCCCAACAAGCTGCTGCTCGATCCCTATGCACGCCGGCTGCAAGGCCAGATCAAATGGACCGACGCACTCCACGGCTATCGCATCGGCCACCGCAAGGAAGACCTCTCCTTCGACAAGCGCGACAGTGCGCCCGCGATGCCCAAGGCGATGGTGGTGGACGACCATTGGGACTGGTCGCGCGACCGGCGCCCCAACACGCCCTGGTCCGATACCGTCATCTACGAGGCGCACGTCAAGGGCCTGACGAAGCTGATGGAGGAGGTGCCCGCGCGCGAACGCGGCACCTATGCCGCGCTCGGCCATCCCGCGGTGATCCGCCACCTGAAGCGGATCGGCGTCACCGCGATCGAGCTGCTGCCGATCCACGCCTTCACGCAGGACCGCTTCCTTCAGGAAAAGGGGCTGCGCAACTATTGGGGCTATAACACGCTCGGCTTCTTCGCGCCCGAACAGGGCTATATGTCGTCGCAGCATCAGGACGAATTGCGCCGCGCCGTCCACCGCCTCCACAAGGCGGGGATCGAGGTGATCCTCGACGTGGTGTACAACCACACCTGCGAGGGGTCGGAGCGCGGCCCGACGCTGTCGTGGCGCGGCCTGGACAATGCCAGCTACTATCGCCTGGTCGAGGGCGACGCGCGCTACACGATCAACGACACCGGCACCGGCAACACGCTCAACATGAGCAAGGCGCGCGTCATCCAGATGGTGGCGGATTCGCTGCGTTACTGGGCGACCAGCTTCGGCGTCGATGGCTTCCGCTTCGACCTCGGTCTGACGCTGGGGCGCGAGGCGACCGGGTTCGATCCCGGCGCGGCCTTCTTCGACGTGCTGCGGCAGGATCCGGTGCTGGGTCGCCTCAAGCTGATCGCGGAACCGTGGGACGTCGGCCCCGGCGGCTATCAGCTCGGCAACTTCCCGCCCGGCTTCGCGGAGTGGAACGACAAATATCGCGACACCGTGCGCGAATATTGGCGCGGCGAACCGGGCAAGCGCGCCGACCTTGCCGCGCGCCTGTCGGGATCGGGCGACCTGTTCGACCGCCGCGCACGCCGCCCCTGGGCCAGCGTCAACCTGCTCGCCGCGCACGACGGCTTCACGCTGGCGGATACCGTCACCTACGAGAAGCGCCACAACGAGGCCAATGGCGAGGACAATCGCGACGGCCACAGCCACAATGCCTCGCGCAACTGGGGTGTGGAGGGGCCGACCGACGACGCGGTCGTCAACGATGCGCGGGCGCGCGTGATGCGCTCGATGCTGACCACGCAGTTCGCCTCGCTCGGCACTCCGATGCTGGTCGCGGGCGACGAGTTCGGGCGCACGCAACAGGGCAACAACAACGCCTATTGCCAGGATAACGAGATCAGCTGGCTCGACTGGAAGGCCGCCGCCGCACCGGAGGGGCAGGCGCTGATCGATTTCACGTCGCGGCTGACCGGGCTGCGCCGCCGCTTCACCGTGCTGCGCAACCCCACCTTCCTCTACGGACAGGATTCGCCGGGCGAGGGCGTCGACGATATCGAATGGTGGGACGAACGCGGGCAGCGCCTGTCGCCCGGGGACTGGCAGAATCCGGACGGCCGCGCGCTGCTGATGCGCCGCGCGACGCAGACCGAGGATGGCGAAGTGGAGGCGGTGTCGCTGCTGCTCAACGCGTCCGCCGACCCGATCACCTTCACCCTCCCCCCGCCCCACGCCGCGCGCACCGTCCTGCTCGACAGCGCGAGGCCGGATCAGGGCGAGATCGAGATCGACGACCGCTACGAGGTCGCGCCACAGGGCGCCGTGCTGATCACCTGGCGCAGCAGCTTCCCGGAATGACGCGTGCCACGCCCACCCCGCCGCCCCTGCCTTGCTCCCCGGCGCAGGCCGGGGCCCAGTGGGGAAACGTTTCCGCATCCCTCCGGCCGCTCCCGACTGGACCCCGGCCTTCGCCGGGGAACAAAGTGCGCGAGGCCACCGCATGAAATGGGGGCCGGAACCGCTCGCGGACGGCACCACCCGCTTCCGCCTCTGGGCGCCCGACGCCCCCGCCGTCGCGATCGAGGTCGACGGCGACCCGCCGCAACCGATGGAGCCGGGTCCGGACGGCTGGTACGCGCGCGTCCTGCCCGCCGCCCCCGGCACCCGCTATCGCTTCCGCATCGGCGACACGACCGTCCCCGACCCCGCCTCGCGCCGCCAGTCCGGCGGTGTCCATGGCTGGAGCGTCGTTCCCGACACCGCCTACGACTGGCAGCATCCAACATGGCGCGGCCGCCCATGGCACGAGACGGTGCTGCTGGAGGTCCATGCCGGTATCCTCGGCGGCTTCGCCGCGATCACCGCGCGCCTGCCCGAATGGAAGGCGGCCGGGATCACCGCGATCGAGCTGATGCCGGTGGCGGCGTTCGGCGGCACGCGCGGCTGGGGCTATGACGGCGTGCTGCCCTATGCCGTCCATGAAAGCTACGGCACGCCCGACGAATTGAAGGCGCTGGTCGATGCCGCGCATGGCCACGGCCTGTCGGTGTTCCTCGACGTCGTGTACAATCACTTCGGCCCCGACGGGAATTATATCGGCCGATATGCCGCCGACTTCTTCGACCCCGACGTCCATACCCCCTGGGGTGGCGCGGTGGCGGTGGCGCGCGATCCGGTGGCGCGCTTCTTCGTCGACAATGCACGCATGTGGCTGGACGAGTATCGCCTCGACGGGCTGCGGTTCGATGCGGTCCATGCCATCGCCGACCCGCTCTTCCTCGACGCGATGGCCGCGGAGCTGCGCGCCGCCCTTCCCGATCGCCACGTCCATCTGGTGCTGGAAAACGAGGGCAACGATGCGCCCCGCCTCGCCCCCGGCCGCTACGACGCGCAGTGGAACGACGATTTCCACAACGTCCTCCACGTCCTGCTGACCGGCGAGACCAGCGCCTATTACGCCGACTTCGCCGATCGCCCCGCCCAACGCCTCGCGCGCTGCCTGTCGGAAGGCTTCATCTATCAGGGCGAGGCGTCCGCCAACCACGACGGCGCGCGCCGCGGCACCCCCAGCGCGCATCTGTCCCCGACCGCATTCGTCGCCTTCCTCCAGAACCACGACCAGATCGGCAACCGTGCGCTGGGCGAGCGGCTGATCGCGCTGGCGGATCCGGCGAAGCTGCGCGCCGCCACCGCGCTGCTGCTGCTCTGTCCACAGATCCCGCTGCTGTTCATGGGCGAGGAGGAGGGCAGCGACACTCCCTTCCTCTTCTTCACCGACTTCCACGACGATCTGGCGGACGCGGTGCGCGAGGGCCGCCGCCGCGAATTCGCCAAGTTCGCCGCCTTCGCCGATCCGGACGCGCGCGCGCGGATCCCCGATCCCAACGCGGCCGACACGTTCGAACGCTCGCGCCCGCGCCCCGGAACGGCGACATGGCGCGCGCTCTACCGCGACCTGCTGACGCTGCGCCATCGCCACCTGATCCCCCGCCTCGCCGGCGCGGTATCGATCGACGCCGTCGTCACCGGCCCGGCGGCGGTGGTCGCGCGGTGGCGGCTGGCCGATGGCGCGATCCTGACGATCGCAATCGACCTTGCCGATACGCCCGCGCCGCTCCCGCTCGCGCCGGCGCCGCTGTTCGCGACCGACGATCGCTTCGTCGCCTGGATCGCGCCATGACCCACCGGCTGCTGCGCGACTGGACCGATGCGCAGGGCCGCCCGCAACGCGTCGCGGACGAGGTGCTGGCCGCGATCCGCGATCGCCTGGGCGACGACGATCCGCCCGATACGCCGTTCCTGTCCGCCGACGCCGGCCGCCCGATCGCGCTGCCCGCCGGCGTCGGCGGCACCGCCGAGCTGCTGTTCGAGGATGGCGGCCGGGCCACCCATGCGATCGGCGCCGACGGGACGCTGCCCGCGCTCGACCGCCCCGGCTATCACCGCCTGCTCGCGGGCGGGCGCGACTATACGCTCGCCCTCGCGCCGCGGCGCTGCCCCGCGCCCCCGGCGCGCGCCTGGGGCGCGGCGGTGCAGATCCCGGCGCTGCGCGACGAGACCCCCGACGCGTTCGGCGACGCCGGGACGCTCGCCCGCGCCGCCGCCCGCTTCGCGCCACTCGGCGCGCAGGCGCTGGCGATCAGCCCGACGCACGCGCTGTTCCCCGCGGCGCCTGCGCGGATCAGCCCCTATTCGCCGTCGACGCGGCTGTTCCACAACGTCCTGCTCGCGGACCCCTCGCTGATCGGTGTCGCGCTGCCGCCGCCGCCCGCCCTGGCCCCCGCCCCCGACCTGATCGACTGGCAACGCGCGATCCCGGAGCGGATCGCCGCATTGCGCGGCGCCTATGCACAGGCCGGCGACGCCGCGCGCGCGGCGGCCACCGCTTGGCGCCGCCAGCGCGGCCCGATGCTGGAGGCCCATGCCCGCTTCGACGCGCTCCACGCGCGGTTTGGCGGCGATGGCTGGCGCGACTGGCCCGCCGCCTTCCACGACGCCGGCGGTCCCGCGGTGATCCGCTTCGCCGCGCAGGAGGAGGACGAGGTCGCCTTCTTCGCCTTCCTGCAATGGCTCGCCGACCTGTCGCTCGCCACCGCGCAGCGCACCGCGCGCGAGGGCATGGCGATCGGCCTGATCGCCGATGTCGCGGTCGGCATGGCGGCGGACGGCAGCCATGCGTGGAGCGCACCGGACGAGGTGCTGCGCGGCCTCACCATCGGCGCGCCGCCCGATCCGCTCGGGCCGCAGGGGCAGAATTGGGGCATCACCGCGCTCGATCCGCGCGCGCTGGAGCGCGGCGGGTTCCAGCCCTTCATCGACACGCTGCGCGCCGCCTTCGCGCATGCCGGCGGGGTGCGGATCGATCATGCGCTGGGGCTGGAACGATTGTGGGTGATCTCGGAGGGGGCCGATGCGTCTCAGGGCGCCTATCTGACCATGCCCGGCGATCACCTGCGCCGCATCGTCGCGATCGAGGCGCAGCGCGCCGGCGGCATCGTCATCGCCGAGGATCTCGGCACCATTCCCCCCGGGCTGCGCGCGGCGCTGGCGGACCGCTGCATGATGGGGATGCGCGTGCTGCCGTTCGAGCGCACGGCGGACGGCGCCTTCGTCGACCCGGAAGAATGGGATGCGTCCGCGGTCGCGATGACCGGGACGCACGACACCCCGACCGTCGCCGGCTGGTGGACGGGGCGCGACCTCGACTGGGCGCGCCGCCTCGGCCGCGACCTGTCCGACGACCGCGCCGCCGATCGCGCCGCCTTGTGGCGGGCGCTCGGCGGCGATGGGGCGCCGCCGGAGGAGGTCCCCCTCGACGCGATCCTGGCGCATGTCGCCCGCGCGCCCGGTGCGCTCGCGATCGTTCCCGTCGAGGACATGCTTGGGCTGGAGGAACAGCCCAACCTTCCCGGCACGATCGACGAACATCCCAACTGGCGCCGCCGCCTGCCCGCCGCCACCGACGCGCTGCTCGCGCGCCGTGCGGTCGTGCGCCGCGCCCGCCTCCTCACCAGCGAAAGACCCGGATGACGCCCCCGCACCCGCCGCGCGCCACCTACCGGCTGCAATTCCACGCCGGCTTCACCTTCGCCGATGCGGAAGCGATCGTCCCCTATCTCGACCGGCTCGGGATCAACCATGTCTATGCTTCCCCGGTGACCACCGCCGCGCCGGGCTCGACGCATGGATATGACGTGGTCGATCCCACCGCGATCAACCCCGAACTGGGCGGAGAGCCCGCGTTCCGCTCGCTCGCCGCGGCGCTGGCGGCGCGCGGCATGGGGATGGTGATCGACATCGTCCCCAATCACATGGGCGTCGCCACCGGCACCAACGCCTGGTGGCAGGACGTGCTGACCCAGGGACCGGCGAGCCCGCATGCCGCGGTGTTCGACATCGACTGGGACGAGCCGATCGTGCTGCCGGTGCTCGGCACCCCCTTGTCGCAGGCGCTGGCCGACGATGCGCTGGCGGTCGAGCGCCACGACGGCCGCTGGTGGATCATCGCCTACGGCGAGCATCGTTTCCCGCTGCGCGACGCGGATCAGGATGCGCCCGACGCCGTCGCCCTCCCCGACCTGCTCGCCCGCCAGCATTACCGCCTCGCCTGGTGGCGCACCGCCAACGACACGCTCAACTGGCGCCGCTTCTTCTCGATCAACGAACTGGCCGGGGTCCGCGTCGAGGATCCCGCGGTGTTCGAGAAGACCCATGCGCTGATCTTCCGCCTGTATGACGAGGGGCTGATCCAGGGCGTGCGGGTGGATCATGTCGACGGCCTCACCGATCCGGTCGGTTATACCCGCCGCCTGCGCGACCGGCTCGGCCCCGCGGCGTGGATCGTGGTCGAGAAGATCCTCGCCCCCGGCGAGGCGCAGCCGACCGGCTGGGGCGTCGACGGGACCAGCGGCTATGACGCGATGGAGCTGGTCTCGCTCCTCCTCCACGATCCCGTCGGTGCGCCGGCGCTCACCGCCCTGTGGCACGACGTGACCGGCCAGCCCGCCGCCTTCGCGCCCGGGGAGCTGGCCGCCCGGCAGGAACTGCTGGCATGGCAGTTCACCGGCCAGCTGGAACGCTGCGTCGCCGCCTTCGCCGCGATCGCGCCGGATGGCTATACGCCGGCGATGCTGCGGCGCGCGATCGAGCGGCTGCTGTGGGTCTTCCCGGTCTATCGCACCTATGCCACCGGCGCGGGCGCGCCCGATAGCGACGCCGCCGTCCGCGACGCGGTCCGCACCCGCGTCGCGCCGCATCTGCCCCCCGGCGAGGCGCCGGTCGCGGACTGGATCCTCCACACCTTTGCGGGCGCGCAGGGCATGCGCGCCGCCGATGCCGTCCGCCGCTTCCAGCAGCTGTCCGCGCCGATCGCGGCGAAGGCGGTCGAGGATACCGCTTTCTATCGCTACGGCCGGTTGCTGTCGCGCAACGAGGTCGGCTCCGATGCCGCCACGATCGGCGTCGCGCCCGCCGCCTTCCACGCCATCGTCGCGCAGCGCGCGCGCGACGTGCCGCACGCGATGCTCGCCACCGCCACGCACGACCACAAGCGTGGCGAGGATGTCCGCGCCCGGCTCGCGGTGCTCAGCGCGATGCCGGAGGTGTGGCGTACTTACGCCGAACGCTGGATGGCGCGCGACGACGCACAGGCGATCGCCGCCGCCGACCGCTACATGCTGCTCCAGATACTGGTCGGCGCCTGGCCCGACGAACGCGCGGGCTTCGCCGACCGCATCAAGGCGTGGCAGCAAAAGGCGCTGCGCGAGGCCAAGCGCCATTCGTCGTGGGAGGCGCCCGACGAACGCTACGAAGGTCTGGCGGACGAGCTGGTCGACGCGCTGCTAGTCGACCCCGCCTTCGTCGCGGACGTGGAGGCGCTGCTCGCCGTCATCGCGCCGGCGGCGGAGGCGAACACGCTGGTGCAGACGGCGTTGCGCTACACGCTGCCCGGCGTCCCCGATCTCTATCAGGGCACCGAACTGGCCGATCTCTCGCTGGTCGATCCCGACAACCGCCGCGCGGTCGATTACGCCGCGCGCGAACGCCTGCTGGCAGCCCCGCCCGCCAAGCTCGCGCTGATCGCACGCCTGCTCGGTTGGCGGCGCGACGACCCCGCGCTGTTCGCGCACGGCGACTATGCGCCCGCGATCGTCACCGGCCCCGCCGCGCGCCACCTGCTGGCGTTCGAGCGCCGCCATGACGGCCGCGCCCTGCGCTGCGCGGTCGCGCTCCATGGCCGGCGCGACTGGGGCGACACGCGCATCGCCTTCGTCTCCGGCGAGGAGCGCCGCGCCGATGCGATCTTCCCCGACCAGCCGGTCTGGCTGGACAGGGGCTGAACCCGCATCCGATCCACGCTACGTCGCTGCCGTTCGAATCCACAAGGAAGCCGATGACCGGACGACACCTCACGCTCGTGCTCCTCGCCGCGCTCACCGCCTGCGGTGCGAGTGGTGGGGACGACGACACGCCCGCCGTCGTCGCCCCCGCACCCACGCCGACCCCCTCGCCGACACCGGCGACCACCCGCTGGACTCCGCGCCTGACCGACAGCTGGACCTGGCAATTGTCCGGCACGATCGACACCGGCGTCGATGCCGCAATCTACGACATCGACCTGTTCGACACCCCCACTGCCACGATCGCCGCGCTCCATGCCGGCGGGCGGCGCGTGCTATGCTATGTCTCCGCCGGCAGTTCGGAGGACTGGCGCCCCGACGATGCCCGCTTCGCCGCCGGCGACCGCGGTCGCGCACTCGACGGCTGGCCGGGCGAGCGCTGGCTCGATATCCGCTCCACCACCGTCCGCACCGTGATCGCCGATCGCATCCGCCTCGCCGCGACCCGGGGGTGCGACGGGGTGGAGCCGGACAATGTCGACGGCTACGACAATGCCACCGGCTTCCCGCTCACCGCCGCGGACCAGCTCGCCTACAACCGTTTCCTCGCCACCTCCGCGCATGCCGCGGGGCTGGCGATCGCGCTCAAGAACGATGTCGCGCAACTCGCCGATCTGGCGCCCGACTTTGATCTCGCCGTCAACGAACAATGCCATGAATTCGACGAATGCGCGGGCTATCGCGCGTTCACCGACCGCGGCAAACCGGTCCTCAACGCCGAATATGCCGCCGTCTGGCGCACCGATGCCGCCGCCCGCGCGCGCCTTTGCGCCACCGCCGCGGGGGAGAAACTGCGCACGCTCGTCCTACCGATGCAACTCGACGCCAGCTTCCGCTACGCCTGTCCGTAACGCAAGTGTTCCAGATCGCGACACTCGCGCGCCGCGCTAACCAATTTGCGCCCGTTCCGCGGATCGCGCGCCTACGATAGGGCCGTGCCGACCCGCATGGAGATGGCGCATGGCGACGACGCTGACGATCGACGGCAAGCTGGACGACTGGACCAATGCCGACCGGATCGATCGTGGGCTGCCCGACGGCTATGCGATCTACGCGCGCAGCAACGGCACCGACATGGCCTTCGCGATCAAGGCACCGATCGCGATCGGCGCCAACACCACCGCCTGGCTCAACACCGATCGCAACGCCGCCACCGGCTATCAGGTGTTCGGCTTTGCGGGCGGCGCGGAGTATAACGTCAACGTCAATGCGGACGGCACCGTCTCGCTCTATACCGGCGGCGCGGGCGAGAAGCTGATCCTCGCCAACCTGTCCGCCGCGCGCTCGGCGGACGGTACCGTGCTGGAATTCAGCGTACCGAAGGCGGCGATCGGCAACCCGCAGGCGATCGACACGCTGTACGACGTCAACGACAGCGTGTTCCTGCCCGGCAGCTATTCCTCCGCCCCCTTCACCGTCTTCAATGACACCGGCATCACCGCCGCGACCGATCACCGCGTCGCGATCGTCTGGTCGGAGACGACCGCGAAGAACTATTTCAGCGAAACCGCCTATTCGCAGCTGTTCATGGCGGCGCAGAGCCAGGCGATGCAGGCCGGCGTGCCGTTCGACATCCTGACCGAGGATGACCTGACGAACCTCGCCACGCTCGCCAAATACGACACGATCGTCTTCCCCTCGTTCCGCAACGTCGATGCGACCAAGGCGGACGCGATCGCGCACACGCTGGAGCAGGCCACCAAGCAGTTCGGCATCGGGCTGATCGCGGGCGGCGAGTTCATGACCAACGGCGCGGACAATGCCGCGCTGGCGGGCGACAGCTATTCGCGCATGAAGCTGCTGTTCGACGCCACCCGCGTCACCGGCGGCTTCCCCGCCGACGTCACCGTCAAGGCGACCGACGCCAGCGGCGCGATCCTCGACGGCTATACCAACGGCCAGGTGGTCCACCAGTACAGCAACGTCGGCTGGAACGCCTTCACCAGCGTCAACGGCACCGGCAAGACGATCGCGACCGAGACGGTCAACGGCACCGATTATGCCGCCGCGATCGCGACCCAGACCGGCGGGCGCAACGTCATCTTCTCGTCCGAGGCGGTGATGGCGGACGAGAACCTGCTGCAGAAGGCGATCGACTATTCGGTCCATGGCAGCGGGCTGTCGGTCGGGTTGCAGATGACGCGCAACGCCGGCCTCGTCGCCGCCCGCGTCGACATGGACCAAAGCCAGGAGAAGGACGAGGTCCATCCGGAGAACGGCACGCCCGGCATCTACGACAAGCTGATCCCGACGCTCGCGGAGTGGAAGGCCGCGTACAATTTCGTCGGCAGCTATTACGTCAATATCGGCAACAACCCGGCCGGCGGGCAGACCACCGACTGGGCGGTGTCGCTGCCCTATTACAAGGCGCTGCTCGACATGGGCAGCGAGCTGGGGCTGCACAGCTACACCCATCCCGAGAACACCAACATCCTGACCGCCGAACAGATCAGGTTCGAGTTCGGGCAGGAGCGCGCCGAGCTGGAAAAGCAGCTCTCGGCGTTCCTGGGGAAGACGGTGACGGTCGGCGGCGCCGCGGTGCCCGGCGCGCCGGAGACGATCGCCACCTCGCAGGAGATCATGAAGTACGTCGACTATCTGTCGGGCGGCTATTCCGGCGTCGGCGCGGGCTATCCCAACGCCTTCGGCTATATGACCCCGGCGAATGCGGCGGGCGACAAGGTCTATATCGCGCCCAACACCTTCTTCGACTTCACGCTGATCGAGTTCCAGAAGAAGACCGTGGCCGAGGCGGAGGCGATCTGGCAGCAGCAGTTCGACACGCTGACGAAGAACGCCGACGCCCCCGTCGTGGTGTGGCCGTGGCACGATTACGGCCCCGCGATGTGGAGCACCGACGGCACGTCGCCCTATACGAAGCAGATGTTCACCGACTGGATCGCACATGCGGCCGCGGCGGACATGGAGTTCGTGACGCTCGACGATCTGGCGAGCCGCATCTCCGCGCTCCACGCCACCACGATCAGCTCGACGGTATCGGGCAACACGATCACCGCAACCGTAGGGAAGACCACCGGCACCTTCGCGCTCGACATCGACGGCCAGTCGTCGGGACAGGTCATCGCCAGCGTCGCCAACTGGTACGCCTATGACAAGGACAAGGTGTTCGTGCCGGTATCCGGCGGCACCTTCGCGATCACCATGGGCGCCGCCGCGGACGACGTGACGCACATCACCGCGCTGCCGATGCGCGCCGCGCTGATCTCGCTGACCGGCGACGGGCGCGACCTGTCGTTCACCGTGTCGGGCGAGGGCCAGGTGACGATTGACCTGAAGGCGCCGGGCACCGACTGGACGACCGTGTCGGGCGCTACCATCAAGAGCCTGGTGGGCGAGATACTGACGATCGATGTCGGCACGATCGGCAGCCACGACGTCAAGGTGGGCCATGTCGCGAACACCGGCCCCGTCATCACCTCGCTGGGCGGCGGCGACACCGCGAAACTGTCCATGGCGGAAAACGGCACCGCGGTGACCACCGTCACCGCGACCGACGCCGACGTCATCCACGGCGATTCGATCCGTTACTCGATCGCACAGGGCGGTGACGGCGCGAAGTTCACGATCGACGCCACCACCGGCGTGCTGAAGTTCCTCGCCGCACCCGACTTCGAGACGCCGACCGATATCGGCGCCAACAACGTCTATGACGTGACCGTCGTCGCCACCGACACCCGCGGCGCCACCGACATGCAGGCGCTGGCGATCACCATCACCGACGTGGTCGGCATCACGAAGACGGGCACGATCCTGAACGACACGCTGACCGGCACCGGCGAGCAGGACGTGCTGGACGGCGGCTGGGGCAATGACGTGCTCAACGGGCTGGGCGGCAACGACCGCCTGATCGGCGGGCTGGGCAACGATACGCTCAACGGCGGCGATGGCGACGACGTGCTGATCGGCGGCTGGGGCAAGGACACGCTGACCGGCGGCGCGGGGAAAGACGTGTTCCACTTCGAATCGAAGCTGGACAGCGGCACCACCACCGGCACGCGCGACGTCATCACCGACTTCGTGCGCGGGCAGGACAAGATCGACCTCTCGGCGATCGACGCCAACAGCTCGATCTTCGCGCCCGGCGACCAGGCGTTCTCGCTGCTGGCGAAGGCGGGCGCTGCCTTCACCGGCGCGGCACAGCTGCGCTTCTCGTTCCAGATGATCAGCGGCAAGGAATATACGATCGTGGAGGGCAATACCGACGCCCTGAAGACCGCCGACTTCTCGATCGCGCTGCTGGGCCACCACGACCTGACCGCCAGCGACTTCGTGCTGTAGGCGGCTCGAAGAGACCGTCACCCCGGACGTGATCGATGATTGTCGCATTTAGACAAGTACGCCACCCCGGCGTAGGCCGGGGTCCAGTTGGGGAACAGGGGTTGGCGAGCGCTGTACGTCGTCACAGCGACCTTCCCGACTGGACCCCGGCCTTCGCCGGGGAGGCAGGGAGAAGCCTTGTTTGAAGGGGATAAGCCCCGACTTTATCCGGGTGACGGCGGGGGCTTCCGCAAAACTCCCGCGAGAACCGAGGGAATTAGGGGCCGTGGACGCGATCGCCGCCCGAGCCCGGCCTACAGCCCCTTTCCCCGCTCCCGCCCTCGCACGGATAGCGACGAAGCGACATTACCCGAAACGACACGTCATCGTCCCATTTCGTTACGCCGGCGCACCACGCCATCCACCATTTCGCAACGCCGTTTTCCTATAGGCGCCCGATGAGCGGTGCGCAGGCGATGACGGCGGGGCGGCGATGGCCGGCATAGGCTTCCAGCTCGCGCGGATGGCGCGCGACGGCGGCATCGGCGGGATCGCGGGCGCGGCGCTGCACGGCAGCCTGGTCAGCGCGGGGCCGTGGCTGATCACCGCCGGCGCGATGGAGGTGCTGGAGCAATGGACCGCCGCGCGGCTCGACCTGGCCGATGCGCATCGCGTGCAGACGCTGCTGGTCTATGCCTTCAGCCTGTCCGCGCTGGTCGCGGCGCCCGTGGGCATGCTGGCGACGCGGCTGGTCGCCGACCGCCTGTTCGCGCGCGACGCGGGCGGCGTGCCGGGGGTGGTCGTCGCCGCGCTCACCATCGGCGGCGCGCTGGGACTCGCGGCGGGAGCGCTGTTGTTCGCGTTCGCCACCCCGCTGCCGCTGGTCGAAGTGCTGATCGCGGCGATCGCGGTCGCCTGGTTGGCCCAGATCTGGGTCGCGGCACCGCTGCTGACCGCGCTGCGCCGCTATCGTGCGGTCCCCGCCGCCTATGCGATCGGCATCGCGGGCGTCGTCGTCGCGCTCACGCTGTGGCCCTCGCCCGATGCGCGCGCGGTGCTGGCGATCGTCACCGCCGGATTCGGCGCGACGCTGGCATCGATCGTCACCATTCTGCGCGGGCATTTCGCCGCGCGTGCGGTGCTGCCCGCCTCCGCCGCCATGCCCGCGCGCCGCATCCTGCTGGTCGCCGGATCGGGACTGGCCGGGGTGGCCGCGGTATGGGTCGACAAATGGCTGTTGTGGCTGGGGCCGTCCAGCGCCGCGACGCTGGGCACGTTGCGGCTGAACCCGATCAACGATTCGGGCAGCTTTCTGGGGTTGCTCGCGATCGTGCCCGGGCTGACGCTGCTGCTGATCGTCACGGAGACGCGGTTCGACCGCGCGTTCGGCGCGCTGCTGGCGCGCTGTACCGGCACCTCCACGCTGGAGCGGATCCAGGAGGCGCATCGCGACGTCGGCCACACGCTGCTCGACGGGCTGCGGCTGCTGGTGCTGGCGCAGGCGCTGGTGGCGGCGCTCGCCTGGGTGCTGGCGGTGCCGCTGTTCGAGGCGATCGGCGCGGACATGCGCGCGATCTTCGCCTTCCGCCACAGCGCGGTCGGCACCGTCTTCCATCTGGTCACCATCGCGACCACGGTGGCGCTGGCCTATTACGACCTGTTCGGGCGCATCTTGCTGACCTGGACCGCGTTCGTCGCCGCCGCCGCGATCGCCACTTTGGTGCAATGGCCGCTGGGGCTGGCGGGGTTCGGCTGGGGCTATATGGCGGGCGCGGTGGTGGGCGCGACGGTGGGGGTGGCGCTGGCCGCGGAGGCGACGGTGCACCTCGTCTATTTACTCTTCGTCGGTAACAATCCCGCGGTCGTGGGCGAACAGGGACGGATATTGTGACGGGCGACGATCCGATCGGCCGGCGGCGGGCGCTGCTGCTGGGCAGCGGCGCGCTGGGCATGATGCTGACGCTGGGGGCGCAGGTGCGCCCCGCGCGCGCCGACGCCTCCGCGCGCTGGGGCGTGGACTATGGCGCCGCGACCGATCCGGCGCTGGCACGCGCCTGCCGCCTGCTGGTGCTGGAGCCGCACCACCATCGTCCGATCGCGCCGCTGCGCGGCAAGGGCAGCACGCTCTTGGGCTATGTCAGCTTCGGCGAGGTGGAGAAGAACCGCCCCTATGTCGCCGCGCTGGATCGCGCCGGGGCGCTGCGCGCACCCAACCCGCACTGGCCCGACGCCCGGCTGGCCGACCTGCGCCATGCGGCGTGGCGCGACGAACTGATCGAGCGCGCGATCCCCGCGATCCTCGCGCTCGGCTATGACGGCATCTTCATCGACACGATGGACAATGCCGAGGCGATGGAGCGCGCCGACCCGGCGGGCGCCGCCGGCATGGTCGCGGCCGGCGCCGCGCTGATCGCGGCGGTGCGCGCGCACTTCCCGACGATCCGCATCATGCTCAACCGCGGCTATGCCGTGCTGCCCGACGTCGCGCGCCATGTCGACGCGGTGCTGGGCGAGGCGATCGCCAGCCGCTGGAACTTCACCGAGCGCCGGTACGAGAAGGTGAGCGACGCCGACTGGGCGTGGCAGGCCGAACGGCTGCGCGCCGCGCGCGCCATCAATGCGCAGCTGACGCTCGCCACGCTCGATTATTGGGATCCCGCCGACACCTGCACCGTCGCCGCGCTCTATGCACGCGAGCGCGCCGCGGGTTTCCTCCCCTATGTCGCCACGCTGGCGCTCGACCGGCTGATCGCGGAGCCGCGCGCGTGATCGGGCGGCGCCGCAACGCACGGCTCGCGGTCGCGCTGCCGCTGGTGGTGGGCGTGGTGAGCGTCGGCCTGGGTGTCTGGCTGCTGCCCGGGCGGGCCGAGGTCGCCAGCGCCGCGGGTCGCGCGATCCCCGTGCCCCCCCCACCGCGCTACATGCCCCCCGTGGCGCCGCGCCCGCCCGCCGCCACGGAGCCGTCGCTCGCGGCGCTGATCCGCCACGCCGACGCGCCCGCGCTGGCGGCGGAGACGGCACGGCTGGTCGCCGCGGGCCGTGCCGTCTCCACCGCACAGGTCGCCTGGGACCTGCTGGCGGCGAAGCGCGCCGACACCGGCCTCGCCTATCTCGCGCTGCGCCCCGATCGCGACGCGCCCGCGCTATGGCCGGTCCGGCTGCGGATGCTGGAGGCGACCGGGCGCCGCGATACGGCGGTGGCGCTGCTCGCGACGCCGCCCGCGGGCGTGGCGCCGGGCGATGTGGTCGCGGCGGGCTATGCGCTCGACCGCGCCGACCTGATCGCGGCGGCGGTCGCGCGCGGCGCGCTGCCGGCCGAACCCGCCGCGCTGCTGCTGGACCTGATCCGGCGGATGGAGGCGGCGGGTCGCACCGACCTCCTCGTCGCGCTCGACCGCCGTACCACGGGAGCATGGCGCCGCGCCGACCCATGGCTGGCGCTGCGCGTCGCCACTCGCATCGGCGACACCCCCGCGGCGCTGCGCGCGGTCGAGCTGCTGCCGCCGGCGCAACGCGACGCCGCGCGCGAAGCGGTGCTGACGCACGCCGGGGACCGCGCCGGGCTGCGCAATGCGCTGCTGGCCGGCACCGACCGCCCGGCCGCAGCGGAACGCCTGCTCGCAGCGGGGGTGGCGCGACGATGCCATTGCGGTGCTGCGCGACGCCGCCGTCGGGCTGCCGGTCGACGCCCCCGCGGCGCAGCGCCTGCTGTATCTGATCGGCCCACGCCCGCACGACGCCGACCTCGCCTGGCTGCGCGACCGCACGCTGGCCGGTCCGCCCGCAATGCAGGCCGGCTGGCTCGCGGCCTATGCCCCGCGCGACCGGCCCGCCGCCGCGCTCGCCTTCGTCGCGCACCATCCGCTGGCGATGCGCACCCCGGTGCTGCTGACGCGGCTGTCGCTGGCATCGGCGGCGGGGGACGATGCCGCGGGTGCCGCCGCGCTGGCCGCGCTGCTCGACGGGCGTGCGCTGTCGGGCGACGACTGGCGCGCGATCGCCGCCGCTACCCCGCGCGACCTGCCCGCGGCGCAGGCCGACCTGCTCGCGCGCCGCCGCCTCGCTGCGGGGGTCGCCACCCCGCAGCAGCGCCTCGACATGGCCTGGGCCGCGTGGAACCGCGGCGGTGCGGCGCAGACGATCCGCATTCTCGACGATTATCTCGCCGACCATCCGCAGGACCTCCCCGCACTGCGCCTGATGGCGGATGCGCAGGCGAAGGCGGGCGGCGCGGCGGCGGCGCGCGCGTATCTCGACCGCGCGCTCGCCGTATCGCCCGCGCCGGACCGCACCCGCGCGGACCTCCTGGAACGGCTCGGCCGCCGGACCGAGGCGTTGCGCCTGGTGGAGGCGTTGCGCGCCGAGGCGCCCGCCGACCGCGGCCTCGCCGCCTTCCAGGCGCGGCTGCTGATCGCGCTCGGCCAGCCCGGTCGCGCGCGCACGGTGCTGGCGCCGTGATCGCCGCGCTGTTCCTGCTGCTGGCCGACGCGCCGCGACTCGCGGTGCCCGAGCCGGTCTTCGCCGACGCATCGATCGCCGCGCCCGTGCCGCAGCTGGCATGGCCGTCCGGCACGCGCATCACGCTGGAGCCGGGCGCGGGCGAGCTGGTGGTCCGCTACGACCGCCCGCTCGACCCGCACACGCTCGACGCCTTTCGCGCCGCGCTGGGCGATCGCATCGACGACCTGCGCTGGAACGACGACACGTTGGTGCTGCGCGCCGCGCCGGGATGGCAGATCGCACCGCGGCTCGACGGCGCCACGCTGTCGGTCGCGTTCCTGCCTCCAGCCATCACCGTCGTCGCCCCGGCGGCAGATTCCGGCGCACTCGACGCCGATCTCGCGCTGGTGGAGGCCGATGCCGCCGCCGGCTATCCCGGACAGGCCCGCCGCCGGGCGGAGGCGCTCGCGCGCGCGCATCCCGACGATCCGCAGGTCGCCCGCCGGCTGGCTGACGCGCGCGCCGGTGACGGCGATCCGCGCGGCGCCGCGCGCGCCTATCGCGCAATCGACGCGCACGATCGCGCCGCGCGTCGTGCCGCCGCGATGGCGCCGGGCACCGCGACGCTGACCGCCACCGCCCGCGACGGCGGCGACCTGTCGCAGGTGGAGGTCGCCGCGCATGTCGATGCTCTCCTCGACGCCATCCTCGACGATCGCGTCACCGCGGGCGGCGGCGTGCGCCGGATGGAGACGTGGGTCGACACCCCCGCCGCGACGCGCACCGCCGGGCGCACCATCGCCGACGCCGCGCTACAGATCGCGCTGACCGACGCCGCGCGCGCGCAGGTGATGCTCGCCGCCGCGCTCGACGACGGCGTCACCGGCGGCGGCGCGCGGATCGTCTGGGGCAGCGCGGAGGCGCAGGCGCGCGGCCTGCTGCTGATCCACATGCCTGATGTGTCCACCGGCGCACAGGCGCTCGCCGCCGGCTGGCTGACCCGCGCCGCGATCGGCGGCACCTGGCGGCTGTCGCCCGAATGGCTGGTACAGGGCGATGCCGGCGTTAACCGCTACGGCATCCACTCGGGCGCCGCGAGCGACACCGTCACGCTCGCCGCGGGGATCGATTACCTGATGCGCCGCGCCGCGCCGTCGCTGACGCTCAGCTACCGCCTCGATGCCGAATATGTCACGCGGTCGGGCGCGGTGCCGCTGGCCAACCGCGAGAACCATATCGCGCAGGCGGTGGTCGGCGGCACGCTGGGCGCGGTCCAGCTCACCGGCCAGTTCGGCTACACCGTCGATCGCTTCGGCGGCAACGGCCCGATCGCGGCGCTCGGCGCCTCGGCGTGGCTGGGCGACGGCTGGCGGCTGGAAGGCAGCGGCGGCGTCACCTCGATCGCGCGCCCCGGCTTCTCGGGCGAGCAGCTCTACGGCCGGGCGCAGCTGACGCGCGGCCTGGGGCGCGCGAAATGATCCGGCCGCGCGTGCGCAGGATCGCGGAGCTGCTGGCGATGTTCGCCGCGCTGGCGCTGCTGGCGTCGGTGCTGACGCACGGCCACGGCTTTGCCGGGATGCAGCCGCATCCGCTGTGGATCCCCGTCATCGCCATGGCGCTCGCCTATGGCACCGGCGCCGGGGTCGCCGCCGCCGCGCTCGCCACTTTGTGGTGGCTGGTCGAGGCGCAGGGGCTGCGCGATCACGGCGACTATCTCGACCGGCTGCTGCACCTGTCGCTGCCGCCGCTGATGTGGTTCGTCGCCGCCGCCACGATCGGCGAGGTCACGCTGACGCGCACCCGCCGCCACGCGCGACAGGCGCGCAAGCTCGCCGCCGCGCGCCACGATCTCGCCCGGCTGGGCGGCGCGATCGAGGAACTGACGCGCACCAACCGCGCGCTCCAGGTACAGGTCGCCATCGACGAGCGCACCACCGGGCATATCATCGCCGCCGCCGCGCGCCTCGCCGCCCCGGATCCCGCCGCGCGTTGCGCCGCGCTGGCCGACCTGGTGGGGCGCGCCGCCGGCACCGCCGATTTCACCTGCTATCTGGTCGCGTCCGATCGCAGTGCGCGCGTCTGGCTGACCGGGGAAGGCGATGCCCGCCGCCCCGCCACCCTGCCGGAGACGCTGGTCGGCGTGATCGCCAACCGGCGCGAGGTGCTCCACGTCGCGCGCCGCCGCGATCGCACCCCGCTGGACGGCATCGGCGTCGCCGCGGTCCCACTGTACCATGCGCCCGGCGGCGAGATGGTCGCCTGCCTCGTGCTCCACGCGCTTCCCTTCGCCGATTTCCACGCGCAGGCGGTCGCGGAGCTGAACCGAATCGCGACCTGGCTTGCCCCGCTGGCGATGGAGGCACAGCGCGGTGAGCCGCGCGCGACGGGCCGGGTGGCATGATCGCGCGCCTGGCCGCGCTGGCGGTGCTGGACGTCGTGATCCTCGCGATCGCCGCGCTGGGCCTCGCCACCTCGCCGATCCTGCTGGTTCATGTGATGCTGACGCTGGCCGGGCTGGCGATCTGGCTCACCGGCGGGCGCATCGGGGTCGCGCCCGCGGTGGTCGGCGTGCTCGGCCCGCTGCCGCTGCTCGCCTGCTGCCTGCTGTTCCCGGGCACCCGCCTGCTGCGGCGACGCGACGCGGTCACCGCCGACGAGGATGACGCGCCGCGCCCACGCAAGGCGGCGGCGGTGGCCCGCCTGCTCGACGGGCGCGTGCGCCATGCCGCACCGGACATGCTCGGCTCGCTCGCCACCGTCATGCGCCACGGCGACGTCGCCGCGCGGCGCGGTGCGCTGGAGACGGTGGTGCGCTCGTTCGAGCCGGCGCTGTCGCCGCTCGTCGCGCTGGCGCTGACCGACGACGATCAGACGATCCGCGCACTGGCCGCCGCCGCCGCCGCACGCGTCGTCCATAATCTGGCGGAAGGACGCGCCGCACTCGGCCGCCGCATCGCCGCGGGCGACCCCGCCGCCACGCCCGCGCTCGCCGCGCTGCTGGCGGATCACGCGCGCGCCAACGTCCTGCTCTCCAGCGCGCAGCGCCAGCATCTGCGCGACGACGCGCTGGCGCTGCACCGCGACCCGTGCACCGCGATCGAGGCCGCCTGGGCCGCGCGCGACTATGCCGCGATCGACCGCCTCGCCGCCGATGCGCCGGCATCGTGGTGGCATGGCGAGGCCGCGGCATGACCCGCGATCCGCCCGCGGCGGACGTCTGCCTGATCGTCGAGGGCGCCTATCCCTATGTCGTCGGCGGGGTGTCGGGGTGGTTGCAGGACCTCATCACCCACCTGCCGGAGGTCAGCTTCTCGATCCTCGCGATCAAGCCGACCGCGGCGCCGCTCCCGTTCCGGCTCGATCCCCCCGCCAATGTCGTCGGCGTGGCGGAGGTGGCGCTGGCCCCCGCCCCGCGTGCGCCGCGCCGCCTGCCCGACGCGCCCGCCGCCGCGATCGCCGATGCGCTGGTCCGCTTCGTCGCCATGGGCGGGGGCACGGCGCTCGACGACCTGATCGATTGCCTGCGCCGCCTGCCGCGCGTGCCCCATGCCGGCGACATCCTGGCGCATCCCGCCACCTTCGCGCGGCTGCAACGCCATTACAGCGCGATCCTGCCCAAGGCGTCGTTCCACCATTATTTCTGGGCGATGCGCACCCTGCTGGGCGGGTTGCTGGCGGTGCTGACCGCGCCGCTGCCGCCGGCGCGCGTCTATCACACCATCTCGACCGGGTTCGCCGGCCTCGCCGCGGCGCGTGCACGGCGCGAGACGGGGCGCCCCGCGGTCATCACCGAACACGGCATCTATCTGCTCGAACGCCAGATCGAGGTGATGATGGCGGAGTGGATCGGCGATCAGGTCGATACCGGGCTGGAGCTGGAGCGCAGCGTGCGCGACCTGCGCGATTTGTGGGTGCGCGCCTTCGCCAGCTACGCCACCGCCGCCTATGATGCGTGCGACCCGATCGTCGCGCTCTATGGCGACAACAGCGCGGTGCAGCGCCGGCTGGGCGCCGCGCCCGCGCGGCTGCGCGTGATCCCCAACGGCATCGACGCCACCCGCTTCGCCGCGCTGCCCGACGCGCGCGACCCCGCGCACCCGCTGGTCGCGTTGCTCGGCCGGGTGGTGCCGATCAAGGATATCAAGACCTTCATCCGCGCCGCCGCACAGGTCCATGCGCGCCGTCCGGAGGTGCGCTTCGCGGTGCTGGGGCCGGAGGACGAGGATGCCGATTATGCCACCGAATGCCGCGCGCTGGTGGCGGAACTGGGGATCGGTGCGGTGTTCGACTTCGCGGGACGGGTGCAGATCGCCGAATGGCTGCCGCGCGTCGACCTGCTGGTGCTCACCAGCCTGTCCGAAGCACAGCCGCTGGTGATCCTGGAGGGCGGCGCATGTGGCGTCCCCGTGGTCGCGACCGACGTCGGCAGCTGTCGCGAGATGATCGAGGGCCGCGGCCCCGACGACGGCGGCGCGGGCGGCATCGTCACCCCGCTGGTCAACCCCGCCGCCACCGCCGACGCGATCCTGCGGCTGGTCGAGGATCCGCAACGCCGCCGCGCAATGGGCGAGGCGATGCGCCGCCGCACCATCCGCGACTATGACCATGCCACGATCATCGGCGCCTATCGCGGGCTGTACGCAGAGCTGGCGGCGCGGGACTGATCCCTCTCCGTTCACCCTCCCCCCGCCGTTCGTGCTGAGGAGGCACTGAGCTTGTCGAGGTGCCGTCTCGAAGCACAAGCGCCTACCCTTCGAGACGGGTCTTCGACAGGCTCAGCCCCTCCTCAGGGCGAACGGATGTGGCGGCTTATCCCCCCGTCACCCCCGCATCGCTCAACGCATCCACCGTCGGCGGCATCAGCACCGGCGCGCCGCCCACCGGCAGCGCGCTGCCCAGCGGCCCCGGCAGTTCCGTCACCGCCGCCGTGCGCAGCCGCGTATCCACCGCCACCGGCAACACCGGGGGCGGTGCGCTCGCCGCGCCGGGCACGCTGGCGCGGTCGATCGGCGCCAGGAACGGGTCGAACGGCCCGAACGTCACCGCCTTGGCATGGCGCAGATTGGCGCCCGCGTCATAGGCCGGCACGCCCTGCGCCAGCGTCGCCGCCTGCAACCGCCCCAGCACCGCCAGCACGCGCGCCTTGGCGACATAAGCGGCATAGACCGCCTGTACCTCCAGCACCTGCGCGTTGAGCAAGCGTTGCTCCGAATCGAGCACCTCGAAGTTCGACCGGAACCCCTCGCCGAAGCTGCGCCGCACGCCGGTCAGCGCGATACGCCCGGCATCCACCGCCAGCCGCCCCAGCTCGCGCTGCTCGGTCGCGGCGACCGACTGGTTCCACGCCTCCTGCGTGCGCGCCAGCACGTCGCGCCGCGCACCCTCCACCTCGAACCCCAGCCGCTGGCGGTCCGCCACCGCGGCGCGCACCCGCGATCCGATCACGCCGCCGGTCAGCAGCGGCACCGTCATCGTCACCCCGCCGATCGCCTCGGGCCGCAGGTCGCGGGTGCGATAATCGCCGATGCTGGAATAGCCGTAGCTGCCCGACAGCGACACCGTCGGCGCCCGCTCCGCCCGCTCCGCCGACACCCGCGCATCGCCCGCCCGCGCGGTCATCCGCGCCTGCCACAGGGTCGGCGCCTCGGCGTCCGCGATCGCGAACGCCTCGTCCAGCGTCGCGGGCAGCCCCGGCAATACCGGCGGCGGCACCAGCGCGCCCGGATTGCGCCCCACCGCGCTCGCGAAGCGGATGCGGCTGGTCTGCAAATTCGCTTCCGCCTGCGCCAGTTGCGCGCGGATGATCTCGCGTTGCGCGCTCGCCTGCGCGATATCGGTGCGGGTCAGCTCGCCGCCGCGCTCGCGCGCCACCGCCTGATCGACCTGCCGGCCATAAGAGTCGACCGAGCGCCGCTGGATCGCCACCAGTTCCTGATCGCGCAGCACCGCGGCGAAGGCGTCGACCACCTCGTACAGCGTTGCATTCTCCGCCGCGCGCAATTCCTCGCGCCCCGCCAGTACCTGCGCCTCGGCGGTCGACACCGCCGCCGCGGTGCGCCCGCCGTTGAGCAGGATCTGCGACACCGACACGCGCGCACCCATCGTCCGGTTCTCGACATCGACGAACCGGCCCAGGAAATTCTGCTGCCGCTGATCCTGATAATTGAGCGACGCATTCAGCTGCGCGCGCAGCCGGTAGGGCGCGCCCGCCTGCACCACCTGTTCGTCGATCGTGCGCAGCCGCGCGCGCTGCGCCTCCAGCGTCGGGTTGCTGCGATAGGCGTCCGCGATCGCCTGCCCCAGCGTCTCCTGCGCCGGGGCCACGACCACCACCGCGGGCGGCTGATCCCCCGCCGCGGGTGCCGCCGCCGCGGCCGCCAGCATCATCGCGATCATCATCTCACCGCTCATGGAACGACCGCCGGAACGCCTCGGTCAGCGGATCGAGCAGATATTGCAGCGCGGTGCGCGCCTTCAGCTTCACCATCACCGCCACCGGCACGCCCGCACGGATGCCGGTGTCGCGCCCGCGCACGTTCTCGATCTCCGCGATCTGGCTGCGCGGCACCGCGATATCCGCGCTGAAATAGCTGTGCCCGGTCGCCTCGTCGCGCAGGCTGTCGGCGGACACCGTCTCCACCCGCCCCAGCAGGATCGGCAGGTCGCGTTCGTGCAGCGACAGGAACTTCACCTCCGCGATGCCCCCCGTTGCCACGCCGTCGATATCCGCGGGCTGGAAATGCGCGCGCACCACCAGCGGGGCGGCATCGGGCACGATGTCCAGGATCGGTTGCCCGGGCTGGATCACCCCGCCCACCGAGAAGACGCGCAGCCCCACCACCGTCCCCGTCACCGGCGCACGGATCGCGGTGCGCGCCAGTTGCTCGCGCGCGGCGGCCCATTTGGGCATCGTCTCGTTCAGCTGGAACTGCGTATCGCGCAGCGCGGTCGCGGCATCCTCGGCATACCGCCGTCGCGTCTGCACCCCCTGCGCCTGCGCCTGCCCGATCTGCTCGCGCGCGGCGCTGGTGCGCGCGGCATAGTCCGCGTTGCTGCCGTCCAGCTGCTGGATCGAGCGTTCGATCGCGCGTACCGTGTTGAGGCTGACATAGCCCTGGTCCGCCAGCTTGCGCGTGCTGTCCAGCTGCTCCTGCAACGAGGCGCGCTGGCGTGCCGCCGCGCTCGCCTGCGCCGCGAAGCCGCCCGATTCGCGCGCCACCTGCGCCTCCTGCCGCCGCAGCACCGCATCGCTCGCCGCCAGCGATCCCGACCGCGCCGAACGCTGTGCCAGTTGCAGCGCCTTGGCGCGGTCCACCAGCCGGCGATCGTCGCCGGTCGCGGTCGCGAACCCGTCGGGCCAGCGGATCGCGGCCCCCGTCACGTCCGCCTCCAGCCGCGCACGCTGCGCCTGCAAATCGATCACGGTGTTCGCCAGCGCGCGCTCGGTCGCCGCCACCTCGTTGCCGTCGAGTTCGAACAGCACGTCGCCGGCGCGGACATGCTGCCCCTCGCGCACATGGAGCGCGCGCACGGTCCCGCCGTCGCGATGCTGCACGGTCTGGCGATTGCCCGCCACCACCACCTGCCCCTCGCCCGACGCCGCCGCATCCAGCCGCGACGCCGCGGCCCAGCCGGTGCCGACGACGAAGAACGCCGCCGCCACGCCCAGCCCGACCCAGGTCGCGCGCCGCGGCGAATCGTCCAGCCGCAATTGCTCCGCGATCACCATGCGGCGATCCGCGCGCAACACGGGGGGCGCTACCACGTCGCTCACCGCGCCCCTCCCGCCGCCACCGCGGTCGCGGGCGCGGAGCGCACCACCTTCGATCGTTCGTCGAACAGCTGCATCCGCCCGTCCTTGATGAGCATGATCTTGTCCACCGACTGGAGCAGCCCGGTCCGGTGCGTCGACACCACCACCGTCGCGCCGCGCGCCTTGAGCGCCGCGATCGTCTCGGCCAGCCGCAGCTCGCCCTCGCTGTCCAGATGCGCATTGGGTTCGTCCAGGAAGAGGATCGTCGGCTGGCCGAACAGCGCGCGCGCCAGCGCCACCGCCTGCCCCTGCCCGGCGGACAGCCCACCGCCGTCGCCCGCGCCCAGCATCGTCGCATAGCCCTGCGGCAACCCAAGGATCAGTTCGTGCGCACCCGCCGCCATCGCCGCGGCGACCACCTCGCGGTCCAGCTCGGGCGTCTCCCCCGCCAGCACCGCGGCAAAGCGCGAGATGTTGGTGTGGACGCTCGCGGGAAACAGCGTCGGCGTCTGCGGCATATAGCCGATGTGGCGGCCCAGCTGCTCGCGGTTCCATTCGTCCAGCGTCGCGCCGTCGACGCGCACCTCGCCCCCGTCGCACGCGATCGCGCCGGTCAGTGCGCGCAGCAGCGTGGACTTGCCCGCCCCGCTCGGCCCCACCAGCGCGACCACCTCGCCCGGCTCGATCGCGAAGCTGATATCCTCCAGGATCGCACGATCCCCATCGGCGCGCGCACGCTCAGGTCGCGCACCTCGATCCGTCCGCGCGGCGCGGGCAGCGTGATCGTACTATGGTCCGGCGCGGGCATCGACAGGAAGCGGTCGAGCGAGCGCAGCGCGTTGCGCCCGGTGCCCAGCGGCTTCAGCGCCGCCAGGATCTGCTCGATCGGCTGGAGCGCGCGACCCAGCAGCAGCGACGCGGCGAAGATCGCGCCGCCCGAAATGTCCTGCCGGATCGCCAGGAACGCACCCAGCGCCAGCGCCGCGGATTGCAGCAGCAGCCGCAGGAACTTGCCCGCCCCCAGAAAGCGTGCGGAGGCTGCCGCCAGCGCCGCCTGCCGCCGCGTCACGTCGGCGCGTTCCAGCAGGTGGCGCGTCGCCAGCGCGTCGCGCATCCCCATCACCCGCGCCACATCGGCGGCATGGATCGTGAAGTCCTGCTCGCGCTGCGCCAGCAAGGTGCGCGCATTGACGCCGTTCAGCTGCGGCAGCGTCGCGCGCTCGCCCCCGATCGCGATGGCGACCAGCAGCAGCCCGCTGACCAGCGCCAGCACGCCCAGCCACGGATGCAGCATGAAGCAGACCAGAATATAGATCGGCGCCCAGGGCGCATCGAACAGCGCCACCACCGCCGCGCCGGTCAGCGTCGCGCGCAGCTGGTCCAGATCGCGCAGCGCCTGCATCCGCTGCGACGACGACGCCGCGCCATCGCCCAGGATGCGCAACAGGATCGCGGGCGCCAGCCGCCGCTCCAGCCGCAGCGCCGCACGCAGCAGCAGCCGCGAGCGCACCGCGTCCAGCACCGACATCACCCCCAGCGCCACGATCAGGATCAGCAGCAACGCCACCAGCGTGGCCGCGCCGCGCGTCGGCACGACGCGATCATAGACCTGCAACATGAAGATCGACGGCGCGAGATACAGCAGGTTGATGAGCCCCGAGAACGCCGCCGCGGCGACGAGATGCCGCCGGCACCCGCGCATCGCGCCCGCCAGGATCGGCGCCAGCCGCCGTGCTTCATGCTCATCGCCGGCGGGGGACCGCGGCGCCGTCCGTTGGATCGACATGGCCGGTGCCGTAACGGCGAAAGGTTAATCGCGCGCTCACGACGGCCTGGAGGGTGGGTGAGCTTACCCGGATTGCATTTCCTGCAACCGAGTTAACGTTTCTTGCACTTGCTTAATACCGTGCTGCACTGCACAAGGATCAGGCCTTTCAGGCATCCTCTCCTAAAAACTTTCCACGCCGGAGCGCTCGTCGCTCCGGCTTTTTTTTGGCGCGTCGTCACCCTCCCGTCACCCCGGGCTTGACCCGGGGTCCATCTTTCCGCGGGCGCAGCGTCCACGGTCCATGGATGTCGGGTCACGTCCGGCATGACGATCTGCCCCCTCCCGTTCGTGCTGAGGAGGCATCGAGCGAAGTCGAGAGGCCGTCTCGAAGCACATGCGCCACGTCTGGTCGAGCCGACGTTCAGGGCTCTCCCCCTTCGTCATCCCCGCGAAGGCGTGGATCCATTGACGCTGCCGTGGCGGATCGAGCCGCGACACCTGCGTGTATGGATTCCCGCCTACGCGGGAATGACGAAGGGGAAAGTGTAAGCAGGCTCAGCCCGTCTCACGACGAATGTCAGCGGCCGCCCTATCCCTCCGCCGCCCCGGTCAGCGTCTTCGCCACCGCCGCGCGCCACCCGGCCACCAGCGTCTCGCGCTGCCCCGCCGCCATCCCCGGCTCGAAGCAATCGCGCCGCGCCCATGTCTCGCTCAGCGCGTCCAGATCCTTCCACACCCCCGTCGCCAGCCCGGCGTGGAAGGCCGCGCCCAGCGCGGTCGTCTCCAGGTGCAGCGGTCGCTCCACCGCAGTGTCCAGCAGGTCGGCCAGGAACTGGCACAGCCAGTCGTTGGCCGCCATGCCGCCATCGACGCGCAGCATCGCCGGCGCCTCGCCGCCATCGGCGATCATCGCATCGGTCAGGTCCTTCGTCTGATACCCCACCGCCTCCAGCGCCGCGCGCGCCAGATGCGCCTGCGTCGCCCCCAGCGTCAGCCCGAAGATCGCACCCCGCGCTTCCGGGTCCCAGTGCGGCGCGCCCAGCCCGACGAACGCCGGCACCATATAGACGCCGTGGCTGTCGGGCACCTTGGTCGCCATGTCGTTGGTTTCGCTGGCGTGCGTGATGACGCCGATCCCGTCGCGCAGCCACTTGATCGCCGCACCCGCGACGAAGATCGACCCTTCCAGCGCATAGGTCATCCTGCCGTCCAGCCGATACGCCGGTGTCGTCAGCAGGCGATGTTCGGACTCGATCGCCTCCTCGCCGGTGTTGAGCAGCAGGAAACAGCCGGTGCCATAGGTCGACTTGGCCATCCCGCGCGCGAAGCACGCCTGCCCGAACAGCGCCGCCTGCTGGTCCCCCGCCATGCCCGCGATCGGGATCGCGGCGTCGAACAATCCGTCCGCCGTGTCACCATAGAGATGCGCATTGTCCTCCACCGACGGCAACATGGCCATCGGTATCGCAAACAACCGGCACAGTTCCGCATCCCATCGCTGCGCCCTGATGTCGTACAACAGCGTCCGTCCCGCATTGGTCACATCGGTCGCATGTACCGCGCCGCCGGTCAGCCGCCACAGCAGGAAACAGTCGATCGTCCCGAACGCCAGTTCGCCCGCCTCCGCGCGTGCCCGGGCGCCCTCCACATTATCCAGGATCCACGCCAGCTTCGTCGCGGAGAAATAGGGGTCGATCAGCAGCCCGGTCTTCGCGCGCACCATCGCCTCATGCCCTTCGGCCTTCAGCTCGGCGCAGCGTTTCGCGGTACGGCGATCCTGCCACACGATCGCGCGGTGGATCGGCTCGCCGGTGGCGCGGTCCCATACCACCACCGTCTCGCGCTGGTTGGTGATGCCGATCCCGGCGATCCCCCCGGCCCCCACGCCGCTTTCCGCAATCGCCTGTCGCGCGACGTCCAGCGTGTCGCGCCAGATATCTTCCGGTTCATGCTCGACCCAGCCACCTTGCGGATAATGCTGCGGAAATTCGGTCTGCGCGGTCGCCACCGGGCGCGCATCGCGGTCGAAGACGATCGCGCGGGTCGACGTCGTCCCCTGATCGATCGCCAGAATATGGGTCTTGGCCACACACGCTCTCCTTCGCTCGCGATGCTTGTCGCCACCCCCCGGGCGAACGTCAACAGTTTCGTTTGAAAGTTCGTTCGAAAGCATCCATATTCGTTTGATGAGCACATTCGATACGGACCTGCTGATCGTCGGCGGCGGGATCAACGGCGCGGGGATAGCGCGCGACGCGGTCGGCCGCGGCCTGTCGGTCATGCTGGTGGAGAAGGACGACCTCGCGGCGCATACTTCGTCAGCATCCACGAAGCTGATCCACGGCGGGCTGCGCTATCTCGAATATGGCGAGGTGCGGCTGGTGCGCGAGGCGCTGATCGAGCGCGAGCGGCTGTGGGGCATGGCGCCGCACATCATCTGGCCGCTGCGCTTCGTCCTGCCGCAAACCAACTCGCCCCGCCCCGCCTGGATGGTCCGCGCGGGCCTGTTCCTCTACGACCACCTCGGCGGCCGCGAGAAACTGCCCGCGACCGAGACGATCCGTCTCGGCCGCGACGCGCGTGGCAACGGCCTGAAAGACGACGGAAAGGCCTTCGTCTATTCGGACTGCTGGGTGGAAGACAGCCGCCTGGTCGTTCTCAACGCCCGCGACGCCGCCGACCGCGGCGCGCAGATCCTGACGCGCACCCGGCTGGTCGATGCGCGCCGCGAAAGCGGCGGCTGGCGCGCCACGATCGCCGATGCGGACGGCGAGCGCACCGTCACCGCCCGCGCGCTGGTCAACGCCGCCGGCCCCTGGGTCGCCGACGTGCTGGGCCGCGTCCCCCATGCGCGCGACGATCGCGGCGTGCGGCTGGTCAAGGGCAGCCATATCGTCGTCCCGCGACTGTACGAGGGCGACCACGCCTTCATGCTCCAGAACCCCGACCGCCGCATCGTCTTCGCCATCCCCTATGAGGGCGACTTCACGCTGGTCGGCACCACCGACGAGGCATGGGAAGGCGCGCCGGGCAAGGCTCAGATCGCGCAACATGAAGTGGACTATCTGCTGGAGACGGTCGCGCGCTATTTCGATCGTGCGCCGGTGCAAGCCGACATCAAATGGACCTATGCCGGGATCCGCCCGCTCTATGACGACAAGGCCGCCAATGCCTCCGCGGTCACCCGCGATTACGTCCTCGATCTCGATAAGGGGCCGCAAGGCGCCAACGAAAACGCCCCGATGCTCAGCATCTTCGGCGGCAAAATCACGACCTATCGCAAGCTCGCCGAACACGCGATGCAGGAACTCGCCCCCTTCTTCCCCGCCGCCGGCACGGCATGGACCGCGGGCGCGACGCTACCCGGCGGCAACATGCCCGACATGGACTTCGACAGCTATCTCTCGACCCTCGCCGCGCGCTATCCGGAGATGCCAGCGAAGCTGCTCCGCCGCCTCGCGCGCGCCTATGGCACGCTGACCCCGGACGTGCTGCGCGACGCCCGCACCCCCGCCGATCTGGGCGAGGATTTCGGCGCCGGCTTGTCCGCGCGCGAGGTCGACTGGCTGGTCGCCAGTGAATGGGCGCGCGATGCGGAGGACATCCTCTACCGCCGCAGCAAGCTGGGCCTCCACGTTCCCGCGGATGCGGCCGCGGCGATCGACCGCTATCTGGCCGCATGAGCGATACCGACCGCCACCGCCAGATCCTCGAATGGGCGCGCGCCGCGGGCAGCGTCGAGGTCGACGACCTCGCCCGCCGCCTGTCGGTGACGCCGCAGACGATCCGCAAGGATCTGAACGAACTCGCCCGCCGCGCGATGCTGTCGCGCGTCCATGGCGGCGCGGTGGTGACGTCGGGCGTCGACAATATCGACTATGCCGCGCGCCGCACCGTCGCGACGGGCGCGAAGGCCGCGATCGGCGCCGCGGCGGCGGCGCTGGTGCCCAACGGCGCGTCGCTGTTCGTCAACATCGGCACCACGACGGAGGCGGTCGCCGCGCATCTGGTGGCGCACCGCGACCTGATGGTCATTTCCAACAACCTCAACGTCGTCGACCAGCTCGACGGCCGCCCCGGGGTCGAGGTGGTGGTCGTCGGCGGACAGGTCCGCCGCGGCGACCGCGCGGTGGTGGGCGCGCTCGCGATGCAGTTCATCGCCACGTTCAAGGTCGATCTCGCGATCATCGGGGCCTCCGCGATTGATCCGCAGGACGGCAGCCTGCTCGATTTCTCGGTCGACGAGGTGCAGGTGACGCAGACGATCGTGAAGAACGCGCGCCGCGTCATCCTGGTCGCCGACGCCAGCAAGGTCGGCCGCGCCGCCCCGGTCCGCATCGGGCGGCTCGACATGGTCGACTGGCTGGTGACCGATCGCCTGCTCGATCCCGGCCTGCGCCGGCTGTGCGAGGAACAGGGCGTGACGCTGGTGGAGACGGGGGCAGCCTAGACGTCGGAACACCACGCAACCTTTTCCCCCCCACGCGTTGTTGCCGATGTGAAACGTCCCCGCCCCGCGCCGCGCGCATGAACCGGCTGACCCCTGACGAGGCGGATGCGCGCTTCGTGCGGCGCGTGCTGTGGATCGTCCTGATCGTCGCGATCGTCGCCGCGCTCTATTTCGCGCGCCACCTGCTGATCCTCGCCTTCGGGTCGATCCTGATTGCGATCGTCATCCATGCCGTCGCCGACGTCTATGCGACGAAGCTGCGGCTGGGCGACCGGCGCGCGATGGGCGCTGCGATCGCCAGCCTGTTCGCCTTCCTCGCGCTGCTGTTCTGGCTGTTCGGGGTCGAGTTCCGTTCGCAGGTCAACACGTTGGTGATCGCCCTGCCCGGCCTGCTGCAACAGCTCGACGGCTATATGTCGCAGAGTCCGGTGGGCGAGAAGGTCGCCGACGCGGTACAGGCCGCCTTCGCCGGCAGCCGGGTGGCACAGGACATCGGCGAAATCGCGCGCGGCGCGGGCGAGCTGCTGCTCAACACCTTCCTCGTGCTGTTCGGCGCGATCTTCTTCGCGGTCGATCCCAAGATCTACGAGCGCGGCTTCCTGCTGATGATCCCGCCGTCGAAGCGCGCCGCGGTGGAGGACGCGCTGGGCGACGTCGCCTCCACCTTGCTGCTGTGGCTGCGTGCGCAGCTGATCCAGATGACCGCGATGGGGACGATGGTCGGCATCGGGCTGTGGCTCGCCGGCGTGCCCTCCGCCGCGCTGCTGGGGCTGCTGACGGGGCTGAGCGAGTTCATCCCCTATGTCGGTCCGGTCGCCGCGATGCTGCCCGCGCTCGGCCTCGCCGCCACGCACGGCACGCAGACGTTGCTGTGGGCGCTCGCCGTCTTCGCCATCGTGCGCATCGTCCAGACCAATTTCGTCACCCCCGTCGTCACCGGGCGCGTCATCGCCATCCCGCCCGCGCTCAGCCTGTTCGCGATCATCGGCACCGGCGCGGTGTTCGGGCTGTTCGGCATCTTCTTCTCGGGCGGCATCCTGGTGGTCGGCTTCACGCTGGTGCGCAGCCTCTACTTGCGCGAGGTATTGGGAGAGGACATACCCCGCTCACGCGAGCGCACGCTGTTCACCTCTAAGGGAACACCAAGAGACCCGGTAAACGCCGAAGAAATCTCGCCGCGCGATTAAACCCGAATTAACCTTTTGCGTTCAGAAGCGGTTTGGTAAATGAATCGGGTGACTTGGCGGCGGGCATGCCGCCACGCTTGCGAACCAGGGGACGACCGGCCATGCGCGTGCTGCTGATCGAGGACGAGCCGACGACGGCCAAGGCTATCGAACTGATGCTCTCGACCGAGGGCTTCAACGTCTATTCGACCGATCTGGGCGAGGAAGGCCTCGATCTGGGCAAGCTCTATGATTACGACATCATCCTGCTCGACCTGAACCTGCCGGACATGCACGGCTATGACGTGCTGAAGAAGCTGCGCGTGGCGCGCGTGCAGACGCCGGTGCTGATCCTGTCGGGCATCAACGAGATGGATTCGAAGGTGCGCAGCTTCGGCTTCGGCGCCGACGATTACGTCACCAAGCCGTTCCATCGCGACGAGCTGGTGGCGCGCATCCACGCCGTGGTGCGCCGCTCCAAGGGCCATTCGCAATCGGTCATCCGCACCGGCAAGCTGTCGGTCAATCTGGATGCCAAGACGGTCGAGGTCGACAGCGCGCGCGTCCACCTGACCGGCAAGGAATATGCGATGCTGGAGCTGCTGTCGCTCCGCAAGGGCACCACGCTGACCAAGGAAATGTTCCTCAACCATCTCTACGGCGGGATGGACGAGCCGGAACTGAAGATCATCGACGTCTTCATCTGCAAGCTGCGCAAGAAGCTGAGCATGGCGTGCGATGGCGAGAATTATATCGAGACGGTCTGGGGCCGCGGCTATGTCCTGCGCGAGCCCGAGGATGCCGTCGCGGTCGCCTGACGACGCGATCCTGTCGTACCGGCGTGAAGGCCGCGGCACCGGGGGGCGCCGCGGCCTTTTCGCTGATGCGGCCGCCCCTAGCCCCCTGCGTCATCCCAGCGAAGGCTGGGATCTCCCGAGAGGAAACGTGCCGCCAGCCACGGGGAGGCCCCAGCCTTCGCTGGGGCGACGCGGTTGCATCGCCCGTCCCATGACAATCCCGCGACACCCGTGTCGTCATTCCGCAACCGAACCGTCATCGCACCGACCCCGACGTGCGGCAGGGCGCCCCCGACCAAGGGGGATCACCATCATGACGTCGAAGTTCACGCTGCTCGCCGGTGCCGCCACGCTGCTTGCCGCCTCGCCCGTTGCCGCGCAGGACGCGCCCGCGCCCGCCACCGCGGCGACGATCGATCAGGCCGCGCCCGATCAGCCGATCCCGGAGGACGGCAGCGACATCGTCGTGCTCGGCTTCGGCCAGGCGCGCCAGGTGCAGACCATCACCGCCGCCGATCTGGAGCGCCTGACCCCCGGCACCTCGCCCCTGAAGGCGGTGTCGAAGCTGCCCGGCGTCAACTTCCAGTCGGCCGACGCCTTCGGCGCCTATGAATGGTCGACCCGCATCAGCTTGCGCGGCTTCAACCAGAACCAGCTCGGCTTCACGCTGGACGGCGTGCCGCTGGGCGACATGAGCTACGGCAACGTCAACGGCCTGCACATCAGCCGCGCGATCCTCTCGGAGAATATCGCCAGCACCACCGTGGCGCAGGGCGCGGGTGCGCTCGGCACCGCCTCGACCAGCAACCTGGGCGGCACGCTCCAGTTCGTCAGCCGCAAGCCGTCCGACACCGCCGACCTCGTCGCCAGCGGCACCTATGGCAGCGACCAGACCTATCGCGCCTTCGTCCGCGCCGACAGCGGCGACATCGCCGACGGCCTCAAGGGCTATCTCAGCTACGGCTATCTGAAGACCGACAAGTGGAAGGGCTACGGCAAGCAGATCCAGCATCAGGCCAATGGCAAGCTGGTGAAGGACCTGGGCGAGCGCGGCGCGATCACCGCCTTCCTGAACTTCTCCGACCGGCGCGAGAACGACTATCAGGACCTGAGCTACGACATCATTCGTCGCCGCGGGCTGGACAACGACAATATCAGCAACAACTACCCGCTCGCGCTCCAGATCGGGCAGGCCTACCAGTCCGGCACCGCGCTGCCGACGGGCATCGGCACCGTCGACGACGTCTATTACGACGCGGCCGGCGTGCGGCAGGACTGGCTCGGCGGCTTCACCGTCGATGCGCGCCTCAACGACATGCTGTCGGTCGTCTCGACCAGCTACGTCCACCGCAACAAGGGCCAGGGGTCGTGGATCACGCCCTATGTCCCCACCCCTGCGGGCGCGCCCGATGCCAATGGTCAGCCGCTGGCGAGCGGATCGCCGCTGTCGTTCCGCACCACCGAATATCGCATCCGCCGCGCCGGCAACCTCACCTCGCTGGCGCTGGAGACGGGCGCGAACCGGCTGGAGGTCGGCGGCTGGCTGGAGACGAACACCTTCCTCCAGGCACGCCGCTTCTATGGCATGACCAGCGCCGCGACGCCCAACCGCAACGCACGCGATTTCCAGGACAATCCGTTCTTCACCCAATGGAACGGCAATTACGACACCGACACCGTCCAGTATCACGTCGCCGACACGCTGAAGCTGGGCCAACTGACGCTCAGCGGCGGCTGGAAGGGGATGCAGGTCGACAATAGCGCCACCCTGCTCACCGGCTCGCTGGTGGCGGGCAAGATCCGCGCGCGCGACTGGTTCCTGCCGCAGGTCGGCGCGGTGTTCGACCTCACCAACGGTGCCGAGCTGTTCGCCAGCTATTCGGAGAACATGCGCGCGTTCGTGTCGTCCGCCACCTCGGGTCCGTTCGCGATCACGCAGGTCGGCTTCGACGCGATCCGCTCGACGTTGCGTCCTGAGACGTCGAAGACGGTGGAGGGCGGCGTCCGCGTCCGCACCGGCGGGCTTCAGCTGTCGGCGGTCGGCTATTACATCGACTTCTCGGACCGCCTGCTCGTCTTCTCGAACGGCTCGGGCATCCAGGGCAATCCGCCGACGCTCAACAACGCCGGCGATGTGGAGAGCTACGGCGGCGAGGTCTCGGCCTTCTACCGCATCATGCAGCCGCTGACCGTGTTCGCCAGCTATTCGTACAACAAGGCGACCTACCGCGATAACGTCCTGAATGCCGCTGGCTCCGTGCTGACGGCGACGCGGGGCAAGACCGTCGTCGACACGCCCGAGCATATGGCGAAGGGCGAACTGGTCTATGACGACAGCCGCGTCTTCGGTCGCATCGGCGCGGATTACATGTCGAAGCGCTACTTCACCTATCTCAACGATCAGTCGGTCGCCGGCCGCGTGCTGCTGGACGCCAGCATCGGCTTCCGCTTCGGCGAGGACTTCGGTTTCTTCCGCGGCTTTGCGATCGAGGGCAGCGTGACGAACCTGACCGACAAGAAGTACATCTCGACCATCGGCACCAACGGCTACACCGCCAGCGGCGACAATCAGACGTTGCTATCGGGCGCCCCGCGCCAGTGGTTCGTGACCCTGCGCCGCGGATTTTAAACCAGCCGTCACCCCGGCCTTGGGCCGGGGTGACGAACATCGTCAGGCGACCACCACCTCCGCCTCGCACGTCACCGGAAAATTCACCGACCGCGCGATGAAGCACATCGCATGCGCCCGCTCATGCAGCGCCCGCGCCTTCTCCATGTCACCAGAGGCGATCGTCACCCGCGGACGCAACGTGACGGAAACGAACTGCCCCGCACCGCCTGTTTCCTCCGCCATCACGCCCTCGGCCGCATCCTCATAGGCGGTGACGACCACCCCGGCCTCCGCGCACAGCGACAGATACCACAATTGGTGACACCCGCTCAGCGAAGCGACCAGCAACTCCTCGGGATTCCACCGTGCCGGATCGCCGCGAAACGCCGGGTCTGCCGACGCGGCAAGGTCTGCCTTCCCCGCTGCCGAGACCACATGATCGCGCGCATAGCCGCGATAGGTCGCCGTCCCCTCGCCCAGGTTGCCGGTCCACACCGTCCGCACCGCATAGCCATGCTCGCGCATCAGATCCCCCCCTCCGTCGTGAAAAATCCCGCCGCCGCCAGCCCCGCCGCCAGATCGGCGATACACGCATCCACCTGCGCCGGATCGGGCGAGCGCACCACGAAATTGGCCCCCGTCCGCCCCTCGCGGAAGAAGGGATAGCTGCCGATCGCCACCCCCTCATGCGCCTTCTCGGTCGTGCGCAGCAGGTCGGCGATCTCGCTCTCCGCCACCCAACAGCCGATCGTGCGGCTCACCACCGGGCGCCCACCCTCCAGCGTGCCGGTCAGCGCGTCGAGCATCCCGGCGGTGATGTGCGGCACGCCCGCCATGATGAAGATGTTGCCGATGCGGATCCCCGGCGCGCCGCTGACGCGATTCTCGATCAGGTCCGCGCCGTCCGGCACCCGCGCCATCCGCAGCCGCGCGTCGGTCACCCCGCCGCGCGTCGCATAATAACGCTCCAGCACCGCCACCGCTTTGGGGTGATGCACCACGCCCACCCTCAGCGCGACCGCGATCGCATCCACCGTGATGTCGTCGTGCGTCGGCCCGATGCCGCCGGTGGTGAACAGATAATCGTTGCGCGCGCGCAGCGTGTTGACCGCCTCGACGATCGCCTCCTCGCGATCCGCCACCACGCGCACCTCCGCCAGCCGGATGCCCTGGACGTTGAGCCATTGCGCGATCTGCGCCACGTTCTTGTCCTGCGTGCGCCCGGAGAGGATCTCGTCGCCGATGACGACCAGCGCGGCGGTCCAGATGCGTTCGGTCTGCATGACCCCCGGCATAACCTCGCAATCGCCGCGGCGTCACGCTATATCGCCCGGCATGACCGAATATGTGACCGTCACCAGCGATGCGCCGCTCACGCGCAACGGCGCCATCAAGCTGTACGGCGCGGACGCCTTCGCGGGCATGCACAAGGCGGGACGGCTGTGCGCAGAGACGCTCGACATGCTGGTGCCGCACATGGTGCCCGGCGTGACCACCGCGGAGATCGACCGGCTGATCTACGACTTCGTGCTCGCCGGCGGCGGCGTGCCCGCGACGCTGGGCTATCGCGGCTATACGCATTCCAGCTGCATCTCGATCAACCATGTCGTCTGCCACGGCATCCCGTCGGACAAGCCGCTGAAGGCGGGCGATATCGTCAATGTCGACGTCACCCCGATCGTCGACGGCTGGCACGGCGACAGCAGCCGCATGTATCTGATCGGCGACGTGCCGCTGAAGGCGAAGCGGCTGGTCGACATCACCTACGAATGCCTGATGCTGGGCATCGAGCAGGCGCGGCCCGGCAATCACATGGGCGACGTCGCGCACGCGATCCAGCGCCATGCGGAGGCGCATCGCTATGGCGTGGTGCGCGATTTCTGCGGCCATGGCGTCGGCCGGCTGTTCCACGACGCGCCGGAGGTGGTGCATGTCGGCCGCCCGGGCACCGGGCCGGAGCTGCGCCCGGGGATGATCTTCACGATCGAGCCGATGATCAACATCGGCCGCCCCGACGTGAAGCTGCTCGACGACGGCTGGACCGCGGTGACGCGCGACCGCTCGCTGTCGGCGCAGTTCGAACATTCGATCGGCATCACCGAGGACGGCTGCGAGATCTTCACCGCCTCCCCCGCCGGGCTGCACCAGCCGCCATACTAACCGTGCTCCTGCGAACGCAGGAGCCCAGGGTTACGCGCGCCAACGCCCGTTGCTCGGCCTGACCCTGGGCTCCGGCGTGCGCCGGAGCACTTCTCAGCTCACCGTCCGGAACGTATAGGTATAGCTCTGCGCCACCCCGCGCACGAGGACGTTGGCGATCGTCACCTCGTAGCTGACGTTGTTTTGCAATCCCGTCACATTGAACTGGATGTTGTTGGGCAGGCCATAGCCGACATTGTCATAGCTGATGTTCGACACCGCCAGCGTGGTCGCCCCCGCCTTCACCGTCACCGTCGCACCGCTGAAATTGACCGTCGCATTGGCGCCCCCGCGCTGCGTCGCATCGGCGACCACCGAGAAGGACAGCAGCGCCGCCGGGTCGAAATAGCGCGCCGGATAGTCCCCCTGCGGATAGGCGACGAACGCGGGCAACGTGCCCGGCGTCGGCACGCCGCCGGTGAAGTCGAACACCTTCAGCGCCGACGCATCCGTCCGCCGTCCGTCCGACAGCAATTGCGCGACGCGCCCATAGGAAATCTTGCCCAGGAACGGATCGAGCATCCAGCGGCGATGCCCGACATTGTTCGCGACGATGTTGCTCGTCTCGATCATCCACCCCGCGAGATACGCATCCTCGCTGTAAAAGGCGAGGTTGGCCGCGATCAGCCCGCCGTACAGGTTGCTGGTCCCCGCCCCCTTGCGCCCCGCCTCGGTATAGCAGGTCCAGGTGGAGGTGGGGAAATGGTCCAGCTTCCCATTCGCCGCCATCAACAGCGCGGCCTGCGTCGCCTGTTCCTCGTCTGCATCGGCATAGGTCACCGCGGGCAGCCGGTGAATCGCGCGTAGCGCGTTCAGCCGCGTCAGCACGTCCGCCTTGACGCTCGCCGCCAGCACGCCCGCACGACAATTGGGCACGTCGGGCGCCGTGGTATAGAGCGCCGCCACCCCCGCTGCCCAGCTGCTCGGCGCGGGCGGGGCCGCCGGGAAGGCTGCCGTCGTCGCGCTCGGCGTTGGCGAGGGTGACGGCGTGGGGGACGCGCTGGGGCTCGGCGACGGAGTCGGCGCGGGCGCCACCACCACCGGCGTCGTTGTACCGCTGCCCGACGCGCCGTCGCCGCCGCAGCCCGTCAACAGCAACGGCAGCAGTGCCGCGCCCATCCATCGCCGATCGAATCTCGCCATGTCAGCGCGATAGCAGCTGCGTCTTACCAAAGTCCCACCCGCCCCCTTTTCAACGTCCCCAACCTAAGTCAGTGTGCTTAGCGAACCCGGATACCGGGGCGGGGAAGAGGAGAGGATATGCGCAACGTGGCGATGCCGCTGCTGGCGGTCGTGCTGGGGCTGGCGGGATGCAGCGGCGGGGCGGCACCCGATGCCGCGCAGCAGGAGCAGCAGCGCGACCGCAGCGGTGTCGGCAAGGTCGACGGCACGCTCCTGACCACCGGCGGCGACGGCAGCGACTGGGCGATGACCGGGTTCAACTATCAGGAGCAGCGCTTCTCGCCGCTGACGCAGGTCAACGCCGGGAACGTGGCGAAGCTGGGGCTCGCCTGGTTCGCCGACATGCCCGATGCGCGCGGGCAGGAAGCGACTCCGATCGTCATCGACGGCAAGCTGTTCGTCACCGGCCCGTGGTCGAAACTCTATGCCTTCGACGCCGCGACGGGTGCCAAGCTGTGGGAGTACGATCCCAAGGTCGATCCGCAAAAGGGCGTGCAGGCGTGCTGCGACGTCGTCAATCGTGGCGTCGCGGCGTGGAAGGGGCAGTTGTTCCTCGGCACGCTCGACGGACGGCTGATCGCTCTGGACGCGAAGACCGGCACGCCGAATTGGTCGGTCCAGACCACCGACAATGCCAAGCCCTATACGATCACCGGCGCACCGCGCGTGGTGAAGGACATGGTCGTCATCGGCAATGGCGGCGCGGAGTTCGGCGTGCGCGGCTATGTCACCGCCTATGACGCGAAGACCGGCGCGCAGAAGTGGCGCTTCTACACCGTTCCCAACCCCAGCGGTGCGAAGGACGGCGCGGCCAGCGACGCGGCGATGGCCAAGGTGGCGCCCACCTGGTCGAAGAACGGCCAATGGAAACAGTCGGGCGGCGGCGGCACCGTCTGGGATTCGATCGTCTATGACGCCGAACTCGACCAACTCTATCTCGGCGTCGGCAACGGCTCGCCGTGGAACCACGGACTGCGCAGCGAGGGCCAGGGCGACAACCTCTTCCTCTCCTCGATCGTCGCGCTGAAGCCGGAGACGGGCGAGTACGTCTGGCATTATCAGGAGACGCCCGCCGAGACATGGGACTTCACCGCGACCCAGCCGATCAATCTCGCCACGCTGACGATCGGCGGGCAGAAGCGGCAGGTGCTGATGCAGGCGCCGAAGAACGGCTTCTTCTACGTCATCGATCGCACCAACGGGAAGCTCATCAACGCGGGTCAGTTCATCCCCGGCGTCAACTGGGCCAGCGGCTATGACCTCAAGACCGGCCGTCCGATCGAGCATCCGGAATCGCGTTACTACCGCACCGGCAAGCCGTTCCTCGCGGTCCCGTCCGCGATCGCCGCGCATAACTGGCAACCGATGAGCTTCTCGCCGCAGACCGGCCTCGCCTATGTGCCCGCGCAGTCGGTGGGCGCGGCCTATCTCAACCCCTCCTCCCCGCTCGACCAGCGCAAGCCGATCGGGTTCAACGTCGGGCAGGATCTGGGCAACGCCATGTACCCGCGCGACGCCGCGGCGGTGAAGGCGGCGGTGGCGGGCGCGACCGGCACGCTGGTCGCGTGGGATCCGGTGGCGAACAAGGCGCGGTGGAAGGTGGAATATCCCACGCCGTGGAACGGCGGGACGATGACAACCGCGGGCAATCTGGTCTTCCAGGGCACCGCGCTGGGCGAGTTCCGCGCCTATGCCGCCGACACGGGAAGGCAGCTCTTCTCCTTCCCCGCGGGCACCGGGATCATGGCGGGCGCGGCGACCTATATGGTGGGCGGCAAGCAATATGTCGCGGTGCTCGCCGGGCGCGGCGGCGCGCTGCCGCTGTCGATCGGCTATGCGATCGGCAAGGCGCGCGACGTGCCCAACCGCCCGCGCCTGCTGGTCTTCGCGCTCGACGGCACGGCGAAGCTGCCGCCGGCGCCCGGCGCCACCCCCGCCGCGCCGGTCCCGCTGCCGACCGAGACCGCCGCGCCCGAGCAGGTGGCGCAGGGCAAGCTGCTGTTCGGCCGCTACTGCCAGGTCTGCCACGGCGCCAGCGCGGCGGGCGGCGGCGTGCTGCCCAACCTCCAGAACTCGCCCGTGCTGGCGGATGCGGAGACGTGGAAGTCGATCCTGATCGACGGCGCGCTCAAGGACCGCGGCATGGTCAGCTTCGCGCGCGTGATGACGCCCGAGCAGGCGCAGTCGATCCGCCAGTATGTGATCGACGAGGCCCGCTGGGCGCGCGCGAACCTGGGCGATGGCGGGAAGGCAGACGTGAAGACGCGCTGACGCCGCCTCCCAAAAACCGTCATTCCCGCGAAGGCGGGAATCCATACACGCTGAGCGCGCGACCCTTGCGAAGACCTGCGCGTATGAATCCCCGCCTCCGCGGGGATGACGGCGATGGGAGATCGACTGCCCCCAAAACCGGCACAACCCCGCCCCCTGCCCATTCGTTAGGCATCCGTTAACGTCGGTTACCGCCGATTCGACACCTTGCCCTCCTGCGCCTCGACTGGCACGGTCGGTGCAAGGTGCTCGTCGGGGTATCCGAACATGACCTGGGGTGGGGCGTCCGTCGCGTGAAGAAGATCGAAGCGATCATCAAGCCGTTCAAGCTGGACGAGGTGAAGGAAGCGCTGCACGACATCGGCGTTAGCGGCATCACCGTCACCGAGGCGAAAGGCTTCGGCCGGCAGAAGGGGCATACGGAGCTGTATCGCGGCGCCGAATATGTCGTCGACTTCCTGCCTAAGGTGAAGCTGGAGGTCGTCGTCGAGGATGGCCTGGCCGAGCGTGTGGTGGAGGCGATCGCCGCCGCTGCGCAGACCGGCCGCATCGGCGACGGCAAGATCTTCGTCATCCCGGTCGAAACGGCGCTGCGCATCCGCACGGGCGAGCGCGGCGACGACGCGATCTGATCGCACCCAACCCCCGATTTTCACGTCACCCCAGCGAAGGCTGGGGTCTTCTAGTTACGGCGAGACCCCAGCCTTCGCTGGGGTGACGCAAAGGCGAGAGAGAGAAGCACCATGGCGAACACGGCCGCAGACGTTCTGAACAAGATCAAGGAAGAAGAGATCGAGTGGATCGATCTGCGCTTCACCGATCCCAAGGGCAAGTGGCAGCACCTCACCATGGTCGCCTCGGTCATGGGTGAGGACGAGTGGACCGACGGCCTGATGTTCGACGGTTCGTCGATCGAAGGCTGGAAGGCGATCAACGAGTCCGACATGATCCTGAAGCCGGATCTGGATGCGGTCTATACCGATCCCTTCTCCGCCACCCCGATGCTGATCGTGTTCTGCGACATCGTCGAGCCGTCGACCGGCGAGGGCTATAGCCGCGACCCGCGCACCACCGCGAAGCGCGCCGAGGCCTATGTCGCCACCACGGGGATCGGCGACACCGTGTACGTCGGGCCGGAGGCCGAGTTCTTCATGTTCGACGACGTGAAGTTCGACACCTCGTACAACCAGTCGTACTTCAAGATCGACGATATCGAGCTGCCGACCAACACCGGCCGCGAGTATGAGGGCGGCAACCTGGGTCATCGTCCGCGCGCCAAGGGCGGCTATTTCCCCGTCGCGCCGGTCGACTCGGCGGTCGACATCCGCGGCGAGATGGTGTCGACCATGCTCGAAATGGGCCTGCCGTGCGACAAGCACCACCACGAGGTGGCCGCCGCACAGCACGAACTGGGCCTCACCTTCGGCACGCTGACCACCACCGCCGACCGCATGCAGATCTACAAGTACGTCGTGCATCAGGTCGCGCATGCCTATGGCAAGTCGGCGACCTTCATGCCCAAGCCGATCAAGGAAGATAACGGCTCGGGCATGCACACCCACTTCTCGATCTGGCAGGGCAAGGAGCCGCTGTTCGCGGGCAACGGCTATGCCGGCCTGTCGGACACCTGCCTCTATTTCATCGGCGGCATCATCAAGCATGCCAAGGCGATCAACGCCTTCACCAACCCGACCACCAACAGCTACAAGCGGCTGGTGCCGGGTTACGAGGCGCCGGTGCTGCTCGCTTACTCGGCGCGCAACCGCTCGGCGTCGTGCCGCATCCCCTATGGCACCGGCCCGAAGAGCAAGCGCGTCGAGGTCCGCTTCCCGGACGCGATGGCCAACCCGTATCTCGCCTATGCCGCGCTGCTGATGGCGGGTCTGGACGGCATCCAGAACAAGATCCATCCTGGCGAGGCGATGGACAAGAACCTGTACGACCTGCCGCCGGCCGAGCTGGCGCAGGTGCCGACGGTCTGCGCATCGCTGCGCGAGGCGCTGGAGTCGCTGCAGGCGGATCACGACTTCCTGCTGAAGGGCGACGTGTTCACCAAGGACCAGATCGAAGCCTATATCGAGATCAAGTACGCCGATGTCGCGCGTTGGGAAATGACCCCGAGCCCGGTGGAATTTGATATGTATTACAGCGCGTAAGGCGGCCGTGCCGGCCGCCGGTGCGGCTCCGCCGCATACGCGCTGCCGGCCGGCCTCGCGTTGCGAGGACCGACGACGCGGCTTCGCCGCGTCGCCTCCAGAAGAAGAAGCGCCCGGGTCACGCCGGGCGCTTTTTTTTTCTTACTCACGTCGCGCCGACGCCTTCAACGTCATCCCAGCGAAGGCTGGGATCTCGCGTGGCGACCACCTGCCCTTGCCTCCAGGAGGCCCCAGCCTTCGCTGGGGCGACGCTTGGGGGGAGGGCACCAAGCAGCGCTCGTGGAAGCGATCCCTCCATCACACCCGCCGTCGCCCCTGCGCAGGCAGGGGCCTATCGCTGTCGAGTGGCTCGCCGCGGCGGACACATAGGCGTCGCACCTGTGTCGAACGATCGCGACACGACACAGACATCGGCTCCTGCCTCCGCAGGGGCGACCTACATTCCCAGCCGCAATGCCTTCAAGGCAGTCATCGGCCCCCACCTCCGCAAGGGCGACGGACCCCGCTCCCCCCCCGCTAGAACCCCACCGACACTCGCGCCGCGATCCGGTCGCCCGCGTGCCGCCGCACCGCGAACGGCGAGGCATCCGGCCCGTCGTCGCTGATATCGGTCCCGCTATACGTCAGCCCCAGCGTCAATGGCCCGCTGATCCGCTGCACCCCCAGCGACCAGTCGTGATACCGCCCGGTCGGGCGCAACCGCGCCGCGCGCACCGGATCGTTCACGTCCCCCGTCGACCGCCCGACCGTGCCGACGATCGTCCATGGCGTCGCCGGCACGCCCAGTCGCGCGCGGGCGCCGAGGTACAGATTGTCGCCGCCGATCGCGCCCTGCGACGGGGCATAGCGCGCTTCCGCGCCGACCTCGGCGGGTCCCAGCGTATAGCTCGCCCCCGCCCCGCCCTCGACATAGCTCATCCCGCCGATGCCGCCGGTGAAGACATGCCCGGTCACGAACCCGTCGAGACGGAACCCGCCCAGGTCGCGCGCATAGCCGAGCGTCGGCTCGATCACCGCCTCCGCGCCGCCGGACCGTGGGTCACCGCGCGTCGTCGTCACCCGCGCCCCCAGGTCGAACCCCGGCGGCAGGTCCGCGCGCACCCAGGCGGCGGCGGCCGCCTTGCCCTCGCTCCAGCTCAGCCCGCGCCGTCGCTCGTCGGTCGTCACCTCTACGCCGGCATGGGGCACTACCTGCGCCGACACCGGAACGGCCGCCGTGCCGGACAGCACGGCGGCCAGCATCATCCGTCCCCGCACGTCAGCTGCGCACCGGGCCATGGACCGCGTCGAGTTCGGCGAGCACCGCGTCCTGATCGCGCGCGGCGACCGCCATCAGATGATCGCGCACCTTGTCGCTGGCCGCGGCCACATCGCGCGCGATCGCGTCGCGCTGCCCCGCGCACCAGCCCGGACGGCTGCCGGAGACCGGCGCCTCGGCGCTGATCCGGCGGGTCATGACATGGCCGGCGGCGTGCCGCGCCTCGCGATGGACGTCGACCGCCGCATCCCAGCGGCAGCGCAACGTCGTCGGGCGGCCGGGCGCACCGGCGGCGCCGACCTGCTGATGGCGAACGGTGACGTCGTGGCGATAGGTCACGTCGACACGCTGGCCACGGTGGTCCAGTTGCACCTGGTGCGTGTCGCTCGCGACGGGGGAGCCGAGCAGCAACCCGGCGGCGATGATGAAGCTCATGAGCGTTCTCCTTGCGAATGGCCCGGACCATCCTGCCCGGTGACACGTCCGACATATGAACGGCCCGAAGCGTCGCAACGCTCCTTCCGCCACCGCAACACTTCATTACGTTGGCGTCGGCGATCCGCGCCGTTAGGCTGGCGGCATGACCCTTCGCCTCGCGCTCGCCGCCCCGCTGCTGCTCCTCGCCACCGCCGCCGTGTCTCCATCGGAGGAGCGGATGCGCGCCGCCGTCGCCGCCGGCACCCCGCGCGACGAGGCGCTGCTGGAGCGGCTGGTGCGCCAGAATTCCGGGACGCTCAACCTCGCCGGGGTGACCGCGGTGGGCACGATGATGCGCGACGAACTCGCCCCGCTCGGCTTCGACGTGCGCTGGGTCGATATGAAGGAGACGGCGCGCGCCGGCCATATCGTCGCCACGCACAAGGGCGACGGCCGCGGCCGGCGCATCCTGCTGATCGGCCATCTCGACACCGTCTTCGAACCCGACAGCCGCTACACCGGCTTCCGCCGCGAGGGCACGCGTGCCTATGGCCCGGGGGTGGGCGACGACAAGGGCGGGCTGGTCGTCATCGTCGCCGCGCTGCGGGCGATGCAGGCGGCAGGGACGCTGAAGCGCGCCGACATCATGGTCGTGCTGACCGGGGACGAGGAGCGCTCCGGCAAGCCGCTGTCGATCGCGCGGCGCGACCTGATCGATGCCGGCAAATGGGCCGATGTCGCGCTGGAATATGAAGGACTGGCGCAGGAGGACGGTCGCGATTTCGGCACCGTCGCACGCCGCGGCGCGACCGACTGGGAGATCGTGACCACCGGCACTCCGGGCCATTCCGGCGGCGTGTTCGGCGAGGCGCTCGGCTATGGCGCGAATTACGAGCTGGCGCGCATCGTCGACGCCTTCCGCCGCGAGCTGCCCGAGGCGAACCTGACCTATAATGTCGGCGTGATGGCGGGCGGCACCCCTGCCGCGTTCGACGCCGACGGCTTTCGCGCCACCGCATCGGGCAAGACCAATATCGTCGCGGAGCGTGCCGTCGCGCGCGGCGACCTGCGCGGCCCGACGCCGGAACAGGTCGCGCGCGTCCACGCGAAGATGGAGGCGATCGTCGCGCAGCATTTGCCGCGCACCGGCGCCACCATCACCTTCAACGACGGCTATCCGCCGATGGCACCGACGGCGGGCAATCGCGCGCTGCTGGCCGATCTCAATGCGGTCAACCGCGACCTGAACCTGCCCGAAATGCCCGAATATGATCCCGCAAAGCGCGGCGCGGCGGACTCCAGCTTCGTCGCGGCGGACGCCGACACGATGGGCGGCATGGGCGCGGCGGGCGGCGGTGCGCATGCCGATGGCGAGTGGCTCGACCTCGCCAGCATCCCCCGGCAGGCGCTGCGCAGCGCGCTGCTGATCTCGCGCCTATCGGTACAGAAGCGTACACGCGCGGATAGATAGCGCGGGCAACTCGTTGGCCGGTAACCCGGATCGAGGATAACGCCATGACGCTGACCGCCATCGCCCTGAACTGTACGCTCAAGGCGGACGCCACCGCCCCCTCTTCCACCGACGCCATGCTGAAGGTGGTGGCGGACGCCCTGACCGCGCGCGGCGTCACCGTCTCCGAACCGGTCCGCGTCGCCGCTCTGAACATCAAGCCCGGCGTCACCAGCGACGAAGGCGATGGCGACGAATGGCCCGCATTGCGCCGCCGCATCCTCGACGCCGACATCCTGATCCTGGGCGGTCCAATCTGGATGGGGCAGTTGGGCAGCGTCGCCAAGCGCGTGATGGAGCGGATGGACGCCTTCCTCGGCGAAACCGACGACGAGGGCCGCATGCCCAGCTATGGCAAGGTCGCGGTCTGCGCGATCGTCGGCAACGAGGATGGCGCGCACGTCTCGACCGCGCAGGTCTTCCAGGCGCTCAACGACGTCGGCTTCACCATCCCCGCGGTCGGCGCAGTCTATTGGGTGGGGGAGGCCTATGGCAGTACCGACTTCAAGGACCTGCCCGAAACGCCGGAAAAGGTGACGAAAACGGCGGCGATGCTGGCGACGAACGCGGCGCATCTGGCCGGGCTGCTGAAGGAAAAGGGCTATCCGGGCGCGGAGTGACGTTGTCACCCCGCCCCTCACCTCACGCCGTCAGCACCATCTTCAACGCTCCATTCTCCCGCTTGTCGAACAGCGCATAGGCCTCCGCCCCCTGCGACAGGTCCATCCGGTGGCTGATGTACCGCTCCGGGCGCAGCCGCCCCGACTGGATCAGCGGGATCAGCGCCGGCCATTCCTCCGGCACCGAACAGGTGCCGGTGCGGAACGTCAGCCCCGCCGCGAACGCGCGCTCCAACGGGAAGGGGAAGCGCCGCGATTGCTGCACTCCGATCACCGACACCGTGCCACGCCGCCCCACCAGCCGCAGCGCCAGGTCGACGGTCGCATCCGCACCCACTGCCTCGATCACGCACGGCAGCTTTTGCCCGTGCGTCGCGTCGCGGATCGTCTCCAGCGCCACCTCGGGATGCAGCGCCACCGCGCCCACCGCCTCCGCCAGCGCGCGCCGCTCCGGCACCGGGTCGATCGCATAGACCGTCCCCGCCCCCATCACGAACGCGCTCTCCACCGCCATCAGCCCGATCGGCCCCAGCCCGATCACCGCCACGTCGCTGCCCGGGCGAATGTCCGCGCCGCGTGCACCGAACCACGCGGTCGCCATCGCATCGGTCATCATCAGCGCCTGGTCGGTGGAGATGCCGTCGGGGATCAGCCACGCATTGCTGTCTGCCATGGGCACGCGGAACGCCTCCGCCTGCACGCCCTGCAACGCCGCCGACAGGCCGTAGCAGCCGCCCGCATTGTTCGCGCAGTGGATGACATCGCCCGCTAGGCACGAACGGCACGCACCGCACCCGACCGCGGCGGGCACCATCACCTTGTCCCCCACCTTCAGCTGGCGCACGCCGCGGCCGATCTCGACCACCTCGCCCACCGCCTCGTGCCCGACGCAGAAGCCGACATCCTCGGAAAAGCCATGCCCGTGATAGATGTGCAGGTCGCTGCCGCAGATCGAGCACGCGTCCATCTTCACGATCGCGTCGCCGGCGCCTAGCGGGGTGGGATCCTCCATCGCATCGTAGCGGATGTCGCGTTCGCCGAAATAGCGCAGCGCCTTCATGGCCGATCCCCTCGCCTATCATCAAATTAAGTCGTTCGCTTTGTCGCGAGACACTGCACCCGCGTCAACGCCTTGCGAGCGGGCGCAGATTCGCCGATGCTGGACGGCCATGATCGCCCTTCCTCCCCCCGCCGCCTCCCGTGGCGGCACGACCCGCCACGAATTGAAGCGCGCCGCCCGCCGGCTGTTCGCCGAGCGCGGCATCGCCGCGGTGGGGATGCGCGAGGTGGTGGAGGCCGCGGGACAGCGCAACGCGGCCGCGGTCCATTATTATTTCGGCAGCAAGGACGACCTGCTGCGCGAACTGCTGATCGACGGCGCCGACCAGATCGACGCGCGGCGCGGCGCGCTGATCGACGCGGCGGAGGCCAAGGGCGCGGCGATGACGCTGCGCGACTTGGTAGCCGCCACGATCCTGCCGGGGCTGGAGCTGAGCCGGACGACGGGCGAGTCGGAAACCTATTTCCGCTTCATCGTCAACGTGCAGAACGAACGTCGCGAGCTGTTCCGCGCGACGGTGCCGGAACATTCGGACAGTTATCGCCGCTATATGGAGCATGTCCACGCGCTGCTGGCGCCGCTGCCCGGGGCGCTGGTCAAGCAGCGCATCCTGTTCGCCGGGCTGACCGGGCAGACGCTGCTCGCCGCGCGCGAGGCGGCGCTCGACCGCTCCGATACCGGCGACCACCATTTCTGGAGCCGCCCGGAGGCGCTGGCGGGGATGATCGACGCGGTCGAGGCGATCCTGGCGAACCCGCGCTAGTCGCCGCGCCGACGCACCGCCCTCAAGCATCGCGCCACCAGGCCCGGCCTTACCAGCACCCAGTCGCGCAGCATCGCCCCCTCCCGCGCGCCGATCACCCGCTTGTAGCCGCTGTCGCCCATGCCCCAGTCGACGCGCTCGACACCGCGCTCCAGCGCCTGCACCAGATTGCGATAATAGAGCAGCTTGCCCGGCGAATGCTTCGCCACCGCCGGCGCATAGCTGTTGGCGATCGCATGTTTCAGCGTGCCGACGTCGAGGTCGAACGAGAAGGCGCTCGGCACGCCGTCGATCGTCAGGATCGCGGCGTGGAACATGCGCGCCAGCACCGGGTCCTGCGCCGCCGCACGGAAGAAGGCGCCATGGCCGTAGGCGGTGAACTTCGTATCGCGTCCGTCGGTACGATCCGCCAGCCAGCTCGTCTTCTCCACCTGCGCCATCGCGTCGAACGCCTCGGGCCAGCCCGCCCCGGTGACGAAGCGCCAGTCGAGCGCGCCATGCGCCGCCAGATGCTTTTCGTGGAACCGGTTCTTCTTCAGCGTCGAGCTGCGCGGCCACGTCCCCGCCGCGCGCGCCGCCACCATGTCGAGCCGATAGCCGGTCCCCACGATGCGGCTGATCGTCGCCCAGCCGCCCGCCCGCGCGCGCGCCAGCAGCCGCACCATCACCGCATCGTCATCCGCCACCGGCCCGATGCGCAGCGCGCGTACCTCTCGCGCGGCGACCACCAACAGCGCATCGATCGCGGCGTCGCTGGCCGCCTGCGCCATCACCGGCGCACGGAACGGCCAGTAACAGCCCGGCACCATCGCGAGGCGCGCCCGGCGCGGGCCGGCCGCCACCAGCGGCAGCGCCACGGACGGCACCGCCGCCCCCTCGGTCGCGACGATTGTCCGCGCTGCACCGCCATAGGCCGCCACCGCCGCCGCATACCATTGCCGGCGCAGGAAATGGTGCGTGGCGGGCGCGGCCGCCGCCACCGCGTCGATCGCCTCGGGCAGTCCCGGCAGGCAGCGCGCCTGCGCGCCTGCCGCCTCGGCCGGTTCTTCGAAGCGCTGGACGATCATTCTGCCGCCGTAGCAACAGTTTGTTACCAGGCTGTTGTGGACGCGCGCCCACGGCGTCAGACAATGGCGCGATGAGCTACGCGCCCGCCCTGCCGACCATCGTCGATGCGATCCACGCCTCCGTCAGCCCGGTGTTCATGCTGACCGGCATCGGGGCGCTGCTCAACGTGCTGGCGGGGCGGTTGTCGCGCGTGGTCGACCGCGCCCGCGACCGGGAGGATCGGCATGCCGCGCTCGCGCCGGGCGACCGTGCGCAGGTGGTCTGGGAATTGCGGTTGCTGGCGCGGCGGATGGGGATCATCAACGTCGCGCTCTTCCTGGCGGTGGCCAGCGCGGTCGCGACCTGCACCGTCGTCGCGCTGCTGTTCGTCGGCGCGCTCACCCACTTTCGCGTCGGCCAGCTGGTGGCGGTCGCCTTCATCGCCGCCACGACCTTGCTGATCGCCGCCTTCACCGGCTTCCTGATCGAAGTCCGCCTGTCGATCCGCGCGATCCGCATCCGCGACGATCTGCTGCGATAGCGCCATTCGATAACCCATGTCAGCATCGTTGATGGACGATGCTGGTACGGTCGCGGCGCGACACATTCGCCTGTAGATCCGGGGGGCCGATCATGGGACTTTTCGATAGCGCGATCATCAAGGTACAGGATACGTTCTCCGCCGCGCCGCTCAACCGCCGGGTCGCGGTCGGCGATACCATCTACACCATCCCGCTCCGCGGCGAACTGAGCAAGGAACACCTCGCCAGCTACGAGGAATATTTCGAACGGATGATCGGCTTCATCCTTCGCCGCCGCGCGGGCACGTTCGCCGATGTCGGCGTGAACGTCGGCCAGATCCTGCTGAAGGTCAAAAGCATGGATCCGTCGCGCCCCTATATCGGCTTCGAACCCTCGCTCGCCTGTGTCGCCTATGTGGACGAGGTGATCCGCATCAACGCGCTCAGCGACTGCACCATCGTCCCGCTCGCGCTCAGCGACCGGCGGGGCACGATGACCTTCCATTACTCCACCGGCGCCGATCCTCAGGCGACCATGATCGACGGGTTCTGGACCGCGCAGAACGCGCGCAAGCTCGAAAAGACGATTTTCGTGGAGCGGGGCGACGATGTCGTGCGCAGCATCACCGCCGACCGGATCGCGATCCTGAAGGTCGATGTCGAGGGTGGCGAGCTGGAGGTGCTGTCCGGCTTCACCGGCATCCTGCAAGAGGATCGCCCGATCGTCTTGGTCGAGGTGCTGCCGTACCTCACCAACTACAGCGGCCCCGAAACCGAGACGATGGCCTTTCGCGAGCGCCGCTGCCGGACGTTGATGGAGACGTTCGCGGCGTCCGGCTACACGCCGTTCCGCATCCTGCCGGGAATGACGATCGAACCCGTCGATCATTTCGGCGCGGAGCGCTTCGTCGCGGAGATGACCAACTACATCATCCTGCCGGATGAGGAGGTCGAAACGTTTCGCGCCAGCCTGACTCAGGCCGAACCGGTCGCCTGACGGCAGGGCGGTCCCCACGGACCGCCCCCCTTCCCCGCACCTACAGCACGAACCGGCTGAGGTCGGAATTGCGCGCGATGCCCGACAGCTGCTGCTCGACATAGGCGGCATCGACCATCAGCGCCTGGCCCTGCCGGTCCTCCGCGTCGAAGCTCACCTCCTCCAGCAGCTTCTCCATCACGGTCTGCAAGCGACGCGCGCCGATATTCTCGATCTCGCCGTTCACCTCCGCCGCGATCTTCGCCACCGCGCGGATGCCGTCCTCGGTGAAGCTGACCTCGACGCCCTCGGTCGCGATCAGCGCCTTGTACTGCGCCGGCAGCGATGCCTTGGTATCCGACAGGATCGCGACGAAATCGTCCTCGGTCAGCCCCTTCAGCTCGACCCGGATCGGCAGGCGTCCCTGCAATTCGGGCAGCAGGTCGCTCGGCTTGGCGACATGGAAGGCGCCGCTGGCGATGAACAGGATATGGTCGGTCTTCATCGGCCCATATTTGGTCGCTACCGTCGTGCCCTCGATCAGCGGCAGCAGGTCGCGCTGCACGCCCTCGCGGCTGACCGAGCCGCCGCGCACGTCGCTGACCGCGATCTTGTCGATCTCGTCGAGGAAGACGATCCCGTTGGCCTCCGCATCCGCCAGCGCGACGCGGCTCACCTCGTCCTGATCCAGCCTTTTGTCGGCCTCCTCCTCGACCAGTTTCTCCCACGCCGACGGTACCAGCAGGCGGCGGCGCTGCTTCGGCCCGCCGCCGAACGCCTTGCCCATCATCTCGGAGATGTTGATCATCCCCACCGAACCGCCGCCCGGCAGGTCGAACGGCATCTGCGGCGCCTGTTGCAGCTCCAGCTCGACTTCCTTGTCGGCCAGATGCCCCTCGTGGAAGCGGGCGCGGAAACTGTCGCGCGTCGCCTGGCTCGCATCCTTGCCGACCAGCGCATCGAGCAGCCGGTCCATTGCCGCGGCCTCCGCCTTGTCCTTCACCGCGGCGCGACGGCGCTCCTTCTCCAGCCGCACCGCTTCCTCGACCAGATCGCGCGCGATCTGCTCCACGTCGCGTCCGACATAGCCGACCTCGGTGAACTTGGTCGCCTCCACCTTCACGAAGGGCGCATCGGCCAGCTTGGCGAGGCGGCGGCTGATCTCGGTCTTGCCGCACCCGGTCGGGCCGATCATCAGGATGTTCTTGGGCGTCACCTCGTCACGCAGGTCGCCCGACAGCTGCTGCCGCCGCCAGCGGTTGCGCAGCGCCACCGCCACCGCCCGCTTCGCGTCCCGCTGCCCGATGATATGCGCGTCCAGCGCCGCCACGATCGCCTTGGGGGTAAGATTGTCGTTCATTCTTCTCTACTTCTTGGAAAAGCCCCTCCCCTTCAGGGGAGGGGTTGGGGTGGCGCAGTCACACGTCACAGAAGCTGGTCTCGGTGAGACCTCCCCCACCCCCTACCCCTCCCCTGAAGGGGAGGGGCTAGTTGCTCTCCAGCGTCTCCACGGTCAGCCGATCGTTGGTATAGACGCACACCTCCGCCGCGATCCCCATCGCCTTGCGGCAGATCGTCTCGGCATCCTGCTCATAGTCCACCAGCGCGCGCGCCGCGGCGAGCGCGTAATTGCCGCCCGATCCGATCGCCGCGACGCCGGCCTCCGGCTCCAGCACGTCGCCGTTGCCGGTCAGGATCAGCGTCGTCTCGCGGTCGGCGACGATCATCATCGCCTCCAGGTTGCGCAGATATTTGTCGGTGCGCCAGTCCTTGGCCAGCTCCACCGCGGCGCGCATCAGGTGCCCGCCATGCCGCTCCAGCTTCGCTTCCAGCCGCTCGAACAGCGTGAAGGCGTCCGCGGTCGCGCCCGCAAAACCGCCGATCACCTTGCCGTCGGCACCCAGCCGACGGACCTTCCTCGCATTGGGCTTCATCACGATCTGGCCCATGGAAACCTGGCCGTCGCCCGCGACGACCACCTTGCCGCCGCGTCGTACCGAAAGGATGGTGGTGCCATGCCAGACCGGCATGGAATGTGGATCGTTCCCGCTCATGCCGCGCGATATGGGGCGTGCCCCCTCGGTCCGGCAAGCCCATCGCATGCTGCGCCGCACCTGACGCAAACTTATGACGCAGACGATGGAACTCTTAACGCTCCCGCGTCATAGGGGCGTTGGAGAGTGAGTGGCGTAGATGATTACCGACAAGGACCGTCTGTATTTCCAGTTTCGCGCCGAAGCGGAACTGAAGCTGGCCGCCGAGGCGGAGGACCCCGCGGTCTGCCGCGCGCATTACGAGATGGCGACGCAATATCTGGACGCCGCACATGGCGCCCATATGCGCGTGCCGCCCGATCCCCAGCGGCTGACGCGACACGGCTAAACGGGCTCCCTCTCCCCTCCGGGGAGAGGGCTGGGGTGAGGGGCAGGTGTCTCACCGAGACGAACCTCTCTGCGAGACCCCAACCCCTCACCCAACCCTCTCCCCAAAGGGGAGAGGGCCAGAAGCCTAGCGTCCCTTCGCCTTCCCCCACTCCCTCGCCACCGTGTACCCCAGATACCCCGTCCCAAAGAGCGCGTAGAGCGGCTCCGGTATCCCCGCCAGGTACGCGTTCATTCCCCGCCCGATCGCCAGCGCCATCTCCGGCTGCACCGCGGCGATCAGCCCCATCGGGATGCTCCACAGCAGCAGCGCGTACATGACATAGAGGAAGCTCGGCCGCGCCCGGCTGGTCCACGGATCGGTCGACCCCGCCTCCGCCAGCACCGCCGCCATCTGCGTGCGCACGCGCTCCATCTCCTGCGTCCCCTCCAGTCGCAGCAGTTCCAGCTTCGCCGCCTCGCGCGCCTTGGGGTCGGGGATGATCTTGTCGAGCAGCCCCGCGATCGGCCCGACGATCCCGTCGATCAATGCCATCGTCCGCCCTCCCCTCAGCCGACCCGGCCGGCGAGCCAGCCGTACAGGAACGCCTCGTTGGCGGGCCGCTGTTCGGCGAGCGTCAGATAGCGTTCGCCCTGCAACGCCTCGACCGCCTTCAGCAGCACCTCCTCCCCCGCTTCACCGCGCGTCGCCAGGAAGCGGTCGAGCGCGGCCAGCGTCTGCATGCCGATGCGCCCGTCGAGCACCACGTCGGCGTAATCCCGCGCGCCGCGGTTCAGCGCGTTGAGCGCACGTTGCAGGAACCCCGCCGCCACCGCCGGCCCCATGTTCACCCCGGTATCGAACAATTCGGCGGCGAGTCGCGGCGCGCGCTCCGCCACCCGGTCCCATCCCGGCCGCACCCAATAGACGCGGCGATAGATCGCCACCGCCGCCGGCCGTGCGAACAGCCGCATGTCGCCGTGATAGCCGTTGGCGCGCGCCACCGCCTCGGTGATGCCGAACCGCGTCGCGCCCCCGCGGTCGGCGGGATGGTGGACATAGCCGCCCTCGCGGTCGATCACCGCATCGATCAGATCGTCGATCATGTTCCCTCCATTGGATTGGAGCGGAACATAGGCAGAACATCAACGTGTAGGACAGCGCTCCCGAACGATTTCGCACCCGACGGCGGCATCCGGGAAGATGTCCGGCTTGGCCGAGCGCACCCGTACCCGGGCGACTCGCGCATCCGCGAGGCACAAGGCGGCAATCGCCTCCACCAGCGTCTCCTGCAATGCGAAACCCTCGGCGGCCAGTGCCAGGATGCCGTCGCGCACCCCGTCGTAATCCAGCACTTCGTCGATCGAATCGGCCGCGGGCGGCCGCGCATAATCGACCGTCATCCAGACGGACACCAGCACCCGCTGCGGCACCGCCTCATGCGGGTGGATGCCCAGCCGCATCGACACCGACAGATCTTTCAGGATGATCGTGAATTCAGCCATCGTCGCGCCCGTCGAACATCACGTCGCGGTCGCTCTTCACGAAGCGCTGCCCGCAATCGACGAACAGATTCTGCCCCGTCACGCTGCGCGCCTCCAGCAGATAGACGACCGCCTGCGCCACCGCCGCCGCGCCGACCGGTCGCTCCAGCAAATTCATACGGCCCGTCCGCGCGAACTCGTCGTCGCTCTGGTCCCCGCTCGGCAGCGTCAGCCCCGGCGACACCGCGTTGACGCGCACCCGCGGCGCGAACGCCTGCGCCATCAGCACCGTCGCCGTCTCCAGCGCCGCCTTGCTGAGCGTATAGGAGAAGAAGTCGGGATTGGGGTTCGCCAGCTTCTGGTCGAGCAGGTTGACCACCGCCCCCTCGCCGCCCTGCGCCGCCAGCGCCGCGGTCAGCAGCGCGGGCGCCACCGTATTCACCGCATGCAGCCGCGCCGCCAGCGCCGGGTCGATCGCGCCGGGACGGTCGAACGCGAACAGCGACGCGCTGTTGACCAGCCCCTCCACCGCCCCGTCCGCCCGCGCCGCCGCGAACAGAGCGCGCACCGCCTCCGCATCGGACAGGTCGCCCTGTACCACCGACCCGCCGACCTCGCGCGCCAGCGCCTCCGCTTCCGCGCGCGAGCGACCGCAATGGATCACCGGCATGTGTCCCGCCGCGGCGACCGCGCGCACGATCGCCGCGCCCAGCCGCTTCGCGCCTCCCGTCACCAGCACGCGCATCACGGCTACCCCTTGTTGCCCAGCCCCATCAGCGACAGCACTTCCTTGCGGCTGCGATCGTCGTCGCGGAACACGCCCATCATGCGGCTGGTCACCATGCCGACGCCGGGTGTGCGCACGCCGCGCGCGGTCATGCACGCGTGGCTCGCCTCGATCACCACTGCGACGCCCTGCGGCTTCAACCCGTGCCAGATGCAATCGGCCACCTCCGCGGTCAGCCGCTCCTGCACCTGCAACCGCCGCGCATAGGCGTGGAGCACGCGCGCCAGCTTGGAGATGCCGACGACATGGTCCTTGGGCAGATAGGCGATGTGCGCCTTGCCGATGATCGGCGCCATGTGATGTTCGCAATGCGACTGGAACGGAATGTCCTTCAGCAGCACGATCTCGTCATAGCCGCCGACCTCCTCGAACACGCGCGACAGATGATGCGACGGATCGTCGGCATAGCCCACGCAATATTCCCGCCACGCCCGCGCCACGCGCTTGGGCGTGTCGAGCAGCCCCTCGCGCGTCGGATCGTCGCCGGCCCAGCGGATCAGCGTGCGGACGGCGTCGGCCACCTCGTCGGGCACCGCGACCTTGCCCTGCTCCGCCACCAGATCGCCGTCCTCCGGCGTGTGTCCCGTCAATTCCGTCATCGTGTCCCCACCTTGCGATCCTGCCGCAGCGCAGCATGACCGATGTTCGATTCCGAATATGGTGCAATTGTGCCACTAACCGCACCCACCGCACAAAAGCTGCGCAAAATCGTTTGACGAACGAAATTTTCGGTCGCTACCTTCCATACCGCATCATCAAACGCCGACAGACCGACGACAGATCGGATGCGGCTTGCGGAGGGGATGTCCATGAAGAAGTTCGACCTGTTGTGCGCGTCCGCCATCAGCCTGCTGGCGGCCGCGCCCGCCGCCGCCCAGACCCGGGCCACCACCAGCGCGCCGGCGAGTGCCCCGGCGCAGGGCGTATCGAGCAATGACACGTCTGGCTACGCCCCGGATATCGTCATCACCGCCCAGCGCCAGTCCCAGACGCTGCAGGAGGTGCCGATCGCGGTCAGCGCCTTCTCGGCCGCGGCGCTGGAAAGCCAGCAGATCGACAACGCTTCGGACCTTCAGCTCACCCTTCCTAACATCACGTTTTCGAAGGGGAATTTCACGGGGGCCAGCTTTACGATCCGCGGCATCGGCGACCTGTGCGTCGGCATCTCGTGCGATGCCGCCACCGCGATCCACACCAACGGCTCGCCGCTGGTTGCGACCCGCATCTTCGAAACGGAATATTTCGATCTGGAGCGCGTCGAGGTGCTGCGCGGTCCGCAGGGCACGCTGTTCGGCCGCAGTGCGACCTCGGGCGTCATCAACGTCATCACCGCCAAGGCACAGACTGACGCGATCCATGCATCCGGCGAGGCCGAATACGGCAATTACGACTCGATCCGCCTGAAGGGCATGCTCAACCTGCCGATCACGGAAACGCTCGCGGTTCGCGTCGCCGGCTTCTACCTCAACCGCGACGGCTATACGAAGAACGTTTACAACAACACGCGCATCGACGGGCGCAACATGTATGCCATTCGCGGCTCGCTGCGGTGGGAGCCGTCGCTCGACACCACCGTCGACATCATGGGCTATTACTTCAAGGAGGACGACGATCGCCTCCGCATCCAGAAGCAACAGTGCCAGACCGACTCGACCGGCGTCCTGGGCTGCTTGAACCAGCGTCGCGACAATGGCCGCACGAACACCAATTCCACCTTCTCCAGCACGCTGAGCAGCCGCGAGTTCCTCGCGATCAACACGAAGAGCGCCGCCGTGGGTGGCCTGCTCGGGCTCGGCAGCCTGTATGGGCCGGACGTCTATGCGGGATCGCCGATCCTGAACGATCCGCGCGAGGTCAGCACCGCCTTCACCCCGACCTACAAGACCGACGAATTGCAGATACAGGGGCGCATCGAGCACAATTTCGGCTCGATCAAGGCGCAGCTGACCGGCATCTATCAGGAGAATTCGGTCGATTCGTCGCAGGACTATAACCTGGGCGTCCAGAATCGCGCGATCATCCAGCCCGGCCTGAACGGCCTCGCCGCGGCCGCCGCGGGCCTCGTCCCCGGCCTGCCGGCCTCCTATTTCGCACCGATCGCCGCGGCGGTGATCCCCAACGGCCCGACCGGCGACATCTGCACCTCGTTGCCCGAGCAGAGTGGCCTGGGCTCCTATGGCGGCTTCAAGCGGTGCGGTCCGGTCCCGGCCGCGTTCGACCGATCGGTGCAGAAGGTGAAGTCGTGGTCGGCCGAGGCGATCGTATCGTCCGACTTCGACGGTCCGTTCAACTTCCTGCTCGGCGGCATCTATCTCGACGCCCGCGTGCGAGACGGCGATTATTACGTCAACGCATCGTCGATCGACTATCTCGTCGGGGTGCTGGGAAGCTTCACCGCACTGGGCAACCCCGCGTCCCAAGGCGGGCCGCTGCCCCCCTCCTTCCTGGGAACGCCGTTCTTCCGGAATGCGACGCCCTATTTCGGCCTGAAATCCTACGGCATCTTCGGCGAGACGTATTTCGACTTCAACGACAAGCTCAAGCTGACGCTTGGTCTGCGCTACAACAATGACAAGAAGTCGTTGCAGGCACGCTCCACCCTTGCCAGCTTCCTGGTGCCCTATACCCAGACGGGCAGTGCCTTCTCGTCGCCCTATGTCGGAAGCTACGATGCCGATCCGGCCACGGCAGGCGTGCAGAGCTTCGCCTTCCGCAATCGGACGTTCGACGCGCTGACCGGGCGTGCGGTACTCGACTTCAAGATCGACGATGACCACCTGCTCTACGCGTCCTATTCGCGCGGCTACAAGTCCGGCGGCTTCAATCCGCCGCTCCAGGTGCCGGGGCTGACCGTTCCCGATTCCTTCGTTCCCGAGAAGATCGACGCGTTCGAGATCGGATCGAAGAACACCTTCGACAATGGTCGCTTCACGCTGAACCTCACGGGCTTCTATTATAAGTACAAGGGGCTTCAGCTCAGCCGCATCGTGGCGCGCACGTCGATCAACGACAATATCGATGCCGATATCTGGGGTGTCGAAGCGGAATCGGTCTTCCGGCCGGGCCAGGGCGTCGCCGTCAACATGGGCGCCAGCTATCTGCACACGAAGGTGACGTCCAACACGCTGTTCATCAATCAGCGCGATCCGTCGGGCGGCAACCCCAATACCGTCATCATCAAGGACATCACCAACGCCTCCAACTGCGTCGTTCGCGCCAACGCTGGCGGCGCTGCGGTCGCGCAGGCATTCGTCTCGGCGGTGAACAACGGCATCAACGCATCGGCCGGGCTGGATGCCACCAACGGCCTGCGCGGCCCGACCGCCTTCTCCAGCGATGCCAATCTCGGCGCCTCGTCCGGCGCGTTCAGCATCTGCTCGGCGCTCACCGCCGCCGCCGCGAACACCGCCCTCGTTCCCGCTGGGGCGATCTCGGTCGTGGAAGGCATTGGCGTCAGCCTGGCCGGCAACCAGCTGCCGCAGGCACCGGTTGTCAAATTCTCCGCCGGCATCCAGAAGACGATCGACTTCTCGAACGGCATGTCGCTCGTCCCGCGCTTCGACGTGACCTACACCGGCGAAAGCTACGGCAACATCTTCAACGGACCGATCAACAAGGTTCAGGGGTATGAAGTCGTCAACGCGCAGCTCCAGTTCAATGGAGCGCAGGATCGCTGGTTCGTGCGCGGCTTCGTCCAGAATTTGTTCGACAACAACGCCACCACCGGCCTGTACCTGACCGATCAGTCGTCGGGCCTGTTCACCAACATCTTCACGCTGGAACCCCGCCGCTACGGCATCGCCGCCGGGTTCAAGTTCTGACGCGCTGAGGCAACCATTCGCCGCTCCCGCCGATTGATCGGGCTCGATCTTTCGCAAAGGAGCGGCGACATGGCAGGCGATCTGAAGAAGGGTGACGAGGTGACGTGGAAGTCGCATGGCGGCACTGCCCACGGCACCGTGGAGAAGAAGCTGACCGGCGACACCACGATCAAGGGGCACAAGGTGCGGGCGTCGAAGGACGATCCGCAATTTCTGGTAGAGAGTGACAACGGCGGAAAGGCGGCGCACAAGCGCACTGCGCTCAAGAAGGCGTGATTCCGTGAGGAGCCGGCCCGTCGGTCGGCGCAACAGGAAGGAATGCAATGGCTACCAAGACCAAGGCCGACGCGGCTGCCCCCAAGACCGGTGGCATCCACGCCCCCGTTCAGCCCTCGGCTGAGCTGGGTGCGGTCGTCGGCAACGAGAAGCTGCCGCGCAGCCAGGTCATCAGCAAGGTGTGGGACTATATCAAGTCGAACAACCTGCAGAACCCGGAGAACAAGCGCGAGATCCTCGCCGACGACAAGCTGAAGAAGGTCTTCGGCAAGGACAAGGTCACGATGTTCGAGATGAACAAGTACATTTCGCAGCACGTCAAGGCCTGACGATATTCGCCGATCCGCCTGCGACCGTCACCGGGCGCGGCGGATCGGCCGCCGGGCGGTGCGCGACATCTCGCGCACCGCTCCGCGTCGCCGATGCCACCGGCGGCCGACGACGACCGGCCTTGCCGATTGATTCGCGCCGGCGCACCCTCTACGCACCGCTCGCGTGCCCCCGTAGCTCAGCAGGATAGAGCGACGGTTTCCTAAACCGCAGGTCGTGAGTTCGAATCTCGCCGGGGGCACCAGCTTCCCCGCGGTTTACACGCCGTCGTCGCGCGGGTCATTCGCCGACCGCGATAATCGATCAGAATGCGGTCTGCCCCACCACATTGCCGGGCGGCAGATAGCGGCACACCAGGAAGTCGTCCTCGCGCCCGCTCGCGGTCGCGCAGCCGACCCGCTTCGTGTCGCGCCATACAATCTGGACATAATGCGCCACGCCGCCCCAATCGCGCGACCGCGACGATCCGGGCACCGCGCGGTTCACGAAATCGCGCTGCTCGTCGACCCACAATTGCACCATCTCGTCATAGCGATAGGCGCCGCGCGTGCCGGTGAAGAGATTCTCTCCCTCGCGTCCCGGTCCCTGCGGTTGTTCGGCATGCGCGAACCGCCCGGTTTGCGCCATTTCGCGCGCATACTCCTGTGCCGAGGCCGCCAGCGCATCGTCCCATACCAGCGGCGGCACGCCCACCGCCGCCCGCGCGCGGTTGTGGCCATCCAGCATCGCAGCGCGCAGCAGCGCCTCGCCGCGCGCCGCCGGTGCGGCGTCGACCCGCGGCTCCACCACCCGCGGCGGGCCGGCATCGACGGAACATGCCCCGAGGAGGAGCGCGAGGGCGGCGGCGACGGCATGGCGTTTCGGGCGCATCGCCGCCATATCGGCGCGGCGATGCCCGCCGACAATATCCCCCCCGCCCCGTCCGACGAACCGCTGGCACTCTACGTCCACTGGCCGTTCTGCGTGTCCAAATGCCCCTATTGCGACTTCAACAGCCATGTTCGCGAGCAGGTCGACCAGCAGCGCTGGCGCGACGCGCTCCTTGCCGATCTCGCGCATGAAGCCGCCTTGCTGCCCGGGCGCCGGCTGGGGTCGATCTTCTTCGGCGGCGGCACGCCCTCGCTGATGCCGCCCGCCACCGTCGCCGCGATCATCGACGCGGCGACCGCCGCCTGGACCCCCGACGGCGATGTCGAGATCACGCTGGAGGCCAATCCGTCCTCGGTCGAGGCGGCGCGCTTCGCCGACATCGCCGCCGCCGGGGTCAATCGCGTGTCGCTCGGGTTGCAGGCGCTGGACGACGCCGCGCTCCATTTCCTCGGCCGCGCGCATGACGTGCGCGAAGGGCTCGGCGCGCTCGACGTTGCGCAAGGCGCGTTCGCGCGCGTCAGCATTGACCTGATCTACGCACGCCCCGGCCAGTCGCCGGCGGCGTGGCAGGCCGAACTGGCGCGCGCGCTCGCCCTCGGCACCGAGCATCTGTCGCTGTACCAGCTGACGATCGAGCCGGGCACGCGCTTCGCGACCGAGGCGGCGGCGGGGCGGCTGACGATCCCGGACGGCGATGCCGCCGCCGACCTGTTCGACCTCACCCGCACGATGACCGCGGCGGCGGATCGCCCGGCCTATGAAATTTCCAACCACGCCCGCCCCGGCGCGGAGAGCCGCCACAATCTCGCTTACTGGCGCTACCGCGACTATGCCGGGATCGGTCCGGGCGCGCACGGCCGCCGCCACGCACTCGCCAGCGTCCGCCGCCGCAAGCCGGAGAACTGGCTCGCCGCGGTCGACCGCAACGCGCACGGCATCGAGAGCGAGGAACCGCTCGCGCCGCAGACGCGCGCCGCGGAGGCGTTGCTGATGGGGCTGCGGCTGGCGGAGGGCGTCGACCTGACGCGCATCGCCGCGCGTACCGGCCTGCCGGTCGACGAACTGGTGGATGAGCGGGCGATCGCCGCGCTGCCCGGGCTGATCGCACGCGACGGCGACCGGCTGTGCGTCAGCGAGGCGGGGATGATCCTGCTCGACGCGATCCTGCCGCGTGTGGTGAAGGTGGGGTGACGATTGACAAAGCCCCCTCCCCTCCGGGGAAAGGGTTTGGGGGAGGGGTGCGTGCTCGTCATACGGGTACGGCTCGCGCAACCGCAGCCGTACACCCGGACGCTGCCCCTCCCCCCACCCCCTCCCCGATGGGGAGGGGGCTTCGCCAATGATCTACCGCCGGAACTCGCTCGGCGCGGGCGACACCGTCACCGTCGTGTTGCCGCGCACCTCCTGCACTTCCAGCATCCGCTCCGCGACGCCGTCACGGCCGAAGCGGAACGCGCCGTCGATGCCGGCGAACCCGTCCGCATCGCGCAGCTTGCTCTCCGGGAAGGCGCTTCCCGGCCGCCAGTCGCGCGCGATCCGCACCACCAGCAGCACCGAATCGTACCCCAGGCTCGACAGCCGATAGGGCGACGCGCCGAAACGCGTGCGGTAATTGCGCGCATATTGGCGGTACAGGTTGTTGGGCACGCTCGCGAACCACGCGCCGTTCAGCGCCGCGGCGCCCGCGACATTGTTGTCGGAGTTCCACAATTCGGTGCCCAGCACCTGCGTCGAGGGCGACGCACGACGCAGCAGCGGCACCGCCGCATTGGCGGGCGTCGCGCCGTCCGCGATCAGCACCGCGCCGAACGGCGCATCCTTCGCCATCCGCTGCACCGCGCCCGCGATCGCCCCGCTGCCACGGTCGTAGGTCTGGAGCGAGACGACGCGCCCGCCCGTCTGCTCGACCGCGCGCAGGAAGGCGGTCGACGCGCGGCTGCCGTACAGCGCATTGGGCACCAGCCCGCCGAAATTGCTGATCCCCTTGCCCGCGGCATAGCTCACCACGCGCTCGATCGCCTGCGCGGGCGCATAGCCCAGCACATAGGCGCCGTTCCCCGCCACGCTGACGTCGTTGGAGAAGGACAGCACCGGCACGTTCGCGGCGCGCGCAATCGGCGCCACCGCGCGCACGTCGTCCGCCAGCAGCGGTCCCAGGATCAGTTGCGCCCCCTCCGCCAGCGCCTTGCGCGCCGCCGCCGCGGCGCCCGTGGCGGTATCGTAATTGGTGACGCGCACCTGCTGGTTCTTCGTATCCAGCAGCGCCAGCTGCGTCGCATTGGCCAGGCTGCGCCCGACACCCGCGTTGCTGCCCGACAGCGGCACCAGCAGCGCGACGCGGTTGCGTGCGACGTCGCGCGGCAGCCCCTGCGCCACGTCGGGCGTCGTCACCCGCGGCGGCGGCGGTGCCCGGTCGACGCTCTGCTGCACCGGCCCGCGCGGGACCACCGTCGAACACGCCGCCAGCAACATCGCCCCCGCCAGCGTGACCAGCCGGGAAATGACCCGTTGCGGCCGTGCGTTCGCCTCTGCCATGACACCTCCCGTGAACTCTCTTGCCCCCGGCCTCTATATCGTCGCCACCCCGATCGGCAATCTCGGCGACCTGTCGCCGCGTGCCGCCGAGATATTGGCGCAAGCCGATGTTATCGCGGTGGAAGATACCCGCGTTACCGCCGGCCTGCTACGCCATATCGGCGTCAAGCGCCCGATGACGCCGTATCACGACCACAATGCCGCGCACGTCCGCCCGCAATTGATCGCGCGCATGGCGGGCGAGGCGGTGGCGCTGGTCAGCGACGCCGGCACGCCGCTGATCTCCGACCCGGGCTTCAAGCTGGTGCGCGAGGCGCGCGCGGCGGGCCATGCGGTGGTGACGATCCCCGGCCCGTGCGCGGCGGGTGGCGGCGCTGACGCTCGCCGGGCTGCCGACCGATCGCTTCCTGTTCATGGGCTTCCTGCCGTCGAAGGAACACGCCCGGGCCGAGGTGATCGCGGAGGTCGCCGCGGTGCGCGCCACGCTGGTCTTCTACGAATCCGGTCCCCGCCTCGCCGCCTGCCTGTCCGCCCTCGCCACCGGCCTGGGCGATCGCGAGGCGGCGGTCACGCGCGAGATCACCAAGAAGTTCGAGGAAGCGGTGACCGGCACCCTCTCCTCGCTCGCAGCCCGCTATGCCGAGGCACCGCCCAAGGGCGAGATCGTCGTGGTGGTCGCACCCCCTGATCCCCCCGCCCCCGCGAGCGAGGCGGATGCCGACACCGCGCTGCGCGAGGCGCTGACCCGCCTCCCCGCGTCCAAGGCGGCCGGCGAGGTGGCCAGGGCGCTCGGCCTCGACCGCAAGGCGCTCTATGCGCGGGCGCTGGAGATGAAGGGCTGAACGGCCCCACAACACCAAACGGCAACAAAACCTCCGCCGCGCTGACACGAAACACCGCCATGGCGACCGCGACTTCGTTGGGAAGGGGACCCGATGTTTCGCCGCTCGCTTCGCCCGGTGCTGATCGCGCTGCTGTTCCTGCTGCCGGACTTCTCGACCGCCGCCTCCTCCGCGCGCCCGGACGGGATCGAGGCGGCGCGCCTGCTCGACACGCTGCACCTCGATGGCGAGCTGTTCCATGTCCAGGGGCTGGCGATGACCGCCACGCGCATCTGGGTGACCTCGGTCGATCGCGGTAGTAGGCGCGGCTATCTGCATGAATTCGAGCGATCGACCGGACGCTTCCTGCGCCGGCTGGAGCTGACCGATGGCGCGCGATACCACCCCGGCGGGATCTCCGTTGCCGGCGGATCGATCTGGATCCCGGTCGCGGAGATGCGGCCGGACAGTTCCGCCGATCTGGTCCAGATCGATGCCGACACGTTCCGCATCCGCCGCCGCGTGTCCTTCCCCGATCACCTCGGCTGCGTCGCGATCGCGGGCGATCGGCTGATCGCGGGAAACTGGGACAGCCGGCTGTTCTACGTCTTCGACCTGACGGGGCAACAACGCACCCGCGTCGTCCGCAACCCGTCGGCCACCCATTATCAGGACATGAAGTTCGTCGACGGCGTGCTGGTCGCCGGGGGCGATCGCGGCCTGTTCAGCGGCACCGTCGACTGGATCGACTGGCCGTCGATGACGGTCGCGCGCACGCTGCGCGCCGGTGCGATCGGGCCGGTGCGCCCCTTCGGCCGCGGCGGCCCCTATACCGGAGAGGGCATGACGATCGAGGGACGCGACCTGTACGTCGTGCCCGAAGACGGGCCGAGCCGCGTGTTCCGCTTCCGACTGGATGCGTGACGCGGCCTTGCCCCGCGCTGCGGGTGCCGCCATCCTCGCGGCGATGCGTCCCCCCGCTCCCCGCCCCGCCGCCGCCCGCGTCGCCGCCGAAGCCGCCGGCCGTCGCGGCGAGCGGATCGCCGCCTGGTGGCTGCGCCTCAAGGGCTGGCGCATCCTCGACCGCCGCGTCCGCACGCCTGCGGGCGAGGTGGACCTGATCGCGAAGCGCGGCGACCTCATCGCCTTCGTCGAGGTGAAGGCGCGGCGCACCGCGGCCGAGCTGGACCATGCCATCGACCAGCGCCGGCTGGCGCGCGTCGCGGCCGCGGCGGAGGTGCTGATGCCGCGCTACGCCACGAACGGAGAGGATATCCGCGTCGACGTCCTGCTGCTGGCACCCGGCACGCGCCCGCGGCATATCGAGAATGCGTGGATCGGCTACTGACACGCGGCCACCCGCCGCCTACATCCCCGCGCATGACCCAGCCGCTGACCGTCGCCGTCCAGATGGACCCGCTCGCCTCGATCAACATCGCGGGCGATTCCACCTTCGCGCTGATGCTGTCGGCGCAGGCGCGCGGCCATCGCCTGTTCCATTACGCGGCGGAGGATCTCAACTGGTCCGACGGGCGCCTGTGGACGAAGGCGCATCCGGTCACCGTCCAGCGCGTCGTCGGCGATCATTTCGCGTTCGGCGATCCCGTCGCGCTCGATCTCGGCGCGGAGGCGGATGTCGTGCTGATGCGGCAGGACCCGCCCTTCGACCTCGGCTATATCACCGCCACGCACCTGCTGGAGCGCATCGCCGACCGCACGTTGGTGGTCAACGATCCCGCCAGCGTCCGCAACGCACCGGAGAAGGTGTTCGTCCTCGATTACGCCCGCTTCATGCCGCCGACTTTGGTCACGCGCTCGCTGGACGAGGCGCGCGCGTTCCTGAAGCAGCATGGCGCGATCGTGGTGAAGCCGCTCCACGGCAACGGCGGCAAGGCGATCTTCCGCGTCGGTCCGGAGGGAGAAAATCTCTCTGCGTTGATCGAGGTGTTCAACCAGACGTGGCGCGAGCCGCACATGGTGCAGGCGTTCCTTCCCGGCGTGGCGAAGGGCGACAAGCGCATCGTGCTGGTCGATGGCGAGGTGGCGGGCGCGATCAACCGCCTGCCGGGAGAGGGCGAGATCCGCAGCAACCTGGCGGTCGGCGGCTCCGCGCAGAAGACCGAACTCACCGACCGCGAGCGCGAGATATGCGCCGAACTCGGCCCCGAGCTGAAGCGTCGCGGGCTGATCTTCGTCGGCATCGACGTGATCGGCGGCGAATGGCTGACCGAGATCAACGTCACCTCCCCCACCGGGATCGTCGCGATCGAGCGGTTCGACGGCACCGACGTCGCCGGGCTGATCTGGGATGCGATCGACCGCAGGCTGGCGGAACGCGCCGCCTGACGGATGGGTTGAGGGGCGACATGACCGTCGCGCGCCCTTCTTCCACCTCGGTTCGTGCCGAGGAGGCATCAAGCGACGTCGAGAGGCATTCTCAAAGCATAGGCGTGACATGCCGTTCCCACCCCACCCCCGTTCGTGCTGAGGAGGCATTGAGCTTGTCGAAATGCCGTCTCGAAGCACAAGCGCGGCGCGTACCCTTCGAGACGGGTCCTCGACAGGCTCGGCCCCTCCTCAGGGCGAACGGGGGGGTGGTGATCCCGAGCATGACATGACCGACTTCATCGTCAACTGGATCGTCTGGGGAGGCTATGTCGGCATCTTCCTGCTGATGGCGCTGGAGAATGTCGTGCCGCCCATCCCGTCGGAGGTCATCATGGGCCTGGGCGGGATCGCGGTCGCGCGCGGGCAGATGGACATGACCCCGCTGCTGCTGTGGGGCACCGCGGGCACCACCGCGGGCAACGTCTTCTGGTACGAGATCGGCCGCCGCCTCGGCTACGCCCGCTTCCGCCCTTTCGTCGAGCGCCACGGCCGCTGGCTGACGATGGAATGGGAGGATGTCGAGCATCTGCGCACCTTCTTCCACCGCCATGGCGGCTGGGTCATCTTCGTCTTCCGCTTCATGCCGACGTTCCGCACGCTCATCTCGCTGCCCGCCGGCATGGCGCGGATGCCGGTGTGGCGCTTCCTGCTGATGACCTTCCTGGGCAGCATCATCTGGAACGGCGTGCTGGCGGGGGCGGGCTTCTATCTCGGCACGCGCTACGCCGACCTCGACCGCTATGTCGGCCCGGCCGGGATCGCGCTGACCGTGCTGGCGATCGGCTATTACCTCTATCGCGTCGTCACCTGGACCCCGCGCGACTGACTCACCCGCGCGGATGCGCGGCGCGATAGACGTCGAGCAGATGCGCCGCATCCACCGCGGTATAGACCTGCGTCGAACTCAGGCTGGCGTGCCCCAGCAGCTCCTGCAACGCGCGCAGGTCCGCCCCGCGCCCCAGCAGGTGCGTCGCGAAACTGTGCCGCAGCGCGTGCGGTGTGGTGCGTTCCGACAGCCCCAGCCGGGAACGCGCCGCGCGCACCTTCACCCGCACCACCCCGGCGGACAGCGCACCGCCCTTCACCCCGCGGAACAGCGCCGCGTCGCGCGCGATCGGCCACGGCACCGATCGCGCATAATCCTCCACCGCCGCGCGCACCGCGGGCAGCAGCGGCACGACGCGCGTTTTGTCGCGCTTGCCCGTGACGCTCATCGTCTCGCCCAGCGGCAGCACCGCCCCCGTCAGCCCCAGCGCCTCGCCGATGCGCAGCCCCGCGCCGTACAGCAGCAGCAGCACCGCCCAGTCGCGCGCCGCGACCCAAGGCTCGTCGCTGTCCTCCGCCACCTCGCTCGCCAGTGCCACCGCGTCCGCGGGCAATACCGGGCGCGGCACCCCCGCCTTGACCCGCGGCCCCTTCAGCCGCGGCGCGGCGCCGGCGCCGTTCGCCCAGTCCAGGAACCCGCGCACCGCCGACAGCTCGCGCGCCGCGGACGCATTGGTCAGCCCGCCGCCCCGCCGCTGCGCCAGATAGGCGCGCAGGTCCGCCGCCTCGACGCCCGCCAGCACCGCGCGGTCGACGGGTCGCCCGAAATGCACCGTCAGGAACGCGACCAGCCGCTCCGCCGTCGTCCGATAGGCGCGTACCGTATGCGCCGATCGCCGCCGGTCGCGCGCCAGATGGACCGACCATTGCACGGCGATGGGAAGCGGCTCGACGGAATCCATCCCGTCTTTTCAATCAACTCGCCGCTTCGGCAAAGCAAAATTAAGCAACCTGCGGCTATATCGGACGGATGGAACAAGCGTCGCTTAACGACCGATTTGAGGATGAGGCTGAACGGCTCGCCGCGCTACGCGTGCTTGCCCTGCTGGATGCCGAACCGCAGCAGGAATTCAACGCCCTGGTCGCGCTCGCGTCGCGCGTTATCGGCTGCCCCACCGCGCTCATCAACATGGTCGACCGTGATCGTATCTGGATCACCGCCACCACCGCGGACGGCCCGCGCGAGATCCGGCGCGACGTCGCCTTTTGCGATCGCACCGTCCGCACCGACACGACGATCGTAATCGACGACCTGACGCAGGACGCCGAATATGCCGGCAACCCGCTGGTCACGGAGCAGGGCGCGCGCTTCTACGCGGGTGCGCCGCTCCACGTCGACGGCGACGACGGCCACCGCCACGCGGTCGGCACGCTGTGCGTGATCGACGACACGCCGCGCACCCTGGACGCCGCCGGGCGCGACACATTGCTCCACCTCGCCACGCTGGCGGAGACGCTGCTCGCCTCGCGCCGCGCGACGGTGCGCGCGGTCGCCATCGCCACCCAGTCGGAGGAGCTGCTGGCCGAGCTGGCACGCCGCGACAGCATCTCGCGCCAGACCGAACAGATCGCGATGATCGGCTCGTGGCGGCTGTCGATGACGGATCATTCGCTGACCTGGTCGGACAACGTCTTCCGCATCCACGGCCTGCCGCACGGCCAGTTGCCGCCGCTCCACAAGGCGATCGACTTCTACCCGGTGGGGACGCGCCCGCAGGTCAAGCGGATCCTCGACGACGCGCTGCGCCGCGCCCAGCCGTTCGACTTCGAGAGCGATTTCCACGCCGCCGACGGCAGCGTCCGCCGCGTCCGTTCGATCGGCGAGCCGGAGCTGGTCGACGGCCGCGTCGTGGCGATCGTCGGCGTGTTCATGGACATGACCGATCGCTACGCGCTGGAACAGCAGCTGCGCCGCTCGGCGGACACCGATGCGCTTACCGGACTCGCCAATCGCGCCGCCTTCGACCGCACGCTGGAAGGCGCGATGGATCGTGCGCGCCATGACGGTGGCACGCTGCTGCTGGCGCTGGTCGACCTCGACGGGTTCAAGGCGATCAACGACACGCTGGGGCATGACGCCGGGGACGAGGTGCTGCGCCTGACCGGCGCCGCGCTGGCCGAGCCGTGGCTGGCCGGTGTCTTCGCCGCGCGGATCGGCGGCGACGAGTTCGCGCTGGTGATCGAGGACGAGGCGCTCGCCGCCGATATCGACGGCTTGCGGGAGCGGATCGAATCCGCGCTGCGCGTCTCGGTGGAGTCGGAAGGCGTGACGATGGCGAGCGGCGGTTCGGTCGGCATCGCGCGCTTCGACGCCGGCTGCACCTCGCTGCGCGAATTCGCGCGCCGGGCGGATACGATGCTGTACGCGATGAAGCGTACCCGCGTCGGCCATCGCGCCCCGGACCGCCGCGCCGCCTGACCGCGCCGCGGATCGCGTCTTCCCGCCGACTCGCACAGGCCCCATATGGGCCGCGATGTCGTCCCGCGCCCGTGTCCTCGTCCTCAATGCCGCGCTCGGCCCGCTCGACTATCGCGTGCCGCACGGCATGGCGGTGGAGCCGGGATCGATCGTCGTCGCGCCGCTCGGCCCGCGCCAGTTGACCGGCGTGGTGTGGGAGGCGGAGCGGATGCCGTCCGATGCGGAGGTCGGCGACAACCGGCTGCGCAACCTGATGGCGGTCGCCGACGCACCGCCGCTGCGCGCGCCCTTGCGCCGACTGGTGGAATGGACCGCGGATTATTATCTCGCGCCCCCCGCCGCCGTCGTCCGCATGGCGTTGTCCTCCAGCGCCGCGCTGGAGGGGTCACGCACCGCGATCGAATATCGCGCCACCGGCCACGTCCCCGACCGTCTCACCCCGCAACGCGCGCAGGCATTGGAGCGGATCGGCGACCGGCAGGGGCTGATCCGCGAACTGGCCACGATCGCCGACGTCAGCGACGCGGTGATCCGCGGACTGGTGAAGGCCGGCGCGATCGAGGCGGTCGAGGTGGCGATCGACACACCCTATCCGCTTCCCGACCCCGCTTATGCCCCGCCGGTGCTGTCCGACGACCAGCGCGCCGCCGCCACGACCCTGTCCGACGCGGTGGAGGCCGCCGCGTTCCGCACCATCCTGCTCGACGGCGTCACCGGATCGGGCAAGACCGAGGTCTATTTCGAGGCGGTGGCGGCCGCGATCCGTGCCGGGCGGCAGATATTGGTCCTCCTTCCCGAGATCGCGCTGACCGAACCGTTCCTGAAGCGCTTCCACGATCGCTTCGGCTGCGAGCCGGTCGCCTGGCACTCCGGCCTGCGCGCCACCCAGCGCCGCCGCGCGTGGCGCGCGATCGCGAGCGGGGAGGCGCGCGTGACGGTCGGCGCGCGCTCCGCGCTGTTCCTCCCCTATGCGAACCTCGGCCTGATCGTCGTCGACGAGGCGCACGAGACCAGCTTCAAGCAGGAGGACGGCGTCCATTATCACGCCCGCGACGTGGCGGTGATGCGCGCGCTGTTCGAGGGTTGCCCGACGATCCTCGCGTCCGCCACCCCCGCGATCGAGACGCGGCATCAGGTAGCACTCGGCAATTACGCCGAGGTGCGCCTGCCCGGCCGCTTCGGCGCCGCCGAGATGCCGACGATCGAGGCGATCGACCTGATCGCCGAACCGCCCGAGCGCGGCCGCTGGCTCAGCCCGCGGCTCGTCGCCGCGCTTGGCGAGACGCTGGAGCGTGGCGAGCAGTCGCTGCTGTTCCTCAACCGCCGCGGCTATGCCCCGCTCACCTTGTGCCGCACCTGCGGACATCGTTTCCAATGCCCCCATTGCACGGCGTGGATGGTCGAGCATCGCCTGACGCGCCGCCTCGCCTGCCACCATTGCGGGCATGTCGAGCCGGTGCCGCGGCTGTGCCCGGAATGCCGGAACGAGGATACGCTGGTCGCCTGCGGCCCCGGCGTGGAGCGGATCGCCGACGAGGTCGCGGCGCTGTTCCCGGAGGCGCGCACCGCCGTCGTCACCTCCGACACCATCTGGTCCCCCGCCAGGGCGGCGGAGTTCGTGGCGCGGATGGAGGCGGGCGCGATCGACATCGTCGTCGGCACGCAATTGGTGACCAAGGGCTATCACTTCCCCAACCTGACGCTGGTCGGCGTGGTCGACGCCGACCTGGGCCTCGACGGCGGCGATCTGCGCGCGGCGGAACGCACCTTCCAGCAGATCCGCCAGGTATCGGGTCGCGCCGGTCGCGGCGAGAAGCCGGGTCATGTCTTCATCCAGACCCACAGCCCCCGTGCGCAGGTGATGCAGGCACTGGTCACGGGCGACGCGGAGGCGTTCTACGCCGCGGAGACGGAGGCTCGGCAGGACGCCGGCGCGCCGCCGTTCGGCCGCTATGCCGCGATCATCGTCTCCTCGGAGGAGCAGCCCGCCGCGCTGGAAACCGCGCGCCTCATCGGCCGCGCCGTGCCGCGCGTCGACGGCATGGAGGTCTATGGCCCCGCTCCCGCCCCGCTGGCGATGCTGCGCGGGCGCCACCGCTATCGCCTGCTGGTCCATGCGCGCCGCGCGCTCGATGTGCAGGACGTGATCCGCGACTGGCTCGGCGCGCTCGACTGGCCGGCCAAGGTGCGCGTGGCGGTCGACGTGGATCCGTACAGCTTCCTGTAACGGCGCCGCGTCAGATCATCTGACGGTAGACGATGAAGCCGGACTTTTCGGCCAGCCGATCGTACAGCCGCATCGCGGTGGCGTTGGTTTCGTGCGTCAGCCAATAGACGCCAGGGATGCCGGCGCCGCGCGCATGGTCGTATATCGCTTCGATCAGCGCGCGACCGACGCCCTGCCCGCGCGCCTTGGCGCTGGTGAACAGATCCTGGAGATACAGGCTGGGCGCGATCGATGTCGTGCTCCGATGAAGCAGACAATGTACCAGGCCGACCAGGCGACCCTCGTGCTCCGCGACGAACGCCCGCATCGGTTCATAGGGGTCGAAGAACCGCGCCCATGTCGTCGCGGTGATCTCGGGTGCGAGCGCCGTCTCGCCGGCACGGCCGTAGAAGGCGTTATAGCCATCCCATAGTGGCAGCCATTGATCATGATCGCCGGGACGCGCTTCACGAACGATCGTCCCCGTCATGACGGCAGCCCCCCTGACGTGCGGAATATCCGTTGCGATCAGCCCGCGTGCTCGGCCAGCACCGTCAGCCCGTTGGCGTTCACCTCGGCGAAGCCGCCGCGGATCGCGATCGTCTCGGGCGCGGCATTCTCCGACTTCTGCACCAGCACGTTGCCGTCGCGGATCGTCGACATGAAAGGCGCATGCCCCTCCAGCACCGCGAAATCGCCGTCGGTGCCGGGGACGGTGACCATGAAGACCTCGTCGCTGCGGACCAGGCGTTCGGGCGTGACGAGTTCGAAGTGCAGCATGATATTACCGTTTTCTCCCTCTCCCCTCCGGGGAGAGGGTCGGGGTGAGGGGTGGGTGTCTCACCGAGCAAGGCGCTTGTGGCAGCCCCTCACCCAACCCTCTCCCCAACGGGGAGAGGGCTAAGAACGGACGCTTACGCCTCCTGCGCCAGCTTCTCGGCCTTGGCGACCGCTTCGTCGATCCCGCCGACCATGTAGAAGGCGGCTTCCGGCAGGTGGTCGTACTCGCCGTTCACCACCGCCTTGAAGCTGCGGATGGTGTCGTCGAGCTGGACGAACTTGCCCGGGATGTTGGTGAACACCTCGGCGACGTGGAACGGCTGCGACAGGAAGCGCTGGATCTTGCGCGCGCGGCTGACGGTCAGCTTGTCCTCTTCGGACAGCTCGTCCATCCCCAGGATGGCGATGATGTCCTGCAGCGACTTGTACTTCTGCAACGTCGCCTGCACCGCACGTGCCGTCTCGTAATGGTCCTGACCCACCGTGCGCGGCTCCAGCACGCGGCTGGTCGAGTCGAGCGGATCGACCGCCGGGTAGATGCCCAGCTCGGAGATCGCGCGGTTCAGCACGGTCGTCGCGTCAAGGTGCGCGAACGACGTCGCCGGCGCCGGATCGGTGAGGTCGTCCGCGGGGACGTACACCGCCTGCACCGAGGTGATCGACCCCTTGTTGGTCGAGGTGATGCGCTCCTGCAACGCGCCCATGTCGGTCGACAGCGTCGGCTGATAGCCCACCGCCGACGGGATACGCCCCAGCAGCGCCGACACTTCCGCGCCCGCCTGCGTGAAGCGGAAGATGTTGTCGACGAAGAACAGCACGTCCTGCCCTTCCTGGTCGCGGAAATATTCCGCAATGGCGAGGCCCGACAGCGCCACACGCGCACGCGCGCCCGGCGGCTCGTTCATCTGGCCATAGACCAGCGCGACCTTCGACCCCTCGCTGATGGCATGGCCATCGGCGTCCTTGGCGATGACGCCCGCGTCGAGGAACTCATGGTACAGATCGTTGCCCTCACGGGTCCGCTCGCCCACGCCCGCAAACACCGAGGTGCCGCCATGGCCCTTGGCGATGTTGTTGATCAGCTCCTGGATCAGCACCGTCTTGCCGACGCCCGCGCCGCCGAACAGGCCGATCTTGCCGCCCTTCGCATAGGGTGCCAGCAGGTCGATGACCTTGATGCCCGTCACCAGGATCGCGCTCTCGGTCGACTGGTCGATGAAGTCCGGCGCCTTGGCGTGGATCGGACCGCGCAGGTCGGTCGCGATCGGACCGCGCTCGTCGATCGGCTCGCCGATGACGTTCATGATGCGCCCCAGCGTCGCCGGACCGACCGGCATCTGGATTTGCGCGCCGGTGTCGGTCACGTTCTGCCCACGGGTCAGACCCTCGGTCGAGTCCATCGCGATCGTGCGGACGGTGTTCTCGCCCAGATGCTGCGCGACCTCCAGCACCAGCCGCTGGCCGTTGTTGTCGGTCTCCAGCGCGGAGAGGATCGCGGGCAGGTGGTTGTCGAACTGCACGTCGACGACCGCGCCGATCACCTGGCTGATGCGGCCCACATTGTTGCTGCCCGAAACGGTCGGGCGGATGTCTTCAGCGGCGGTGGCCATTTCTTCTTCCTTCTTGTTCCCCGGCGAAGGCCGGGGTCCAGCATCGGGACCTGCGTAACTGGGCCCCGGCCTTCGCCGGGGAACTTCCTTCTTACAGCGCCTCCGCGCCCGAGATGATCTCGACCAGCTCGGTCGTGATCGCCGCTTGGCGCGCGCGGTTGTACTGGATGCTCAACCGCTTGATCATGTCGCCCGCGTTGCGCGTCGCATTGTCCATCGCGGTCATGCGGCTGCCCTGCTCCGACGCGGCATTCTCCAGCATCGCACGGAAGATCTGGATCGCGACGTTGCGCGGCAGCAGATCGTTCAGGATCGCTTCCTCGCTCGGCTCATATTCCACCGTCGCATCGCCGCTATTGGCCAGCTTCGGCTCGCTGCTCGCGGGAATCGCGACCGGGATGATCTGCGGCCCGACCGGCTCCTGCACCAGCGCCGACTGGAAGCGGGCGTAGAACAGGTGCGCGACGTCGAACTCGCCCGCCTCGTAGCGGCGGATCAGGTCGTCCGCGATCTCCTTGGCGGCGTCGAACGACGCGGTCTTGAGCGTCGACAGATCGTGATCGGCCATGACGCCGGTCGGATAGAAGCGGCGCAGCACGCGCCCCTTCTTGCCCGCCAGATAGAAACGCACGGTCTTGCCCTGCGCCTCCAGCTCCTCCGCCTTGCGGCGCGCGGCACGGACGATGTTGGTGTTGAACGCACCCGCCAGGCCACGCTCCGAGGTGGCGACCACCAACAGGTGGACCTGGTCCTTGCCGGTCCCCGCCATCAGCGGCGACGCGCCGACACCGACGTTCTTCGCCAGGCTGGCGACCACCGCCTCCAGCCGCTCGGCATAGGGACGCCCGGCGACCGCCGCCTCCTGCGCGCGGCGCAGCTTCGCGGCGGCGACCATCTTCATCGCCTTGGTGATCTTCTGCGTCGACTTCACCGAGCCGATGCGGATCTTGAGGGCCTTGAGACTTGCCATTTGGATCCTTCTTCTCCCTCTCCCCGCCGGGGAGAGGGCCGGGGTGAGGGGCCGGTGCCTCGCAGAGAGGTAGCTCTCGGTGAGACACCCTCCCCCTCACCCAACCCTCTCCCCACGGGGGAGAGGGCTATATGCCCCTTACGCGAACGTCTTCGCGAACTCGTCCAGCGCCGCCTTCAGCTTCGCCTCGGTGTCCTTGCCCAGCTCGCGCGTGTCGCGGATCGCCGCCAGCACGCCAGCGTGCTTGTCGCGCAGGAACGCCAGCATCGCCGCTTCGTAGCGGTTGACGTCGGCGACCGGCACGCTGTCGATATAGCCGTTGGTGCCGGCATAGATCGACGCGGTCTGCTCCTCGAACGGCATGGGCGAGAACTGCGGCTGCTTCAGCAGCTCGGTCAGGCGCGCACCGCGGTTCAGCAGGCGCTGCGTCGAGGCGTCGAGGTCGGAGCCGAACTGCGCAAACGCCGCCATCTCGCGATATTGCGCCAGCTCCAGCTTGATCGAGCCGGACACCTTCTTCATCGCCTTGGTCTGTGCAGCACCGCCGACGCGGCTGACCGACAGGCCGACGTTGATCGCCGGGCGGATGCCCGCGAAGAACAGATCGGTTTCGAGGAAGATCTGGCCGTCGGTGATCGAGATCACGTTGGTCGGAATATACGCCGACACGTCGCCCGCCTGCGTCTCGATGATCGGCAGCGCGGTCAGCGAGCCGGAGCCATTGTCCTCGTTCATCTTCGCCGCGCGCTCCAGCAGGCGCGAGTGGAGATAGAACACGTCGCCCGGATACGCCTCGCGGCCCGGCGGACGGCGCAGCAGCAGCGACATCTGGCGATAGGCGACCGCCTGCTTCGACAGATCGTCATAGACGATGACCGCATGCATGCCGTTGTCGCGGAAATACTCGCCCATCGCGCAGCCGGTATAGGGCGCGAGGAACTGCAGCGGCGCCGGCTCCGACGCGGTCGCGGCGACGACGATGGAATATTCCATCGCGCCATTCTCTTCCAGCTGGCGCACGATCTGCGCCACGGTCGAGCGCTTCTGGCCGACCGCAACATAGATGCAGTACAGCTTCTTGCCCTCGTCGTCGCCCGCGTTGACCTGCTTCTGGTTGATGAAGGTGTCGAGCGCGACCGCGGTCTTGCCGGTCTGGCGGTCGCCGATGATCAGCTCGCGCTGGCCACGGCCGACCGGCACCAGCGCGTCGATCGCCTTCAGGCCCGTCTGCACCGGCTCATGCACCGACTTGCGCGGGATGATGCCGGGCGCCTTCACCTCGACGCGGCTGCGCTTCTCGGCGACGATCGGACCCTTGCCGTCGATCGGGTTGCCCAGACCATCGACCACGCGGCCCAGCAGGCCACGGCCGACCGGCACGTCCACGATCGTGCCGGTGCGCTTGACGGTGTCTCCTTCCTTGATCTCCGCGTCGGAGCCGAAGATCACGACGCCGACATTGTCGGCCTCCAGGTTCAGCGCCATGCCCTGCACGCCATTGGCGAACTCGACCATCTCGCCGGCCTGGACGTTGTCGAGGCCATAGATGCGGGCGATGCCGTCGCCGACCGACAGCACCTGACCGGTTTCGGAAACCTGGGCCTCGGTGCCGAAATTGGCGATCTGGTCCTTGATGACCTTCGAGATTTCTGCGGCGCGAATGTCCATTGTCTTCAGCCCTTCATCGCGCTGGCAAGCGCATTCAAACGGGTACGGATCGACGAATCGATCATCTGGGAACCGATGCGGACGACCAGCCCGCCCAGGATCTCGGGATCGACCGACAGGTCGACCGACACCTCGCGCCCGACGCGGCGACGCAGCTGCTGCTTCAGCTCGTCGACCTGCTCGGGCGACAGCGGATGCGCGCTGGTGACCTCGGCCGTCGTCTCGCCGCGATGGCGCGCGGCCAGCTGGCGAAACGCGCGGATCACCGCGGGCAGCTGCGCCAGCCGGCGGTTTTCCGCCAGTACGCCCAGGAAGCTCTTCGTCGTCGCGTCGACGCCCAGCTGGTCGGCGGTGGCCAGCACCGCCTTCACCGCCGCACCGCGTGCGATCACCGGCGAGGTGGTCACCTCGCGGAAGTCGCTCGATTCGGCCAGCGCATCGCGCACCGCCGCCAGGCTCTGCTCGACGCGGTCGACCGCCTTCGCCTCGACCGCCAGGTCGAACAGCGCGCTGGCATAGCGACCGCCCAGGCTCGCCTGGATGCTGCTGCCTTGATTACCGCTGGAACTCTCCACGCGATTCACTTTCCTCGCATCATACCCAAGGGGTGTCGGCCCATGCGAAAGGATGGCGCATGGGACACGCGCCTCGCTTGGGATGGCGGGCGCGTAGCAAAGGCCATCCGGGGATGCAACCGCAGCGCTGATTCCATTCGGATGCCGTTCATTGAGCACGCCCCCGCGCCTGCACCGCCGCACGGCGCGCCTCGACCGATTCGGGCGTCACCTGCCGGTTGGCCTGCGACGAGCGGCGATGCTCCAGCGCCATCCCCTCGCCGAACGGCAGCGCATAACCGTCGTCGATCAGTCTTTTGTAGCCCGCGATGAAGGCCGCATCGGCCGAGGCGATGTCCGCCGCCAGCTTTCGCGCCACACTCAGCAATTCGCCGGGTTCGACCACGCGATTGACCAATCCCCAGCGTTCCGCGGTCGCGGCATCCAGGAAGTTGCCCGACAGCGACAGCTCCTTCGCGCGCGAGGGACCGATCATCCGCGACAGCTTCTGGCTCAAGCCCCAGCCCGGCATCACCCCGACGCGCGCATGCGTATCGGCGAAGCGCGCGTTGCTCGACGCGATCAATATGTCGCACGCCAGCGCCACCTCGAACCCGCCGGTGATCGCGACGCCGTTGATCGCGCCGATCACCGGCTTGCGACAGGTTTCGATCGCCTTGACCGGATTCTCGTCCGCGCCCTCCGCATTGGCGGCGCCCAGCGCGCCCGGTCGCGATCCCAGCTCCTTCAGGTCCAACCCGGCGGTGAAGGCGCGCTCCCCCGCCCCGGTTAGCACGACGCAGCGCACGTCGTCGTCGCCGTCCAGCGCGGTCATCACCCGGTATAATTGCGCGCGCAGCGCGATCGACAGCGCGTTCATCGCCTGCGGCCGGTTCAGCGTCACCACCGCCACGCCGTCGTCATGGCGCTCCACCAATACCGGATCGTCCGTCATTCGCCTCTCCCGTCCGTTTTGAGCGCAAGCCGCGGGATGCCGGCGCCATACGGAGCGCTTACATGAGCGTCATGCCCGATACCATCGCCGACACCGCTGACATCGATCCGGATCAGGCGTGGCGCGCCTTCGAGCGCCGCGACCGCGCCTATGACGGCCGCTTCGTCGTCGCGGTGCGCACCACCGGCATCTATTGCAAGCCGAGTTGCGCCGCGCGTCGCCCCGCACGCGCGAGCGTGGAGATGCTGCGCGATCCCGCCGCCGCCCGTGCGCGCGGCTATCGCGCCTGCCGCCGCTGCCTGCCCGATGCCGCCGCGCGCGACCGTGCCGCGGTGATCGCAGCGGCGGAGGCGATCATGGCCAGCGACACCGCGCTGCCGCTCGCCACGCTGGCGGCGCACGCCGGCTACGCCCCGCACCATTTCCATCGCCTGTTCGTCCGCGCCACCGGCGCCACACCGCCGCCTTCGCGCGCCACCTGCGCGCCGTGCGCGCCGCCGACGCGCTCGCGCGCGAACCCAGCGTCACCGACGCGATCTACGCCGCCGGCTATGCCGCCCCCAGCCGCTTCTATGCCGAGGCGGAGCGCGTCGCACTGTCCCCCGCGGCCCGCGCGCGCGGCGGGGCGGGCGCGACGATACGCTGGACGATCGCGCCGACCGCGCTCGGCCCGCTGCTCCTCGCCGCCACCGATGCCGGCCCGGTCCACGCCGCCTTCGACGAGGACGCGCGCGATTTGGCACGCCGCTTCCCCGCCGCCACGATCGTCCCGGGCGCGGTGTCGCGCGACGTGGTCGCCGCGGCCGAGGCGGTGCCGCGCGACGCCACCCTGCCCCGCATCATCCTGCGCATCGCCTTCCTCGCCTTCCTGGACGGACAATGATCGGGGATGGTTAGACAAATGGTAATCCTTCTCGCTTAGCCCGTCGCCCGAACCCATGAAGGGACGGGACAGTCGATGAGCGCGTTCGGGCGTCGCAACAACGGGATGGCGGGCGGCAGCGGCAGCGCGCGGGGCGGCGGCTTTGGCGTGGCGCGCCCGATGCAGGGCGGCGGCTTTCAGGGCGGCGGCTTCCAGCGCAACGACGGCGGCGCGATGCCGGGCGAGCAATTCCCCCCGCTCGACACGCTGACCGTGGCGGATGCCGACGCGATCGACATCGGCAACACCACGCCCCAGTCGCAGATCGACGCGATGCAGCGCCTGTCGGACCGTCAGAACGCCAGCGGCGAGGCCGGCAACAGCCGCGTCGAGGGGTTCGAGGCGTCGATCCACAAGATCAAGGAGCAGGTACTCCCCCGCCTGCTGGAGCGCGTCGATCCCGAGGCCGCGGCGACGCTGGGCAAGGACGAGCTGGCGGAGGAATTCCGCCCGATCATCGGCGAGGTGCTCGCCGAGCTGAAGCTGACGCTGAACCGCCGCGAGCAGTTCGCGCTGGAAAAGGTGCTGGTCGACGAGCTGCTCGGCCTCGGCCCGCTCGAGGAGTTGCTGGCGGACGCCGACATCTCCGACATCATGGTCAACGGCCCCGACCAGACCTTCGTCGAGCGCAAGGGCAAGCTGGAGCTGGCGCAGATCGCGTTCCGCGACGAGGAGCATCTGTTCCAGATCGCGCAGCGCATCTGCAACTCGGTCGGCCGCCGCGTCGACCAGACCACGCCGCTCGCCGACGCGCGGCTGAAGGACGGCAGCCGCGTCAACGTCATCGTGCCGCCGCTCTCCTTGCGCGGCACCGCCATCTCGATCCGCAAATTCTCCGCCAAGCCGATCACGCTCGACATGATGGCCGGCTTCGGCAGCATGTCGCAGAAGATGGCGACCGCGCTGAAGATCGCGGGCGCGTGCCGCTTCAACGTCGTCATCTCGGGCGGCACCGGCTCGGGCAAGACGACGATGCTCAACGCCTTGTCGAAGATGATCGACCCCGGCGAGCGCGTGCTGACGATCGAGGACGCGGCGGAACTGCGTTTGCAACAGCCGCACTGGCTGCCGCTGGAAACGCGCCCCGCCAATCTGGAGGGTCAGGGCGAGATCAGCATCCGCGACCTCGTGAAGAACGCGCTGCGTATGCGCCCGGACCGCATCATCCTGGGCGAAATCCGCGGCAGCGAGTGTTTCGACATGCTCGCCGCGATGAACACCGGCCACGACGGCTCGATGTGTACGCTCCACTCCAACTCTCCGCGCGAGGCGCTGGCGCGCATGGAGAACATGGTGATGATGTCGGACATCAAGGTGCCCAAGGAAGCGATCAGCCGCCAGATCGCCGATTCGGTCGACATGATCATCCAGGTGAAGCGCCTGCGCGACGGCAGCCGCCGCGTGACCAACATCACCGAGGTGATCGGGATGGAAGGCCCGGTGATCGTGACGCAGGAATTGTTCAAGTTCGAATATCTGGACGAGAGCGCCGACGGCAAGATCATCGGCGAATACCGCTCGATGGGCCTGCGCCCCTACACGCTCGACAAGGCCAAGCAGTTCGGCTTCGACCAGGCGTATCTGGAGGCGTGCCTGTAGGCGGGGCGTCCCTTCGTCACCCACCGTCTCGTCACCCCGGGCTCGACCCGGGGTCCATCGTTCCGCACACGCCTCGGCACCAGCACGCGCGGAACCCTGGATGCCGGACCAACTCCGGCACGACACCCTTCACCCCCGGTCATCAAACCCGCTACACCCGCCCGCGTGATCCTCGCCCTCCTCCTCGCCGCCGCCGTCCCCGCGACCGCGCATCGCGCCGCGCCGGTGGCGACGCTCGCCCTCGACAGCGAGGAGCGCTGGGTTCCCTTCGAGCTCACCCCCGGCAACCAGATCCGCTTCGCGATGACGTTGGACGACCGCCCCGTCATCGCGATCCTCGACACCGGAGTCAGCGTCTCGGTGCTGTCGCGCGACTATGCGACGCGCAACCGCGTCCCCGTCCGTCAGGAAGGGCGCGCCGACGTCATCGGCGGCTCGCTCGACGTCGGGCGCGCCGATACCCGCTCGCTGGTCATCGGCGGGCTCACCCGGCGGGGCGGCGGGCTGGTGGTGGCGGACCTGCCTGCCTCCGCCACGCGCGCGGGCAGCGGCGACCGCACCGGCGTCGACCTGCTCGTCGGGCGCGACCTGACCGCCGCCTGGGCGCTCGACATCGACTATCAGGCGCGACGCTTCCGCCTGCTGCGCAGCGGCCGCCTGCCGTTCACCGGCGCCAGTGCCCCGCTGACCATCGCCCCCGACCGCCAGCTGTACATGAGCGCGCTGACGATCGGCGGAAGGCACATCGCGCCCGTCGTGGTCGATACCGGCGACGGCGCCGCGGTGACGCTGTCCGCCCCGGCCTGGCGCGATGCGCGGCTGGGGCCGCCCGCGACCACCGCCATCTCCTATGGCCTCGCCGGCGCGGTCGAGAGCGACCTGTCGGTGGTCCCGCAACTCGCACTGGGCGGCGCGACCACGCGCGATATCGAGGTGCGGATGGAACCGGCCGGCGGCTTTTCCGACACGATCGGCGTTGCCGGGCGGATCGGGTCGGGGCTGTTGCAGCGCTTTCGCGTCCTGCTCGATCCGGGTGCCGGGCACCTGCTGCTGCGCGCGCTGCCCCCCGTGCCGCCGGAACGCTCGACCAGCGGGCTGCTCCTGGCCTTCACCGGCGACCGGCTGTCGGTGCTCCATGTCATGCGTGGCGGCCCGGCCGCCGCCGCGGGCTGGCGCGTCGACGAGGCGATCTGCGCGGTAGACGGCGCGCCCGTCACGCGCGCGTGGCTCGCGACGCCCGCCGCGCGCTGGACGACGGCGGCGCCGGGCACGACGGTGTCGCTGCGGATGTGCGACGGTGCCGACCGAACGCTGACGCTACGTCGCTTCTACTGACCCCGCATCACCCCTTCACCGCCAGCCACGCCAGCACCGCGAGCGCGATCAGCGCCGCCATCTGCACCGTCGTCCAGTCGACCCAGCCGACCGCATCGGCATCGGCCCGTCGCCGCCGCCGCGAGTCGCGCCATCCGGCCAGCACCGCGACCACCGCCGCCAGCACCGCGCCCGATGCCAGCAGGACTTGCGCGTCGCTCATCGCTGCTCCAGCCTCATGCCATCACCCCCCTGGAGTTCCGCGCCCATGTCGCTTTCCCGTCCGCTGCCCGCCGCCGCCATCGCCGCGGCGCTCATCGGCACCGCCGCGCTGGTCCACGCCGCACCCAAATCCCACTCGGCCGCCGATCCCGCCGTCGCCCGCGCCATCGCCGCGCCCGACCGCAGCGCGGCCGAACGGGCGCGCGACCGCTATCGCCACCCGGCCGAGACGCTCGCCTTCTTCGGCGTCACCCCGGCGTCGAAGGTGGTGGAATTCTCCCCCGGCGGCGGCTGGTACAGCATCATCCTGGCGCGCGTGCCCGCGGGCACGGGCAGCTATACCGCGCTCGTCACGCCCAAGGGCGCGGATGCGGCGCGCACGATGCTCGCCGACAGGAAGCTGACCGGCACCGTCGCCACGATCGACCCCGCCACCGGCACCACCGACGTGCCCGCCAACAGCCAGGACGTGGTCCTCACCTTCCGCAACATCCACAATCTGACGATGGGCGGCGGCGACACCGCGGCCCATGCGTTCAAGGCATGGTACGCCATGCTGCGCCCGGGCGGTACGTTGGGCATCGTCGAGCATCGCCTGCCCGAGGCGAGCGACGTCGCGAAGGAGCGGGACAGCGGCTATCTGAAGGTCTCCACCGTCCGCCGCCTCGCCGAAGCGGCCGGGTTCAAGCTCGCCGGCAGCAGCGACGTCAACGCCAATCCGAAGGACACGCACGATCATCCCAAGGGCGTGTGGACCCTGCCCCCCACCTATTCGCTGGGCGATCAGGACCGCGCGAAATACGCCGCGATCGGCGAAAGCGACCGCATGACGCTGCGCTTCGTCAAGCCACGGTAGGCTCGTCGCCGTGCCGGCGTCACCGCGGACGTGATCGCGGGGTTGTCCCCCCTTGTTCCCCGGCGCAGGCCGGGGTCCAGTAACGGTCGGCTCGTAAGATACGGAAACCGCTCGCGACTGGACCTCGGCCTGCGCCGGGGGACAAGCGAGGTTTCGCAACGGTGTCGACTGGCCCGCGGCAACGCGCGCGGCCAGCGTCACTCGCCCAGCTTGTCGACCTTGTCGCGCAACCGGGCGAGTTCCGCCTTCAGCGATGCGATTTCGCTGTCCTTGCTGCCGCCCGACGCCGTCGGCGTCGACGGTGCGGCATTGCCCGGCGCGGCCGCCTTGAACGCAGTCGCCGCAGCCTCGAACATCGCCATATTGTGCTTCGCCAGCTCGGCGAACGGCGAGCCGGCGAACGCGCCCTCCACCGCCGTCTTGAACTGAGCCTGGTTGTGGCGGAAGCTGTTCATCGACGCATCCAGATAGTCCGGCACCATCGCCTGCATCGAATCGCCGTACAGCGCGATCAGCTGGCGCAGGAAATTCACCGGCAGCATCGTCTGCCCGCGGCTTTCCTCCTCCATGATGATCTGCGTCAAAACGTTGTGCGTGATATCCTCGTCGGTCTTGGCATCGACGACCCGGAACTCGCGCCCCTCGCGCGTCATCGCCGCCAGATGCTCCAGCGTGATGTAGGAGGAGCTTTCGGTGTTATAGAGCCGGCGATTGGCGTATTTCTTGATGACCACCGCACCGTCGCCGTTCGGCTGTTTCTTCATCGCGCGAGTTCCCCATGACCGATCATCCATGCGGTATCGCACAAAATTCCGCGTCGCAACACGGCCCCCGTCCGCTACCGCTGTTCCTCGATATGCTGCGCAGCGAAACCGCAGCATCGCCCGACCGCGCCGCCGCCGCGCTGGCCGGGCTGCGCCGCTATCAGGAGGCACCGCGCACCCGCCGCCGTCCCAAACCGGCACGCATCCGCAAGGGTGCGGCGCGATTGCGCGACCATGGCGGCACCGGACCCACGCTGGTGTTCGTGCCCTCGCTCATCAACCCGCCGTTCGTGCTGGATCTGGCGCCCGGCCGGTCGCTGGTCGAGCATGCGGCGCAGGCCGGCTTCCACGCCTGGCTGGTCGACTGGGGCACGCCGCGTCCGCAGGATGCCGGGCTCGACCTCGCCGGCCATGTCGCGGAACGGCTGGTGCCGATGCTGCGAAAGCTCGACGGGCCGGTGCTGCTGGTCGGCTATTGCCTCGGCGGCACGCTCGCGCTCGCCGCCGCGGCGTTGCTGGAGGATCGGGTCGCCGGCGTCGCCACGATCGCCGCGCCGTGGCGCTTCGCCGGCTATGGCGACGCCGCGCGCGCGGCGATGGCCTCGCTGTGGGCGCAGGTGGAGCCGGCCTGCCGCGCGATGGGGGTGCTGCCAATGGAGGTGCTCCAGACCGCCTTCTGGCGCCTCGACCCCGCACGCACGGTCGCCAAGTACGAGGCGTTCGCCATCGCCGACGATGACGCCGCGCGCCTGTTCGTCGCGCTGGAGGACTGGGCCAATGCCGGCGCGCCCCTCACCTATGCCGCCGGCGCGGAGATGTTCGACGCGCTGCTGGCAGAGGACCGCCCCGGCACCGGCACCTGGCAGGTCGCGGGCCGCACGATCGATCCGCTGGCGCTGCGCTGTCCGACGGTCGAGTTCGTCTCGCTCAGCGACCGCATCGTGCCCGCCGCAACCGCAATCGAGCTGCCCGATCGCCGCGACCTGGGGGCGGGCCATGTCGGCATGATCGTCGGCGGGCGGGCGCGCGAACAGCTGTGGAATCCGCTGTTGGACTGGCTGGCAGCGGCAAAATAGCAACGGAAATATCTAAATATTTCAAATCATTTCTATTTTCGTTACCGGATTGCAACACTCTTTCCGGAAATTGTCACATTCGCTGCCGACGCTCTTGCCAAGCGGGGCGCGAAACCTGTCTTTCCGATGAACGGCATCCCGCCATTCATCGAGGGTCTGATGAAATTGAACATCCTTTTGGCGCTTCGGCGCTCATGGGCACGCTCGTGCTCGCTCCCCACGCATCGGCGCAGTCGCAGGACGACACCGCATTGCCCGCCGCACAGGCCGGCACGCCAGACGATATCGTCGTCACTGGTTCGCGCATCGCGCGTCCTGATCTCACGGGATCGGTTCCGGTGGCGGTCGTGGGCGCCGCGGATATCCAGGCGGACGCCGCACTGAACATCCAGGACACGCTGAACCAGCTGCCGCAATTCGGCGTGGGTACCAGCCGCACCAACTCCAACTTCAACACCTCGGGCAACGGCACCGCGACGCTCAACCTCCGGTCGCTCGGCAACAACCGGACGCTCACGCTGGTCAACGGGCGCCGCTACGTCGCGGGCTTTGCAGGCCAGTCGACGGTCGACGTCAACAACATCCCGACCGACTTCATCCAGCGTATCGACGTCGTCACCGGCGGCGCCTCCTCGGTCTATGGGTCCGACGCGATCGCGGGCGTCGTCAACTTCATCATGCGCGACAGCTTCGACGGCGTGCAGCTGCGCGCCCAGTCCGGCGTGACGGAACAGGGCGACAACGGCCGCTATCTCGTGACGCTGACGGGCGGCAGCACGCTTGCCGATGGTCGCTGGAAGATGATCGGCAACCTCACCTACGATCGCGATCAGGGGCTGCGCTCCAACGCGCGCGCGCGCTCGGCGGAGGATTGCGGCACGCCGCTCGGCAATGCGGCCGGCATCATCTGCGGCCCGGCATCGTACAGCGTCTTCGGTCCGCAGGGGCAGTTCTATTACGACGTCCGCGGCACCGGCGCGACGCCGACGACCAACATCAATACGTCGAGCTTCAGTTTCGACGGTACGAACAACCTGATCTTCGGCACCGGACCGGGGTTCAACCGCAACGCGGAGCGCTTCATCAGCGTGCCGGTCGAGCGCTACATGGCCGCGTTCAACACCACGTTCGAGATCAGCCCGGCAGCGACGCTGTTCCTTGAAACGAATTACAACAAGGTGAAGTCGCGCTCCTCGCTCGAACCCTCGGCGATCAGCATCGGTTCGGCGCTGCCCAGCACCGACGTTACCTCGTCGATCGCGATCACCAACCCGTTCATTCCGGCACCGGTGCAGGCGATCATCGCGGCACGGAACAGCGATGCCGATCCGACGAACGACATCGTCGGCATCACCGCACGTCGCCGCTTCAACGAAGTGTTCGATCGCAGCAACGTCAACGACCGCGACACGCTGCGCTTCGCCGGCGGGATCCGGGGCGATGTCGGCGGTGGGTGGCGCTATGACGCCAGCTACGTCTTTGGCCGGTTCCAAGACTACACGGCCAGCGAAACGGCGATCAAGAGCCGCATCGCGGAGGCGCTCGACGTCGTTTCCGTGAACGGCCAGTTCGTGTGCCGCAGCGAGGCGGCGCGTGCGGCCGGCTGCCGCCCGCTGAACATCTTCGGCGCCAATTCGGCCAGCCCGGAGGCGTCGGCCTATGTCGTCTCTCCGATCCCGCGCAGCCTGCGCGTCGTCAACCAGCAGCATGTCGCCACGGTCAACCTGTCCGGCTCGCCCTTCTCGCTGTGGGCGGGCGACGTCGGCATCGCGGTCGGCGCCGAATATCGCAAGGAGAAGGCGTCGAGCGATAATGATGCACTGACCAACGCCGGCCTCAACATCGGCAACCTGACGCAGGATCTGGCCGGCGAGTTCGACGTCTGGGAAGCTTATGGCGAGGTCAACCTGCCGCTGATCCGCGACAGCTTCGTGAAATATCTGGGGTTGATCGGCGCAGTCCGCTACTCCGATTACTCGACGGTCGGCAGCGTCGTCAGCTGGAACGCCGGCGCCGAGTTCGAGCCGGTCGACGGGCTCAAGTTCCGCGGCGTCTATGCACGCGCCAATCGCGCGCCGAACGTCTCGGAGCTGTTCCAGGCCGCCAACGAAACGTTCGCGACGATCACCGACCCATGCAACGGCGTCACCGCGACGAACAATCCTGGCGTCAGTGCGACGTTCCCGGGTGGGTTCGGCGATGCCTGCCGTCGCCTTCCCGCGGTTCAGGCGGCGGTAGCCAACGGCGGAACGTTCAACTATTCGCTGGCGCAGCAGCAGGCGATCAACGGCTTCGTCGGCGGCAACCCCGGCCTGGCCGAGGAAACCGCGAACACCCTGACGCTGGGTGGCGTGCTCACGCCGCGCTTCCTGCCCGGGTTCAGCCTGACGGTCGACTATTACAACATCAAGCTGGACGGCGCGATCGCGACCCTGGGTCGCCAGTTCACCGTGCAGCAGTGCCTCCAGTCGAACGACCCGGTGTTCTGTTCGCAGGTCATCCGCGGCGCCGACGGCCGCATCGCGACGGTGAACGGGACGCTCATCAACGTCGCGCAGACGAAGACGGACGGTATCGACTTCCAGGCACGCTACGGCGCCGGCGTCTTCAACGGCGACCGCATCGACCTGTCGGTCTATTATACGATGCTGCTGCGCTACAAGACGCAGGCCAATCCCGCCGCTGCGGTGGTCGAGAACCGCGGCACGGCTGGGTCGGGTCTCCACAAGCATCGCGTGTTCGGCCGCCTGACCTATACGGTGGACGGCGGGTTCTCCGCCACCTGGCAGGCGAACTATCTGAGCCCGGCGGTGTCCAGCGTGACCTTCACGAACAGCAATGCGGCGATCGAGGCGCTGAACCGCATCCCGGCCTATTCGTACCATGATCTGCAGCTGCGCTGGGACGGCGGCACCGACAAGAAGTTCGGCTTCTACGTCGGCGTCGACAATATCTTCGACAAGCAGCCGCCGTACCTGCCGAACCCGCCGTTCTCCAACTCGATCACCGGCACGGAAACGCAGGCCGATGTCTATGACGTGTTCGGCCGCCGCTTCTACGCGGGCATCCGCGCGAAGTTCTGATCCAGCCGCCAGTCAGACAAGTCTCGGGGCCGCTTCCTTCGGAAGCGGCCCCTTTTCGTCATTCCCACACCCGCGCGAAGCGTTGGCCCAGGCCGGTCAGCAGTTCGTACTGGCTCATCCCGCTCGCCGCCGCGGCGCGGGGCAGGTCGGGGTCGAACGCCACCTCGTCGCCCTCCGCCACGTCCGCGCCGGTGACGTCCAGTGCCACCAGATCCATCGACACGCGCCCGATCACCGGCAGCAGCGCGTCGCCGGCCATCGCGCGCCCGCGATCGGAAAAGCCGCGCCAATAACCATCGGCATAGCCCAGGTTGACGATCGCCACCGCTGTGTCGCGGGGCGCGCGCCACGTCGCATTATACCCCACCGTCTCGCCGGCGCGCACCGTGCGGCGTTGCAGCACGTCCGCTGCGATCGTCGCGACCGGGCGGACGCGATCGGCCAGCGCGGCCACCGGCAACCCGCCGTACAGCGCCAGCCCCGGCCGCGTCAGATCGAAGGCATAATCGTGCCCCAGCGCGATCCCGGCCGAGTTGGCGAGGCTCATCCGCGCCGCCCGTGTCCGCCCGGCGAGCGCGGCGAACCGCATGCGCTGGCGATCGTTCAACGCGTGCCCGGGTTCGTCGGCACAGGCGAGATGGCTCAGCAGCGTATCGACCGCGACGCCGTCGAGCAGCCCCGCGGCGATGTCCTCCGCCGCGATGCCCAAGCGGTTCATCCCCGTGTCGACCATCACGTCGCACGCTCGCCCGCCGCCCGCCTCGCGCCAGCGCGCCACCTGCTGCGGGGTGTTGAGCACCGGGCGAACGTCGTCGGCACCGACCAGCGGCAGGTCGTCCGCGCGCACCCCGTGGAGCACCGACACGCGCGCGCCCAGCCCGGCGACCCCGGCCGCCTCGGCCCAGGTCGCGACGAACAGGTCGCGGCACCCCCGCCGCCACCAGCCGCGTCGCCACCGCCCGCGCGCCCAGTCCGTATCCATCCGCCTTCACCGCCGCACCACACGCCGCCGTGCCGCTCATCGCCGCCAGCGCGCGCCAGTTGGCGGTCAGCGTGTCGGAGGACAGGCGCAGGCGATGAGGGGAGCGATGAGGGGGGCGGTGGGGCGTATCGGACATGCCCCGCCGGTTAGCGCGTCATGCCGCCTCACGCCACCGCGGCACCCTCTCGATGCTCGCGCAGCCCTATAACCGTGACGACCAGCGCCAGCACCACCACCCACCAGGTGTACCACAGCCCGGCATAGGGATCGCCGGTCTTGGCGACGATATACTGGCTGATGAAGGGCAGGAATCCGCCGAAATAGCCGGTCCCGAGATGATAGGGGATCGACAGCGAGGAATAGCGGATCGCAGGCGGGAACATCTCGCTCAGCAGCGCCGCCACCGGGCCATAGGTGATCCCCGACAGCAGCGACATGGCGACGATCGCGACCAGGATCAGCGCGATGTTCGCCGCCGACGGCACCACCGGCGTCAGGTCGTAGCCCGCGCGCGTCAATGCCGCGTCCAGCCGCTCCGGGGTCGTCACCCGCTCGCCGCCCGACCCGATCGCGACATAGGTGTCGGGTGCCGCCGCGACCGAATAGGGCACGCCCTTCTTCGACAGATGGTCGAGCAGCTTGCCGCACGGCGTCGCCTGCGTCTTCTCGAACGGGCTGTAGGTGCACGCGGTGCCATAGACGACGACCGGCTGCGTCTCCGCCGCGCGCGCCAGCGCCGGATTGGCCGCGCTCCCCATCAGCCAGAAGATCGGGAACAGGAACACCAACGTCAGCACATAGCCGATCACGATCGGCTTCTTGCGCCCCACCTTGTCGGACAGATGCCCGAACAGCAGGAACCAGCCGACCCCCGCCGCCACGCCCACCCCGGTGATGACCTGCGCCAGCGTCTCCTGAACCCGCATCGTGGTTTGCAGGAACGACAGCACCGTGAACATCGCGGTGTACCAGATCACCGTCAGCCCCGCGGCGATGCCGAACAGCGCGACCACCATCCGCTTCAGATTGCCGGGATAGGTGAAGCTGGCCTTGATCGGGTTCGCCACCCGCTCGCCCGCGGCGCGCATCTTCTGGAACACGGGGCTTTCGGACAGCTTCAGGCGCATCCACAACGAGATCGCGAGCAGCACGATCGAGAAGACGAACGGCACGCGCCAGCCCCATGCCGACCACGCCTCCGCCGACATCATTGCTTTCACCAGCAGGATGACGGCGAGGCTCAGCAGGAAGCCGCCGACCACGCCCGCCTGGATGAAACTGGTGTAGAAGCCGGCGCGCTTCTTCGGCGAATGCTCCGCGACATAGATCGCCGCCCCGCCATATTCGCCGCCCAGCGCCAGCCCCTGCGCGACCCGCAGCAGCAGCACGATCGCGGGCGCAGCGAAGCCGATCGTCGCCGCCGCCGGGGTCAGTCCCACGCCCGCGGTGGCGATCCCCATCAGCGTGATCGTGACCAGGAAGGTGTATTTCCGTCCCAGCCGGTCGCCCAGATAGCCGAACAGCACCGCACCCAGCGGCCGAAACCCGAACCCCACCGCAAAGCCGGCCCAGGCGAGCAGCGTCTGCACCGTCTCGTTCCCCGCCGGGAAGAAGGCGCGCCCGATGATCCCGGACGCCGCCAGCGTGCCGTAGATAAAGAAATCGTACCATTCGAACACGGTGCCCAGCGCGGAGGCGGAGATCACCAGCTTGATGTCGGCGCCGCTCGGCTCGTCCAAATGCGTATCGCTGGCGGTCGCCATCTCTCTCCCCCGTGGCGCAGGTTCGCGCCGCGATCGGTTTACCGGGGCCGTGGCGTGCGGCAAGAGGCGGCGATGCGCATCCTCATCCTCTATGGCTCGTACCGGGCCGATCGCATGGGCATCCGCCTCGCCCGCTTCCTGACCGACCGCTTCGCCGCGCTGGGGCACGAGGCCGCGCTGATCGATGCCAAGGCGATCGGGCTGCCGATGCTGGATCGCATGTACAAGGAGCATGACAAAGGCGCCGCGCCGCCGGCGATGGAGGCGCTGGCCGAACAGATCCGCACCGCCGACGCCTTCGTCTTCGTCACCGGCGAATATAATTGGGGGCCGCAGCCGGGGTTGAAGAACCTGACCGACCATTTCCTGGAGGAATGGTTCTGGCGCCCCGCGGCGATCGCCAGCTATTCCGCCGGGCGGCTGTCGGGCGCGCGCGCCAATTCGATCTGGCATGCGATCCTGCCGGAAATGCGGATGCCGGTGATCTCCAGCTCGCTGACGGTCGGCCCGATCGCGGCGACGCTGGATGCCGAGGCGCAACCGACCGGCGAGGCGGGCGCCGCGCTGGAACGCGCCTTCCCCCGCTTCGCGAAGGACCTGCTGTGGTGGGCACAGGCCGCCGCGGCGCAGCGCGCAACCGACGCACCCCCCTATTGAAGACGAAGCGCGGCTGGTGCATCGCCCGCGCACGAGGGGGAACGAGCGGATGCAGCAATTCGACGTAGTGATCGTGGGGGCAGGCCATGCCGGCGCACAGGCCGCGATCGGCCTGCGCCAGCGCAAGTTCGAGGGGACGATCGCACTGATCGGCGACGAACCCGAACTGCCCTATGAGCGCCCCCCGCTCTCCAAGGAATATCTCGCGCGCGACAAGCCGTTCGAGCGCATCCTGCTGCGCCCCGCCGCCTTCTGGACCGACAAGCAGGTGACGATGCTGCCCGGCACCCGCATCGATGCGGTCGACGCCGCCGCGCATCGGGTGACGACCGCGTCGGGCGAGGCGATCGAGTACGGCACGCTGATCTGGGCCACCGGCGGCAGCCCGCGGCGGCTGACCTGTACCGGGCACGACCTGACCGGGGTGCATGGCGTGCGCACCCGCGCCGATGTCGACCGGCTGATGGACGAACTGCCGGCGACGACCCGCGTCGTCGTCATCGGCGGCGGCTATATCGGACTGGAGGCGGCTGCGGTCCTCACCAAGCTGGGCAAGCACGTCACGCTGCTGGAGGCGCTGCCGCGCGTGCTGGCCCGCGTCGCGGGCGAGCCGCTGTCGCGCTTCTACGAGGCGGAGCATCGCACGCATGGCGTCGACGTCCGGCTGGGCGCCGCGGTCGACTGCATCCTGGAGACGGACGGACGCGCCACCGGCGTGCGGCTGGCGGATGGCGAGGTGCTGGACTGCCAGATGGTGATCGTCGGCATCGGCATCGTGCCTGCGGTCGCGCCGCTGCTGGCGGCCGGGGCGGCGGGCGGCAATGGCGTGGCGGTCGACGCGATGTGCCGCACCTCGCTGCCGGACGTCTTTGCGATCGGCGACTGCGCACTCCACGCCAACGGCTTTGCCGATGGTGCCGAGATCCGGCTGGAATCGGTGCAGAACGCCAACGACCAGGCCAATATCGTCGCCAAGGCGCTGACCGGCGCGGAAGAGGCGTATGATGCGGTGCCGTGGTTCTGGTCCAACCAGTACGACCTGAAGCTCCAGACGGTCGGCCTGTCGACCGGCCATGACGCGGCGGTGCTGCGCGGCGATCCCGCGACGCGCAGTTTCTCGCTGGTGTATCTGAAGGCGGGCACGGTGATCGCGCTCGATTGCGTCAATGCGACCAAGGATTACGTGCAGGGCCGGGCACTGGTGGTGAACCGCGCGCAGGTCGCGGCGGAGAGACTGGCGGATGCAAGCGTGCCGCTGAAGGAAATGGTCTGATCTGAACTCCCCCTCCCCTTCAGGGGAGGGGTTAGGGGTGGAGCAGTCCGCCGGAGGCAGTCACGAGCGAAAGTCTCGATGAGACCTCCCCCACCCCAACCCCTCCCCTGAAGGGGAGGGGCTTAACTATCTTCACCCCCACACCCCCCTCAATAATCCCGCGACACGCGCACGTTCCCGCTCTGCCGCCCCAGCGTCGAGATCGACGACAGCAGCGACAGCCAGCGCGTCACCTGGAACTCCACCCGCGTCGCCGAATAACCCTGACCATCGGTGATGATCTCCGCATAGACCCGTCGCGTCACATATTTGCCCGCCGCGATCGACGTCCCCTGACCGGTCTGCGCATCGGCGGGCAGGATGCGGAGCCGATCCAGCCCTGCCGCGCGCCGCACCGCGTTGATCGGGCTCAACCCGTTGCCTCCGTTCTGCAACGCCGCCACCGCGGAGGCGAGCTGCAATGCCTCCGGCGCCGACAGATTGGTGATCGAAGTGCCGAACAGCAGCCGCGACAGCAATTCGTCCTGCGGCAGCGCGGGCACGCTGGTGAAGGCGATCTCCGGTTTCGCCGCCACCCCCGTCACCCGGATCGTCGCGTTGACGCCATTGGCGTTCGCATTCGCCTCGATATCCAGCGCCGGATTGGCCGGCACCTCGCCCGCGAAGCGGATCACGCCGCGCGACAGCTCGAACTCGCGGCCCGCGAACTCGTAATCGCCGCGCACCAGGTCGGCGCGGCCGGTGATTGCCGGGTTGGTCGGCGTGCCCGCGATCGCGACATCGGTCGACCATTCGCTCGACAGCCCCAGCCCGGTGACCATCAGGCCGTTGCGCGCGCGGGCATGGATCGCCAGCTTCCACGGCGCGTCGACGTCATCGTCCTCCACCCCGCCGCCGTCGGGCAGGTTGATTTCGCGGATATTGAGCTGCGGCACCGCGCTCGCCACCGTCGCCTGCCCCAGCCGATAGCGGCTGGCGTCCAGCGTCACATCGCCGGAGATGGTGCCCCCCACCCCCATCGGAGCGGAACGCGATCGGCCCGCTGACGGTCGCGGCGATATCGTCGCGCTCGATCATCGCGGCGCGATCGGCGTTCAGCCGCAAGTCCAGCGCCACGCCGCGCCCGCCCGCAAAGTCGAACGCGCCGGTGCCGGTCACCTTCCCGCGCCCCGCATCGGCGGTGAACGACTGCACCTGCAAGCGCGAGCCGGCGAACCGTCCCTCCGCCCGCACATTGGTCAGCACCGTGCCGGTGACCGCGCTGGTGATACGTCCGCCGGTCGCGCGCACCACGCCGCGCAATTGCGGGTTGGCGACCGTCCCGCTCACGTCCGCCGCGATCGCCACCGGGCCGGACAGGTCGAACAGCTCGACCCGCGTCAGCCGCCACAAGGTGTCCGCCGGCCCGCTGTAGCGCAGCTGCGCGAACAGCCCCGCGCGCGTCAGCCGCTCCACCGCATCGCCCGGCCCGAGCGGCTTCAGCAGCGCCTGCGCGCGCCCCACCACGCGCCCGCCCGACGCCATCACCAGCCGCACGCCCGCCTGCTGCGGGGTCAGCACGCCGGCCACCCCCAGGTCGATCGGCGTCGAGGAGGTCAGCAGCCCGGACCGCGTCAGCCCGCGGATGGTCAGGTTCGTCCGCCCGGTCGGCGCCGCACCGTCGCGCACGTCGAGCGCGATCTCGCCCGAGGCGGTCCCGCCCAGCCCCAGCCCGGCATAGCCGATGTCCAGCACCGCCAGCGGCAGGTTGGACAGCGTGCCGCGCAGCGACGTCGCATCGTCGCCGAACCTCCCGGACACCTCCGCGCCGCCGCCAGCGAACACCAGCCGCGTCGGCGCCAGCACCCATGCCGCCTCGTCGCGCCGCAGCACCGCGGGCGTTTCCAGCCGGATCGGCCGCTGCCCCACCTGCCCCTGCCCGCGCACGGTATAGGTGCCGCCCGCCAGCGTCGCGATCGTCTGGATCGCGAACCCCGCGCCGCGTGATCCGGCGATCGAGGCGCGGATCTCGCCATCCTCGCCGTTCAGCCGCACATGGCCCGCGAAACGCGCCAGCGACAGCGCCCCGCGCCGTAGCCCGGTGCCGGTCACCGTCGCCTCGGTCCGCGCACCTGCGGGGTCGAGCAGCACCGACAGGTCGACGCGCGCCTGCCGTACCGTGCCCAGCGTGCCGACCCGCGCATCGCGTGCCTCGATCCGCCCTGCGATCCGCTGCATGTCGTTTTCCGGGGCGAGGTCGAGCGCCCCCGACAGGCCGCCGCCAGCGATGTTCAACCGCCCGCGGAACCCGCCGTCGACGATGTCCAGCGCCCCCGATGCGCGCGTCCCGCTGACGTCCAGTTGCGCCACGACGACGCGCGCCTGCCCGCCGCCGGGCGGCAGCAGGATGTTCCCCGCGGCGGCGAACGGCCCCAGCCGCGATTGCCCCGCCGCGGTGAAGGCGAACCCCTGCGGGTCGGGATCGAGATGCGCGGTCACGTCGCGCAGCCCCATCGCCTGATTGGGCCGGTCGAACACCAGGTCGATCGTCGGCCGCTCGATCCGCCCGTCCAGCTTCAGCCGCAAGTTGCCATAGGTCGCCTGCCGCCCCGCGCCCTCGAAATGGAACGTCCCGTCGCGCCGTCGATAGCCGGTACCCGCCAGCCGGATCTCGGGCGCGGTCAGCCGCAAATCGGTGAAGTGCAGGATGCCGTCCGGCGTCCGCTCCAGCAGCGTCTCGACCCGCGGCAGCCCGCCCGCCAGCGAGCGGAAGAAGGCATTGTCCAGCCGCAGCATCTGCGCCGTCCCGCCCCCCACCACGCGCGTGCCCTTGCCGTTCGGCCCCGGCACCACGCGCAGCCGCGACTGGACGTCGACCACACCCAGCCCGGGAATCAGATAGCGCCCCAGCCCGCCGTTGAGCGCGACGTCGAACCGCCCGGTGCGCAGGTCGACCTGCAACCCGACGCGCCCGGTCAGCTTGTCGGAGCGCAGCCGCAGGTCGTCGCCCGTCACCATCCGCGCCGTCACGCGCAGCACGCCCGTCACCGACAGGTTGCGCAGGATGCCCCCCGCCACGTCGCCCACGCCCGTCACGCGATCGGCGGTGAACGCCACCGGCACGCTGACCGGCGAACGCGACCACCGCCCGCGCCCCGCCGCCCGTGCGCCCTCGAACCCCGTCTGGTCGAACGAGAAGCGCGGCGCGCTCAGCCGATAGTCGAAGCGGAAATTACGAAAATTGCCGTCCAGGATCGCGCGCAGCCGCAGGTCGCGCGCGCGCATGTTGCGGAACAGCGCCTCCGGCCGCAGCAGCCGCGCGGTGACGCGCACGTTCCCGAACCGGCTCTGCGCCAGATCGACCACGCCGCGCGCCTCCGCCGCCAGCGACGGGGAGCGCAGCGCCACCTGCCCCTCCAGCCGGCGGTTGGCGAAGGTCGCCGCTCCGTTCACCGTCACGCGACGCGCGGTCAGGCTCTGCAGCTTGCCGCGCGTCACGCGATGCGGCTCGATCGTGCCGATCAGCGTATAGTCGCCGCTGCGCTGCGACAGCGCCAGATCGGCAAGCGGCGCGCCGCCCGCCTCCGCCACCGCGCGGCCCTGCCACGACCGCCAGTCGCCATCGCCGCCGATGTCGAGCGAGATCGCACGGTTCAGCCCGGTCAGCCTTGCCAGCACGCCCCCCGCGGCACCACGCAGCCGCGCGTCAAGGTCGAACCGCCCTGCATCGGGCCGCGCGTCGAGCCGGATCGCCACCCGGTCGCTGCCGCGCACCGCCGCGATCAGGTCGACCATCGCATGACCGTCGCGGATGTCGGCGCGCGCGCGCACGCGACCGTCGCGCACCACCCCGGTCACCTTCGGCCCCACCACCAGCCGATCGATCGCCAGCCGCCCAATGGCGATGTCGAACGACGGCAGGATCGGCCCGCTGCGCCCGGTGTCGCGCGGCTGCGGCAGCTTCGCCAGCGTGGCGACGGGGATGTCGAGCGAGGTGATGTCCAGCCGGTTGTTCCACCACGCCAGCGGCGCCCAGTCGAGCGCGGCGCGCGGCACCGACAGCACCAGCCCGTGCGGATCGTACACCCTGACATCGGTCAGCATTGCGCGCCCGTACAGCGATCCGTCGATCCGCCCGATGCGGAAGCGCAGGCCGTTGGCGGGGCGCAGCGCACCGATGCGATCGGCGACGATACGATGGCCGACGTCGGTATCCACCACCACGCCCGCCACGATCACCAGCGCGACCAGCGCCGCCACGGCGATCCCCAGCCAGCGCAGCACCCGCATCAGAACGCCTGCCCCAGCGAGACATAGACCGCGATGCGCGAATCGCCGGTTTGCGGGTTCAGCGGCGTGCCGACGTCGACGCGGATCGGCCCGAAGCTGGAATAATAGCGCACCCCCAGCCCCGCGCCGTAGCGGAAGCCGCCGAAGTCGGGGACGCCGTCGGTGTAGATATTGCCGCCATCGAGGAACGGCACGATCCCGAAATTGCCGAACGCCTTGATGCGCGCCTCCAGCCCGAACTCCGCCAGGCTGCGTCCGCCGATCGGATCGTTGTTGGGATCGCGCGGCCCGATCGACTGGAAGCCATAGCCGCGCACCGACGCGCCGCCCCCGGCATAGAAGCGCCGCGACGGCGCCACTTGGTCGCGCGGCGCCCCCAGGATCGTGCCCAGCCGGATGCGCCCCGCGACCACCGCCGTGTCCGTCAGCGGCTGGTACGCGCTCGCGTCCAGCTGGATCCGGGTATAGCCGAACACCGCCCCCTGTAGCGACAGCTCGGGGCTGGCGCGCCCGGCCAGCCGGAACCCGCGCGTGGGGTTCAGCAGATCGTCCGACCCGTCATAGCCCAGGCTGGCAGGCAGCGCGCCGATCAGGAAGGTGCGCCGCCGCGGTTCGCCGGTGGAGGCGATCACGTCACGCTCGTCGCTCGCCACCAGCTCGGCGCCCAGCGACCAGATCCACTTTTTCTGGAAGAAGATGTTGGTCTGCCGCTCCAGCGTGGTCGACAGCGTCAGCGTATTGGCCTCGAACGCGTCGCGGACGAGGTGAGCGACCGCGAATTGCCCGGTCAGGACGCGGTCGCGCCCGCGGAAATTGTTGCGCCGGACGGTCACCTGACCCAGCTGTTCGCGCGTGCCCAGCACCCCGCGCAGCGTCAGCGCGCCTTCGGGCGGGAACAGGTTGCGGTGCGTCCAGCTCAGTTCCGCGCGCGCGCCCTCGCCCGTGCCATAGCCCAGTTCGCCCGCGACCGTCCGCGGCGGCGCCGGGGCGAGGCGCACCGCGATATCCACCGTGTCGGGCGTCGCGCCGGGCACCGGCTTCACCTCCGCGGTGGACACCAGCCCGGTCTGGATCAGCGCACGGCGCAGGTCGTCCACCTGCGACGCGGCATAGGGATCGCCGGGCCTGAACCGTGCGATCTCCTGCACATGGGCGGCATCGAACACGCGATTGTTCGCATTCGCGGTGATCGTGCCGAAGCGCCGCGCAGTGCCCGGCGCCACCTCCATCTGCAACGTCGCGGTGCGCGCCGCGCGATCGACCACGATCTCCGGCGCCCCGATCGTCGCGAACGGAAAGCCGATCTCCCCCGCGCGCGTCCGCAGCTGCGCATCCGCCGCCGCGACCGCATCGGCATCGACCGCATCCCCGGTCTTCACCGCAAAGGCCTCGCGCAGCGGCGCGGCCTTGTCCCCCGCCTGCTCCACCCCCGCGACGGTCACCCCGGCGAAGCGGTACAGCGCGCCCGGTGCCGCGGTCAGCACCACCGTCGGGCGCTTCCCCGCGGCCTGCTCCACCCCCGTCGTCACCGCCGCGTCGTAATAGCCTTCCGCCTTCAGCAGCGTCAGCAGCAGGTCCGCATCCTGCCTGGCGCGCCGGTCGAGCTGCGCCGCATTGGCGTCCTTGCCGTCGTTGCCGGCCAGCACGGAAAGTTCGTCGAACCGCTGCCGCAGCAACGGCGAGCCGATTCCGTCCAGGCCGTCGATCCGCCAGCCGTAGCGCATCACCGCCGTCGCCGACGCCTGTGCCTGCGCCGCCGGGGGCGTGGCGGGCAGCGCCGACAGGTCGGGCCAGGCGACGCCGATATCGGGGAGTGGTGCGAGCGGAGAATCGGGGTCGAGGTCCGCGTCGGCAGGCGTGAGAAGAGGCGCAGGCGTTGCGACGCCCTGCCCCGCGGCGGGCGCGCTCACGATCATCATGCCGGCCGCGACGCCGAACAGCGTGCCGCGCCGCCCCGTATCCGGCTTCATGCCCCGGCTCTAGCGACTGGCACGCCGCGGCAGAAGGGGGCAAAACGTGCGAGAGGCGCACGGACGGCACGCTCCACCGCGCCCACTGGCGCGGGACGCTGTGCCATGCCAAAGGCGCGCGCATGGCTTCCCCCAAGAACCCCACCGCCGGCGGCTTCCCGATCGCGATCGGGGCGCTGGGCGGCACGATCGTCGGTCTGGTCGCGCGCCAGCCGACCATCGGCTTCCTCTCGGGCCTGGCACTCGGCTGCCTGATCGCCGCGCTGATCTGGTGGCGCGAACGCTGAGGGTTGGGGGGATCCGTCAGACCTCGCGCAGCAACAACCGCGCTCGCCCGACCACCTCGACGTCCCCGTTGGCGCAGACCTGCGCGGGATAGGCAGCATTGTCGCTGATCACCGCGACCTGTCTGCCCTGCGGCACCAGCCGCTTCACCGCGACGCCGTCATCGCGCCGGATCACGAACAGCGCGCCTGCTTGCGGCACCCGCCGATCCGAGCGGTCCACCAGCAGGCGGTCGCCGTCGAGCAGCGTCGGCACCATCGAATCTCCGGCCACCTGGATCATCGACGCCTGCGCCGCGGTGACGCCCAGCCGCCGCAGCATCGCCGCGGGCAGCGCCACGGTGCGGATCACCCGCTCCTCCTCAGCGGCCCGCCCGGTGCCGGCCGCCGCGCTCACCGCCAGCCACGGCACCTGAACGTCGTCCACGGGCGCCACCGGCGGGCCGCCCAGCGCGACCTCCTCCACCCCCAGGAAATCCGCCAGCATCCGCCGTTCGCGCTCGGGCAACACGCGCGGCGATCCGCGCCCGACATATTGCTGAAGATACGCGACGTTGCGCCCCAGCATCCGCGACAGCGCGGACAGGCTGACCCCGCGCTCCTGCGCGAGACGGGCCAGTGCCTGTCGGGGATCATCGACCATGCGCGCACCCTAGTCGCAGGAAATATCCTAGACAAGCGGAACGAAGTAGAACATTAACAGAACATGCCGAGTCGGAGGCGTGAATGGATCTGCTCATGGAAATCGAAACCTATCTGCATCGTACCGGCGTCTCGCCGACCGCGTTCGGGCGGCGCGCGGTGAACGATCCGCGGCTGGTGCTGGACATGCGGCGCGGCCGCCGGCCGAAACCGCACACGATCGAGCGCGTCAGCGCGATCATCCACCCCGCCGCGCGGGCGGAGTGGCACTCGTGACCGCGCGGCTGGAACGCGCGCTGGCGCGATCGGCGGCGGATGCGGGGACCATGCTGGCGGTCGAGCGCCACGACGTGGTGGAATGGCATAGCGCGACCTTCGCGGGCGACCGCCATCGCCTGTTCGCCAGCGCCACCTCTGGCGAGCGGCTCGATGCGTGGCTGGCGCGCGTCGACACGCTCGACCTGGCGATGCCGGGCCACGTCATCGCCGATCTGAAGGTGTCGGCGTGCGAACGCCTGGGCGACGTCACGCGCTTTCGTATCGACGGGCTGACCGTCGCCACCTGACCGCGCGGCGGGTGGCGCCGTCGTCGCGGAGCTATTCTGCCTTCGACGGCGTTACCGCATCGCGGCCGAAGCGCATGATCAGCTCGCCGATCTCGCGCGCCTGATCCATCGATCGCTTGCCCTGCGCACGCAGGAAATCGCCCTGGATCTGCATTACCTCGGACAGATCCTTGGCCTGCGCGGCGGCGCGCATCGCGGCGAACGCCTCCTGCGCATTGCTCTGCGCCTGATCGATGATCGCGACGCCGATCGTGGAGGAATTCTCCGCCATCTTGCGCCCGGATGCCTGCATCGTCTCGCCGGCGCGGCGCGCGGGATCCATCACATGCTCCTGAAACGCGCTGCGTGCGCGTTGCGCCGTTCCATCAGTGCCGTTCTGATCGTTTTCGGACATGTCGTGTTGCTCCCACGCGCGTGACGATGCCGGCATCGCCGCTCCGCATGGCGAAAACCGGCCAACGCGCGGTTGGTTGCCATCGTTGCTTGCCATCAAGGGTGGCAGCGATCCCGTGCCGCGCGTAAGAGGAACGCCATGCGCTTCCTCCTTCCGTTCCTGCCCCTGCTGCTGCTCCCCGCGACGCTGGCCGCAGCGCAGGATGCCGCGACCGATCCCCGCTGCGCCACCGTGCGCCCCGCGATCCCCGTCGAACTGGCGCGCTGGAGCCAGCGCACGGCGCTCGCCGCCGGCACCTCCACCCGCAGCGCACCGGTGCTGGTGATCGGGCAGGCGACCGACCTGCGGCTTGCGCCCGTCGAGCGCGTCACCGTCGCCGCGCAGCCGGGCCGCACCACCGATGCCGGCGGCACCGCGGGGCTGGCGCTGTTCCAGGTCGCGCGCGCGGGCACCTATCGCGTCGCGCTGGGCGAGGCGGCGTGGATCGACGTGATCCGCGCCGGTCGCGCGCTGCCGTCGCGTGCGCACGGCCATGGTCCGATGTGCAGCGGCATCCGCAAGATCGTCGACTTCCGCCTCGTCCCCGGGCGCTACGTGCTCCAGATCGCGGGGACGCAATCGGGCGCCGTCCCGGTGATGATCGCGCGAGGCGCGGCATGATCGCGCTGCTGCTCGCCACGGTCGCGCAGGTCGCCGCCGCTCCTGCGCCGCTCCCCACCCCGGTTGCGACGCCCGCGCCCCAGGTCGCGCTGACCCGCGTCCGCCTGACCACCGACGCTGGCCCGATCGTGATCGGCGTCGACGCCAAGGCGGCGCCGGTGACCGCCGCCAACTTCCTGAAATATGTCGATCAGAAGAAGCTCGACGGCATCGCCTTCTACCGCGCGGTGAAGGTCGGCGACGGCTATGGCCTGGTCCAGTTCGGCACCCGCAACGATCCCCGGCGCACCTTGCCCGCGATCCGGCACGAGCCGACGACGCAGACCGGGCTGAGCCACACCGACGGCGCGATCTCGATGGCGATGGCATCGCCCGGCACCGCGGCGGGCGACTTCTTCGTCGTGGTGGGCGACATCACCTCGATGGACGCCAAGGGCGCGGACGCGGGCTTCGCGGTGTTCGGCCGCGTGGTGGAGGGGATGGACGTCATCCGCCGCATCCTGGTCGCCCCCACCTCCCCCACTGCGGGCGAGGGCGTGATGAAGGGGCAGATGCTGGCGCCGACGATCACGATCACCAGCGCGCGGCGGCTCTGACATCCACCGTGCTCCTGCGCACGCAGGAGCCCAGGGTTCCGCGCGCCGACGCCCGTTGTGTCTTTGGCCCTGGGTTCCTGCCGTCGCAGGAACACTAGCCCCCACCTTGCCGCCTCCATGACACCGGCGTTACAATGCTCCGCGAAGGAGTTTCCCATGACCACCACGCTTGCCACCCGCACGGACTGGAGCGCGATCGGCGCCGAGCAGCTGGCCGATGTCATCGCGCTGCGCCGCGCCATCCATGCCGAGCCGGAGGTCGGCCTCCACTGTCCGCTCACCACGCAGAAGGCGAAGGCCGCTCTCGCCGGCCTGCCGCTGGAGATCCACGACAGCACCAGCACCACCGGCTTCATCGCCATCCTGCGCGGCGGGCGGACCGGGGGCGCCGGCTCCAACGGCCGCACCGTCTTGCTGCGCGGCGACATGGACGCGCTGCCGATGACCGAGGAGACCGGCCTCCCCTTCGCCTCCACCATCCGCGGCGCGATGCACGCCTGCGGCCATGACGCGCACACCGCGATGCTGGCGGGCGCGGCCAGGGCGCTGTGCGCGCGGCGCGAGGACCTGTCCGGCACCGTCGTCTTCATGTTCCAGCCCGGCGAGGAGGGTCATCACGGCGCGCGCCACATGATCGCCGATGGCCTGCTCGACATCGCGCGGCCGGAGGCGGCGTTCGCGCTCCACATCACCCCCAACGCCCCCGCCGGCACCTTCGTCGGGCGCGAAGGCGCGCTGCTCGCCTCGACCGATACTGTGCTCGCCACGATCCGCGGCAAGGGCGGCCATGCCGCGATGCCGCACGACGCGGTCGATCCGATCCCGGTCGCCTGCGCGATCGTCACCGCGCTGCAACAGCATGTCGCGCGCCGCGTGCCGGTCGCCGATCCCGCGGTGCTGACCATCACCCAGTTCCACGCCGGTTCCTCGCACAATATCATCCCGGGCGAGGTGAAGCTGATGGGCACGCTGCGCACGCTGTCGGAGGAGACGCGCACCGCGATGCGCGCCGCCTTCCACCAGATCGCGCAGGGCATCGCCGCCGCGCATGGCTGCGTCGCGGAAACCGACATCGACGAAGGCTATCCCGTCACGATGAACGATCCGCGCGCCACCCGGCTGATGCGCGATTTGTCCGCACAGGTCGGTTCGCAGCGTGGCTGGTCCACCATGCCCGCACCGATGATGGGGGGCGAGGATTTCAGCTATGTGCTGCGCGACGTGCCCGGCGCGATGGCGTTCATCGGCGTGGCGTCGCCGGGCAGCGACCCGCGCACCAACCCGCCGCTCCACAACACGCGGATGACGATTGACGAAGAGGTGATGGCGACCGGCGTCGCGATGCATTGCGCGCTGGCCGAGCATTTCCTGGAGCAGGGGCTGGACTGACGGCGATGTCCGCGGTGGCCGAACTCCGTCGCACGACCGCAGCGTCGCACGATGCGGTCGACGCCGCCTTCGGTGCGCACGACCTGTCGGATGCGGTCGCGTATCGCGCATTCCTGATCGCGCACGCCCGCGCGCTGCCCGCGGCGGAGGCGGCGATGGCGGGCCTGCCCTTCGCCCGGACGCTGGCGCCACGCACCCCGCTGCTGGCGGCGGATCTCGCCGAACTGGGCGAGGCGATGCCCGCGCCGCTGCCCTTCGTCATCGACAGCGACGCGGCGCGCTGGGGCGTGCTCTACGTGGTGGAAGGCTCCCGCCTGGGCGGCGCGATGCTGGCGAAACAGGTGTCCGCCGACCTACCCCACGCCTATCTCGCCGCGGTCCACCCCGGCGGCCAATGGCGCACCATCCGCGCCGCGATCGACAACGCCGCAGCGGGTCAGGACGCAGACTGGCATACGCAGATGATCGACGGTGCGCTGGCGACGTTCGCGCTCTATCGGGATTCTACTGTCTGACCCCTTCTCCGTCATTCCCGCGAAGGCCGGAATCCAGACGCGCAGGTCCTCGCAAGGATCGAGACAACAACGCCAATGAACTCCCGCCTGGATGGGAATGACGAGGCTTGGTGGGAAGCGGACTGACCGCTTTGCGGTGAGCGAGCGTGATTAGCGGAGGTCGCGTGGACTGGCCGCTAAAAGGCGAGCGCGGATCATCGGCCTGCCTTTAGCGCCATTTTGAATAACCTCGCCTGTTAGATGTACGACGACTTGTACGTTGCCGTACCCATCCTCACGCGCTGACTGCACGATGCGGTCGTAAGCTCGGTCGACGCCATCATTTCCCGTCGCGAACCCGACGCCGGGGCATCCGCGCCCGGACACCGAAGCTCCGCATTCGATGCAGCCGTCTTTGGCCTTGTGCGCAAAGAGGACGGCGGTCCCTTCAACCTTATCGCCAACAACTACAGTCCAGCACCTATCAGCAGCGAGTTCGACCGGCTTGGATGCGCAGGACGCCAGCGCAATGAAGAATAACAGCGAGGGACGGCAGGCCGGCATTTCGCGATGGTCACACAACTGCCCAATGTCCGCTAGTGGGCGTGAAGCGGCCTCCCCGCCGATCCGGATAAGTTAGCGCTGGCGCCGCGCTCGAACGCCTGCTCGACCGAACGCAACAGCACCCCAAATCAACTTCGCCGCCCTATTCCTCGATCGGCGCCGTCAGCACCGCGCGCAGCCCCGGCCCGTTGTCCAGATATTCGATCTCGCCGCCGATCCGCTGCACCACCGCGGCCATCATCCGGCTGCCGAAGCCGACGCGGTCGCCGCTCTTGCCCACGCCGCGGTCGGCCACCACCAGGCGCAGCCTGTTGCGGTGCTGTTCCAGCACCACGTCGATCGGGCCGGTGCCGCCGGGATAGGCGTATTTGGTCGCGTTGATGACCAGTTCCGCCGCCACCAGCCCGACATTGACCGCACGATCGGTCGGGATCAGCACGGGCGCCAGGTTCGCGCTCATCTGGCGCGCCCAGTCGTCGCCCAGCGACGTCTTCATGTCGTCCAGCAGCTCGCCCAGATAGCGGCTGAGGTGGATCGTCTCGATCTGGTCGTCGCGATACAGCCGGCGGTGGACCAGCGCGACCGCCGACAGGCGCGAGCGGGCCTCCAGCAGCTGGTCGGCGACCGCGCCCGGGCCGGCGTCGCGCGCATGGATCGCCAGGAACGACGATACCAGTTGCAGGCTGTTCTGCACGCGATGGTCGACCTCGCGCATCAGCAGGTCCTTCTGCGCCAGCGCGACGTCCTTTTCCGCGCCGGTGCGCTCCAGATCGCGATTCAGCCGGCGCAGCTCCGCCGCGGTACGCGCCTCGCGCAGCAGGCGGTGGAGCCGCCGTGCGGCCTCCACCTGCTCCAGCGTCCAGCGTCGCGAGCGTCCCCGCACCGTCTCGCTCCACGATTCGAACGAGGTGCGCGGGCGCAGCGGGGCGTCGGGATCGTGCGGCACCGCCTTGTGCGGATTGCCGGCCCATTCGACTTCCTCGACATGCTCGATCCGCGTCCAGATCAGCAGGTCGCCCTCGTCGGACTGGCGCAGCGCCAGCACGCCGGCATGTGCGCCGAAATGCGCCGCATCCGCCCATTCGGTCGCCAGCTCGCGCGTCGCGAAGGCGTCGGCATCGTTGCGCGCCGACAGCCAGCGCGCGAAATCGGCCAAGGCGTCGGGCGCCGGCAGCGTGCCCGATTCCACCAGCACCGCACCGCCGCGCACCACCGCGAAGCCATCGGCATCGAACATGCGGCGCATGTCGTCGGCGCGCGTCCGCAGCACCTGCACCAGCCCGCCGTCCGCCGACGCGCCCGGCGCCAGCAGCAGCGGGCGCAGCACGTCCTCCTCGCTGCGCAGCGCCAGCCGCTCGCGATAATCGTCCGCTTCCTCGCGCGCACGGATCTGCCGCGCCAGCGCGCTGGCGAGCGCGGCGGCGACCGCGCGCACGTCGCGCGGCATCAGCCGCGGCGTCGAATGGTGGCACGCCACCAGCCCCCACAGCAGCCCGTCCTTGACGATCGAGATCGACGCGGACGCCCCCACCCCCATGTTGCGCAGATACTGGAGGTGGATCGGCGAGACGCTGCGCACCGCCGCATCGCTGAGATCGGTCGCCTCGAACCCCGCCGGGCGCAGTGGCGCGGGAACATAGTCGACGTCGGGGATCACGCGGGTGCGGTTGCGCACGTACAGCGCGCGTGCCTGGCGCGGGATGTCGCTGGCCGGGAAATGGTGGTGCAGGAAGGTGTCGAGCGCGGGATCGCGATCCTCCGCCACGACGCATCCCGCATCGTCGTCGAGGAAGCGATAGATCATCACCCGGTCGAACCCGGTCAGCGCGCGAAACGCCGCCGCCGCGCGTTCGCACAGCGATGCCAGCGTGCCGGTCCGCTCCAGCCCCGCGGTGATCGCGTCGAGCCACGTCAGCGTCTCCGCCGCGCTGCGCCGTGCCGCGCCCGCCGGCTCCAGCTCGGCAAGCAGCCAGGCGCCCGCGCGGTGCAGCGCGACGTCGTAATGCCCCAGCGGCGCCGCCAGCGTCGTCCCGCCCGGCCCCGCCGACACCGCCGCCGCCAGGGCGGCGACATCCTGTTGCAGCAGCAGGTCGAGCGAGCAGCCGAGCCAGTCTGCGCCGAACAGCGCCTCCAGCTCGCCCGCGCCCGCCACCACCGTGCGGGTCTGCGGGTCGGCGACCAGCAGCAGGCCATGCGGCTGGACCGCACCGGGAATGTGGATCGGCTCGCGGTCGCACGCCGTCAGATCGAGCGCGGCAGCCTCGCGCATGTCGGCTGCGGTACGGGTCGCGGTGGGCCGGTCCATCCGCGACCTTATGACAGCAATTGGCGCGCGATCAACTGACCGGAAGCAAGTTCGCGCGCCGATGTCGCTGCAATCGAATGTTATTCCGCAGCGGCGGCGAGACGCGCGACCATCGATGCCAGCCGGCCGTCGATAATCTCCTCCGCTTCGGCGACGATACGATCGACCAGTTCCTTCACCGTCGGCACGTCGTGGATCAGCCCCTGCACCATGCCGGCGGACCAGATGCCGTCGTCGGTATCGCCGCGCTCCATCGCGGACACACCGCGCTTGCCCGCGACCAGATGCTGAACGTCCTCGAACTTCGCGCCACCGGCACGCTCGATCGCGACCACTTCCTCCGACACCTTGTTCTTCATCACGCGCGCGGTGTTGTGCAGCGTGCGGAAGATCAGGTCGGTCTGGCGCTCGTCATTGGCGACCATCCGCTCCTTGAAGCTGTCGGGGATCTGCGCTTCCTTCGTCACGCAGAAGCGGGTGCCCATGTTCACCCCGTCCGCGCCCAGCGCCAGTGCGGCGACCAGCCCGCGCCCGTCGGCGAACCCGCCCGACGCCAGCATCGGCACCTTCACCTTGTCCGCCGCGGCGGGGATCAGGATCAATCCGGGAATATCGTCCTCGCCCGGGTGTCCTGCGCATTCGAAGCCGTCGATGCTGATCGCATCCGCGCCCATCCGCTCCGCCGATAGCGCGTGGCGCACCGCGGTGCATTTGTGGATCACCTTGATGCCGTGCGCCTTGAAGTCGTCGATATGCTCCTGCGGCTTGTAGCCCGCGGTCTCGACGATCTTCACGCCCCCTTCGATGATCGCGCGGCGATATTCGGCATAGGGCGGCGGGTTGATCGTCGGCAGGATGGTCAGGTTCACGCCGAACGGCTTGTCGGTCAGGTCGCGGGTGCGCGCGATCTCCTTGGCCAGATCCTCAGGGCTGGGCTGGGTCAGCGCGGTGATGAACCCCAGCGCACCGGCATTGGCGACCGCGGCGACCAGCTGCGCCTTGCCCACCCACTGCATCCCGCCCTGTGCGATCGGATATTCCACCCCGAACGCCTCGGTGAACCGCGTCTTCAGCATCATCCCTCTCCCGCCGATTGGCTGTACGTAACGTTTGTTATGCTGGGTTGGGGCGGGCCGCAAGTCCCCCCACGACCGTCACCCCGGGCTTGACCCGGGGTCCCGCTTCTTCTGCAACGTCGACGAGAAGCGGGACCCCGGCTCAAGGCCGGGGTGACGGGTGAAGAATTTCACCCCAGCGCCTGCCACCCCGACCGAGGCCGGATCTGCGACTCCACGCGATAGTCCACGTCGCTCCAGTCCAGCTCGGCGAACGCCTTTCGCTTCGGCCCCATATAGCCGAACAGGAACGCCGCCACCTTGCGCATCTGGATCTCCTCCGCACCCTCGGTGATGCGATAGCGGCGGTGGTGGCGATAGATGTGCTCGAACGGCTTGTGCCGCGAATAACCGATCCCGCCATGCACCTGCATCGCGCGGTCCGCGGCCTCGCAGCAGAGGCGATTGCCCCAGTAATTGCACATGCTGACCTTGTCGGAGAGGCGCTTCTCCACCTCCGGGTGCGGCATCTGGTCCATTTCCCACGCGGTCTTGCGGATCAGCAGCCGCAGCATCTCGGCCTGCGTCGCCAGCTCCACCAGCGGGAACTGGATCGCCTGGTTGCGCGCCAGATCCTCGCCGAACGGCTTGCGCTGCCGCGCGTACCGCACCGCTTCCTCGATGCAATAGACCGCCGCGCCCAGCGACCCTGCCGCCTGGCGGATGCGATTCTCGTGGACGAAGCTCTGCGCCAGCGGCAGCCCGTTCTCCGGCTCGCCGAAGATCGCGGTGTCGGGCACCCAGACGTTGCGAAACGCGACGCGCGGATGGTCGGTCGGCATGTTGAAGGTCCAGAGATATTCCTCCACCTCCACGCCGGGCGCATCGGCGGGCACCAGGAAACAGGTGATGCCGCGCGCCGCGCCATCCTCCCCGCTGGTGCGCACGAACAGGGCGCAATGCGTCGCCGCATGCATGCCCGTCGTCCACATCTTCTCGCCGTTGATGCGCCAGCCGGCGACGCCGTCCTTCTCCTCGCGCACGCCCCGCGTCTCCATATGCGTCGCGTCGGAGCCATGGTCCGGCTCGGTCAGGCCGAAGGTGATCCGCTTCGTCCCGTCCAGCATCCCGCCCAGGAACTCGGCCTTCTGCGCCTCGGTCCCGAAATCGTCGAACATCTTGGCGAAGGGGTTGTTGGCGACGATCGAATGCTCGTTTTGCAGATCGTTGTGCAGCCCCAGCCCCTTGCCGGCGAGATATTCGCGGATCACGCACATCCACAGGTTCGATCCGCCCTTGCCGCCGAACTTCGGCAGCATCGCGAAGCGCAGATGCCCCGCCTTGTCCGCACGCCGCCGCGCCTCGCGCAGCAATTCCTCCCATTCGTGCCGCGGCAGCCCGCCCTTCTCGAAATCGGTGCGCGCATATTCGCGGCGATGGTCGAAGAAGCGGATGTTGTCGTCGGCATCCTCCAGCGGCTTGATCTCCGCCTCGATGAAGCGGTCCAGCTCCGCCAGATAGTCCTTCAGCTCCTGCGGCAATGCGAAATCCATGGCGCCTCTCCGATCTAAGTCGATTCTTTTAACTTGCGTAGCGCGGGTCGGCGCGATTTACATCCCCCCATGACGGAGAGGCTGAACGAAACCGAGGCGGGGCGTCGGCTGGGCGCGATCGCCCGCACGCTGGCGCCGGGCGCGACCCGCGTGGAGGGCGTCACGCGGCTGACCGGCGGCGCGAGCATGGAGACATGGTCGTTCGACGCGATCGGCGAGGCCACGTCCGTCCCGCTGATCCTGCGCCGCCGCGCCGGCGCGATGGAGGACGCCACCCGCACCAAGCCGCCGCTGGCGCGCGAGGCGCAGGTGATCGGCGCCGCTGTCGCCGCGGGCGTCCCCGCGCCCGACGTGATCCGCGTGTGCGAGGACGGCGACGATCTGGGCGAGGCCTATGTCATGCGCCGCCTGTCGGGTGAGACATTGGGCAAGCGCATCGCCACCGACCCGGCGTTCGCGCCGGCGCGCGCGAAGCTGGCGCGGCAATGCGGCGCGGCGCTCGCGCGCATCCACGCCACCCCGCCGCCACCCGGTCTCGATACCGCCGATGCCGCGCAGACGCTGGCGGGGTATGAGGCGACGTGGCGCGCGTCCGGCGCGGTCCGCCCCACGATCGAGGCCGCGTTCCGCTGGCTCGAGCGCCGCCTGCCCGTCGAGCGCGTCGCGCCGCGCCTGGTCCATGGCGACTTCCGCAACGGCAACATCATGGTCGATGCCGATGACGGGCTGGTCGCGGTGCTCGACTGGGAACTCGCGCATCTCGGCGACCCGGCGGAGGACATCGGCTGGATCTGCACCAACAGCTGGCGCTTCGGCCAGCCGCAAAAGCGCGTCGGCGGATTCGGCGATCTCGACGACCTCCTCGCCGGCTATGTCGAGGCGGGCGGCGCGCCGATCGACCCGGCGCGGATCGATTTCTGGCAGATGGTCGGCAGCCTGAAATGGGGCGTCATGACGACGCAGATGCACGCCAGCTTCGCCGCCGATCCCGCCGCCGGGCCGGAGCGCGGCGTCATCGGCCGCCGCCTGTCGGAAACCGAGGCGGACATCGTCGCCATCATCGAACGGAGCGCGGCGTCATGCTGACCCATCCCACCGCGCAGGCACTGGTCGCCGGCGTCGCCGCCTGGCTGCCGGTCGACGGAAAGGCCGGCGCGTTCGCGATGCGCGTCGCGCGCAACGCGCTGGAGATCGCCGCGCGCGACCTGTCGCTCGGCCCCGCGGCCGACGCGCGTGCCGCGGATCGCCTGCGCGCGCTGCTGGGCGAGGACGGCGGCACGCGCGACTCGCTCGACGCCGCGCTGGTGGCGGCACTGCGCGACGGCCGCATCGCCCCCGACGACCCCGCGCTGGTCGCGCACCTGCGCGCCTGCGCGCTCGACGCGCTCGCGATCGACCAGCCGAAATACGCCCACGAACTCTGACTCCTTCCCCTCCCTTTCAAGGGAGGAGGAGCAAAAACGCCCCCGTTTACCGTCCGTTGACCCGATCCACGCTACCCCGCGCGCATGTCGAGCGCCCCCGTCCGTGAGCCCCGCAGCAGCGTCATCCTTTACGCCTGCATCGAAAAGGGACCGGAACCGGCCGAATGCCGCGTGCGCAACCTGTCGGCGTCCGGCGCCTGCCTCGACAACAATGCCGGGCTTGTGCAGGGCGACATCGTCACCGTCACGATGGGTGCGCTGCGTCCGCTCTCGGCCGAGGTGATGTGGGCCAATCCGCGGCTCGCCGGGCTGCATTTCGACAAGCTGATCGACCTTGCCGCCGCCCGCCGCCCGCGCGCGCGCGCGGGTGCCCCCGCGGTCGCGGCCCCCGCGGCGGTGCCCGTGCCACGCCCCGGGACGACGCCGTCCGCCGGCTGGATTCAACACATCCACGATCCGTACCGGCGTAGCTGACAAAAGCCCCTCTCCTTTAGGGGAGGGGTTTGGGGTGGGGCAGTCACGAGCGGCAGTCTCGGTGAGACCTCCCCCCACCCCAACCCCTCCCCTGAAGGGGAGGGGCTTACCTCTCCATAACTTTTGTTGTGCTCGCCCGCCGGGCGCGATAGGCATCGCGCAGACGAGGAAAACGGGAGAGTGGATGTGGGCACGGGACCGCTGGACGGCCTTCGCGTGGTGGAATTCGCCGGGATCGGTCCGGGGCCGTTCGCGGGGATGATGCTGGCCGATCACGGTGCGGAGGTGATCCGCATCGATCGCGGTCGCCCGGGGCTCAGCTTCTCCGCCGACGCGCGCGACCCGCTGCTGCGCAACCGCCGTTCCGTGTCGCTCGACCTCAAGAACCCCGCCTCGATCGAGGCGGTGCGCCGCATCGTCAAGGATGCCGACGCGATCATCGAGGGGTTCCGCCCCGGCGTGATGGAGCGGCTCGGCCTCGGCCCCGACGTGCTGATCGGCGACAATCCGAAACTGGTCTATGGCCGCATGACCGGCTGGGGCCAGACCGGGCCGATGGCGCCCGAGCCGGGGCATGACATCAACTATATCGCCATCTCCGGCGTCCTCCACGCGCTGGGCCGTGCGGGCGAGAAGCCGACGCCGCCGATCAACCTCGCGGGCGATTTCGGCGGTGGCGGCATGTTCCTGGTCTTCGGGATGCTCGCCGCCCTCCTCCATGCGCAGCGCACCGGCGAGGGTCAGGTGGTCGACGCCGCGATGACCGAGGGGTCGTCGGTGCTGATGAGCATGATGTGGGGCTTTCGCGCGATGGGGCGGTGGAGCGACGATCGCGGCACCAACCTGCTCGACACGGCCGCGCATTTCTACGACACCTACGAAACCGCGGACGGCAAATACGTCTCGCTGGGCGCGATCGAGCCGCAATTCTACGCCGAGTTCCGCAAGGTCGTCGGCCTCGACGACGCGAAATGGGATGCGCAGATGGACGCGCGCCAATGGCCCGCGCTGAAGGAAGAGGTCACCGCGCTGTTCAAAGGCAAGACGCGCGACGAATGGGTGGCGCTGTTCAAGGGCCACGACATCTGCTTCGCCCCCGTGCTGGGGTTCGAGGAGGCGCTGGCCGATCCGCACAATGTCGCCCGCGGCGCCTTCGTCAATGCCGGCGGCGTCGACCAGCCCGCCCCCGCCCCGCGCTATTCGGTCAGCGCCACGGTCACGCCGAAGATGGCCGGCGAGCGCGAGGATGCCGCGGTGCTGCGCCACCTCGGCTTTTCCGACACGGAGGTCGCAGCACTCGGCTTCTGACGCTAGAACGGTCGCATGACCCGCCTGACCGTCAACAACGAGGCCGTCCAGTATCTGATGGCCCCCGACACCCCGTTGCTATGGGCGTTGCGCGATGCCAGCAACCTGACGGGGGCCAAATACGGCTGCGGCAGCGGATCGTGCGGGGCGTGTACCGTCCATGTCGACGGACGCGCGGTGCGCTCGTGCCAGATGCCCCTGTCCAGCGTCGAGGGCACGTTCGTCACCACGATCGAGGGGCTGTCGCGCGAGCGCACGCACCCGGTGCAGCTCGCGCTGATCGCCGACAACGTGCCGCAATGCGGCTTCTGCATCCCCGGCATCGTGATGGCGGCGGCGGCACTGCTGAAACGGGATCCCTCGCCATCGGAGGAGGCGGTCGCCGCCGCGATCACCAACATCTGCCGCTGCGGCATCTATCCGCGGCTGGTCGATTCGATCCTGCGCGCCGGCCGCGCGATCCGGGGCGAGGAGACGATCCCCGCCGGCCCGCGCCCCGGCATCGACCCCGCCGACGCCGCCCGACTGGTTCCCGCGCTGGACGCCGGCACGCGCCGCTGAGGCTCCGCTTCCGTCGTCACCCCGGACGTCATCCGGCATGACGGCGAGGTCACCTCAATCCTCCACGATCCGGCTGTTGGCGCGCGTGTCCTTCATCCGCAGGTACACGATCAGCGACACGCCGATCATCGCGGTGACATACCAGTAGAAGCCCTGCTCCCACCCTGCCTTCTTGAACTGCAATGCCACCGCCTCCGCGGTCCCGCCGAAGATCGCATTCGCCACCGCATAGGGGAAGGCGACACCCAGCGCGCGGACGTGCGCGGGGAACAGCTCCGCCTTCACCACCGCGTTGATCGATGTATAGCCGGTCACGATCACGAGCGCCCCCAGCACGATCAGGAACGCCGCCGTCGCGCTCGACGTCCGCTCCAGCGTGGAGAAGATCGGATAGGTCAGCAGCACGCCCGCGACCCCGAACGCCACCATCAGCGGCTTGCGCCCGACCCGGTCGGACAGCGCCCCCGCCAGCGGTTGCAGGCACATGAAAACGAACAGCGTGCCCGCGCTGATCCAGCTCGCCGTCTCGCGCGTGAAGCCCGCGGTATTGGCCAGGAACTTCTGCATGTAGATCGAATAGGCATAGAAGGCGAGCGTGCCCCCCGCGGTCAGCAGCAGCACGGTGACGAACTCGCGCGGGTGATGGCGCAGCAGCGCGGTCAGGCTCGACCTGGGCGTTGCGTCGCCCGCCTTCTGCGCATTGGCGAAACTCTCCGTCTCGGCCAGCCGCCGCCTGAGCCAGAACACGCCCACCGCCAGCACGCCACCGATGAAGAACGGGATACGCCAGCCCCACGCATCCAGCGCCACCTCACTCATCGTCGCCTGCAGGATCAGCAGCACGCCCAGCGCGGTCAATTGCCCCGCGATCAGCGTGACGTACTGGAACGACGAGAAAAAACCGCGATGGTGCTTCCCCGCCATCTCCGACAGATAGGTGGCGCTCGCGCCATATTCGCCGCCTACCGACAACCCCTGCATCAACCGCGCGAGGATCAGCAGCGCGGGCGCCAGCCACCCGATCGTCTCGCGCGTCGGCGTCACCGCGATCAGCAGCGAACCCGCGCACATCAGCGTCACCGACAGCGTCAGCCCCGCCTTGCGCCCCTTGCGATCGGCATAGATCCCCATGATCCACCCGCCGATCGGCCGCATCACGAAGCCGACCGCGAAGACGATCGCGGTGTTCAGCAACTGCGTCGTCCGGTCCTCCGCAGGGAAGAAATGCGGCGCGAAGTACAAGGTGAACGCCGAATAGGCGTACCAGTCGTACCATTCGACCAGATTGCCCGCCGATCCGCCCAGAATCGACTTCAGCCGGTGGTTCATGCTGCCCCCCTTCGCGATGCGCCGCGACGGTAGCGCGCCGGAAAGGGCTTGCCCATCCGTGTCGCGTGCCGCGATGATGCGGAAAAACGAAGGAGACAGGATGCACCGGCTGCTGATCGCCAACCGCGGCGAAATCGCGATCCGCATCGCGCGCACCGCCGCCACTTTGGGGATCGCCACCGTCGCGGTCCATGCCGCGGACGAGGCCGACGCGCTCCATACCGCAATCGCCGATGCCGTCGTCGCGCTGCCCGGCAGCGGTCCCGCCGCCTATCTCGACATTGCCGCAATGGTCGCCGCCGCGCGCGCCGCGGGGTGCGACGCGGTCCATCCCGGCTATGGCTTCCTCAGCGAAAGCGCCGCCTTCGCCACCGCCTGTGCCAAAGCGGGCATCACCTTCATCGGCCCCGCCCCCGCCGCACTCGCACTGTTCGGCGACAAGGCCGCGGCCAAGGCGCAGGCGCGCGCCGCGAACGTCCCGGTGCTGGAGGAAGGCGCCGCCGCGCTCGCGGAGGGTGCGGTGGTGGTGAAGGCGGTCGCAGGCGGTGGCGGGCGCGGCATCCGCATCGTCCGCGACGCCGCCGCGCTCGATGCCGCCATCGCTGCGGCGACGCGCGAGGCGCAGGCCGCGTTCGGCGACGGCGCGGTCATCGTCGAGCGTCATCTGGCGAACGCGCGCCATATCGAGGTGCAACTGGCCGGCGACGCGCACGGCCATGTCGCCGCACTCGGCACGCGCGATTGCTCGCTCCAGCGCCGCCACCAGAAGTTCGTCGAGATCGCGCCGGCGCAGGCGCTCGCCCCCGGCCTCGCCGACCGGCTGGGCGATGCCGCCTGCCGCCTGCTCGCGGGCACCGGCTATGTCGGCCTGGCCACCGCCGAATTCCTGGTCGACGGCGAGCATTTCTACTTCCTGGAGGTGAACCCCCGCCTTCAGGTCGAGCATACCGTGACCGAGGAAGTGACCGGCCTCGATCTGGTCGCGCTCCAGCTACGGCTGGCGCAGGGCGAGGCGCTTCCGCCGGTGCCGCCGTCGCACGGCGTCGCGATCCAGTTGCGCATCACCGCGGAGACGCTGGCGCCCGACGGCTCGGTCCATCCCGCCGCCGGCACCGTCACCCTTTATGCCGCCCCCGGCGGGCGCGGCGTGCGCGTCGATGGCGCGGTGGCGGGCGGCAGCGCGATCGACCCGCGGTTCGATTCGCTGGTCGCCAAGCTGGTGGTGCGCGGTGACGACTGGAACGATGCGCTCGCCCGCGCGCGGCTGGCCGCGCGCGAATGCGCGATCGACGGCGTCGCCACCAACCTGCCGCTGCTGTGCGCGGTGCTGGCGCGCGACGAGGTCGCCGGGCACCGCATCGACACCGGCTGGTTCGACCGCACGATCGCCGACTTCGCCACCCACGCCGCACCGCCACCCGCCGCTGACGCGAGCGCCGCCACCGCACCGCTGTCGGGCGTGCTGGTCGATGTCGCGGTCGCGGTCGGCGACCGGGTCGCCGCCGGCGCGGAGGTCGCCACGATCGAGGCGCTCAAGATGCAGCATGCGGTGCTCGCCCCCGTTGCCGGCATCGTTCGCGCGCTGCCGGGCACGCGCGGGCAGGTGGTGGCGCAGGGCACGCCCATCGTCCTGCTCGACCCGATCGAGGAGGACGGCAGCGCCGCCGCCACCGCCGCCGTGCTCGACCCTGACACGATCCGCGCCGATCTGGCCGAAGCCATCGCCGCGCATGCCCACGGCCTCGACGCCACCCGCGCCGATCGCGTCGCGCGCCGCCATGCCGCCGGACAGCGCACCGCGCGCGAGAACCTGGCCGACCTGTTCGATCCCGACAGTTTCGTCGAATATGGCGCGCTCGCCATCGCCGCGCAGCGCCGCCGCCGCTCGCTCGACGATCTGGTCGCCAACACGCCGCACGACGGGCTGGTCGGCGGGGTCGGCACCGTCAATGCCGGAACGTTCGGCGCCGACGCCACCGCCTGCCTCGGCCTCGCCTACGATTATATGGTGCTGGCCGGCACGCAGGGGCACAACAACCACCGCAAGACCGACCGCATGCTGATGGTCGCGGAGGCGCAGAAACTCCCCATCGTCTTCTATACCGAGGGCGGCGGCGGGCGCCCCGGCGATGTCGATGCGCTGGGCGTCTCCGGCCTCGACACGCCGACCTTCCGCAGCTTCGCCGCATTGTCCGGCATGGCGCCGCGGATCGGCATCACCACCGGCTTCTCCTTCGCGGGCAATGCCGTCCTCTACGGCTGTTGCGACATCACCATCGCCACGCGCGACGCGCATCTCGGCATGGGCGGCCCCGCGATGATCGAGGGCGGCGGGCTGGGCGTCTTCGCCCCGACCGAGGTCGGCCCGGCGGCGGTGCAATGGGCCAATGGCGTCATCGACCTGTTGGTCGAGGATGAGGCGGAGGCGACCGCACAGGCCAAGGCGCTGCTCGGCCTCTTCCAGGGCCGCCTCCCCGACGTGACCTACCCGGACCAGCGCCTGCTGCGCCACGTCATCCCCGAGAACCGCCTGCGCGTGTTCGACGTCCGTGCCGCGATCACCGGGCTGGTCGATACCGGCACCTTCATCGAGCTGCGCGGCGGGTTCGCCCCCGGCATGGTCACCGGCCTCGCGCGCGTCGACGGGCGCGCGGTCGGCGTGCTCGCCAACGACTGCCGCCACCTCTCGGGCGCGATCGACAGCGACGGCGCGGACAAGGCTGCGCGCTTCATGCAGCTGTGCGACGCGTTAGGCTGGCCGATCGTCTCGCTGTGCGACACGCCCGGCTTCATGGTCGGCCCCGATGCGGAAAGGACCGCGCCGATCCGCCACGGCGCGCGCATGTTCCTCGCCGCCGCGCAATTGTCGGTGCCGGTCTTCTGCGTCGTGCTGCGCAAGGCATACGGGTTGGGCGCGCAGGCGATGGCGGGCGGGTCGCTTCAGGCTAACGGCTTCACCGTCTCCTGGCCGACCGGCGAGTTCGGCGGCATGGGCCTCGAAGGCGCCGTCCGGCTGGGCTATCGCAAGGAACTGGAGGCGATCGACGACAGGGACGCGCGCGAGGCACGTTACCGCGAGCTGGTCGCGCACAGCTACGATCGCGGCAAGGCGATCTCGATCGCGCGCGTGCTGGAGATCGACGCGGTGATCGACCCCGCCGAGACGCGCGCCTGGCTGACGCGTGGCCTGTCCGCATCGCCCGCGCGCCGCTCCGCGCGCTTCATCGACAGCTGGTAGAGGCTTCCCCCATGATCGAACTCTGGCATTGCGCCGACGCGCGCTCCTTCCGGCCGCTCTGGGCGCTGGAGGAACTGGGCGTTCCGTATCGCCTCCACCTCCTCCCCTTCCCGCCGCGCGTCCGCCAGCCCGACTATCTGGAACAGAATCCGCTCGGCACCATCCCGCTATTGGTCGACGGCGCGACGCGGATGACCGAATCCGCGGCGATCTGCGACTATCTCGCGCACCGTCACGGCCCCACGCCTCTCGCGGTCGCGCCGGACGAGGCGGATTATGGCGCGTATCTCGACTGGCTCCACCGCGGCGAGGCGACGCTCACCTTCCCGCAAACATTGGTGCTGCGCTATCGCCTGCTGGAGCCGGAAGAACGCCGCTTGCCCCAGGTCGCCGACGATTACGCGCGCTGGTTCCTGTCGCGGCTGCGCTCGGTCGATGCGGCGCTGGCGGACGGACGTGCGTATTTGTGTGAAGATCGCTTCACGATGGCCGATATATCCGTCGGTTACGCACTACTGCTGGCACGAACGCTGAAGCTGGACGGCGACTTTTCGCCGGCGATCGCCGCCTATTGGCAGCGCCTGTCCGCCCGCTATCGCTACAAGGCCGCCCGCGCCGCGCAGAAAAACCCGTCACCCCGGCCTTGAGCCGGGGTCCCGCTTTCGCGGCGTCGTGGAAGAAGAAGCGGGACCCCGGCTCAAGGCCGGGGTGACGGGGATCTATTCCCCTCGCAACGCCGTCCCCACCAATCCAAAGAACCGCTGGCTCGCCGCACTCGCCGCCACATCCCATTCTGGATGCCATTGCACCGCCAGCACATCCGCGCCGCACGGCCGTGCGGCGATCGCCTCGATCACGCCGTCGTCCGCCGCGCGCGCCTCGATCGTCAACCCGCCGCCCAGCCGGTCGATCGCCTGCTCGTGTACCGAATTGACCGTCAGCCGCCGCTCGCCGGTCGCGCGTGCCAGCACGCCACCGTCGGACAGCCGCACCTCGTGCCGGTGATCGAACAGCGTCTCGTAATCATGATGCTGCCACCCACCGTTCAGATGGCTGGAACAGCATCGCGCCAGCGAGCCGCCGAACAGCACGTTGATCTCCTGCAATCCGCGGCAGATGCCGAACACCGGCTTCCCCGCCTCGATCATCGCGCCTGCCAGCGTCAGCGCCACCTCGTCGCGCGCGGGGTCCAGCGCCGCCTCCTCCGCTGTCCCGCCATAGCGCGCCGGCGCCACGTTGGAGCGCGATCCCGTCAGCAACACGCCGTCCAGCACCCCCGTCAGCGCCGTCGCATCGCTCGCCTCGATCACCGCCGGCACCAGCAGCACCGTCGCGCCGGCCCATTGCGCCAGCGGCGCCACGAACCGCGTCGCGACCGACTGGATCGGCCGCTGCGCCACCTCGTTGCAGCACAGCACGCCGATCACCGGCCTGCGCGCCACGTCAGGCGTCCAGCAGCGCGGCGCGCACCTCGGCGCCCTCGCCGCGCGGCAGGATCCGCGCCTCCGGCTGCACCACCGTCGCGCCCGCCGCGACATCCTCCAGCAGCCAGACATTGCCGCCGATCACCGCGCCCGCGCCGATCGTGACGCGCCCCAAGATCGTCGACCCGGCATAGATCACCACGTCATCCTCCACGATCGGATGCCGCGCGAAACGGTCGCGCGGCCCCGGCGCGGCATCCGCCAGCGGCGTCCGCGCGCCCAGCGTGACATGCTGGTACAATCGCACCCGCGCGCCGACGATCGCGGTTTCCCCGATCACCACGCCGGTGCCATGGTCGATGAAGAACGCCTCGCCGATCGTCGCGCCCGGGTGGATGTCCACCCCCGTGCGCTCATTGGCCAGTTCCGACACCAGCCGCGCCGCAATCGGCGCGCCCAGCGCGTAGAGCCGGTGCGCGATGCGATGATGCAGGCTGGCGATCGCGCCCGGATAGCAGACCAGGATCTCGTCCACGCTGCGCGCCGCGGGATCGCCCAGGAATGCGGCCTCGACATCGCTGTCGATCAGCCGGCGGATCTCGCCCAGCTCGGCGACGAACAGCCGCACGATCGTCGCCGCCTGATCGCGCTCGAACCCTGCGCCCCGCGCCTCCGCCTCCCAATAGCCCAGCTCCGCCGCGACCTCGCGCTCCAAGATCGTCGCCGCGGCCAGCAGCTTGGCGGCGACGAACCCGTCCTCCTCGCCCTCGCTTCCACGAAACTGCCCCAGCCGCCGCGGATAGAGCGCTGCCGACACCAGCTCCACCGCCGCCTCGACCGCGCCGCGCACCGGGAAGCTGGCGGGGCGGCGCCCGGCGTCGTGGCGCGCGCGCCAGTCGGACCGCGCCTGCCGCAACGACTCCACCGCGCCGCCGATCGCGGACGGCGGCGGCGCGGACCAGCCCTGTGCATCAACCAACGTCGGGATCATCGCTCACCTCCACCGGCGGCGATCATATCCCACTACATCGCTGGGGTATGAAAGAATTGCTTGGCGTGCGAATAGCCGGTCAGTCGCCCCACTTCCGCGCCGCCGCATCGTCATGCGCGCGCGCCTCGACCCAGCGCGTCGCATCGCCCACCGTCTCGCGCTTCCAGAACGGCGCATCGGTCTTCAACCGGTCGATCAGATAGGCGCACGCCTCCAGCGCGGCGGCACGATGCACCGACACGGTGCCCACGAACACGATCCGCTCGCCCGGGCGCATCGCGCCGACGCGATGCACGATCGTCGCCGCGGTCAGCCCCCAGCGCGCCCGCGCCGCCTCGGCGAGCCGCACCAGCGCGGCCTCGGTCGCGCCGGGATAATGTTCCAGTTCCAGCACGCTGACCCCGTCGTCGGCGCGCACCAGCCCGGTGAAGGTCGCGACCGCGCCGCCGTCCGCCTCCAGCGCCGCCATCTCCGCGGTGCTGTCGATCGGGGCGGCGAAAACCAGCACGCGAATCATCCGCCCGTCACCGGCGGAAAGATCGCCACCTCGCGCGCGCCCGCGATCGCGGTGTCGAGCGGCACGAACGCCTGATCGACCGCCGCGCGCAGCTTCTGGCGATCGACGAAGGCGGCGGCGTGGCCATCGCTCTGCGCGGCGAGCCAGTCGACCAGCGCGGCCACCGTCGTCACGTCCGCGGGCGGCGACACCTCCTCTTCCGCAACCCCGACACGCTCGCGCACCCAGGCGAAATAGAGAATTTTCACGGTGTCGATCTGCCTTTTCTCAACGCCCCCGCCCCACGTGCCGTCACCCCGGGCTTGACCCGGGGTCCCGCTTCTTCTCACACCGGCCGTAGGCAGCGGGACCCCGGGTCAAGCCCGGGGTGACGGGAACATACGGCGGTCATGCCCCACGAAACCCCTCAATCCATATGCTTCAGCCCGACGCGCAGATAGTCCCAACCCGTCACCACCGTCAGCGCCGCCGCGCCCCACAGGCTGGCGAGGCCGATCAGCTTGATCCACGCCTCCTCCGGCAGCGCGCCCGACAGGATCAGCGCGCCGAGCGAGACGAGTTGCAGCGTCGTCTTCCACTTCGCCAGCTTCGACACCGGCAGCGACACCTGCAACCCGGCCAGGAATTCGCGCAGCCCGCTGACCGCGATCTCGCGCAGCAGGATCACCAGCGCGGCGATGATATGGATGCCGGTGATCGCCGCGACATCGTCGTGCCGCGTGCCGACCAGCATCAGGATCACCGCCGCGACCATGATCTTGTCCGCGATCGGGTCCAGGAAGACGCCCAGCTTCGACACGGTGCCCTGCGCACGTGCCAGATAGCCATCGAAATAATCGGTGATCCCCATCAGGCAGTAGAGCGCGAAAGCCACGCCGAACCCCGCCCGCCAGCTGGGCCACCACAGGAACGCCACCAGCAGCGGCACCATGACGATCCGCGACAGCGTCAGCAGGTTGGGCAGCGACAACATGGACCGGGAGGTGGACCGCCCACGCGCGCGGCGCAAGCCAAGGCCAGCAAAAATCAACGTTTGGATCGCGCGGGCGCACCCGCTATGCCGCCCGCGGGAACAACAACGGGGGCCGGTCCGGCGTCATGATAAATGCCCTCGGGCTCCTGAAACGGCGACGATTCCTGCCGCTTTTCACCACCCAGTTCCTCGGCGCGTTCAACGACAATCTCTTCAAGACCGCGATGGTCCTGTTCGCCACCTATGAGATCTTCGCCGACGAAACGCAGGAAAGCTTCTTCAACGCGCTCGCCGCCGCGCTCTTCATCCTGCCCTTCTTCCTGCTGTCCGCGCTGGCGGGCCAACTCGCCGACAGCATGGACAAGGCGCGCATCATCCGCATCGTGAAGACCGCGGAGATCGGCATCATGGCGCTGGGCGCGGCCGGGCTGATGCTGGCGCGCGCGGGCGTGCCGACGCTGCCGGTGGTGCTGATGCTCGCCGCGGTCGTGGGGCTGGGCATCCACTCCACCTTCTTCGGCCCGATCAAATACGCCATCCTGCCACAGCATCTGGACGAGGACGACGTACTGGGCGGCACCGGGCTGGTGGAGGCGGGCACGTACCTCTCCATCCTGCTCGGCACGATCGTCGCCGGCTTCATCTATCATTCGACCACCCTGGTCGCGGCGCTGACCTTCCTGGTCGCGGTGGCGGGGTGGCTGACGGCGCGCGCGGTGCCCCCGGCGCCGCGGCTGGGGCCGAAGCTGGCGCTCGACTGGAACCCGGTGCGCGCCTCGTGGCGGCTGGTGTCGGGGACGATGCACATCCCGCGGCTGTTCCTCGCGATCTGCGCGATCAGCTTCTTCTGGACGATCGGCTCGGTCCTGATCATCATCTTCCCGCCGCTGGTGAAGAACGTGCTGACCGCCGACGCCAGCGTCGCCAGCCTGGTGCTGGCAGTGTTCTCGATCGGGGTCGCGATCGGCTCGGTCGTCATCAACCTGTTGCTGCGCGGGCAGATCTCCGCGCGCTTCTCGCCCGCCTCGGTGATCGCGATGGGCGTCGCGGTGCTCGGCTTCCGCTTCGCCGTGCAGGGGTGGGAGCCGGCACCCGCCGGGCGCCTCTACGACATGGCCGCCTTCGTGACGCAGCCGCACGCGATCGTCGTGCTGGCGGCGCTGCTGGGGGTGGCGGTGTTCGGCGGGATGTTCGTGGTGCCGCTCTACGCCTTCCTCACCACCACCGTGACGAAGGACCAGACCGCGCGCACCGTCGCCGCCAACAACGTGGTCAATGCGGGTGCGATGACGATCGGGTCGGTGGCGGTGGCCGGGATCACCGCGATGGGGGTGACGCCGTCGCAGATGCTGCTGCTGGTGGTCGCGATGTGCGGCGTGTCGGCGCTGATCGCGCAGCGCCTCCACCGCGCCTGCGACTGACGGCGGCTTACGCGATCAGCGTGTAGAAGCAGATGAAGAACGCGAAAAAGCTCAGCACGAACAATTTCCAGTCCTGATCGTCGCGCCGCGCCGGCGCCTCCACGCGCGGCGGCGGCGGCAGCGACCGGCGGAACGGATGCCCGGCGGCTTCATGGGTCAGGACGAGTCGGCGTTGCATGGCGGCGATCTTAACGTTTCATTGACCATTTGGCCCATGTCGCCGAACAGTTAACGGACATCCCGCAACGGGACGATCCCGAGGAGAGACACATGCCGCTCTACGCCTTCAAGGGGAAGCGCCCCACCCGCCATCCCAGTGCCTGGGTCGCGCCCAGCGCCGACGTGGTCGGCGACGTGGTGCTGGGCGAGGATGTCGGCGTGTGGTTCGGCGCGGTGATCCGCGGCGACAACACCACTATCCCGATCGGCGCGCGCAGCAACGTGCAGGAAGGCGCGATGCTCCATTCCGACCCCGGCAGCCCGCTGACCGTGGGCGAGGATTGCACCATCGGCCATCACGCGATCCTGCACGGCTGCACGATCGGCAACCGCGTACTGATCGGCATGGGGGCCACGATCCTCAACAATGCGGTGATCCCCGACGACTGCCTCGTCGGTGCCGGTGCCCTGGTGACCGAGGGCAAGACCTTCCCCCCGCGCAGCCTCATCATCGGCAGCCCGGCGAAGGCGGTGCGCCAGTTGGACGACGCCGCGGTGGCAGGGCTGAAGGTGTCGGCCGCGCACTATGTCCACAACGCCCGCCAGGCAGCGGAAGGCTTGGTAGAAGTAGAGTAAGCCCTCTCCCCTCCGGGGAGAGGGTTGGGTGAGGGGCCGCCCCAAGCGCTGCTCTCGGTGAGACCCCGCCCCCTCACTCCGACCCTCTCCCCGCAGGGGAGAGGGAGGCGCTTGCACCTCTTGCCTCGTTCAACCCCAATCGACATAACCCGCGTTATGTCGATTCCGCCCGTCCTCTCCCGCCTGCGCCTCCCCGTCATCGGGTCACCGCTGTTCATCATCTCCGGCCCGGAACTGGTGATCGCGCAATGCAAGGCCGGGATCGTCGGCTCCTTCCCCGCGCTCAACGCGCGGCCGCAGACGCTGCTCGACGAGTGGCTGCACCGCATCACCGAGGAACTGGCGGCGCACAACCGCCAGCATCCCGACCGCCCCGCCGCCCCCTTCGCGGTCAACCAGATCGTCCACAAGTCGAACGACCGGCTGGAGCAGGATCTCGCCACCTGCGAGAAGTGGCAGGTGCCGATCACGATCACCTCGCTCGGCGCGCGCGAGGAACTGAACCAGGCGGTGCACGGCTGGGGCGGCATCACGCTGCACGACATCATCGACGATCGCTTCGCGCGCAAGGCGGTGGAAAAGGGCGCGGACGGCCTCATCGCGGTCGCCGCGGGCGCGGGCGGCCATGCCGGGCGCACCTCGCCCTTCGCGCTGATCCAGGAAATCCGCCAGTGGTTCGACGGCCCGCTCGCGCTGTCCGGCTCGATCGCCAGCGGCGCGGCGGTGCTGTCGGCGCAGGCGATGGGCGCCGACTTCGCCTATATCGGCTCCGCCTTCATCGCGACGGAGGAGGCCAACGCCGATCCGCGCTACAAGCAGGGCATCGTCGACAGCCGCGCCGCCGACATCGTCTATTCGGACCTCTTCACCGGCGTCCACGGCAATTACCTGCGCGGCTCGATCGTCGCCGCGGGGCTCGACCCCGACAATCTGCCCAAGGGCGATTACAAGACGATGGACTTCGGCAGCGGCGGCAACGACGGCACGGTCAAGGCCAAGGCGTGGCGCGACATCTGGGGATCGGGCCAGGGCATCGGCGTGGTCGATCAGGTCGAACCCGTCGCCGCGCGCATCGACCGCATGGAACGCGAGTATCAGGCGGCGAAGGACCGGCTGCGGCTGGTGGCCTGACCTCTACCGTCATGCCGGGCTTGACCCGGCATCCATGGTTCCACGAACGCTGACGCCATTGCGTTCACCGCACGATGGACCCCGGGTCAAGCCCGGGGTGACGCACACGATCAGAACGACGTCGCCAGCCGGTCCAGCATCGTCCGCGCCGGGCTGACCATCGGTGCCTGCATCTCCTGCGCCTCATCCAGCCGCGCGACGCGGCGGTGGAGGTCGATGCTCGCCAGGATCATGCCGCGCGCCTGCCCGGGCAACGTGTCCAGCACCGCCGTCTCGCTGACCGGGGCGCTGCCCAGCCGCCGCTGCTCCTGCAACGCCTGCCCCAGCGTCAGCTCGCCCGCGATCACCGCGCGCTGCGTCAGCAGCCAGGCGATGACGTGCATCAGCCGCGTCGTCACCTTCAGCGATTCGCAACTGAACGCGACGCGATCCATCGGCGACAGCGCCTCGCGCTCGGCACGGCCGCCCTCGTCGAAATAGCTGCGCGCTTCGTCCGCCAGCAACATCGCCTCCATGTAGAAGGAATCGATCAGCCGGCGGTGCATCCGCGGGTCGGTCAGGAACTCAGCCATGCCCGCGCTCTGCCACGAACGCCGCACGCCGGCCAAGCCAAGTATATGCTGAACGCGGGTCCGTTCGTCTCATTTCGCCCCACCCATGCCGCCGGTCAGGCGATGATATCGGGGATCAACTGGTCTTCCAGCGCGGAAATCTCGTCGCGCAGCCGCAGCTTTCGCTTCTTCAGCCGCATCATCTGCAACTGGTCGCGCGTCGCACTGCCCCCCAGCGCGACGATCGCGGCATCCAGATCGCGATGCTCGACGCGCAACAGGTTGAGCCGTGCCATCGCCTCGGCCTCGTCCAGCGTATCGTCCATCGCGTCCCCCACCAGCGCCCGAATTTCCCCTTAGCGCAGCCGGGGCGACGGCTGTCATCCTCTTTTCGCCCGTCATCCCCTTTTCGCATGTCGTCGCACCTCTGCCGCGACCGGTCGAAAGCGACGAAAAGCCGCGCGACTTATCGGGCGTTTCGTGGTTCACTGTTCGACCCTTGGTTCAACCACGAAGGAGGTAACTGCCATGCAGACCGCGCACATCTCGGCTCTTGAGGCCAAGCATGCGACCCTCGACCAGCGCATCGCCGCCGAGTCGCAGCGTCCCATGCCGGACAATGTGGTGCTCGCGGACCTGAAGAAGCAGAAACTGAGGCTGAAGGAGGAGATCGCTTCCTGCCACTAGGCGCTCACGCCTGATGGCGAAGCGGCCCGGCGGAACCCTCCGCCGGGCTTTTTCGATTATCCCAGCACGTCGGTGAGCACGCGGCGCCAGTTGCCGCCCATGATGCGGTCGATCTCGGACGGCTTGAACCCCGCGGCTTCCAGCGTGGAGGCGATCCGCGCCATACGGTCGATCCGGTTGAATTCGGGGATCACCACATGTTCCGGGGTCCATTCGAAACCGGGCACCCCACGCTGGCGCATCGCGCGCCACCAGTCGAGATATCCCTCCACCCCGCGACGGTTGTCGTTGCCCAGCTTCACGAGGTTCGCCTCGCCCGCCATCGGGAAGTCGTTGGCGATGCCGACCGCGTCGATCCCGCCGACCTTGATGACGTGCCGCAGTTGCGCGACATAATGCGCCGGCGTCGGCACGGAATCGCGCGTCAGCCAGAAGCTCATCATGAACACCCCCATCATCCCGCCCCGCTCGGCGATGGCGCGGATCACGCTGTCGGGCGCCGCACGAGGATGGTCGACGATCGCGCGCGCGGACCCATGCGACAGGATGATCGGCGTCGTGCTGCGCCTTGCGGCCTCCAGCATCGTCGGCACCGATCCGTGCGAGACGTCGGGCAGCAAGCGCAGCCGGTTCATCTCCGACAGCCCCTCGATGCCCAGCGGCGTCAGTCCCGTCTGCCGCGGCTCGATCGCACCGCCCGCGAACGGCGTGTCGTTGTGATGCGTGAACTGCAGCACGCGCAGCCCTTTGGCGTGGAAGGCCGACAGCCGCGACAGATCAGTCTCGATCATCTCGGTCGACTGGAATTGCAGGAAGGTCGCGCATCCCGGCCGCGTGCCGATATCGCTCCCGCGCAGCGCCACCCACGCCGGACCCGGCGATCGTAGCCGGGCGACCGCCTCATCGATCGCGGTCATGCTGGACGCATAGGTTCGCACGTAGCGCGGCGTCCCGTCGGCCGCCTTGACGGTTTCGACACGGGATACGTCGGCGATCATCGCCGACAGCCCCGCCGCCCGCACGTCGTCCAGATTGTCGGGAAGGAAGCTGAGCCCGTCGATCCACAGCGGCGGGCGTGGCGTCCCGGCCCGTGGCGCTCCCACCGCCGCCGAGGCGAGCGCCGCCCCAGCGCCGGCGAGGAAGGCACGCCTGCTGGTATTGGTCATGATTCGATGCTCCCCGATGCTTCGATCCGCAGCAGAGGATAGCGCACCAGCCAGCGCTTCGTCGCTACCCTCTCATCGAAGATCGCGCGCTTTTCCGCCGCGAAGTGCGGGGTCGGGCGCAGTACCGGCGCGAACAGATCGTCGAGCCCCAGCGGCGCGTTTACGCCGATCGCGCCATCCGCCTCCAGACGCACCGCGACCGCGGTCGCCGTCTCCGGCCAGGCGCGCATCGCCGCCGCGACGTCGGCATAGGGCGCATCACCGTTGCGCGCGTGCATCCGTGCCTGGTTCTTGACCGACCAGTCGTATCCCGGCAGCCGCCCGCGCAGCGCCCGCTCCCACGCGCGGTCCACCACCGCATCGGCGCGCGACGGGTCGTGCCACAGCACGTCGACATCGCCCCCGGGTAGCATCGGCGGGCGCCCGTGCAGCCGGTCCCATATCGCATCGCGCACGAACCCTGCGCCGATCCAGCCATCGCGCAGCGCCAGCGCGCGCACCGCCGACAGCGCCGCCATGCGCGCGTCGTCCGCCGCCAACAGCGCGGTGAGCGCCGCGAGATGACGCATCGCCTATCGCTTCATCTGCCCGGCCACCGCGCGGCGCGTGGCGGCGCCATAGGGCGGCTTCAGCCCCGCCAGCTTCGCCACGTCGATCTTCGGCTGGCGGTACACCGCCTTGGCGTGGCTGAAGGTCTTGAATCCGTCGACGCCGTGATATGCCCCCATCCCCGACGGCCCCACGCCGCCGAACGGCAAATCCTCCATCGACACGTGGAAGATCACATCGTTGATCGTCGCCCCGCCGGAGATGGTGCGGTCAAGCACGCGGCGCTGCTCGCCCGCATCCTGCCCGAAATAATAGACCGCGAGCGGCCGGTCGCGCGCATTCACCGTCTCGATCGCGGCATCCACCCCGCCGGTGTAACGGCGGATCGGCAGGACCGGGCCAAAGATCTCCTCCTGCATCAGCGTCATGTCGTCGGTCACGTCGCGCACGATATGCAACGGCATCTTGCGGCTGTTCGACGCGGCGAAATCCTCCCCCGCGGGATTCACCGTCTCGATCGTCGCGCCCTTGGCGCGCGCATCCTCGATCCAGTCGGTCAGCCGCTGATGGTGCCGGTCGTTGATGATCGCGGTATAGTCCGGATTGGACAGCAGGGTCGGGTACATCGCCGTCGCCGCGGTCTTCAGCCCCTCGACCACCGCGCCCTCCTGCTCGGCGGGCACCAGCATGTAATCGGGCGCGAGGCAGATCTGCCCGGCGTTGAGCATCTTGCCCAGCGCCACGCGCTCGGTGGTGCGTGCGATATCGGCGCCCGTGCCGACGATCACCGGCGACTTGCCGCCCAGCTCCAGCGTGACGGGCACCAGATGGTCGGCGGCGGCATGCAGGATGTGCTTCGCGATCCCCGTCGCGCCGGTGAAGATCAGGTGATCGAACGGCAGCCCCGCAAACGCCTTGCCCACCTCCGGCCCGCCAGTGACGAACGCCAGTTCGTCGGGCGAGAAATAGCGTGCCGCCACCTCCTCGAACACTGCGGAGGTCGCGGGTGTGAACTCGCTGGTCTTCACCATGGCGCGATTGCCCGCGGCGAAGATGCCCGCCAGCGGCGACATGACGAGGTTCACCGGGAAATTCCACGGCGCGATCACCCCCACCACGCCTTTGGGCTGATATTCGACCGCCGCCTTCGCCCCCAGCAGCCCCAGCGGGAACTGCACCTTGCGCCTTTCGGTCCTGGCCCAGCGGTCGACATGCTTCATCGCATGCGTGATCGGCGCGATCGACCCGCCGATGTCGGTCAGCATCGACTGGTCGCGGCTGCGATGTCCGAAATCCTCGCTCAGCGCGTCGCAGAAGCGGTCGGCATGATCGGCGATCATCGCCGCGGCGCGGCGCAGGCGGTCCTTGCGGACGGACAGCGGCTCGGGCAGCGCCGCCATGAATGCGGTGCGCTGTGCCTCCAGTATCTGCTTCATCGCCCTCTCCTGTTGATGCCCTCTTGTCCGTCAGTTCGTACAGCCCACCAGCCCCGCCATCGGCACCACGATCGTGTCGCGCCCGGTGCGATCGATGCGCAGCGTCGCGGTCGGCACCGCCGCCCCCTGGCCCAGCGTGGCGCGCTGCTCCACGCGCATGTCCAGCGTCGCGCTGACGTCGCCGGCCGCAAAGCGCGCGTCGGGCGTGAAGCCCAGCGTCGCGGCGCGCCCGCTTGCGCCGTCGACGCGGGGATAATCGGCGATCGTACCGTCCAGCGCGATGCGCAGGCTGCCGGGATCGGCGGTCACCATCGCGGCCAGCACGCGCGTTTCGCCGGTGGTGAACAGATAGGCCGCGCACCCCTTAGTCGGCAGCGCCTGCTGCGGCAGCGCCCCCAGCGGCAACCCGTCGATGGAGGCGGGAGTCACGACAGCCTGGAGCAAGGCCAGGAGGAGCGCGATCGTCATGCCACCTGCAATATCATGACCAGCCACGCCGGGTAAGCCGCGATCGCCATCAGCGTGCCGAGCGGCAGCGCCTCGTCGCGCGCCACCGCCTGGCCGCGCACCCGCCGCCACGCGATCCAGCCCAGCCCGACCATCCCCGCGACCAGCAGCGCCGCGGGCAGCATCCGCCATCCCAGCCACAGACCGATCGCGCCGAACAGCTTGGGATCGCCACCGCCCATCCCGTCCACCCCGCGCCATGCGCGATAGCCCGCGGCCACCAGCCACAGCAGCGCGAAGCCACCGACGCCGCCGATCGCGCGTGCCGCCACGTCGGGCGGCGCGACCATCGCCGCCGCCGCCCCGGCCAGCGCCAGCGCCGCCGTCAGTTCGTCGGGCAGCCAGAAATCGCGCGCGTCCATCACCGCCAGCGTCAGCAGCAGCCAGCCGAACACCGCGCCCGCCACACCGACGATATCGGGCGCGGCCAGCGCACTCGCCGCGCCGATCGCCGCGCAGCCCGCCTCCATCGCCGGATGCCGCAGGTCGATCCGCGCCCCGCACGCGCGGCATCGCCCCCGCGCCGCGCCCCAGCTGACCAGCGGCACCAGGTCGCGCGCGCGCAGCGTCCGCCCGCACCCGTCGCATGCCGACCGCCCGCGGAGCACCGAGCGTTCCTGTGGCCAGCGTACCGCGATCGTCGCCAGAAAGCTGCCCGCGATCGCGCCCAGCACCGCCAGCACGACCGCCGCCGGCGCGGCGTCAGTCACGACGCCGGATCAGGTAGCGATAGACGCCGAACGAATTGATCCCCAGCAACACGGCGTTCTGCACCCCCAGTGGCTCGTCCTGCGACAGCACAGCGCCCGTGATCCACGCGATCGAGGACGTGACGAAGATCGCCATGCCCCAGCCGGTGACCCGGCGCCCCGAATCCAGCGATACCATGAAGGCGGCGGCGATCCCGCTCAAGGCGGCATACCATTTCAGCGTCTCGATCAGCGTCTGCATAGGTGCCGTCGTAGCGGCATCGCGGCACGCCCGCGTTGACGCGCGTCACGTTGTATTACGGTTCGCCAGGGTTTATGTGCACCGCAACATCGCAAGAGTGTCGAGAGGAACCTTCCGTCATGGCCACCGATCCCGTCGTCATCCTGTCCTATGCCCGCACGCCGATGGGCGCGATGCAGGGATCGCTGGCCGACGTGTCCGCGACCGATCTGGGCGCCACCGCGGTGAAGGCGGCGGTCGAGCGGGCCGGGGTCGATGGCGGCGATGTCGAGCGGATTTACATGGGCTGCGTGCTCCCCGCCGGCCTGGGCCAGGCGCCCGCGCGCCAGGCGGCGATCAAGGCGGGCCTGCCCAAGTCGGTGCAGGCGACCACCGTCAACAAGGTCTGCGGCTCGGGCATGCAGACGGTCATCATGGGCGCAGAGGCGATCGCCGCCGGGTCCGCCGACCTGATCGTCGCGGGCGGGATGGAGAGCATGACCAACGCGCCCTATCTGCTCAAGAAGCATCGCTCCGGCGCGCGCATCGGCCATGACACCGCCTATGACCATATGTTCCTCGACGGGCTGGAGGACGCATACGAGGCGGGCCGCGCGATGGGCACCTTCGCGCAGGACACGGCGAACGACTATCAGCTGACCCGTCAGGCGCAGGACGATTATTCGATCGAGTCGCTGCGCCGCGCGCAGGACGCGATCAAGACCGGCGCCTTCGCGGACGAGATCGTCCCCGTCACCGTCAAGACGCGCAAGGGCGACGTGACGGTCGACACCGACGAGGCGCCCGGCAAGGGCATGCCCGACAAGATCCCGACGCTGAAGCCTGCCTTCGCCAAGGACGGCACGATCACCGCGGCGACCAGCAGCTCGATCAGCGACGGCGCCGCCGCCTTGGTGCTGACGCGCGAGAGCGTCGCCACCGCCAAGGGGCAGAAGCCGGTCGCGCGCATCGTCGCGCATGCCGCGCACGCGCAGGAGCCGTCCGCCTTCACCACCGCGCCGGTGGGCGCGATCCAGTCGCTGCTGAAGAAGGCCGGCTGGACGATCGACGACGTCGACCTGTTCGAGATCAACGAGGCGTTCGCCTGCGTCGCGATGTTCGCGATGCAGGACCTCGGCATTCCGCACGACAAGATCAACGTCCACGGCGGCGCCACCGCGCTGGGCCACCCGATCGGCGCATCGGGCGCGCGCATCGTCACCACGCTGATCGGCGCGCTCAAGCACCACGGCAAGAAGCGCGGCATCGCCTCGCTGTGCATCGGCGGCGGCGAGGCCACCGCGCTGGCGGTCGAACTGGTCGACTGATCGCCATATCGTCACCCCGGGCTTGACCCGGGGTCCCGCTTCTTCCTCGACGATCGCGTAAAGCGGGATCCCGGCTCAGGGCGAGACCTTTATGCCGGACTTGTTCCGGCATCTACTGTGCCGCGTACTCACAAGCCGTTGTGTTCGCCGAAGAGTGGACCCCGGAACAAGTCCGGGGTGACGGACCTCTTTGAGGTGGACGAAGCCACTTTTGCAAAGGCCCGGCTCAGGGGCGGGCTGACGGGAGGCCCATCAATTCCTTGCGCAGGAACGCGTTCAGGATCGCCGCACGGCGCGCGTCCTCGGCATGGTCGGCGCCGACCGAATGGCCGCCCTCCAGATATTCGCGATAATAAACGCGATTGCCGTTCGCCTTCAGCAGCGCCGCCAGCTTGCGCGCATGCCCCGGATGCACGCGATCGTCCTTCGTCGACAGATAGAAGAACACCGGCGGATAGGCGACGCCCGGCTTCACGTTCTGATACGGCGAATAGCGGCTGATGAACGCCCAGTCCGCGGGCTTGTCTGGATCGCCATATTCGTCGATCCACGACGCGCCGGCGGACAGGTGCGAATAGCGCTTCATGTCCTCCAGCGGCGATCCCGCGATCACCGCGCCGTACAAATCGGGGCGCTGCTGCATCGCCACGCCCACCAGCAGCCCGCCGTTGGACCGGCCGGAGATGGCGATCCGCTTCTTTTCCGACACGCCGGTGCGCACCAGATCCTCGGCGACCGCGTGCAGATCGTCGAACACGTTCTGCCGCTTTTCGCGCAGCCCCGCCTGGTGCCAGCGCGGGCCATATTCGCCCCCGCCCCGCAGGTTGGCGAGCACATAGGCGCCGCCTTCCTCGACCCAGAACAACCCCAGCGGCCCGGCGCGATACGGCTGATCGGTCAGATAGGTCGGCGTCTGCGCGTTGCGAAAGCCGCCATAGGCATGGATCAGCGCCGGCCGCGCGCCCGTCACCCCCTTCCGGGTGACCAGGAAATAGGGGATGCGCGTGCCGTCCTTCGAGGTCGCGAACCGCTGCACCACGTCGAACGTTGCCGCATCGAACCGTGCCGGCAGCGATTGCACCGCGCGCGGCGGCTGCTTCGTGTCGATCCAGTACAATGTCGGCGGCGTCAGCATCCCCTCCACCGTCACGAACGCCGCGTTGCGCGCCCCCGCCGCCTTGTCCAGATGCACCGTGCTGTTCGCCGGAAGCGCGACCGGCGTCGACGCCCAGCGCCCGTCCGCGCCCCGACGCAGCGCCAGCAGCCTGCCCGACACGTCGTCCAGCACCTTGACCCACAGCGCGTCGTCGCTGGCGGCCACTTCCTCGATCGCCTGCGTCGCGCCCGGCGCCATCACCAGTTCGCCCGCGGGTTTGCGGCCCGCGGCGATGTCGCGCAACGACCACGCCACCAGCGAGCCGACCGGGAAATCGCCGACCGCGCGGTTCAGCCGCGCGACGGCGCGGCCGCCGATCACCGCCTGCACATCGGCTCCCTGCGGCAAGCCCAGCGGCACCAGCCGCCCGTCGGGCATCACCAGCGACCGGTCGCGATCGAAGAACGACCGCCCCACTGTCACCATCGGCCAGCGCCGCTCGGCATCGACGAACCCGGCGACGTCCACCTCCACCGCCGACGCCGGCGATTCATGCACCGTCCGCGCCGCCGACAGCGGGGTGCCGCGCGTCCACAGCTTCGCGATCCGCGGGTAGCCCGACGTGGTCAGCGATCCCCGACCCCAGTCGGTCGCGACCAGCAGCGTGTCGCGCGTCACCCAGGTCGCGTCGCCCTTCGCCGCGGGCAGCACGAACCCGTCCTCGACGAACCGTCCGCTCGCCAGGTCGAACTCGCGGACCACCTGCGCATCGGTGCCCCCCGGGCTCAGCCGCACCAGACAGCGCGCATAGTCCGGCTCCAGGCAGCTGGCGCCGTGCCATACCCAGCTCTTGCCCTCCGCCTTGCCCAGCGCGTCGACGTCGATCAGCGTGCGCCACTGCGGCTTGCCCGCGGCATAGCCGTCGAGCGCGGCGACACGCCACAGCCCGCGCGGATGCGCCGCGTCGCGCCACAGGTTCAGCACGCGGTCGCCCAGCACGTCGTCGGGTTGCGCGATCTGCGCCGCATCGTCCAGGATCGCCTTTGCCCGCGCGCGATCCTGCTCGAACCGGGGCGTCCGGGTCAGCGCCGCCTCGGTTTCCGCATTCCACGCGCCCACCTGTTGCAGCGCGCGCTGCCCCTCCACCGCCTCCAGCCAGAGGTACGGATCGGCCGCCGGGGCAGCGGCCAGTATGACGGGAAGGAACGCGAGCGATATGAAGGCTTTCATCCCGCAGCGACTAGCCCCCGCGATCGGGGGCGGCAACCCGGACGGAGACGTGCATGGCCCATGACAGCGACGACGACGACGACACGCTCCAGCTGGGGCTGGTGCGGATGCAGGCGGCGATGGCGAAGAGCGGCGAGCGCGCCATCGTGGTGCTGGAGGGGCGCGACGCCGCCGGCAAGGATGGCACGATCAAGGCGATCACGAAGCATCTGTCGGTGCGCAACACCCGCGTCGTGGCGCTGCCCAAGCCCAACGATCGCGAGCGCACGCAATGGTATCTGCAACGCTACGTCGCGCATCTGCCCGCGGCGGGCGAACTCGTGATCTTCAACCGCAGCTGGTACAATCGCGCCGGGGTGGAGGTGGTCAACGGCTTCTCCACCGCAACGGAACAGGCGCAATTCCTGCGCGACGTGCCCGATTTCGAGCGCATGCTGATCGAAAGCGGCATCCGGCTGGTCAAGCTATGGCTCGATATCGACCGCGACGAACAGGCCAAACGACTGGAAAAGCGCCGCACCGATCCGCTGAAGGCGCTCAAGGTATCCGACCTAGACCTCGTCGCGCAGGACAAATGGAAGGGCTATTCCGCCGCGCGCGACACGATGCTGGCGCGCACCTCCACCCCCGTGGCGCCCTGGACCTGCGTCTTGGCCGACCACAAGAAGCGCGCCCGCCGCGCCGTCATCCGCCACCTGCTCCACGCGCTCGCCCCGGAAAAGATCGCCGCCGACATCCCCGCGCCCGACCCGGACGTGCTGTTCGGCTATGATCCGACGACGGCGGACCGGCTGGCGAAATAGGCCGCGGTCATCCTCACCTTCCGGCGCTTCGCACCTCCCTCTCTCTCCCCGCGAGAGAGGGCGGGAAGCCCGTCGGCGAAGCCGGGTGGAAAAGGCCTGTCAGTCTCCCGTCACCTTTGCCGGCCCGAGATCGCCCTGCCCCACACTGCCGCCGGCCATCGCCAGCATCGCGTCGAGGCTCTTCTTCGCGCGCAGGCGGAGGTCTTCCTCGATCTCGATCCGCGGCGTCAGGTCGCGCAGCGCGACGTACAATTTCTCCATCGTGTTGAGCGCCATATACGGGCAGATGTTGCAGTTGCAGTTCCCATCCGCGCCCGGCGCGCCGATGAACGTCTTGCCCGGCAGCGCCTTTTCCATCTGGTGGATGATGTGCGGCTCGGTCGCGACGATCAGCGTGTCACCCGGCATCGCCATCGCGAATTCCAGGATGCCGCGCGTCGATCCGACGTAATCGGCATGATCCAGGATCACCGCCGGGCATTCCGGATGCGCCGCCACCGGCGCGCCGGGATGCTGCGCCTTCAGCTTCAGCAGTTCGGTCTCGCTGAACGCCTCGTGGACGATGCACACGCCGGGCCACAGGATCAGGTCGCGCCCGGTCTTGCGCGCCAGATAGCCGCCCAGATTGCGGTCGGGACCGAAGATGATCTTCTGGTCGGCCGGGATCTGGCTCAGGATCTTCTCCGCGGAGGAGGAGGTGACGATGACGTCCGACAGCCCCTTCACCGCGGCGGAGCAGTTGATGTAGGTCAGCGCGATCGCATCGGGATGCTGCGCGCGGAACGCCGCGAACTGCTCCGGCGGGCAGCTGTCCTCCAGTGAGCAGCCGGCATCCATGTCGGGCAGGATCACCGTCTTCTCGGGCGACAGGATCTTCGCCGTCTCCGCCATGAAGCGCACGCCGCAGAAAGCGATCACGTCCGCGTCGGTCGCCTGCGCCTTGCGGCTGAGGTCCAGACTGTCGCCGACGAAATCGGCCAGGTCCTGGATCTCTGGCTTCTGATAATAATGCGCCAGAATCACCGCGTTGCGCTCCTTGCGCAGGCGATCGATCTCGGCACGCAGGTCGAGGCCCTTGAGGCTGGTCGGCTGTTCCATGTCCGTCAGATGGCCCGCATCGGCGGCGGGATCAAGCCGCGCTTGGGGCTGATCGATATTCATCCAAGAAGCCGTTCGTGCTGAGGAGAGGCTGAGCCTGTCGAAGCCTCGTCTCGAAGCACATGCCCTTCGAGACGCCGTTTCGACAAGCTCAACGGCTCCTCAGGGCGAACGGAAGTGAATGTCGATACGTCCTACCGCGCATTCCCCATCGCGTCCTGCCCCAGCACTTCCTGTAACGAGCGCGTCAGGTCCCATTGCGTGTCGTCGCCGCGCCGCGGCTCGCCCGCGAAGCGCACCTTGACCGTCACCGGCAGTCCCGCGGCCGACAGCGTCCCCGCGAACAGCCGCTCCAGCGCGGTGCGACCATTCTCGCGCGCCTTGGCGATATTCTGCGGCTCGCGCGCCTTGGCGGCGACCACCTGCGTCGCGGTCTGCGACACGCGCTTCTGCATCTGCGCCATCGCGTCGCGCCCCACGAACAGCCCGGAGGTCTGGTCGACCGTCACATTCGCCTCGTCGACGTTCGGGTGGCCCACCGTCACGTCGGGCACCTCGACCAGCAGCATGCGCGCCTTCGCATCGTAGCGGAAGTCGCCGGGATCCAGCGGGCGCAGGTCGACGAAATAATCGACCTCATAGGGCGCCTTCACCACGCGCGACGCCTTCAGCCAGCCCCACCAGCGGCTGCTCCCCGCGGTCGCCTGCACCGTTCCCGACAGGCGGCTGACGCGCAGGTCGCTGCTGCCGTACAGCCGACCCGCGACGACGCGCGCGACCGCCAGCCCATTGTCGTCGGTCGCGACGGTATAGTCCTGCGTATAGCGGCGATAGCCGATCAGCGCGGCGATCACGATCACCACCGCCAGCGCCACCGCGAGCGCGGTGCGGCCGACGCCGGTCAAGCGATCACCCGCCAGTCGTCGCCCGCCGCGGCCACCAACTCGCGCCGCTCCAGATCGATCAGATGCGCCAGCACCGACCGTTCCGCCGCGCCGAACAGCCGCGGGTCCAGCCCGACGTACATCTTGCTCACCATCGCCGGGATCGCGCGCGGCGCCTCGGCCAGCAGCCGCAGGATCTGCCCCTCGCGTTGGCGGCGATGCCCCAACATCCCGCGCACCAGCCGCTCCGGCCGGTCGATCTCCAGACCGTGGCCCGGATAGAAGACGCGATCCTCGCGCCCCATCAGCTTCTCCAGACTGGCCATGTAGTCGGTCATGTCGCCATCGGGCGGCGAGACGACGCTGGTCGACCAGCCCATGACATGATCGCCGGAGAACAGCGCGCGCGTCTCCGGCAATGCAAAGGCGAGATGGTTCTTCGTATGCCCCGGCGTCGTGATCGCCTGCAACGTCCAGCCCGCGCCGCCGAGGCTGTCGCCCTCCGCCAGGACGCGATCGGGGGCGTAATCCGGATCGAACGCATCGTCGGCGCGCGGCCCTTCGTCCATCAGCGCGAAGGGCGCCGCGCCGACGATCGGCGCGCCCGTCTCCGCGCGCAGCCGGATTGCACCGGGCGAATGGTCGCGATGATGATGGGTGATGACGATCGCCACCACCGGCCGCCCCGCGACCACGCGCAGCAGCGTGTCGTGATGCGCGGCATCGGCCGGGCCGGGATCGATGATCGCCACGTCGCGCTCGCCGACGACATGCGTCTGGGTGCCGGTATAGGTATAAGGCGACGCATTGGGCGCGAGCACCCGCGTCACCAGCGGCTCCAGCGTCATTGGCACGCCGGTGGGAATGTCCTCTGCCATCCATCCCGACATGGCGAAGCGCCCCATGGGGCGCAAGGGTCAGGTTGCCCTCCGTCCTGGCGGACCCGTCTTGACGCCGGCCGTGCACCGGGTTGCCCCGGGGGTCATGCACGGCCGGCGGAAGGCTCAGTCGTCCTGCGACGACCGCGCCTTCATCTCGTCGATCGAGCGATCGATCCCGTTCAGCGCCCGGCGACGCTGGTCATCGGTGAAACCACGGCTGACCAGCACGCTTTCCCGCGCACGACGGAGCGAGGCCAACGACACCTGCTGCGCGTCCATCGCCCTGGCCGCGGCATCCTTCGCCATCGCCTCGATCCGGTTGGTGCACACGATCGTGACGCGGCGCTCGCCCTGCTGGGTGTTGATGACGGTCTGGCGCAGGCTGCGGCCCTCGCCGTCGCCGCAGGGGCGCTGCACCACCGTCGGCGTCCGCGCGACCATCGTCCGCACCTCGCGGGCCTGACGCTCGGCGTCGCGAGCCTCACGCTCCACGTCGCGCGTCTGGCGCTCCACATCGCGCGTCTGGCGCTCGATCTCGCGGGCGTGGCGTTCCATGTCGCGGGCGAACGCCGCGCTGTCCCATGCCGGCGGTGCCGGCGGGGCGGGCGGCGCCGGCGGTGCGGCACCCTCCGGCGGCAGCGGCGGGGCGGGCGGCACCGGCAGCGGATGCGCGGCGAGATAGCGCTCCGCCGCCGCGCCTTCATAGGTGTGCGTCATACCGTCCTTCACCACCGTGATCCGGTGGTGCTTGCCCCCGGACGCGACCGGCGGCGCGGCCGGCGCCTGGGGCGGCTGCGGCAGCGCAGGCGCGGCGGGCACCGCCGGCGCCGCGATCGTGCGCAGCGCCGCGACCGGCTTCAGTGCGGCGATATCGACCCCCGTCGTCTCCTCCACGGTGGTGCGCACCCGCTCCGCGGCCTGCGTGCCCGACGCGGTCGCCCCCAGCGCGGTCAGCGCCAGCACCGCGATCGCGCCGCCTCCGGCCGCCACGCGACGACGCGACGCCCCCTTGTTGCCCAGCATCCTCAATCTCCCCTTCAGATCCTCGACGGTGTTCAGGTGGCATGCCGGCGACACCGCGCGGCCATGCGCCGCCTTCACGATCGCGCAGCCATAGGCATGGCGCGCCTCCGCCCCGCAGCGCGCCAGTACGTGCGCGTCATTGGCCAGTTCCTGATCGGCACGGAACGCGCGAAAGGCGATCCAGGCGAGCGGGTTGAACCAGTGCAGCGCCAGCATCGCCAGCGCGACCCAATTGGCGATCAGGTCGCCGCGCGCATGATGCCCCAGTTCGTGTTCCAGCGTCAGCGCGCGCTCGTCCGCATCGAAGCGCGCCGCGAAATCGCGCGGAAAGGCGACGACGCGATCCAGCACCCCGAACGCCAGCGGCCCGCTCGCCGCCGCGCTCTGCACGATCGTGACCGACTTCACGCGGTCCACCGCCACGCCATGGTGCAGCACGCGCCAGCGGAACCGCCAATAGCCCACGATCTGCCACGCCAGCAGCGCGAACGCGCCCGCGCCCCACAGCAGCAGCGCCGCCTCCGCCCAGCCGATCGGCGCCCCCGCCTCCGCGACCGGGGGCAGCGTCACCACCGGCACCCCCAGCGAGATCGTCAGCGGCTCCGGCACGGGCAGCACCGGCAGCGCCTCGCCGCGCCATCCGGCGGGCAGCGGGGGCAGCGCCATCCGCGCCACCGGGATCGCCCATAAGGCATAGGCGACCTGCGCCCCGAACGCGCGCCGCACCGGCACCCGCACCACCAGCACCGCCGCCATCAGCAATGCCGAGGCAAGGATCGCCTCCACCAGCAGCGCGCTCATTGTTTCAGCGCCTTCAACAGCGCCTCGATCTCGGAAATGTCCTGATCGGTCAGTGCGTCGCGTTCGGCCAGATGCGCGACCAGCGGGGTCAGCTTGCCGCCGAACAGCCGGTCGATCAGCCGCCGCGATTCGCCCGCGACATAATCCTCGCGCGCGACCGCGGGACGATAGAGGTAGCGTCGCCCGTCGACGTCATGCGCCACCGCCTGCTTGGCGAGCAGCCGCCCGAGCAGCGTCTTGACGGTCGCGGCACTCCAGCCGCGCGCGGGATCGACGCGCTCCGCCACGTCCTGTGCGGTCAGCGGGCTGTCGTCCCACAGGACCTCCATCACCGCATGTTCGGCATCGCTGATCCGTTCCGCCACGACTCGACCCTCCATCAACTACGCCTGTAATCGTATCGATTACGTCCGTAGTCAATGGCCGTTTTCAACGGGGTGTCGGTCTTCCTTACAACCTGTCGGCGGCGCCGGGCGGGGTTAACCATCGCGATCCCCGGCGGTGCGCGGTTCGCCGCGTCTGGCACGCGCCCTGCTACATGATGGGGGCACCGAGCGTGGACACGCTTCAGCCGGGCGGGGTGTCGCTCTTCGATCTCGCGACCCCCGCCCGCACCCGGTGCTTTTCCCAAATTTTCCGTCACCCCGGACTTGATCCGGGGTCCCGCTTTCTCCGCCCACGTCGCTGAAGAAGCGGGACCCCGGATCAAGTCCGGGGTGACGACACACAACAAAAACGGCGCGCCCTGTCGGACGCGCCGCCGTCAAAAACCCTGCGAAAGCGATTACTTCGCGGTCGCGAACAGCTCCGCCAGCTCGCCGGATTCGTACATCTCCATCATGATGTCTGAACCGCCGACGAACTCGCCGTTGACGTACAGCTGCGGGATCGTCGGCCAGTCGGAATAGGCCTTGATCCCCTGTCGCACGCCCTGATCCTGTAGCACGTCGACGCTCTCGAACTCGGCGCCCAGCCGCTCCAGGATCGCGACCGCGCGGCTGGAGAAGCCGCATTGCGGGAACAGCGGCGTGCCCTTCATGAACAGCACCACATTGTTGTTCTTCACCACCGCATCGATGCGGGCGTGGGCCCCGTCCAGGCTATCGTCGGTCATCGTCTTGTCCTCGGAAATCATGCGCCGTTATTTCGGGACGGCGGTGGTCAACTGCAAGGCGTGGAGCACGCCCCCCATCCGCCCCCCCAGCGCGGCATAGACCGCCTGATGCTGCTTCACGCGCGGCATCCCCGCAAAGGAAGCGGCGGTGACGCGTGCCGCCCAATGATCGTTGTCGCCCGCCAGATCGGTCATCTCGACCTCGGCATCCGGGATGCCGGCCTTGATGAGCGCCACGATCTCGTCGCCCGCCATCGGCATCGCCGCTACTCCGACTGCATCAGTTGGCGGCGCGCCTCGACGGTCTTCTCGTCGAGCGCCTGGCGCACCTGCGCCTCGTCCACGTCCAGCCCCGCGGCGGTCAGGTCGCCGAACAGCTTGCGCACCACATCCTCGTCGCCGGCCTCCTCGAAGTCCGCCTGCACCACCGCCTTGGCATAGGCGTCGGTTTCCGCCGGTGTCAGCCCCATCAGCTCCGCCGCCCATTGCGCGGTCAGCCGGTTACGGCGCGCGGTGATGCGGAACGCGACCTCCTCGTCGCGCGCGAACTTGGCTTCGAAGGCGCGTTCCCGGTCCTCGAACGTGGTCATGGTGGCTCCCGTTGTCCTGTTGGCCCCGGGCTTAGAGCCACTCCGTCCGCCAAGCAACAACCCGTCACCCCGGGCTCGACCCGGGGTCCCGCTTCTTCGCCCTCGGTCGTCGAGAAGCGGGACCCCGGCTCAAGGCCGGGGTGACGAGGAAGGCTATTCCGCGACCCGCACCACCAGCTTCCCGATCGCGCCGCGTGCCGCCATCTTGGCGATCGCGTCGCCGCCCTTCTCGAACGCGAACACCTCGGTCACGCGCGGGGCGATCTTGCCTGCCTGCCACAGGTCGAACAGCTGCTGGATGTTGGCGCGGTTCTTCTCCGGCTCGCGCGCGGCATAGGCGCCCCAGAACACGCCGCACACGTCGCAGCTCTTCAGCAGCGTCAGGTTCAGCGGCAGCTTGGGGATGCCGGCGGGGAAGCCGACCACCAGATAGCGCCCTTCCCACCCGATCGAGCGCAGCGCCGGCTCGGCATAATCGCCGCCGACCGCGTCATAGACCAGCTGGAACCCGGCCTTGCCGCCCTTTTCCTTGAACTGGTCGGCCAGCGCCTTGCTCTCGTCCTTCGAAAACGGTGCGCGGCCATAGATGATGACGTCGTCGGCGCCCGCGTCGCGCACCGCCTGCGCCTTCTCATCGCTCGACACCGCACCGACCACGCGCGCACCGAACGCCTTGCCCAGCTCGACCGCGGCCAGGCCGACGCCGCCCGCGGCGCCCAGCACCAGCAGGCTGTCGCCTTCCTTGATGTGCCCGCGATCGACCAGCGCATGGATCGTCGTGCCATAGGTAAGCAGCATCGACGCGCCTTCCTCGAACGAGCGCGCGTCGGGGATCGGGTAGATGTTGTCGGCCTTCGCGACCAGCTTCTCGACCAGCGCGCCGTTGCCGCTGTTGCCCATCACGCGGTCGCCGACCTTGAAGCGGGTGACGCCCTCGCCCACGCTGTCGACCACGCCGGAGAATTCGCCGCCCGGCGCGAACGGGCGCGGCGGCTTGAACTGGTACTTGTCCTCGATCATCAGCACGTCGGGATAGTTGATCGCGCACGCCTTGACCGCGACCAGCACCTCGCCCGCGCCTGCCACCGGATCGGGCAGGTCGCCGATCTCCAGAGTTTCAGGTCCGCCCGGCGCCCTCGACAGCAAGCCCTTCATATCCGCTCTCTCCCTTGATCCAGGGCCGCTCGCTATCGAGCCGCTCCTCGAATTTCGAAATCGCGGTATCCTTTGCCAGCGTCAGGCCGACTTCGTCCAGCCCCTCCATCAGGCAGCGCCGGCGGAACGGGTCGAGTTCGAAGGCGAAGCGGTCCTGGAACGGGGTGGTCACCGTCATCGTCTCCAGGTCGACGGTGACGGGCTGGTCCTGCGCGGCTTCCAGCAGGCGATCGACCTGCTCCTGCGGCAGGACGACGGGGACGATGCCGTTCTTGAACGCATTGCCCGAGAAGATGTCGGAGAAGCTGGGCGCGATCACCGCCTTCACGCCCATGTCGGCCAGCGCCCAGGCGGCATGTTCGCGGCTGGAGCCGCAGCCGAAATTGTCGCCCGCGATCAGGATCGGCGCACCGGCGTAGCGCGGATCGTCGAAGATGTTGCCCGGCTGCGCGCGCACCGTCTCGAACGCGCCCTTGCCCAGCCCCGATCGCTTGATCGTCTTCAGCCAGTGCGCGGGAATGATGACGTCGGTATCGATATTCTTGGCACCCCAGGGATAGGCGGTGCCCGATACCTCGCGAACCGGCTCCATCGCGTCAGCGCGCCGGGCGGCTGGCGGGCAGTGTGGGGCGCGCGATCGCGGCATAGGCCGCGACCCCGCTCAGCACCGATCCCGCGATCAGGAACACCAGAACCTTCTTCATCGTCCGTCCCCTCTTCAACCCATCAGATCGCGCACGTCGGCCAGCCGCCCCGTGACCGCCGCCGCCGCCGCCATGGCCGGCGACAACAGATGAGTGCGCGCACCAGGCCCCTGTCGCCCGACAAAATTCCTGTTGCTGGTCGAAGCGCAACGCTCGCCCGCGGGCACCTTGTCCGGGTTCATCGCCAGACACATCGAGCATCCCGGCTCGCGCCATTCAAACCCGGCCTGCACGAAGATGCGGTCCAGCCCCTCGGCCTCCGCCTGCCGCTTCACCAGACCGGAGCCGGGAACGACCATCGCGCGCACGCCGTCGGCGACATGCCGCCCCCCCGCCACGGCGGCGGCAGCGCGCAGATCCTCGATCCGGCTGTTGGTGCAGCTGCCGATGAAGACGTGCTGGACCGGCACGTCCTGCATCCGCGTGCCCGGCGTCAGCCCCATATAGTCGAGCGACTTGCGCGCCGCCTCTCGCTTCGACGGATCGGCGAAGCTGTCCGGCTCCGGCACCACGCCGGTGATCGCGACGACATCCTCCGGGCTGGTGCCCCAGGTCAGCGCCGGGGCGATATCCGCCGCGTCGAGCACCACCGTCCTGTCGTAGCGCGCGCCCGCATCGCTCGGCAGCGTCCGCCACCACGCAACCGCCTTGTCCCAGTCCGCGCCCGTCGGCGCCATCGGACGGCCCTTGAGATAGGCGAAGGTCGTCTCGTCGGGCGCGATCATGCCGGCACGCGCGCCGGCCTCGATCGACATGTTGGCGACCGTCAGCCGCCCCTCGACCGACAGGTTGCGGATCACCTCGCCGGTGAACTCGATGACATGGCCGGTGCCGCCCGCCGCGCCGATCCTGCCGATGATCGCCAGCACCACGTCCTTGGCGCTGACGCCATAGCCCAACGTGCCATCGACGCGGACCTCCATCGTCTTCGACGGCGACAGGATCAGCGTCTGCGTGGCGAGCACATGCTCCACCTCGCTGGTGCCGATCCCGAACGCCAGCGCGCCCAGCGCGCCGTGCGCGCTGGTGTGGCTGTCGCCGCAGACCATCGTCGTCCCCGGCAGCGTGAAGCCCTGCTCCGGCCCCACGACATGGACGATCCCCTGCCGCGCCGACAGCGCGTCGATATAGGGGACGCCGAACTCCGCGACATTGGTGCGCAGCGCGCCCAGCTGCTCCGCGCTCTCGCGGTCCGCGATCGGCAGCTCGCGCCCCGCCGCATCGACGCGCGCGGTGGTCGGCAAATTGTGGTCGGGTACCGCCAGCGTCAGGTCGGGACGGCGCACGCGGCGGCCGGCGGCACGAAGCCCCTCGAACGCCTGCGGGCTGGTGACCTCATGGACCAGATGGCGGTCGATATAGATCAGGCAGGAACCATCGTCGCGACGCTCCACGACATGGGCGTCCCAGACCTTCTCGTACAATGTGCGCGGTGCCGTCGACATGATGGCCCGCGTTAACCCACTTGAGCGCCGCCGCGAACCCGAAAAAACGCATTATTCGTGCGTGCCGGCGCGATCCGGCTGATCGAAAGCGCGCGTTGGGGCACCAATGTTGCTGATCGACGTTAACGCCGCCGACGCCGCGTTCGCGTCGACCGGAGGATCGCCATGGCCACGCTCGCCCCCGCCCCGCCGTTGCGCCCGCGGCCCACCCCGGCCCCACCGATGGGCGGCGCCGGGCGCGCGCTGGACTGGCTCAACTTCTTCCTTGCCGACGTGCGCGACGGGCTGGGGCCGTATCTCGCCATCTATCTCGTCTCCGTGCGCGGCCCGACGCAGGGCTGGAACGAGGCGACGACGGGATTGGTGATGACGATCGCCGGCCTCGCGGGGCTCGCCGCCACCGCGCCGGCGGGCGCGCTGGTCGACCGGTTGCGGGCCAAGCGCGCACTGCTGGTGGTCGCCGCGCTGCTGGTGACGGTCGCGTCGCTGGCGCTGCCGTTCGTCTCCGGCTTCACCGCGGTCGCCGCGACCCAGGCGCTGGCCGCGATCGCGGGTGCGGCCTTCGCGCCCGCGATCACCGGCATCACGCTGGGCATCGTCGGCGCGCGCGCGTTCACCGCGCGCGTGGGGCGCAACGAGGCGTTCAACCATGCCGGCAATGCCGTCTCCGCAGGGCTGGCGGGGCTGCTGGCGTGGAAGCTGGGGCCGCAGGTGGTGTTCTGGCTGATGGCGCTGCTCGCCGCCGCCTCGATCGCCGCGACGCTGGCGATCCCCGGCGACCGGATCGACCATGACGTCGCGCGCGGGCTGTGCGCCGAGGACGAGGATCCCGATTGCGACGCCGCGCCGCAATCGATGTGGCACGTCCTGCGCCACACCCGCGGGCTGTCGATCTTCGCCGCGGCGGCCTTCACCTTCCACCTCGCCAATGCCGCGATGCTGCCCTCGGTCGGGCAATTGCTCGCGCACCGCGTCGGCGGCGGCGCGGCGACCTCGCTGATGTCCGCCTGTATCGTCGGCGCGCAGCTGGTGATGGTGCCGGTCGCGATCCTGGTCGGGGGCCACGCCGACCGCTGGGGACACAAGCCGATCTTCCTCGCTGCCTTCGCGGTGCTGGCGGCGCGTGGGCTTCTCTACACGCTGTCGGATGCCGCGCCGTGGCTGCTGGTGGTCCAGCTGCTCGACGGCGTCGGCGCGGGGATCTTCGGCGCGCTCTTCCCGGTCGTGGTCGCGTCGCTGACGCGCGGCAGCGGGCGGTTCAACGTGGCGCAGGGCGCGGTGGCGACGGTGCAGGGGCTGGGCGGCGCGCTCAGCGCGTCATTGGCGGGATGGCTGATCGTGACCGGCGGGTACGATCTCGCCTTCCTGACGCTGGCGGTGATCGCGGGCGCGGGGCTGGCGCTGTATGTGGTGGCGATGCCGGAGACGGCAGATCGCCCATGACGTTCGCGCGTCCGTCATGCCGGACTTGATCCGGCATCCATGGCACCGCAAGTGCTGAAGCGGCAAGGTACGCGGTAAGCTGGACCCCGGGTCAAGCCCGGGGTGACGACGTAGCCCCGTGTTCGTCAGCGGAACTCACCGCCCGATCGTCGCGCGTCACCGTGCCATAGGCCGTGACCTCCGCCTCATGCCCGTCCTCGCGGAACGTCTCCGCCAGCGCGGCGCGTTCCCATTCCTGCATCGCCGGATGCACCAGCACCGTCTCCACCCAGCGCGCGCCGGCCGCGCCGACGTCGATCCCCCAGGTCCGCACCCGGAACGCCACCGGCGCATAGAAGGCGTCGACCGCGCCGAACGCCTCGCCTGCCAACCACGGGCCACCGAACCGTGCCAGCCCATCGGCCCACAATTCGGCCAGCCGTGCCACGTCGCGCGCCAGCGCCTCCGACCCGCGCGTCGCGGTCACCCGTTGCCCGACCGTCATCGTCCGCTCGCGCCGCAGCGCGCCGAACCCGCCGTGCATCTCCGCCACCGCGCACATCGCCCAGGCGCGCGCCGCCTCGTCCGCCGGCCACACGCCGTCGTGACGCTCGGCGAGATACAGCGCGATCCCCAGCGAATCCCAGATCGTCCGCTCGCCATCCAGCAGCACCGGCACCTGCCCGGTCGGCGAAAAGGCGCGAAACGCGGCATGATTGTCGAGCGTCGCGAACGGCTCGACGCGATCCTCGAACGGGATGCCCAGCGCACGCATCAGCAGCCACGGGCGCAGCGACCAGCTGGAATAGTTCCGGTTGGCGGTGACCAGCGTATAGCTCATGACTCGTAACGTGCGGTCGTCTTCGCCTTCACCTCGTCCGCGGTGACGCCGGGCGCCAGCTCGACCAGCCGGAACGGCGACCGGTGATCCGGCCGCTGGAACACCGCCAGGTCGGTGACGATCATGTCGACCACGTTCTTGCCGGTCAGCGGCAGCGTGCAGGCGGGGATGAACTTCGGCGTGCCGTCCTTCGCGACATGCTCCATCACGACGATGATCTTCCTGACGCCCGCGACCAGGTCCATCGCGCCGCCCATCCCCTTGATCATCTTGCCGGGGATCATCCAGTTGGCGATGTCGCCATTCTCCGCCACCTCCATCGCGCCCAGCACGGTCAGGTCGATATGCCCGCCGCGGATCATCGCGAAGCTCTGCTCGCTGCCGAAATAGGCGCTCTGCGGCAGCTCGCTGATCGTCTGTTTCCCGGCGTTGATCAGGTCCGGATCGACCTCGTCCTCATAGGGGAACGGGCCGATGCCCAGCATGCCGTTCTCCGACTGGAGCGTCACCGTCATGCCGTCGGGGATGTTGTTCGCCACCAGCGTCGGGATGCCAATGCCCAGGTTGACGTAATAGCCGTCGCGCAGCTCCTTCGCCGCGCGCGCCGCCATCCCGTTGCGATCCCAGCTCATTCACTTCGCTCCTTCGGCCGGGGCGTCGTCGCGCCAGCGCTTGTCCTGCGGAAAGGTATCGTCCCATCCGGTGCCCAGCCCGGTGCCATAGACGGGGTTGGGCAGCACGAACCATCCCGCGCCCCATTTGCCGCGTAGCGCCGCGACGCTGGGCAGCATCCGCCGCCCCAGCGCCGGGGCCGGGCCGGGCGGATTGAACAGGTCGGCGAAATCGCCCAGCTGGTCGCCGACCAGCGCCAGCACGCAATAGCGCGCCGCGATCGCCTGCCGCCGGCCGTCCTTGCCCGACTTGCCGTCCGCATCACCCTTCAGGAACAACGTCTCGCCGTGGCGGAACGCGCCCAGTCCGGCATCGGCGAGCGCGCGCGCGCTATCCTCCGCATACGCGGCGGAGCGGTTGGTGTTGACGACCATCGTCACCCCCATGGCCCGCAGCGTGCGGAACGCCGCTACCGCGCCGGGGACCGCGACCACCTTGTCCGCGCCCCCCGTCTCCCACCGCTCCCACCGCTTGCCGTCATAGGGCGCGCCGGTGCGGGCGTCGTTATATTCATAGCCGAGGTTCAGGACCGCGGTCTCGTCCATGTCGAGCACCACCGCCGGCGGCAGGGTGCCGCACGGCAGCGTGTCCGCCACCGCCGCGGTCGCGCCGGGCGCCAACACCACCGATCGCGGCCAGCGCGGCAACGTTCCCTCGCCACGCTGATGCGGCAGCCGCCCGCGTGCGTCGCGCGCCTTGTCCAGCGTGGCGCGGACGTAGGCGGTCAGCCCGTTATACGTCTGCTCGCTCAACGCCGCGGCTTCGGCGGAGCCGTAGAGATAGGCCATGCCGGGGGGGACGACGTCGCTGGCGGGCGCGGGCGGCGCGGGCTGTACCGGCGGTGACGCATTCGTCGCGCACCCCGCCAGCAACAGGAGCGCCCCCAAAGCCCCCCTCCCTCTCAGGGAGGGGTTGGGGGTGGGTAGAGGCCGGGTGGTACGGACCAGCTGGGCAGCGCGGCGCGGTGTCGCCCGGCCTCCACCCACCCCCCGCCCCTCCCTGACAGGGAGGGGAGTGGTCACGCCGCCACCCGCGGGCGCGTCATGCGGAACTCGATCTTCTTGTCATAGGGCGCGCCGACGATCATGCGCTTCACATAGATGCCGGGCAGATGGATGTGGTCGGGGTCCAGCGTGCCGACCGGCACCACTTCCTCCACCTCCGCGACGCACACCTTGCCCGCGGTCGCCATCGGCTGGTTGAAGTTGCGCGCGGTCTTGCGGAAGATCAGGTTGCCGCTCTCGTCCGCCTTCCATCCCTTGATGATCGACACGTCGGCGCGAATACCGTGTTCGAGGATATAGTCCTCCGGGCCATTTGGGCCGTCGAAGGTCTTCACCTCCTTGCCCTCGGCCACCAACGTACCGACGCCGGTCTTCGTATAGAAGCCGGGGATCCCCGCGCCGCCCGCCCGGCAGCGCTCGGCGAGCGTCCCCTGCGGGCAGAATTCCACCTCCAGCTCGCCGGAAAGATACTGCCGCTCGAACTCCTTGTTCTCGCCGACATAGCTGGAGATCATCTTCCTGACCTGCCGGGTGCGCAACAGCTTGCCCAGCCCCTCGCCGTCCACGCCGGCATTGTTGCTGGCGATCGTCAGCTCCTTCGTCCCGGCCGCCTGGATCGCGTCGATCAGCCGCTCCGGAATGCCGCACAGCCCGAACCCGCCGGCGCAGATCGTCATCCCGTCGAACAGCAGCCCGTCCAGCGCGGCGGCCGCGTCGGAATAGAGCTTCTTCATGCGCGTGACCCTCTTTCGATGATGGCGGTGGACTAGCCGGGGTGCGGGAGGTGGGCAAGCGAGGGCGGAGAGGTTTTAGCCCCTCTCCGTTCGTGCTGAGGAGGCATTGAGCTTGTCGAAATGCCGTCTCGAAGCACATGCCCTTCGAGACGAGGCTTCGACAAGCTCAGCCTCTCCTCAGGGCGAACGGACGAGGTAGGTACGAGACGAGGGATCAAAAATGCCCGGCGTCGATCTCCAGCGCCTCGCACAAGGCATCCAGCGCAGGCCCCTCGCCGGTCACCTTGATCGCGATCATCCCCAGCTCCGCCGCCGGCTTGCAGTTGATGCCGAGGTCGTCGAGATACACGCACCGCTCCGCCGCACGATCCAGCGTCTCGCACATCATGCGATAGATGCGCGGATCGGGCTTGCGGATACCGACCTTGCTCGATTCGATGACATGGTCGAACTTCGCCAGCACCTGGCCGACCAATGCCGCCTTCTCCGCGGTGCGCGACATGCCCGCCCCCTCGCCCGCGGGCACGTTGTTGGTGATGCAGCCCAGGCGGTAGCCATTGGCCTTCAACCAGTCGAGCGCATGCACCATCCGCGGCCGGATATCGCCCGACAACAGCGCCAGCACGTCCTCGCCGCGCAGCTCGTGCCCCAGCACGCGCGCCTCCTGCGCGAACAAGGCGTCGAACCCGGCGGCGTCGATCTCCGCACGCTCGAACCGCGCCCAGGCGTTCGTGTCCGGGTCGGTAGCGTTGATCCGCCGCACCAGATCGTGCGGCAGCCCGCGCTCGCGCTCCATCCGGTTGAACGCCTCGAACGGAGAGGAGGTGATGACGCCGCCGAAGTCGAAGATCACGGTATCGCGCATGTAGGTTCCTTGGTTGGACGACAGAATCGCACTCCCTTAACCGTCATTCCCGCGAAGGCGGGAATCCATAAACGCTGTCGGCGCGACCTTTGCGAAGACCTGCGCGTATGGATCCCCGCCTCCGCGGGGATGACGGTCTTGGGAGAGGCCGATCAATATTGCAGCTTCAGTCCCGGCCGTGCCCAGCGCGTCTTCACCAGCTTTCCCGTGCCCGACAGCGTGATGTACGCGTCGCGCATGTCCTCGCCGCCGAAGCAGATGTTGGTGGTGAAGATGTCGGGCGTCGCCACGAACTCGACCAGCTCGCCGGTGGGCGAGATCACGCTGATCCCGCTTTCTCCGATGGTCGCGACACAGACGTTGCCGCTCTCCTCCATCCCCAGCGAATCGAAGAACTTGTACCCCGCCGGGCGGTAGAGCGGGATACCCGGGCCGCCCGGCCCCGCGTCCGGCGCGACCTTGCCCGGCGCGGTCACGTTGAACTTCATCAGCCGGCAGGTGTAGGTTTCCGCGGCGTAGAGCGCACTGCCGTCGGGCGACAGGCCGATGCCGTTGGGATTGTTCGACGGGAAGACCACTTCTTCGATGAAGCTGCCGTCGGCCTTGGCATAGAAGATGCCGACCACGTCGTGGCAGCGTGCGGCATAATCCACCTTGCCATGGTCGGTGAACCAGAAGCCGCCATGCGCATCGAACACGATGTCGTTCGGCCCGCGCAGCGTCACGCCGTGGTCGCCGCTCTTGTACAGCACCTCGACCGTGCCGGTCTCCGGGTCGATCCGCTCGATCCGGCCGCCCGAATAGTCGCTGGCGATGCCGTGCGGCGCGAGCATGCCGTTGTTCTCGTTCCAGTCGAACCCGCCGTTGTTGCAGCAATACAGCTTGCCGTCCGGCCCCATCGCCAGCCCGTTGGGGCCGCCGCCCGGCTCCGCCACCGTCTCCTTGCGGCCATCGGGCCGGACGCGCGTGATCCGGCCCGGCTCGATCTCCACCAGCACGATGCTGCCGTCGGGCATCGCCACCGGGCCTTCGGGAAAGCGCAGGCCATCGGCGACCAGCTCGAACTCCGCCATCATCCTCTCCTTCGTTCTTGTCGCCGATCAGGATCGACCAACCGCAAGGCCTTCGCAAGCCCGCCGCGCGCCGCTACACCCCCCGGCATGGAGAGCACACGCACCGGCGGCCGTATCCTGGTCGACAACCTCGTCGCGCAGGGCTGCGACCGGATCTTCACCGTACCGGGGGAGAGCTTCCTCGCCGTCCTCGACGCGCTGCACGACACGCCGGCGATCGACGTGGTGACCTGCCGGCAGGAAGGCGGCGTCGCCTTCATGGCGTGCGCCGACGGCACGCTGACGCACCGCCCCGGCGTCGCCTTCGTCACCCGCGGACCGGGCGCGACCAACGCCTCGGTCGGCGTCCATGTCGCGATGCAGGATTCGCAGCCGATGATCCTGTTCATCGGCGACGTCGACCGCGGCACGCGCGACCGCGAAGCGTTTCAGGAGGTGGATTTCCAGGCGATGTTCGCGCCGCTCGCCAAATGGGCGGCGCGGATCGACGACGCGCGGCGCATCCCGGAATATGTCGCGCGCGCCTATGCGGTGGCGATGAACGGCCGCCCCGGGCCGGTGGTGCTGGCGCTGCCGGAGGACATGCTGCTCGACGAGGTGGTCGCCACCGACCGCGCCCGCGTCGAACCGGTGGCGCAGGCGGTCGATGCCGATGCGCTCGACCATCTGCGCGACCTGCTGGTCACTGCGGAGCGTCCGGTCGCGATCATCGGCGGCGCGGGGTGGGACGAGGCCGCGTCGGGCGCGTTCGCGGTATGGGCGGCGCATGCCGGCGTGCCGATCGTCGCCGCCTTCCGTCGTCAGGATGCGGTGCCCAACGATTGCCCCGCCTATGCCGGCAACCTCGGCTACGGCCCCAACCCGGCGGTGCTGGAGCGCGTGCGCAGCGCCGACCTGCTGCTGGTCGTCGGCGCGCGGCTGGGCGAGGCGACCACCGACGGTTATACGCTCATCACCCCCGATCATCCCGGCCAGCGGCTGGTCCATGTCCACCCCGATCCCGCCGAGCTGAACCGCACCTATGCCACCGATCTCGCGATCTGCGCCGGCATGGCGGAGTTCGCGGAGGCGCTGCTGCCGATCGACGGCCCGGTCACGCCGACGATCGTGGAAGCCAATGCCGCCTATCGCGAATGGACCACCGCGCGACCGCGCGAGGGCGTGACGCTCGACCTCGGCCCGTGTGTCGCGGCGATGCGCGCGCGGCTGCCTGCGGACACGATCATCTGCAACGGCGCGGGCAATTTCTCGGGTTGGTGGCACCGCTACTGGCGCTATGCCGGGCCGGGGACGCAGCTGGCGCCGACTGCGGGCGCGATGGGCTATGGCGTCCCCGCCGCGGTCGCCGCGTCGCTGCGCCGTCCGGGGCGCAGCGTGGTCGCGGTGGCGGGCGACGGCGATTTCCTGATGAACGGACAGGAACTGGCGACCGCGGTCCAGCATGGCGCGGACCTGCTGGTGATCCTGGTCGACAACGGCACCTATGGCACGATCCGCATGCACCAAGAGCGCGAGTTTCCGGGACGCCCGTCGGCCACCCGTCTCGCCAACCCCGACTTCGCCGCGCTGGCGCGCGCGTTCGGCGGCTGGGCGGAGACGGTGGAGACGACTGCACAATTCGCCCCCGCGCTGGAACGCGCGATGGAGCAGGGCGGCGTCCGGCTGCTGCATTGCAAGACCGACGTGGAGCAGATCACAGCCGCCACGACGCTGACCGCGATCCGTAGCCGCTAGTCGCGTTCTTGCGACACCGGCGCGGTGGCAATAGTAATCGTCACCCCGGCCTTGAGCCGGGGTCCCGCTTCCGTGAGAGGCTCGAAGAGAAGCGGAACCCCGGATCAAGTCCGGGGTGACGGAAAGAAATCAAAAGAAAAAGCCGCCCCGGTCACCCGGAGCGGCTTCGTCTCGGATCACGTGTCGACGATCAGATATCGTCGCCCAGCGCGCCCTTCACCTTGCCCTTGAACTGCTCGCCCTTGCCCTGCACCTGCTGTGCCTGACCTTCGGTCTTCAGCTTCTCGTCGTGATTGTGATCGCCCAGCGCTTCCTTCGCCTTGCCGACCATTTCGTTGACGTTGCCCTTGATCTTGTCGACCAGCTCGCCCATAAGAAATCTCCTTTGCGGTGGGCCGGATAACGGCCGCGTTCCCGGTACGGACTGAACGTGGATATTGGGCGGAGGTTCCCGTTTTCCTTATTCAGATCAACCCGGCGAGCGGACTGGACGGATCGGCGTAGCGCCGCTGCCCCATCCGCCCCGCGCGATAGCTCATCCGCCCCGCCGCGACCGCGCTTTTCATCGCCGCCGCCATTAGCACCGGATCCTTCGCCTCCGCGATCGCGGTGTTCATCAGCACGCCGTCGCAGCCCAGCTCCATCGCCACCGCCGCGTCCGATGCGCAGCCGACGCCCGCATCGACCAGCACCGGCACGCCCGCGCCCTCGACGATCAACCGCACCGTCACCCGGTTCTGGATCCCCAGTCCGCTGCCGATCGGCGCGCCCAGCGGCATGATCGCGACCGCGCCGGCCTCCTCCAGATGCTTCGCCGCGATCGGATCGTCGACGCAATAGACCATCGGCTTGAAGCCTTCGCGCACCAGCACCTCGGTCGCCTTCAGCGTCTCGCGCATGTCGGGGTACAGCGTGCGCGCCTCGCCCAGCACCTCCAGCTTGACCAGATCCCAGCCGCCCGCTTCCCGCGCCAGCCGCAGCGTGCGGATCGCCTCGTCCGCGGTGAAGCAGCCCGCGGTGTTGGGCAGATAGGTGATCTTCTTGGGATCGATGAAGTCGGTCAGCATCGGCGCCTTGGGATCGCTGACGTTCACGCGGCGGACCGCGACGGTGACGATCTCCGCGCCCGATGCCTCGACCGCGGCGGCATTCTGCGCGAAATCCCTGTACTTGCCGGTGCCGACGATCAGTCGCGAACGAAACGTCCGTCCGGCGACGGACCACGTATCGTCATGGTCGCCACCGCCGACGAAATGGACGATCTCCAGCTCGTCGCCATCCTCCACCATCACCTGCGCCAGCGTGGAGCGCGGCACCACCTCCAGGTTGCGTTCCACCGCCACCTTCTCGGGCACCAGCCCCAGCTGCTCGGCCAGCTGTGCGATGGAAAGGCCCGCGGAGACGCGCTTGTGCTCGCCGTTCACGGTGATGGTGATGGTGCCGTCGGTATGTGCCATGCGCGCCATCTAGGGCGCACCGTGGACAGGGGCAACGTTGCACCGAACGCCCGCCGGTGCGATGACGCCGCGATGACCGACACCGTGCCAGATACCGTATACGTCCTGAACGGCCCGAACCTCAACCTGCTCGGCACGCGCGAGCCGGAGATCTACGGCCATGACACGCTGGACGACATCGCCGGCCAGCTGGAGGATCGCGCCCGCGAACTGGGGCTGTCGATCGACATGCGCCAGTCCAACCACGAAGGCCATCTGGTCGACTGGCTGCACGAGGCGCAGGCGCATGACGCGCGCGCCGTCATCCTGAACGCGGGCGCCTTCACCCACACCTCGATCGCGGTCCACGATGCGATCAAGTCGATCCGCACCCCCGTCATCGAGGTGCATCTGTCCAATCCGCACCGGCGCGAGGATTTCCGCCACGTCTCCTTCGTGGGACAGGCGGCGAAGGGCACTATCGCCGGGTTCGGCGCATTGTCCTATATGCTCGCGCTTGAAGCAGCGGCGCGCTTCTGACAGGAGGCGCGCCCTAATCAGGGAAATGGGGTCGCATGACCGACAAGAACGATAATAACGGGGCGATGCAGGTCGATGTGGAGCTGGTGCGCCAGCTCGCCCAGCTGCTGGACGCCACCCAGCTGACCGAGATCGAGGTCGAGGACGGCGATCGCAAGATCCGCGTGGCGCGCAAGGCCGCTGCGGTGACCGCCGCCCCCGTCTCGCATTATGCACCGGCGCCGGCCGCCGCCGCGCCGGTGGCGCCGCCGCAGGTCGACACCGCCGGCCCGTCCGCGCCGTCGAACGCCAATGCGGTGCGCTCGCCGATGGTCGGCACCGTCTATCTCGCCGCCGAGCCGGGCGCGAAGCCCTTCGCCGCGATCGGCCAGACGGTCGCTGCGGGCGACACGCTGGTGATCGTCGAGGCGATGAAGGTGATGAACCCGATCACCGCGCCCAGTGCCGGCGTGGTGAAGGCGGTGCTGGTGGAGAACGGCCAGCCGGTCGAATTCGACCAGCCGCTGGTGGTCGTCGAATAACATGGCCCCGAACACCGGCCCCATCCGGAAGCTGCTGATCGCCAACCGCGGCGAGATCGCGCTGCGCATCCATCGCGCCTGCCGCGAAATGGGGATCAAGACCGTCGCAGTGCATTCCACCGCCGATGCGGACGCGATGCACGTCCGCCTCGCCGATGAGGCGATCTGCATCGGCCCGCCGTCGGCGACCGACAGCTACCTCAACATCCCCAACATCATCTCCGCGGCGGAGATCAGCGGGGCGGATGCGATCCACCCCGGCTACGGCTTCCTGTCCGAGAATGCGAAGTTCGCGGAGATCGTGGAGCTGCACAACCTGATCTTCGTCGGGCCGAAGCCGGAGCATATCCGGATCATGGGCGACAAGGTGGAGGCCAAGCGCACCGCGGGCGCGCTGGGGCTGCCGCTGGTCCCCGGCTCCGACGGCGCGATCGACGACGTGGCGGAGGCGAAGAAGCTCGCCGCCGAGATCGGCTATCCCGTGCTGATCAAGGCCGCCAGCGGCGGCGGCGGGCGCGGCATGAAGGTGGTGCCGAGCGAGGACCAGCTCGAAACGCTGATGGCGCAGGCGGGCAGCGAGGCGAAGGCGGCGTTCGGCGATGCCACCGTCTATATGGAGAAATACCTCGGCAACCCGCGCCATATCGAGTTCCAGATCTTCGGCGACGGCAACGGCCAGGCGATCCATCTGGGCGAGCGCGACTGCTCGCTCCAGCGCCGCCACCAGAAGGTGCTGGAGGAGGCGCCCTCCCCCGTCATCTCCGCCGAGGAGCGCGAGCGGATGGGCGGGATCGTCGCCAAGGCGATGGCCGACATGGGCTATCGCGGCGCGGGGACGATCGAGTTCCTGTGGGAAGACGGCGAGTTCTACTTCATCGAGATGAACACCCGGCTTCAGGTCGAGCATCCCGTGACCGAGGCGATCACCGGCCTCGACCTGGTGCGCGAGCAGATCCGCGTGGCGGAGGGCCATTCGCTGACGCTGCGGCAGGAGGACGTGATCTTCCGCGGCCATGCGATCGAATGCCGCATCAATGCCGAGGATCCGCGCACCTTCGCGCCCTCGCCGGGGCTGGTGAAGCAATATCACGCGCCGGGCGGGATGCACGTCCGCGTCGATAGCGGCCTCTATGCCGGCTACAAGGTGCCGCCTTATTACGACAGCATGATCGCCAAGCTGATCGTCTATGGCACCACCCGCGAAGGCGCGCTGCGCCGGCTGCGGCGCGCGCTGGAAGAGTTCGTGATCGAGGGGATGAAGACCACCATCCCGCTCCACCAGGCGCTGCTCGACGATCCCGAGTTCCGCGAGGGGCAATATACGATCAAGTGGCTGGAGGAGTGGTTGGCGAAACAGGGGTGAACTGGCCGGCATCCACTACCCGACCTTCCGTCATTCCTGCGACGGCGGGAATCCATACGCCCTCAGGTCGCGACTCTATCGACAGGCGTGCGCATATGGATCCCCGCCTCCGCGAAGATGACGCATCACGCAACGACGCAGTCCTAAATCCGTTCATCCTCGCCTTTGCAGGAGACAAATTGACGGGGGGCGGATAGGCATCACCCATGGTGGTGCATCTCCCGACCCGACATGTGAAAGAGACTTTATCGTCTCCCTGCGCCGAAGTACTCGAGGGCGACGCACTTGCCGTGTTGCGCACGCTGCCAAGCGAGTCAGTCGACATGTGCATGACATCCCCACCTTATTGGGGACATCGCGAATATGATGCAGAGGGTATTGGTCGCGAGGCCACCTTGTCTGCATACATCGGAAATCTGGCCGCCATTCTGGGTGAAGTGCGACGTGTCCTGACGCCGCGGGGATCACTCTGGTTGAATTTGGGCGACACCTACCGGGACAAGTCGCTGTTGGGCATACCATGGCGGATCGCTTTGACCCTCATCGACGAAGGTGGCTGGCTGCTACGCAACGACGTCATTTGGAATAAGGTGAAAGGCGCGCCGGATCAGTCCAAGGACAAGCTACGCAACATCCACGAATTCTTGTTTCATTTCGTGAAGCAGCGCTCGTATCATTACGACGCCGATGCGATTCGATCCAAACCGCGACCGTCTTCGATCGTGAACGGTTCGGTAGTTTCCGCAACCGGCGTGACCGGCATTCGCTACAAGCGTCAGATTGAACTATCCACCGCTCTCACGCCAGCCGAAAAGGTTGCGGCGCTCACAGCGCTGAACAGTGTTCTCACCGACGTGCGAGAGCAGCGTATCTCGGACTTCAGGATGGTCATCCGCGGTCAGCAACGGGCAACACACTCAGATAGCGTCAAGGTATCCGGCCGCGCCAAGGAACTGCGGAACAAGGGCTTCTACTTCCTCAAATATCATCCAAACGGTAGCAAGCCGAGCGATGTCTGGGATATTGTGCCAGAGGACAGCCAGCGCCGAGGCTCACATTTCGCGCCATATCCAATGGACCTTTGCCGCATCCCCATCCTCGCGACCTGCCCGCCGGGCGGTACGGTGCTCGATCCCTTCTGTGGCACGGGCACGACTCTCGTCACGGCGCTCGAACTCCGGCGTCATGGCATCGGGATCGACATCTCGCCTGTCTATGCCGACATGACCCGACAGCGGATTTCCAGCGCGCTTGCGGTCAATTGATGACCAGAATCGTCGACCTTTTTGGACATGACGCCGACGCAATGCCGGAACCAGACTGGGCCGATATCGTCGCCCGGCAGCATTGTCCCTTTACGGAACGCCACTGCTACAAGACGCGAAAGAGTCAGCCGGAGATTGCGATCGGTACCTGTACCGTCGAATTCGGTAAGGCTCCGATCATGATATGCCCGCTTCGCCTGCTCGAACGTCGCCAAATCTTCATCGATTGCCTTCACCTGCTTACCGGACACGAACCCGGTAACGAGCTTCATATCGTTTCCGAGGTCAGCGTTCCGGGCGGTAACATCGACTACATTCTTACGTCGATCCGTAACGGCATGGTCCGCGATTTCGTCGCGATCGAGCTTCAGACCCTCGACACCACCGGCACCGTCTGGCCTGAGCGCCAGCGCTTCATCACCGAAAAAGGCATTCCCGGTGCATCAGCCGACGACCTTGCGAATACGAAATCTTACGGCATGAACTGGAAGATGACCACCAAGACCATCATGGTTCAGCTTCATCACAAGATACAAACACTCGAGGCACTCAACAAACATCTCGTGCTGATCGTTCAGGATCGCCTTCTTGCCTATATGAAGCGTGAATTTTGCTTTGATCACGTGGTCGCCGCCCGAGTTTCGGATCCAATGCATTTTCATGCTTACGAATTGACCCGCAGTGCGAACGGCACGCATTCGCTATCGTTGGCAACACGATTGAGCACTGACAGCGAGGGGGTAGCGAAGGCGTTAGGCCTCCAGAACGAAGCCACGGTCGACTTGGAGGTCATTCATCGGGCGATCGAGAGGCGGATCACTCAAAGCACACGCTTCGACTTCCGTCAGCCGCCGTCACCGCTTCATTTGGAGGCCGATGAGTGAGAGCTTGCACCCCAAGTACCACCGTGCAAGCCTGCACCAGGGCTGGACCCGCGGTGTCCATGCTGTAGGACACACGCCCATGAAGGCGACCATCTGGCACAACCCGCGCTGCTCCAAGTCGCGGCAGGCACTCGATTTGTTGCGCGAGGGCGGCGCCGAGGTGACGGTGGTCGAGTATCTCAAGACCCCGCCGACGCGCGACGAGCTGGCGCGCCTCTACGCCCGCGCCGGTCTTCGCCCGTGCGATGCGTTGCGCAAGGATGCACCCGCGGTCGCCGGCGACGACGAGGCGCTGGACCTGATGGCGCGCGATCCCGCCACGATCGAACGCCCGCTGGTGGAAACCGACAAGGGCGTCCGCCTCGCCCGCCCGCCCGAACTGGTGCGCGACCTGCTGTGACGCTCCCGAAGAGCAGCTACTGGCGGATCGCGCGCGCCACGCGCGCCAGCGTCATCGTCGATGCCGACGCCTATTTCCGCCGCGCGCGCGAGGCGATGCTGAACGCACGGCACCAGATCCTGCTGGTCGGCTGGGATTTCGACGCGCGCATCACGCTCGCCTTCGACGACGATCACCCGGAGGCGCCGACCACCGTGGGCGAGTTCATCGGCTGGCTGGTGAAGCGCACGCCGGGGTTGCAGGTCTATATCCTGCGCTGGGACAAGGGCGCGCTGAAGACGCTGTTCCGCGGCAAGACGCTGTGGACGCTGTTCAAATGGCGCTTCTTCCAGAAACGCATCCACCTGTTGCTCGACGGGCATCACCCGGTCGCGGCATCGCACCACCAGAAGATCGTGGTGATCGACGACGACCTCGCCTTCTGCGGCGGGATCGACATGACCGACGAGCGCTGGGACACGCGCGCGCATCGCGACGACGACCCGCGGCGCACCTCCCCCTCCGGCACGCCGTACAAGCCGTGGCACGATGCGACGACCGCGCTGGAGGGGCCGGCGGCGGTCGCGCTGGGCGAATTGTGCCGCACCCGGTGGGAGATTGCGGGCGGCGATACGGTTGCGCCGCCCCCGCCGCGCGCCGGCGCCTGCTGGCCCGCCAGCCTCGCACCGGACTTCACCGATGTCGACGTCGCGCTGTCGCGCTCGCAGCCCGAACATGGCGGACTGCCCGCGATCCGCGAGATCGAGGAATTGTACCTCGCGCTGATCGCGGGCGCGAAGCGGTGCATCTACGCCGAAAGCCAGTATTTCGCCTCGCGGCGCATCGCCGAGGCGATCGCGAAGCGCGTGACGGAGGACGACCCGCCCGAGATCGTGATCGTCAACCCGACCACGGCGCAAGGCTGGCTGGAGCCGCTGGCGATGGACACCGCGCGCTCGCGGCTGGTGGCGGAGATCGAGCGGCGCGACCATCGCGACCGCTTTCGCCTCTATCATCCGGTCACCGCCGGGGGCGCAGCGATCTATTGCCATGCCAAGGTGCTGGTGGTGGACGATGTCGCGATCCGCGTCGGTTCGTCCAACTTCAACAACCGTTCGCTGCGGCTCGACATCGAATGCGACGTGACGATCATGCAGGAGCCGGCGACGATCACCCGGCTGCGCGACGATTTGATCGCGGAGCATCTGGGGGTCGAGGTGGAGACGGTGGCGGCAGGCGTGGCGGCGGACGGGCTGATCGCGACGATCGAACGGCTGCGCGGGCACGGACGCACGCTGGTGCCGTATGAGCACAAGGACCTGAGCGAGGTCGAGGCGTGGCTGGCGGACAACGAGGTGCTCGATCCCGAGGGGCCGGCGGAGATGTTCGAATCCTTCGCGGCGCGACCCGGGTTGTTGCGGCGGTTGCGGCGGCGACGTTGAGCCTTACCGTCATCCCAGCGAAAGCTGGGATCTTCCGCTTGGCGGGCGTGACACCCACCCCACAAAGACCCCAGCCTTCGCTGGGGTGACGTCGCGGAAGCACGACGCGCGCGCGATGCGCCACCGTCACGCTGGCATCCCCGCCGCCATCCCGCTATGCGCGCGCCCATGAGCCAGATCACCCCCGAGATCGTCGCCGACCACGGCCTGTCCCCCGAGGAATATGACCGCGTCCTCCACGCGCTCGGCCGCGAGCCCAATCTGGTCGAACTCGGCATCTTCTCGGTCATGTGGTCGGAGCATTGCAGCTACAAATCCAGCCGCATCCATCTGAAGAAGCTGCCCACCACCGGCCCGCAGGTGATCTGCGGTCCCGGCGAGAATGCGGGCGTGGTCGACATCGGGGACGGGCAGGCCGCGATCTTCAAGATGGAGTCGCACAACCACCCCTCCTATATCGAACCCTATCAGGGCGCGGCGACCGGCGTGGGCGGCATCCTGCGCGACGTGTTCACGATGGGCGCGCGCCCGATCGCGAACATGAACGCGCTGCGCTTCGGGCGGCCCGATCATCCGAAGATGCGCCACCTCATCAGCGGCGTGGTGCACGGCATCGGCGGCTACGGCAATTGCGTCGGGGTGCCGACGGTTGGGGGCGAGGTGAACTTCCACCCCGCCTATGACGGCAACATCCTGGTCAACGCCATGACGGTGGGCGTCGCGCAGACCGACAAGATCTTCTATTCGGCCGCGTCGGGCGTCGGCAATCCGATCGTCTATGTCGGCAGCAAGACCGGGCGCGACGGCATCCATGGCGCCACCATGGCCTCGGCCGATTTCGGCGAGGATGCGGATGCCAAGCGCCCCACGGTGCAAGTCGGCGACCCTTTCACCGAGAAATTGCTGATCGAGGCATGCCTGGAGCTGATGGCGTCCGACGCGATCGTCGCGATCCAGGACATGGGCGCGGCGGGGCTCACCTCCTCCTCGGTCGAGATGGCGTCGAAGGGCGGCGTCGGCATCGAACTGACGATGGACGACGTGCCGCAACGCGAGGAGGGCATGACGCCCTATGAAATGATGCTCTCCGAATCGCAGGAGCGCATGCTGATGGTGCTCAAGCCCGGGCGCGAGGCGTTCGCGCAGGCGATCTTCGAGAAGTGGGAGCTGGACTTCGCGGTCATCGGCCATGTCACCGATACCGGGCGCATGGTGCTGAAGTGGCAGGGCGAGGTCGTGTGCGACATCCCGCTCGCGCCGCTCGCCGACGACGCGCCGCTGTACGACCGTCCGCACGTCCCCACCCCGCCGGCCAAGGCGTTGGTCAACGTGCCCGAAAGCAAGGATCCGGCCGCCGACCTGCTGGCGCTGATGGGTTCGCCCGATATCGCGTCGCGGCGCTGGATCTGGGAGCAATACGACCACATGGTCGGCGCCGACACCGTCCAGCGCCCCGGCGGCGACGCCGCGGTGGTGCGCGTCCACGGCACCGACAAGGCGCTGGCGATCACCACCGACTGCACGCCCCGCTATTGCTTCGCCGATCCCGTAGAGGGCGGCAAGCAGGCGATCGCGGAAGCGTGGCGCAACCTGACCGCGGTCGGCGCGAACCCGCTCGCGGTGACCAATTGCCTCAACTTCGCCAACCCGCAGCGCCCCGAGATCATGGGGCAGATCGTCGGCTGTCTGGAGGGGATGAGCGATGCGTGCCGCGCGCTCGACTTCCCGATCGTGTCGGGCAACGTCTCGCTCTACAACGAGTCGAAGGCGACCGGCGGCGGCTCCGCGATCCTGCCGACGCCTGCGATCGGCGCGATCGGGCTGCTGGCGGACTGGCAGAAGAACATGACGATCGCGTTCAAGCAGGCGGGCGACATCATCGTCGCGGTCGGCACGCGGCGCGGCGACCTGGGCCAGTCGCTATGGCTGCGCGAACTGCACGGGCGCGAGGAAGGCCCGCCGCCGCGCGTCGACCTGGCGGCGGAGCGCCGCACCGGCGACTTCATCCGTGCGCAGATCGAGGCAGGGCATCTGGGCGCGGTCCATGACGTGTCCGACGGCGGCATCGCGGTCACGCTGGCGGAGATGGCGCTGGCGGGGAACATCGGCGCGATGATCGACCGCGCGCTGCCGTTCGACACCGCAGCCTCGCTCTTCGCGGAGGATCAGGGCGTCTATATCGTGACGGTCCACGACCACGCGCTGCTCGATTTCCTCCAGGCCGCACTGGATGCGGGCATCGACGCCGACCCACTGGGGCGCACCGTCGGCACGCGCCTGATCTTCGAGCTGCGCGACGGCGACTATTGCGTGCCGCTCGACGAATTGCGCGCCGCGCACGAGGGATTCTTCCCGAAGCTGATGGGGGCGGCGGTCTAAGGTCACCCTCACCCTTCCGGCGCTGCGCGCCTCCCTCCCTCTCCCGCTGGGAGAGGGAAGGGGCCTGCCCGGCGCAGCCGGGTGGGAAGGGTGAGGGTGACGTGACTGGCAGGGATGCCAGCTTCCCCTCGCCCGCCCGCCATGCCACCTGTGTCTTTTCAACGAGATCGGGAGAGGCACGATGAGCGACGACATCCGCTACGAGGTCAGCGAGCATATCGCGACGCTGACGCTGAACCGGCCGGAGCGGATGAACACCATCTCCGGCCCCATGCTCGACCAGATGGGCGAGCTGCTGGTGCGCGCCAATGCCGATCCGGACGTCCGCGTCGTCATCCTGACCGGCACGGGGCGCGCCTTTTGTGCCGGGCTGGACCTCAACAGCGCGGTCAAGGGCGACGGCATCGGTTCCTCCGGCGCAGCGCAACCCGCGACGATCGACCTGCGCACCGCGCCGCCCACCGTGCTGTTCGCGATGGACAAGCCGGTGATCGCCGCGCTCAACGGCTCCGCCGCGGGCTATGGCATGGACATCGCGATCGGCTGCGACATCCGCGTGATGGCTGAGGATGCGAAGCTCGCCGCCGCCTTCGTCAAGCGCGGCGTGGTGCCCGAATCGGGCGGCACCTGGCTGCTGCCGCGGCTGATCGGCTGGGCGAAGGCGGCGGAGCTGGTCTTTACCGGCCGCACGCTGACCGCGGCGCAGGCGCTGGAACTGGGCCTCGCCAACCACGTCGTCCCCACCGCCGACGTCGCCGCGACCGCACGCACGCTGGCGCAGGAGATCGCCGCCAACGCGCCGCTCGCGGTACAGGCCTCCAAGCGGATGATGCGCATGGGATTGGACGAGACGTTCGAGACGCATGTCCAGCATGTCTATCTCCAGCTCCTGCCGCTGTTCCGGTCGCAGGATTTTCAGGAGGGCATCCGCTCGTTCCTGGAGAAGCGCGCGGCGACATTTTCGGGGCGCTGAGCTACTCCCTCTTGCTCCCCGGCGAAGGCCGGGGTCCAGTTGGAAGCGGTTTCAGCATCTTACGAACCGGTCGCTACCGGACCCCGGCCTTCGAGACGGGGTCCGCACGTGTTCTGCGTCAGAGGGAATTAGCGCGGCTGCGGCGCGGTGCCGTCGGCCACATCATATTTCCGCCTTCCTCGTCCCGCACGTTCCGCGCATGTCGTCTCCACCCGCCACCCGCATCGGACAGCTCGACTTCATCCGCGGGCTCGCGGTGATGGGGATCCTGCTCGCCAACCTCCCCGCCTTCGGTCTGCCCGCCGCCTCCTATTTCTCCCCGCTGGCCTGGGGCGGGCACCATGGCGCCGACCGCGTCGCGTGGTTCGCCAATTTCGTGCTGGTCGAGGGCAAGATGCGCGGGCTGTTCTCGATGCTGTTCGGCGCGTCGATGCTGCTGGTGATCGATCGCGCGGCGGCGCGCGGCGCCTCGCCGCTGGCGACGCACCTGTCGCGGATGGCGGTGCTGCTCGTGATCGGGCTGGTCCACCTCTACCTGATCTGGTGGGGCGATATCCTGGCGCATTATGCCCTGGTCGGCGCGATCGCCTTTCTCTTCATCCGGCTGCCGGTGCGGCTGCTGCTGTTCCTGTCGGTCGTGCTCCTGCTGCTCGACCTGCTGCTGTCCGGCACGATGGCGGCGATGCTCTATGGCGCGGCACCGCCCGCGCGCGATGTCGTGGACGAGATCGTCGCCGCCTTCGGCCAGCCGCCGCGCGCCGCGCTGCTGGCGGAGATCGCCGCCTATCGCGGGTCCTTCGTCACCGCCGCGGCCTATCGCTGGGCGCATGCCGGTTCGCCGCTCGACGAATTGTGGATCTTCGGATTGCAGACGTTGAGCGCGATGCTGCTCGGCATGGCGGGCTATCGCTCCGGCTTCCTGACGGGTGGCTGGTCGCGGCGCGCCTATGCGTGGATCGCCGCGGTCGCGATCGGCGTCACGCTGCCGCTCTACGTCGCGATCGCCGCGCACTCGGTGGCGAGCGGGTTCGACTATCGCTGGATCTTCACCGCCTCGGTCATCCTCGGCCCCGCGCTGCGCCCGGTCACCACGATCGGCTATGCCGCGCTGGCGCTGCTCGCGTTCCGCCCCGATGGCCGCTGGACCGCGCGCATCGCCGCCACCGGGCGGATGGCGTTCAGCAACTATCTGGGCACGTCGCTGCTGATGCTGATGCTGTTCACCGGCGCGCACCGATTCGCGACGCTGCCGCGCGCGACGCTCTACCTGCTCGCCCCGCCGCTGTGGGCGATCATGCTCGCCTGGTCGCAGCCGTGGCTGGCGCGATTCGCCTATGGGCCGATGGAATGGCTGTGGCGGTCGGCGTCGCGCGCACGCTGGGCGCCGATGCGTGTACAGGTTGCGACACGCCGCGGCGAATAATTGCGAACGAGACGCAATCCTCCTTGCGACCAACTCTCAATAGCGCTATCGATGATGCATAGCGAGGGAGCTTCCATGGTCGTCTGCGTTTGCAATGCCATACGGGAATGCCAGGTGCGCGAGGCCGCCCGTTCCGGCGCGACGACGGCCTGTCAGGCGTATCGCAGCGTCGGCTGTCAGGCGAAATGCGGGCAGTGCGTGCCGTTCGCGCGAGACATTATCGCTCAGGAACGTGCGGCTGCCTGACACTCGCAGCTAGTAAAAAGCGCGGAAATCCGCGGTTTTCGACTGTCGCACGGCGCCGATCGGCGCTAAGGCGCTTGCCATTCGCGCATCGGAGGCAAGCATGAAGGGCGACCCCAAGGTCATCGAATTCCTGAACGAGACGCTCAAGAACGAGCTGACCGCGATCAATCAATATTGGCTCCACTACCGGATGCTGGAGCATTGGGGCGTGTACAAGCTCGCCGAGTTCGAGCGCCACGAATCGATCGACGAGATGAAGCACGCCGACTGGCTGGCGGAGCGCATCCTGTTCCTCGACGGGCTGCCCAACTTCCAGCTGCTCGGCCGCCTGCGCATCGGCGAGACGGTGGAGGAAGTGCTCAAGGCCGACCTCGCGATCGAGATCGAGGCGGTGGCGCAGCTGAAGGCCGCGATCGCCTATTGCGAGGAGATCAAGGATTACGTCAGCCGCGACCTGTTCGCGCGCATCCTCGCCAGCGAGGAAGAACATGTCGACACGCTGGAGCGCCAGTTCGAGATGATCGAGCGGATGGGCATCCACAATTACATCCAGCTCAATTCCATCAGCGAGCACGACAAGCCGTCGAAGGATTGAGAGTCCACCACGTCACCCCGGGCTTGACCCGGGGTCCATGGTCCCGCGAGCGCAGCGGCGTCAGTATTCGCGGCCCCCTGGATGCCGGGTCAAGCCCGGCATGACGATCGAAATTTCCACGTGTTCCTGCGCATGCAGGAACCCAGGGTCGCAGGCGCGTCGTTCGTGCTCTGGGCTCCTGCGTTCGCAGGAGCACCTTATCTACCCCGCCTTGCGCCCGAACCCGCCCGGCCGGCGTACCGCCAGCGGGTTCGCGTCGCGCTCCAGCACCGCCAGCGTCTGCAGGAACAGCGGGCGCAGCGCGACCACATCCTCGATCGCATCCTGCGGCGAGTCGTGATGCTCGACGCAGGTGCGCGCATGATCCTCGATCTTCTCGGCCAGCGCCGCCAGCGGGTTCGCGCCGAACTGGCGCGCCTCCCCCTTCAGCGTGTGCGCGGGAATGACGAGCGCGGCGGCATTGTCCTTGCGCATCGCTTCTTCGATCGCAACGACCGACTTCGTCCCATCCTCGCGAAAATAGCCCAGGATCCGCACGAACCCGGTGCCCAGCTCGCTCCGCGCGCGCGCCAGCGCGTTCCGATCGACCAGAATTCCGCCCTCGAACGACACCTTACGTCTCCCGCACGGCGACGGTCACGCCGCCCCAACCCGCGGGATGCTAACCAAAGATCGTCACTGGCCGGTTAACGTCACTTGCCGAACGGGTTCTTCGGCGCGCGCAGCATCAACCGCACCGGCACCGCCCCGAACCCCAGTTCGCGCCGGATACCGTTGATGAGGTAGCGCTGGTAGCTCATCGGCAGCTCGTCGACGCGCGTGCCGAATAGCACGAAGCCGGGCGGCCGCGTCTTCGCCTGGGTCAGGTAGCGCAGTTTGATGCGCTTGCCGCCGGGTGCGGGCGGCGGATTGGCCTCGATCGCGCGCTCGAACCAGCGGTTCAGCTCGCCGGTGCCGACGCGCCGCGACCAGGCCGCGCGCGTCTCGAACGCCGCCTGCAACAATTGGTCGATGCCGCGTCCGGTCGCCGCCGACACGGTCAGCAGCGGCACGCCCTTCACCTGCGCCAGCCCTTCGTCCAGCGCCTTCTTCACGCCGTTGAACAGGCTGGAGGCATGTTCCGCCACGTCCCATTTGTTGAGCGCGATGACGAGCGCGCGGCCCTCCTCCAGCACCTTGTCGGCGATGCGCAGGTCCTGCGCCTCCAGCCCCAAAGTGGCGTCGAGCAGCAGGACGACGACCTCGGCGAAATCGACCGCGTGGAGCGCGTCGGCGACCGACAATTTTTCTAGCTTGTCCTGCACCTTGGCACGCTTGCGCATGCCCGCGGTATCGATCAGCCGCACGTCGCGCGGGCCGTCCGGCCCCTGCCACACCCAGTCGATCGCGATCGAATCGCGCGTGATCCCGGCCTCCGGCCCGGTGATCATGCGATCCTCGCCCAATATGCGGTTCACCAGCGTCGATTTACCGGCGTTCGGGCGCCCGACGATCGCCAGCTTCAGCGGCGCGGTTTCGCTGTCGAAATCGGCCGCTTCCTCCTCTGCGGGGGGCTGGAGCGGTTCCAGATGCGGCAGCAGCGCCTCGAACAGCTCGACCACGCCCTCGCCATGTTCCGCCGACAGCGCGACCGGATCGCCGAAGCCGAGCGCCATCGCTTCGATCATCCCCGCTTCGCCCGCGCGGCCCTCCGCCTTGTTGCCGACCAGCACGATCGGCGTATCGGAACTGCGCAGCCAACGCGCGATCTCCTCGTCCAGCGGCACCACGCCGGCGCGCGCATCGACCAGGAACAGCGCGACATCGGCGGCATCCACCGCCGCCTGCGTCTGCCGCCGCATCCGGCCGGGCAGCGTGTCGGGATCCTCATCCTCGTAACCGGCGGTATCGATGATGCGGAAGTCGAGACCGAGGAGGTGCGCATCGCCCTCGCGCCGGTCGCGGGTCACGCCGGGGCGGTCGTCGACCAGCGCCAGCTTCTTGCCGACCAGACGGTTGAACAGCGTCGACTTGCCGACATTGGGACGGCCGACGATCGCGACGATGGGAAGACGGGACATGCGCCGCACCTAGGCGGTGGGACGCGAAACGGCAACGGTGACGGTACTCCGTGTTCCGGCGAACGCCGGAACCCAGGGTCAGGCAGATCGACGAGCGTGGCGTGCGTGGCCCTGGGCTCCTGCGTTCGCAGGAGCACAAGGTGGGAGCCTGCCTGACGCCGTCATGCCGGGCTTGACCCGGCATCCAGAGTTCCGCGCACACCACTTACGGGATTGCGTGGCACCCTGGATGCCGGATCAAGTCCGGGGTGACGTGCGGAAGACCTCACCGATAGGCGGTGATCCGTCCCTTCACGTCCAGCGTGTACAGCGTCTGGTTCGCGACCACCGGGCCGAGCGAGAAGGCTTCCTTCCCCTTCAGCGTGGTCTGCACGCTGCCGTCGGCCGCGGACACGCCCACCGTCTCGCCGCGCGAGTTGGTCAGCCACAGCCGCTCGCCCGCCAGCACGGGGCCGAACCAATTATACGGATCGGACTTCTTCTTCTCGTTCTTGTACTGCTGCAACTGGCTGATCCAGCGCACCTTCCCGTTGGCGCGCGACAGGCAGACGAGGCGCGAATCGTCGGTGACGACGAAGATCCACTCGCCCGCGATCCACGGCGTCGCGATCCCGGCCAGGTTCTGCTCCCACAGCCGCTGCCCGGTGGCGATGTCGAGCGCGACCATGCGCCCGCCCTGCCCGATCGAATAGACGCGCCCGTCCTCGATCACCGGATCGGCATCGATGTCCGCCAGGCTCGACACCGATGTGGTGATCGAGGTGCGCGACAGCGCATCCTGCCACAACGTCCGCCCGTTTTCGTAGCGATAGGCGTTCAGCTCGCCGCTGGAGAAGCCCGCCACGATCGTCCCCGCGCTCGCCGCCGGTGCGGCGACGCCGAAGACGCCCTGCGTCTCCAGGCTGGCGGTGGAGGTCCACACGACCTTCCCGTTGCCCTGGTCGAGCGCGTAGATCTGATTGTCTTGGCTGAGCACATAGACCTGGCCGTTGGCGACCGTCGGCGCACCGCGCAGCGGGCCGCCCGGCTTGGAACGCCACACCACCGCGCCGTCCGCGGCGTTGATCGCGACCACGTCGCCCAGCCCGTCGGTGGCATAGACCTTCCCGCCGTCGACGCTATTGTCGTAGCTGGCGCCGCCGCCGAAGCGCGCGTTGCGGTTTTCGTCCCCTTCGGACAGCGCGCGCGTCCACAATTTCGCGCCGGTGTCCGCGGCGAAGGCGTGGAGCACCGCGTCGACATCGACGACGAACAGCTTGTTCTCCGCCACCACCGGCGCCGCGGCGAGCCGCGCGCGGTTGCTGCCGCCGTTGATCTCCGCGCTCCACAGCCGCTGCGGCGTGGCGGCGAGCAGCAGCTGCCCCATCGACTTTGAGGCATTGCCGCCCGGCTGCGTCCAGGCGTCGTTGGCGACCGGGGTCGGCAACAGCACCTGCACCTCGGCGATCGACTTGTCGACCTCGGCACGGTTCTCCGACATCAGGATCGGCACGCGCTGCCCCACCGTCGGGGTCTTCTTGGGCGCACCCTTGAACACGCCGCAGCCGCTCACCCCCACCAGCGCGGCGAGCGCCAGGCCGGTCGCGAAACGCTTCTTCATCGTGCTGTCTTGTCCTTGTTACCGGCGGCGCCAGCCGCATTGGTGCCCGCTCCCATGGCGCCGGCCATCTGAACCGCGCGTTGACGCAGGGACGCGGGCACGCCGTCATCCTCCGCGATCCGCGCGAACGTCTGCCCGGCGAGGTCGCGGCGCCCCTGCCGCAGATAGGCCGCCGCCATCAGCTCGCCGGCGCTGCCCAGCCACGGATTGCCCGACACCGCCAGCGGGCGCATCCGCTCCACCACCACGTCGGGCTTCAGCGCGTCGAACTCGGCGCTGGTCTGGCGGATCAGCGCCAGGTCGCGGAACGGCTGCGCCAGCGACGTGTCGCCCGCCACCGCGGCGAACCTGGCCGCGGCGCCCTTCAGGTCGTTCTTCTGGAGCAGGATGTCGGCCTGGGTGAATTGCGCCAGCGCACGATAGCCGTCGCGCTTCGACTGCGCGAGCGTGGCCAGCGGCGCCGACGCGCCCTTCACGTCGCCTGCGCCCAGATCGTCATACGCCTTCTGGAGCTGCTCTCCCTCGCGCCCCGCCGCCTCGTTCTGGCGATGCTGCCAGAAGAGGAAGCCCGCGAACGCCGCCAGCGCCACCACCACCGCGACGATGATCCACCGCCCATAGGTACGCCAGACGTGCAGCGCCTGGTCGCGGCGCAGCTCCTCGTCGACCTCGCGCAGGAAGGCTTCATTGTTCTGGGGCGTCAGGGCCACCGATCACTCCGGGTACAGATGGGGGAAACCGACGTGCCTTAGACGCCCCGATGCCCGAGCGAAAGGGTGCGCAGGCGCGCGTCACGACTTGGGCGCGTAGGTCTGTTCCGCGGAGGGAAAGGCGCGGCTTCGCACCTCGCCCGCATATTCCTCCACCCGTTCCGCAACAAATGCCGCCATGTCCCCGTAACGCTTCACGAAACGCGGCGTCCGCTCGAACAGGCCCAGCATGTCCTCGGCCACCAGCACCTGCCCGTCGCATTCCGCCGACGCGCCGATGCCGATCGTCGGCACCGTGATGGCGCGCGTGATCTCGACCGCGATCGGCTCCACCACGCCCTCGATCAGCACCGCGAAGGCGCCGGCATCGGCCATCGCGCGCGCGTCGCCGACGATCTTCTCCGCCTCCGCCGCGCTGCGCCCGCGCGCGCCATAGCCGCCCAGCGCGTTGACCGCCTGCGGCGTCAGCCCGACATGGCCGATGACGGGGATGCCGCGCTCCGACAGGAAGGCGACCGTCGGCGCCATCGCCGCCCCGCCCTCCAGCTTCACCGCCGCGGCGCCGGTCTGCTTCAGCAGATAGGCGGCACTCTCGAACGCCTGCTGCGGCGACGCCTCGTAGCTGCCGAAGGGCATGTCGATGACGACCACCGCATGATAGCTGCCGCGCACCACCGCCGCGCCATGCGCCGCCATCATCTCCAGCGTGACCGGCACGGTGCTGGGCAGGCCGTAGATCACCTGCCCCAGGCTGTCGCCGACCAGCAGCAGGTCGCAATGCGGATCCATCAGCTGCGCCATGCGCACGGTATAGGCGGTCAGCATCACCAGCGGCTCGCCCTTGCCCTCCGCGATCGCCGCCTTGCGGTTGCGGATCGCGGGCACGGTCAGCCGCTTCATCGGCGCGGCGACGGGATTGGCGCGGCTGGTCGCGCTGTCGATCGTGAAGGTCGTTGACATGAAGGCCTCTTAACCCCTTGTCCTCACGCGATCCACCTGCGCCGACGCGCGAGATGCGCCAGCCGCAGCGCGACCGCGGCGATGGCGGTGATCAGCAGCGGGAAATAGATCGTCCAGATGCCCTTTGCCGCGATGATGTCGGTCATCGCGAACATCCAGCCGAACTGGATCATGACAGCCACCAGCGAGATCGTCAGCAGCGGGATCGCGAGCACCGAGCCGGCGAGCAGCGCGAGCGCCCCCAACAGCGCGGTGCCCGTCGCCACCGCATAATCTGCCATGTACCAGATCGGCAGCCGCGCGAAGAGCGCGCGATCGTAATCGCTCGCCGGCCCCATCGCCTCGGCACCCAGCCGGAACTGCTGGATGCAGGCGAACACGCCCATCAGCGCCCATAGCAGGAAGGCGATCGTCGCCAGTCTGAACCACCACGGCCCGCGCATGTTCGTGTCCCCTCCCCTTGATCGGGGTGAGGATGATGCCGGTCGCGGGCAAAGGCAACCTCGTGTTCCGGCGAACGCCGGAACCCAGGGCCACGCAGAGCGACGCCGTTCGGAACAGGCCACCCTGGGCTCCTGGGTGCGCAGGAGCAGGACGGCACCTACCCGAACAGCGTGGCGTAACGCTCCGGCTTGAACCCGACCTCGATCCCGCCGTCATGCACCAACACCGGGCGCTTGATCATCGACGGCTGCGCCAGCATCAGCGCCGTGGCCCGCGCGCGATCCACGCCCTGCCGCTGTTCCTCGGGCAGCTTGCGAAAGGTGGTGCCGGCACGGTTGAGCAGCACCTCCCACCCCATCACATCGATCCACCCGTCGAGCGTCGCGGCATCGATGCCCGCTTTCTTGTAATCGTGGAAGGCGAACGCCACGCCCGCCTCCTCCAGCCAGGTTCGCGCCTTCTTGATCGTATCGCAATTGGGGATGCCGTACATCGTCACGGTCATCGCGCGGTCCTTCCCTGTCGCAGCCACTCGCGGTCGAAATCGTCGCGTGCCTTCAGCACGATCTGGCGCAGCAGCCCCGGGGCGACCAGCGTCCCCGCCTTCGCGCGCTCCAGCACGTCGGCCATCTCGGGATGCGCGGGCAGCACCACGTCGGCATGCAACGCCGCCAGCCGCGCGATGCTGGCGCGATAATCCTGCACGATCCGCGGATAGCGCGCGTTGCCGAACAGCTTGTTGCCCGCCACCGTCACGCTGCACGGAAAGACGATGTCGAGCGGGCGCCCGCGCTGTGCGATCCGCATCGTCCAGGTGAAGCAGCCCGGCGTATGCCCCGGCGTCGCCACCGCGCGCAGCGTGACGCCGCCCAGCGTCACTTTGTCGCCGTCGCGCACCCGCCGTGCGACGGGCACCGCGGGGAAGCGGACCACGCCATAGTTCGTCTCGCCGGGCGGGATGCCCGTCTCCAGCGCCTCGACATCGCCCGCGCCGGCAACCACCTGTGCCCCGGTATCGCGACGCATCGCGGCCAGCCCGGCGGCATGGTCGAAATGCGCGTGGCTGACCAGGATCAGCTTCACGTCGCGCAGCCGCACGCCCAGCGCCTGGATGTTGCGCTCGATCGCGGGCGCGTTCTCCGCCATCGTCGCATCGATCAGGATCGCGCCGTCACGGGTGCGGATCAGATAGGCCGCCAGCCCCTGCGTACCGACATAGTCGACCGGGCCGATCAGCCGGACCGGCGGGATCGGCCGCGTCCAGGCGGGCGGGTCGAGCTGCGCCGCGGCGGGGGCGGCGAGCAGAACGGCGGCCGGCAGAACGGCAGCGAGCAGGAGGCGCTTCATCCGCCCGGTTATGGGCGAAGCGCGCCGCCCGCGGCAACCACGATCATCCGCACAACACCGCCACCAGCGGCACGTCCACCGGCGGCATCGGCAAGGCGGCGAGACGCGCCGGCACGTCCCAGCACAGCGCATCCGCCGCCAGCGCGCGCGGCATCCCCTGCCAGCGCGTACAGCGATACAGCAGCATCAGCACCGCGCCGTCGGTGGCGAACGACAGCGGCGCCAGCGCATCGGGTGCGACGACGATGTCCAGTTCCTCCGCCAGTTCGCGCACCAGCGCCGCCGCGGGCGCCTCGCCCGGCTCCACCTTGCCGCCGGGGAATTCCCACAGCCCGCCATGCTGCTTGTGCGCCGGGCGGCGCTGCATCAGGCAGCGGCCCTGCGCGTCGGTCAGCGCCGCCGCCACCACCAGGATCGTCATCGACCGTTCCTTAACCCGCTACCCATTATGACGCGGACCATGCTGCGCCCGCTCCGCCTTGTTGCCCGCCTGATCCGCGTCGCTGCCGATTCGCGCGGTGCGACCGCGATCGAATATGGCATGATCCTCGCCGTGATCGCCCTCGCGCTCGTCACCGCGATGAACAACTGGTCGGCCGCCAACAACAATTTGTGGGACTATGTCGCCAGTTATCTGGTTGTCGCGCGTTAAGCATCTTTTCACCGTCGCAGCCGTCGCAGCTTAAACCTTTGTCAACCGAGCCTGCTTAGATCGGCTGTTGCTGAAGCCGCTTTCGAAGGGTGGCTGGCCGGGTAACTGAAGCTTCAAGTGTCCATGGAGATCGACATGCAGTCCATTCGCAAGTTCATCAAGAACAACAAGGCCGCCACCGCGATCGAGTACGGCCTGATCGCCGCGCTGATCGCCGTCGCCGCCATCGCCGCCATGAAGGGCCTGGGCAACCAGCTGCAGAACACCTTCGGCTCCGTCACCACCAAGATGGCGACCGCGTAACACGCGTTCGATCCATCGCGGATCACGAAGGGCGGCGGAACTCCGGTTCCGCCGCCCTTTTCGTTTGGCCCTTGGTGACGGCGCAACTGCTCCCCTGTTCCCCGGCGCAGGCCGGGGTCCAGTCGGCAGCGGCTTCGGCATGTTGCAGACGTGTCCGCGACTGGACCCCGGCCTGCGCCGGGGAACAGAAGTTGCGGCGGATCGGCGCGTGCCGATCGCCGGGGTGGGCTAAGCCACGCGCCCCATCTTCAGGAACTTCTGCCGCCGATCCTTGCGCAACGCGTCGGCGCCCATGCCGGTCAGGTCGCGCAGCTGCGCCTCCATCGCATCGCCCAGCGCCGCGATCGCCGCGGCGGGGTCGCGATGCGCACCGCCGACCGGCTCGGGCACGATCCCGTCGATCACACCCAGCGCCTTCAGGTCCTGCGCGGTCACCTTCATCGCCTCGGCCGCATCCGCCGCCTTGTCCGCGGTGCGCCACAGGATCGAGGCGCAGCCCTCGGGCGAGATCACCGAATAGACGGCATGTTCGAACATCAGCACGCGGTTGCCGCTGGCCAGCGCGATCGCGCCGCCGGAGCCGCCCTCGCCCACCACCGCGGCGACCATCGGCACGCCCAGTGCCAGGCACGCCTCTGTCGAACGTGCGATCGCCTCGGCCTGGCCGCGCTCCTCCGCCTGGATGCCAGGGAAGGCCCCCGAAGTATCGACCAGCGTCAGCACCGGCAGCCGCGCACGATCGGCCAGTTCCATCAGCCGGATCGCCTTGCGATAGCCCTCCGGCTTGCCCATGCCGAAATTGTGGCGCAGCCGGCTGGCGGTGTCGTCGCCCTTCTCATGCCCCAGCACCATGACGCGCTGCCCGCGGAAGGTGGCGAACCCGCCCAGGATCGCCTGATCGTCGCCGAACGCGCGATCGCCCGCCAGCGGCAGGAACTCCTCGAACAGCGCGGCGACATAATGTTTAAAGTGCGGCCGCTCCGGATGGCGCGCGACCTGCGTCTTCTGCCACGGCGACAGCTTCGCGAACGTATCCTTCAACAGCCGGTCCGACTTCGCCTGCAACTTGGCGATTTCGGCGGAGATATCGACGCCGCCATCGGCACCGGTGTCGCGCAATTCGTCGATGCGCGCCTGAAGCTCCGCAATGGGCTTTTCGAAGTCGAGGAAACTGGGCATCGCGCGCCGTTACGTCCGCGACACCGATGCGTCAACGAGCGCGGCTTCCAGCGCCTCTTCCAACGGATGCCGCTCGTTGACCAGATCGACCAGCCGGCGGCGGTCGACATGGGTGTAGATTTCGGTCGTGGCGATGTCGGCATGGCCCAGCATCGTCTGCAACGCGCGCAGGTCCGCCCCGCCTTCCAGCAGGTGCGTGGCGAAGGCGTGGCGCAGGACGTGCGGGCTGATCCGGTCGGGCGGGATGCCGGCCTCCGCGGCGAGCGCGCGGACCAGTTGGAACAGCCGCACGCGCGAGATATGCGTACCGCCCGACGGGAACAGGAACGCGGCGGTGGCGGGGACATGACCGCGCCACGCCGCCACCGCGGCACGCGCACGATCCGACAGCGGCACCAGCCGCTCGCGCCCGCCCTTGCCCTTCAGGATCAGGAACGGGCGGTCGGGATGGATCGCATTACGCGGCAGCGACACCAGCTCGCTGGCGCGCAGCCCGCTGCCATAGAGCAGCTCGATCAGCGCGGCGAGGCGCAGGTCGGTGGCGATCGGCGGATCGCGCGCCAGCCGCGCGGCGACGGCGGCGAACAGGCGATCGACATCGGCATGGCTCAGCGTGCGCGGCAGCGCGCGGCGCGTGCCGGGGCGCGGCAGCGCGGGCGACGGATCGTCCGTCCGGTCGCCCTCGTCGTGCAGGAAACCGAAGAAGCGCCGCAGCGCCGCCGCCTTGCGCGCGACGGTGGCGCGCGACAGGTCGCGCCAGCCCTCCGCCAGCCGCGCCAGCGCATCGGCGTCCGCGTCGGCCAATCCGCCCTCCAGCACGTCGGACGCGAGCGTCAGGTCGCGTCGATACGCCGCCAGCGTATTCGCCGCCGCACCGGCCTGCGCCGCCATCATCTCCAGAAAGCGCTCTATGGCGTCGCGGTCGGTCATGGGATCCGTGTTCCGGCGAACGCCGGAACCCAGGGCCAGGCAAAGCAACACGGGTCACCGTGCGCAACCCTGGGCTCCGGCGCTCGCCGGAGCACACGCCCGGGGGCGCCCATCACCCCACCCGCGCGATCGCCTCCGCGGCGATCATCCGCGCCTCGCCGTCCAGCCCGACCGCGCGCAGGCTGGAGACGACGCGGTACAGCGCCGCCGGCGGGATGCCGCTCCAGCGCCCGCTCTGCATCCCCACCGCGGACAGCAGCAATACCGTACCCGCCTGCCGCTCGCGCGCGGCGCGGTCGATCGCGCGGGTCCAGCTGTTCTCCGCGCCGATGCGCACGTCCAGCGCCGACGCGCGCTCCTCCATGTCGGACGACGACAGCCGCCCCAGCCCCGCCAGCGCGGCGAAGAACAGCTGTCGCTTGCGCTCCGCCAGCGGCCCTTCGGGCGCATAGCTGCCGACGATGCCGCCCGGCAGCCGCGCGATCGCATCGGGATCCGCCAGCAGCAGCATCGCCCAGCCGTCGCCGCCCTCCTTCACATGCCCGCTCCAGCGCATCGCGGTGCGATCCAGCCCCGCGGTCAGCATCGACGCGACCAGCCGGTCGGCGCGCGCATTGCCGTCGGTCACCGGCAGCCGCGCCGCCGCGCGCGCGGTCAGCACCAGCCGGGCGTAGCGCGCCGCGGGCGTCTCCGCCTCGTCCCACAGCCGCTGCATCGCATCGGCACGCGCGCCGGCGTCGCTCGCGGCATAGGCATCGCGCAGCGCGTTGGCGGTGCGCGCCTGCGCCGCCGGGGTCTCGTCCGCGTCCGCCAGTGCGGAATACAGGTCGACCAGCGCCGCGTTGGAGATCACTCCCATCGCCGCCGCCGCCTCCGCGGGTGCGGCGCGCTCCGCCAGCGGCACGGCGGGCGCCAGCGCGCGCCACGCCACCACCTGCGGCCCGACCGTGGCATAGAGTTCCGCCGGGATCGCGACCCCCGTCGCGGTCGCCAGCCCGAATCGCCACGCCGACAATTCGGTGACGGGCGCCCATTCGATCGTGATCGCCTGGCGGCTGTTGAGCCCGGCGCCCATCACCTTCTGCGCCAGTTGCAGGTCCACCCCGCTCGCCACGCGGCGGCGGCGCACGTCGGCGATCAGCGGCTGCGCCTTCGCATTGCCGGTCAGCCCGGCGCACATCGCGCGCGCCACGATCCACCCGCGCTCGCTGTTGCCCGCGCCGTCCGCCAGCGGACACAGGCCGGCGGGATCGGCGGTGGCGAGCGCCGCCTGCATCCACACCTGCCGCAGCTTGGGCGTGACGCGGTCGGTGTCGACCGCCTGCACCACGGCGCGCGCGCCGCTCGCCTCGCCCATCCGCAGCAGCAGCCACGCGCGTTCCGCGGCGAAATCCGCACCGTCCACCCCGGCGGGCGTGTCGACCCGCGCCACCAGCATCCGGCGCAGCGCGATCGACAGCCAGCGCGACGGCAGCGGCGCCGACAGCCGCCGCATCAGCGCCTCCAGATAGCGACCGTCCGCCGCACCGAAGGCATCGCCCGCGAAGGCGTCGCTCGCCCCCACCCGCGTCAGCGAGCGGCGCGCGAAGGCCGGCATCTCGTAACGCGGGGTCGGCAACGGCGACGGGCTGGCGGTGGGGGAAGGCGATGGCGACGAAGCGGGCGTCGGCAGCGGCTGCACCATCGGCACCGCACCCGTCGTCGACGGGCCGGTCGTCGACGCGCCGGTCGCCACCGGCACAGGCGTGCGCGGTGCGGCGCCGGACGCGGGCGACGGATCGGAGAAACCCGGCGGCAGCAGCGATTCGGGACGGTCCTGCGCGACCGCGGCGGCCGCGATGGCCAGCGCCGTGGCGCCGGCCAGCAGCGCGCGCCTAGCTCGCGAGGTTGCCAAGCTCGACCGCCTTCTCGACCCGCGTCGTCGGCTGCTCGGTGGCGCGCCCGGCGAGGAAGAACAGGGCACCCAGCACGATGGCCAGCAGCACCACGACGGAGACGATCAACCGAGACATCAACATTTCCCCGTCACGCTAATACGGCCACGTCAGAACAGTCACGCTCGCGGTCTGTTGCCGACGCCGACCCGCGCTGTATAGCCGGGTGAACGATGTTGCAAAGCCCACCCGTGACCAAACCGCGCCCATCCCCGCTCTGGACCGGCCAGCCGATCGTGCTGGTGGGGCTGATGGCGACCGGCAAGTCGACGGTCGGGCGGCGGCTGGCAACGCGGCTGGGGCTGCCGTTCGTCGATGCCGATACGGAGATCGAGACGGCGGCGGGCATGTCGATCAGCGACATCTTCGCCAAGTTCGGCGAACCGTATTTCCGCGACGGCGAGCGCCGCGTGATCCACCGCCTGATGGACGGGCGGCCCAAGGTGATCGCGACCGGCGGCGGCGCCTTCGTCAACGACGAGACGCGCGCGCTGATCCTGGCGGAGGCGCTGACGATCTGGCTCGACGCGCCGGTCCATGTGCTGGCGGAGCGCGTCGGGCGGCGCGACACCCGTCCGCTGCTGCGCGGCAAGGACCCGCTCAAGGTGCTGGGCGAGCTGGCGGCGGTGCGCAACCCGCTCTACGCGCAGGCCCCGATCCGCATCGAAAGCGGCCATGCCCCGCACGAAACGACCGTGCGCGCGATCCTGGAGGCGATAGGCAAGTGACGATCATTCCGGTGGCGCTGGGCGAGCGCAGCTACGAGGTGCGCATCGAAAGCGGCCTGCTGGCGCGGGCTGGCGAGCTGCTGGCGCCGATCGCCCGCGGGCGCGCGATGACGATCGTCGCGGACGAGAATGTCGCACCCCATCTCGCCACGCTGACGCGCTCGCTGGACGCCGCGGGGGTCGCGCATCACCATATCGTGCTGCCCGCGGGCGAGGGATCGAAGAGCTGGGCCACGCTGGAGCGGCTGACCGACCGCCTGCTGGAGCTGGGGACCGAGCGCGGCGATCATGTCATCGCGCTGGGTGGTGGCGTGATCGGCGATCTGGTCGGCTTCGCCACCGCGATCCTGAAGCGCGGGTGCGGCTTCGTGCAGATCCCCACCACCTTGCTGGCGCAGGTCGATTCGTCGGTCGGCGGCAAGACCGGGATCAACGCGCGCGCGGGCAAGAATCTGATCGGCGCGTTCCACCAGCCGCGCATGGTGCTGATCGACCCCGACGTGCTCGACACCTTGCCCGCGCGGCAGGTCCGCGCCGGCTATGCCGAGGTGGTGAAATACGGGCTGATCGACGACGCCGGTTTCTTCGCCTGGTGCGAGGCGAACGGCGCCGCGCTGCTGGCGGGCGACGCGGCGGCACGCACCCATGCGATCGCGCATTCGGTCGCCGCCAAGGCGCGGATCGTTGGCGAGGACGAGTTCGAGACCACCGGTCGCCGCGCGCTGCTCAACCTGGGGCATACCTTCGGCCATGCGCTGGAGGCGGAGGCGGGCTTCTCCGACCGGCTGCTCCACGGCGAGGCGGTGGCGGCGGGCTGCGCGCTGGCGTTCGGCTTCTCCGCCGCGACCGGGCTATGTCCGCGCGAGGAGGCGGAGCGGGTGGCGGCGCACTGGCGCGCGAGCGGGTTGCCCGATGGCCTCGCCGCCGCCGGGATCGACGCGCCCGCGGCTCGGCTGGTCGAGCATATGCGCCACGACAAGAAGATGGCGGCCGGGACGCTGCCGTTCCTGCTGGCACGGGGCGTAGGACAGACGTACCTCGACAAGACGGTCGATCTGGCGAAGGTCGAGGCGTTTTTGACTTAAAAGCCCCCCCTCGGGGGAGGGGTTGGGGTGGGGCAGTCAAGAGCCAAGGGCGCTGGTCTCGGTGAGACCTCCCCCACCCCCAAACCCCTCCCCTGAAGGGGAGGGGCTTAAAAGGCGGAACGCCCTCCGCCACGGCCCGTTACCGCACCTGATCCCCATCAGGAGCCTCCCATGCCCTATGTCACCACCCGCGACGGCACCGACATCTATGTGAAGGACTGGGGCCAGGGCCGCCCCGTCGTCCTGATCCACGGCTGGCCGCTGTCGTCGGACAGTTGGGACCCGCAGATGAAGGCGCTGGCCGATGCCGGCTTTCGCGCGATCGCCTACGACCGGCGCGGGTTCGGGCGGTCGGGGCAGCCGTGGTCGGGCTACGATTATGACACGCTGACCGACGACCTGCGCGACGTGATGGAAGCCGCCGGCGCGACCGAGGACGTGACGCTGGTCGGCTTCTCGATGGGCGGCGGCGAGGTCGCGCGCTACATGTCGCGCCATGGCGGCAAGGGCGTCGTCTCCGCCGCGCTGATCGGGTCGGTCGTGCCCTATATGCTCAAGACCGACGACAATCCCGACGGCGTGCCGGAGGACGCGCTGGCGCAGATCGCCGAAGGCATCCTGAAGGACCGACCCAACTTCTTCCGCACCTTCTTCAAGGACTTCTTCGGCGTCGGCTATGTCACCAGCCCGGTCAGCGAGGCGCAGCTCGACTGGGCGTGGCGGCTGGCGATGCAGGCGGGATTGCAGGGCACGCTGAAATGTGCGGAGAGCTTCGGCCACACCGACTTCCGTCCCGACCTGCCCGCCTTCCGCGTGCCGACGCTGGTGCTGCACGGCACCGGCGACAAGACGGTGCCGATCGATGCCAGCGCGCGCCAGGCCGCACGCGGCATCGCGGACGCGCAGCTGGTGGAATATGACGGCGCACCGCACGGCCTGTTCGCGACCGAAAGCGACCGCCTGACGCGCGATCTGCTGACCTTCCTGGGGCGGTAGACACTCCCGCGCTCCTGCGAACGCAGGAGCCCAGGGTTACGGGCGACAACGGCTGTCGTTCTGCGTGGCCCTGGGTTCCGGCGTTCGCCGGAACACTAGACGGAAACCCAATCGCTTCTCGGCACCCCCTGCGCCCAGAGCAGCGCGGTCAGGTCGCCGTGCTCCACCCGCGTCGCCGCCGCCGCGGCGACGACCGGCTTGGCGTGGTAAGCCACCCCCAGCCCCGCCACGCCAATCATCGCCAGATCATTGGCACCATCGCCCACCGCCAGCGTCTGCGCTGCCGTCAGCCCGAGCGCGGCGCGCGTCTCCAGCAGCGTGGCGCGCTTCGTCTCCGCCCCCACGATCGGGCGCGCCACCGTCCCCGCCAGCGCGTCGCCGTCGATCTCCAGCACGTTGGCAATCGCACGATCGAAGCCGATCTCGCGCGCCACCGGCTCCGCGAAGCGCGTGAAGCCGCCCGACACCAGCACCGCCTGCGCGCCCCACGCGCGCATCGTGCGCACCAGCTCGCGCGCGCCGGGCATGATCGTCACCCGCTCGCGCAGGCATTCGTCGATCACGCCCGCCGACAGCCCCTTCAACAGCCCGACGCGGGCGTCCAGCGCGCCCTCGAAATCCAGTTCGCCGCGCATCGCCGCCTCGGTGATCGCGGCGATGCGTGGCTTCAGCCCGGCGTAATCGGCCAGTTCGTCGATGCACTCGACCGTGATCATGGTCGAATCCATGTCCGCGACCAGCAGCATCTTGCGCCGCCCCGCCGCCGGCTGGACCACCACGTCGACCCCGTCGAACGCGCCCTCGATCGCGCCGCGCGCCACCGCCGGATCCTGTGCAAAGGGAATGTCCGCCGCATCGCCGGCATCGATCCACGCCACCTCGCCGGGGGCGCATCCCACCGCCGCCAGCCGCGCGCGCGCCGCGTCCGCGATGCTTGGCGTCAGCCGCCCTGCTGCTATCAGCGTCGCCGTGAACATGCCTTCCCCCGATCGTCCGAAGGTCGCGCTCATCGCAGGGCCGACCGCCAGCGGCAAGAGCGCCGCCGCGATCGCGCTGGCGGAGCGGATCGGCGGCGTGGTGGTCAATGCCGATGCCAGCCAGGTGTATCGCGACCTGCGCATCCTCTCCGCCCGGCCCGATGCGGCGGACGAGGCGCGCGTGCCACACCGGCTGTTCGGCTATATCGACGGGGCGCAGGCCTGTTCCGCCGCCCGCTGGGCCGCCGACGCGCGTGCCGTCATCGCCGAGGTCCATGCGGCGGGACAGGTGCCGATCCTGGTCGGGGGCACCGGGCTCTACCTGCGCACCTTGCTGGACGGCATCGCCCCGGTGCCGGAGATCGACGCCGCCGTCCGCGCGGCGGTGCGCGCCCTCCCCGTGGCGGCGGCGCACGCCGCGCTGGTGCGCGAGGACCCCGGTGCCGCCGCACGGCTCGCGCCGGCGGACACCGCGCGGGTGGCGCGCGCGCTGGAGGTGATCCGCAGCACCGGGCGCCCGCTCGCCGACTGGCAGGCGCAGCGCAGCGGCGGCATCGGTGACACGGTCGATGTGCGCGCGCTCGTCCTGCTGCCCGATCGCGCGACGCTGATGCAGCGCTGCGACGCGCGGCTGACCCAGATGTTCGACGGCGGCGCGATCGCGGAGGTCGAGCGCCTGCTCGCCCGTAGCGACCTGCCCGCCGACGCCCCGGTCCGCCGCGCGATCGGCGTGCCGGAGATCGCCGCGATGCTGTCCGGCGCGATCGACCGCACCACCGCGCTGGACCGCGCGCAGCTCGCCACGCGCCGCTATGCCAAGCGGCAATATACGTGGTTCCGGCACCAGCCGCCGCCGACATGGCACCGCTCCGCCGATGCCAACTCGCAATTTTATTTCACAGAAAGCGTTTGACGTGCAACTTTCGATGCCGTAGCGCGCCGCGACCATCGCGGCTAAGGAAGGCCGCGCATTCCCGAAGAGGAGAAACGACGTGACCGAGAAGAGCGGAGCAGACATCCTGGTCGAGGCGCTGTGCGATCTCGGCGTGGAGGTCGTGTTCGGCTATCCGGGCGGCGCGGTGCTGCCGATCTACGACGCGCTGTTCCGGCATACCGCCGGCGGCACGCCGCGGATCCGCCACGTGCTGGTGCGCCACGAACAGGCCGCGACCCATGCCGCGGAGGGCTATGCCCGCGCCACGGGGAAGCCGGGCGTGGTGCTCGTCACCTCCGGCCCGGGCGCGACCAACGCGGTCACCGGCATCACCGACGCGCTGATGGATTCGATCCCGATGGTCGTCATCACCGGCCAGGTGCCCACGACGCTGATCGGCTCGGACGCGTTTCAGGAGGCCGATACCGTCGGCATCACGCGCCACTGCACGAAGCACAATTATCTGGTGAAGGATCCCGCGCGGCTCGGCCCCGTGATCCATGAGGCGTTCCATATCGCCACCTCCGGCCGCCCCGGCCCGGTCGTGGTCGACATTCCGAAGAACGTGCAGGTCGCCACCGCGAAATATCAGAAGCCCGGCCCGATCCAGCACAAGACCTATCGGCCCGCGCTGAAGGCGGACCGCGCCGCGATCGAGCAGGTCGTCGACATGCTGGCCGCCGCCGAGCGTCCGGTGTTCTACACCGGCGGCGGCATCATCAACGCCGGCCCGGCCGCGTCGCAGCTGTTGCAGGAACTGGCGCGGATCACCGGCGCGCCGGTCACCTCGACGCTGATGGGGCTGGGTGCCTATCCCGCCAGCGGCCCGCAGTGGCTGGGCATGCTGGGGATGCACGGCACCTACGAAGCCAATATGGCGATGAACCAGGCCGATCTGGTCGTCGCCATCGGCAGCCGCTTCGACGATCGCGTCACCGGGCGACTGGACGCGTTCAGCCCCAACAGCCGCAAGGTGCATATCGACATCGACCGGTCGAGCATCAACAAGACGGTGCGCATCGACCTCGCCATCGTCGCCGATGCCGGGCACGCGATGGAGGACATGGTCCGCATCTGGAAGTCGCGTCAGCATCCGAAGCCCGACACGTCGGAATGGTGGCGGCGTATCGACGGCTGGCGTGCGGTGCGCTGCCTCGACTTCCCGGAATCCGGAAAGGAGATCATGCCGCAACGCGCGATCCGCGCGCTGTGGGAGGCGACGCATCGTCAGCAGCCGATCATCACCACCGAGGTGGGCCAGCACCAGATGTGGGCCGCGCAGCATTTCGGCTTCGACCTGCCCAACAAATGGCTGACGAGCGGAGGGCTGGGCACGATGGGCTATGGCCTGCCCGCCGCGATCGGCGCGCAGCTGGGCAATCCCAAGGCGCTGGTGATCGACATCGCGGGCGAGGCGTCGATCCAGATGAACATCCAGGAACTGGCCACGGCGACGCAATATCGCCTGCCGGTGAAGGTCTTCATCCTGAACAACGAATATATGGGGATGGTCCGCCAGTGGCAGGAGCTGACCTATGAGAGCCGCTACGCCGAAAGCTATTTGGATTCGCTGCCCGATTTCGTGAAGCTGGCCGAGGCCTATGGCTGGAAGGGCATCCGTATCGAGCAGCCCGACCAGCTCGACGCAGGCATCGCGGAGATGCTGGCGCACGACGGCCCGGTGATGGTGGATTGCATGGTGGCAAAGCTCGCCAATTGCTTCCCGATGATCCCGTCGGGTGCGGCGCACACCGACATGATCCTCCAGGCGAACGAGGTCAGCGGCACCATGGACGACGAGGCCAAGGCGCTGGTTTAAGGGAATTGAGATCCTCCCCGGCACGGGGAGGGGGACCATGCGGAGCATGGTGGAGGGGGAGTGCCGCAGACGGATCGCTGGTGGAGAACCCCCTCCACCAGCCTGCGGCTGGTCCCCCTCCCCGTTCCGGGGAGGAATAATGCACATCAGCGAAGAGAGAGCCGAGCGCCATACGCTGGCGGTCATCGTCGACAACGAACCCGGCATCCTGGCGCGGATCGCGGGCCTGTTCACCGCGCGCGGCTATAATATCGAGAGCCTGACCGTGTCGGAGGTGACCGCCGACAAGGCGGTCAGCCGGATCACGATCGTCACCTCCGCGTCGCCCACGACGCTGGAGCAGATCGTGGCGCAGCTCGACCGGCTGATCCCGGTCCACCGCGTCCACGACCTGACCGCAGAAGGCCCGCACGTCGAGCGCGAACTGGCGCTGGTCAAGGTGCGCGGCACCGGCGACCACCGGATCGAGGCGCTGCGCCTCGCCGACGTCTATCGCGCGCGCGTGGTCGATGCGACCACCAGCAGCTTCGTCTTCGAGGTGACCGGCGGGATCGAGAAGATCGACAAGTTCGTCGAGCTGATGGGCGAAGTCGGCCTGATCGAGGTCGCCCGCACCGGCATCGTCGCCATCGCCCGCGGCAAGGACGCGGCGTAAGAATTCCCCTCTCCCATCGGGAGAGGGAGGGGCCCATCGCGCAGCGATGGGAGGGTGAGGGCGAGGGTCCTCGCGCCCCGCACCACCCTCACCAACTCCGGCTAGGCCCGGCTACGCCGTGCCAAGCCTTCGTATCCTCTCCCACCGGGAGAGGAGAGCAAAGGGAACGAACATCATGAAGGTCTATTACGATCGCGACGCCGATCTGAACCTGCTGACGGGCAAGAAGATCGCCATCGTCGGCTACGGCTCGCAGGGCCATGCGCATGCGCAGAACCTGCGCGATTCGGGCGTCAAGGACGTCGCGATCGCGCTGCGCGAGGGCTCGGCCACCGCGAAGAAGGCCGAGGGCGCCGGCTTCAAGGTGATGAGCAACAAGGACGCCGCCGCCTGGGCCGACATCATCATGATCCTGGCCCCCGACGAGCATCAGGCCGCGATCTGGGAGAACGACCTGAAGGGCAACGTCCGCCCCGGCGCCGCGCTCGCCTTTGCGCATGGCCTGAACGTCCACTTCGGGCTGATCGAGGCGCCTGTCGACATCGACGTCATCATGATCGCGCCCAAGGGTCCGGGCCACACCGTCCGCAGCGAATACGTCAAGGGCGGCGGCGTGCCGTGCCTGATCGCGGTGCAGCAGGACGCCAGCGGCAACGCGCACGACATCGCGCTCGCTTATGCCTCGGGCGTTGGTGGTGGCCGTTCGGGCATCATCGAGACGAACTTCAAGGAAGAGTGCGAAACCGACCTGTTCGGCGAGCAGGCGGTGCTGTGCGGTGGCATCACCCACCTGATCCAGGCCGGGTTCGAGACGCTGGTCGAGGCCGGCTACGCCCCCGAAATGGCCTATTTCGAGTGCCTTCACGAGACGAAGCTGATCGTCGACCTGCTGTACGAGGGCGGCATCGCCAACATGCGCTATTCGATCAGCAACACCGCCGAATATGGCGACATCACCACCGGCCCGCGGATCATCACCGACGAGACGAAGAAGGAGATGAAGCGCGTGCTGGCCGACATCCAGTCGGGCCGCTTCGTGAAGAACTTCGTCCTCGACAATCGCGCCGGCCAGCCCGAGCTGAAGGCCGCACGCAAGGCGGCAGAGGTGCATCCGATCGAGAAGACCGGTAGCGAGCTGCGTGCGATGATGCCGTGGATCGGCGCCAACAAGCTGGTCGACAAGGAGAAGAATTAAGCGCCGCGCGGCTGGGAGCAGCGAAGCTGCCCCCAGACTCGCGCAAGCTCGGCCGGCCCGGCAAGCCGGCCCATCGGGCACGGCTTTGCCGGGTCCGACGGGCCGGCGGGTTGGTTCGTTCCTTCGTCATCCCGGGCCAGACCCGGGGTCCCGCTTCTTCCGCTATGGTGGAAAAGAAGCGGGACCCCGGATCAAGTCAGGGGCGACGTGTGTCTACCTCCCCCCTCCCTTTCAAGGGAGGGGTCCGGGGTGGGTGGCGGCTTGATGATACGGATAGCACTGGTCCCACGGCCGCCGTACCACCCGGACCGCACCCACCCCCAGCCCCTCCCTTGAAAGGGAGGGGAGTTTGGTTGCTGCCACCTTCCTCATAGTCTAAGCGCCCGCGGCATGCGGGCGGCGGCGTTCCATACTTCGTCGTACCGGACCTCCGCCTATCGCGCGCAGTCCAGCCCCGGCAGCCGCGTCGTCTCCGCCGCGCTGTCGATCGGCATCGCCGCGCTGATCCTGTTCGCGCTGCTGCGGTTGAGCGGGATCCTCCCGCCCGCCGATTTCGGCAACGGCCGCCCGCTTTCCACCTTCGACGTCCGCTCCGAAGGCACGCGTGCGCAGCAGCCGACGCGCGAGAAGACCCGCGAGCAGGTCCGCAAGGCCGCCGCCCGCGCCGAGGCGCCGGCCGAACGCGTCCGGCCCGACGTACCGCAGCCGCCGGCCCCCACCCCGCCGCTGGTGCTGCCCGGCGTCATGATCCTGAGCCAGTCGGATTATGCCGCCAGCGACGTGTCACGGATCAAGGGCACCGCACCGGCGCGCAGCACCGATCCGGACGAGACGACGCAGACGGCGGATTCCGCGCCGATCGGCCGCGGTCCCGGCAATGCCGCGGTCTATGCCGGCGACTGGGTCCGCCGCCCGACCGCGGCGGAGATGCATCCCTATCTGTCGAAGCGCGCGCGCACCGGCATCGGCGTGATCCTGTGCCGCACCGCGCCGCGCAACCGCGTCGACGATTGCCGCGAGGTAGGGGAGACGCCGCCCGGCACCGGCCTCGCCGGCACCGCGCGGCAGGCGGCGTTCCAGTTCCTGATCCGCCCGCCCTCGATCGGCGGCAAGCCGGTCATCGGCGCCTGGGTGCAGATCACCTACGACTTCACGCTGATCGAGCGCTGACACGCGCCGCGAAATCGATCGTTTCGTACCTGCCTCTTTCCACCGGCCCGCACGTTGTGCAGCATCGGGGGAACAACAGGAGGATCAATATCATGCGTCATGCCATCGCCGCCGCGCTCGCGTTCGCGGTCGCCGTCCCCGCGGTCGCCCAGATCGCCAGCACGCCGCAGATGCCCGGCCAGGCCAGCGGCAAGGTCGCCGCCGGCACCTATCAGGTCGACCCCGCACACACGCAGGTGACGTGGACGGTCAACCACATGGGCTTCTCGATGCTGCAGGGGCAGTTCGGCGCATCGGAAGGCTCGATCACGATCGATCCGGCGAAGCCGGCGCAGACCAAGGTCGACGTCACCTTTCCGATCGACCAACTTTCGGTCACCAATGCGAAGTTCGCCGAGCATCTGAAGTCGAAGGACTTCTTCGACGCCGCGACGAACCCGACCGCGCGCTTCGTCTCCACCGCGGTCACGCCGAAGGGCGCCAATCGCGCGACGATGACCGGCAACCTGACGATCAAGGGAATCACCAAGCCGGTGACGCTGGAGGTCACCTTCGTCGGCGCGGGCGCCAATCCGATGAGCAAGAAGACCAACTTCGGCTTCACCGGCACCGGCACCGTCAAGCGCAGCGACTTTGGGCTGGGCATGGCCGTGCCGATCGTATCGGACGAGGTGAAGCTGACGGTGAACGCGGCGTTTTCTCAGTGAATTGACCAAAGCCCCTCCCCTTCAGGGGAGGGGTCGGGGGTGGGGCGTGTCTCACCGAGACCAGCGCTCGTGGCCTCTGACTGCCCCACCCCAACCCCTCCCCTGAAGGGGAGGGGCTAATCCCCCCAACCTCTTACGCTGCGCGCCTTACCTGCACGAAGCCATCGAACGTCGCGCGCACCGCGGGCGAGGCGTTCGCGACCAGCGCGCTCACCTGCGCGACGAAGGCGTCGCCGTCGACGCCGGGAGCGCGCTCCGCCATCGTCCATGCACCGAACTCACGCTGCGCCACCTCGGTGCGCGACAGCACTACCGCTGCGCGATGCCGCCGGTCGGTCAGGATCCGCGCATAGGTCCGCTCGACCGCCAGCCGCTCACCCTCCAGCGCCTGGAGGAAGCGGCGCCCATCGAAATAGAGCAGCCCGGTGATCCCGTCGCGCGCATTGTTGCGGCGCGACACGTCCAGCACCTCACGCGTGTGCAGGGAACCGACGGCACTACTGATATAGACGAGTTGAAACATCGATCGCTTCCCTGGCTTCCGGCCCCCGTCCGTTCGTGCAACGAATGCCGTTTCATCTTCTTAAACAAGGGGTTGATCCAGATCAAAGGCGATAGCGCGGCAATCCGCTGGACAAGCGGCCCCGCCACGGGCTACGCGTGCCGCCATCATGACGCGGACGATCGGCCTCCTCCTTCGACTTACGCGCCCTTAGGCGCGCATCCGCCGTCGCGTGGGGATCGCCCCGCGCGCCCCGCGCCTAAGGGACGATCCGACCACCGCCCCCTTCGACAAGCGAGCCGACCGTCATGCTGCGCGATCCTTCCGCCAAATACCGCCCCTTTCCGACAATCGACATTCCCGACCGTAGCTGGCCGTCGAAGACGATCACCCCGCGCCCCGCGCTGGCTGTCGACCGACCTGCGCGACGGCAACCAGGCGCTGATCGATCCGATGGATGCGGAGAAGAAGACGCGCTTCTTCGACCTGCTGGTAAAGGTCGGCCTCAAGGAGATCGAGGTCGGTTTCCCCAGCGCGGGCGCAACCGAATTCGACTTCATCAGCGGGCTGGTGCGCACCGGCCGCGTCCCCGACGATGTCGCCATCCAGGTGCTGACCCAGTCGCGCCGCGACCTGATCGAGAAGAGCTTCGAGAGCCTGGACGGCGCACACAGCGCGATCGTCCACCTCTACAACGCCGTGTCGCCGGCGTGGCGCAAGATCGTGTTCGGCATGTCCCGCGACGAGGTGAAGACGATCGCGATCGAGGGCGCGAAGGTGCTGCGCGACGAGGCCGCCAAACGGCCGAACACGCGCTGGCAGTTCGAATATTCGCCGGAGACCTTCTCCACCGCCGAGCTCGATTTCTCGGTCGAGGTGTGCGAGGCGGTGATGGACGTGCTGCAACCCACGCCCGACGCGCCGATCATCTTCAACCTGCCCGCCACGGTCGAATGCGCGACGCCCAACGTCTATGCCGACCAGATCGAGTGGTTCGGGCGTCACATCCGCAACCGCGACGCCTGCGTCATCTCGCTCCACACCCACAACGACCGCGGCACCGGCGTCGCCGCGGCGGAGCTGGGATTGATGGCGGGCGCGGACCGGGTCGAGGGCTGCCTGCTGGGCAATGGCGAGCGTACCGGCAATTGCGACCTGGTGACCGTCGCGCTCAACATGTACACGCAAGGCGTCGATCCGCAGCTGGACCTGAGCGATATCGACGCGGTGGTGAAGACGGTGGAATATGCCACCAACATCACCGTCCATCCGCGCACGCCCTATGCCGGCGAGCTGGTGTTCACCGCCTTCTCCGGCAGCCATCAGGACGCGATCAAGAAGGGCTTTGCCGCACAGGCCGCGCGCAACGACGATCTGTGGGAGGTGCCCTACCTGCCGATCGATCCCGCCGACCTGGGGCGCAGCTACGAGGCGGTGATCCGCGTCAATTCGCAGTCCGGCAAGGGCGGCGTCGCCTGGGTGCTGGAGCAGGACAAGGGGCTGAAGCTGCCCAAGCGGCTCCAGGCCGATTTCAGCCGCCATGTCCAGGCGCTGGCGGACGAGAGCAGCCGCGAGCTGAACGCCGCCGATATCTGGGGCGCGTTCGAGCGCGCGTACCTGCCCGGCGGCAGCGACCGTTTCGTGCTGCGCGACTATGACGAGACGGGTGCGGCGGGCGACCGCATCTTCGTCGGCCGGCTCGCGATCGGGGGCGAGGAGCGCTCGATCTCCGGGCGCGGCAACGGCCTGATTTCCGGCGTCATCGCGGCGCTGGCGGAGAGCACCGGGCCGACGATGGACGTGGTCGATTATTCCGAACATGCGATCGGCCATGGCGCTGGTGCGCAGGCGGTCGCCTATCTCGAATGCCGCACGGCCGACGGGCGCGTGGTGTGGGGCGTCGGGATCGACACCGATATCGCCACCGCCAGCGTTCGCGCGGTCCTGTCGGCCGCCAACCGCACGTGACGGTGCCGCGCCGCTACGCCGCCTTCCTGTTCGACATGGACGGGACGCTGCTCGACAGCATCCCGTCCGCGATCCGTGCTTGGACCGGCTGGGCGACGCGACACGGCATCGACACCACCGAACTGCTGCGCGTGATGCACGGCGTGCGCGCGATCGAGACGATCGCGCGCTTCGCCACACCCGGGATGGATATCGACGCCGAATATGCGGCGCTGACCCGCGCCGAGATCGCGGACGTCGACGATGTTGTCGAGATTCCGGGCGCGGCGGCGTTCGTCGCGCAGCTGCCCGCCGACCGCTGGGCGATCGTGACCTCCGCGCCACGCGCGCTGGCGCTGCGGCGGCTGGCGGCGGCGGGGCTGACGGCGCCGGCGGTGCTGGTCACCGCGGAGGATGTCACCACCGGCAAGCCGGCGCCGGATTGCTTCCTCGCCGCGGCGGACCGGCTGGGCATCGCGCCCGGCGACTGCCTGGTATGGGAGGATGCTCCGGCGGGCGTGGCCGCCGGGCTGGCCGCGGGGGCGGACGTGATGGTCATCACTGCCACCCACGCCACCCATGCGACCCCGCTCACCACCGACCAGCCATCGGCGCGCGACTTTCATGCGCTACGCGTCGCGGTGGCGAACGACGGCTGGCTGGCGCTGGACGCGGCCGGCTGAGCGAGGCCGTTCGTCAGCGATCCCGCGGGCGCGGCGGCGCGTAGGAGGGGGGGATCGCTGGCGGGAAAGGATTCGTCCGATCCCTCGTCGACCGCGTCCCAGCTGCGCTCGCGGTCGCGCATCTGCTCCGGCCCGGCGTCGCGCACGCGCGCGAAGGCTCCGTCCGCCGCGACAGGATGCGCGAACGCCGCATCGTGCGGCACCACACGCTCGCGCCGTCGACGCCAGCGCTGCCCCGCCGCAAAGCCCAAGGTGGCCGCGATCACCAGCGGCCACAGCGGCACCGCCCGCACCACGCCGCGCGATGGAGCGGCACGCGGCGCGCTCATCACCGTGCCCGTCGCCTCGGCATAGGCCAGCCCTGACTGCTCCTCCACCTCGACCCGGCGACTGCCGTCGAGCGAGACGCGATGCCGCCAGCCGGCATCCGCCTCGGGCGTCGCATTGCCTTCTCCGCGCATGCCGCCGGCCGCGGGTGCCTGATCCATGTCGTGATCGGGGGTGCCGTACAGTCGCAGACCATCGTCCGCCATCGCCCGCCTCCTACCATACCGTTGTTTTCATTGGCGTATCGTCACCAACGAACCGGATGGCAGAAGTTTCACCGCGTCAGTTGACGCGATCGGGCGGGGTGACGGGGACCAGCAGCGGCGCGATCGCCACGCCATCGTCGACCAAAGCGCGCGCCTCGTCGGGTGTGGCCTGACCATGGATCAGCGCCTGCGGTGCCTCGCCATCGTGCATCGCGCGCGCTTCCCGCGCGAAATCGCGCCCGACCCAGCGCGAGTCGGCCAACGCCTTCGCCTGCGCGGCGGCCACCTGCGCCAGCAGCGCCTTGGCATCCTGCGGCGACGCCGGCGCCGCGCCGCCGCCGGTGCGATTGCCCTTGGCGCCGACATTCGGCGCCATCACCGCCTTGTCGATCCGATCGTCGCCGCAGACCGGGCAGTTCACCAGCAGCCGCGCGCGCTGCTCCTCGAACGCGCGCGACGAGCCGAACCATGCCTCGAACACATGCCCTGCGGCGCAGCGCAGGTCGAAGACGATCATGCGCGCATCACGCCGCCAGCATCGCGTCCAGCTTGCCGGCCCGCTCCAGCGCGGCGAGGTCGTCCGACCCGCCGACATGCGTGCCGTCGATGAAGATCTGCGGCACGGTGGTACGGCCGTTGGCACGCTGGATCATCTCCTGCCGCTTGGCGCTGTCCATCGTGATGTCCGTTTCCGCCGGCTCGACGCCCTTCGATGCCAGCAGGTTCATCGCGCGCGAGCAATAGGGGCAGAACGCCTTCGTATAGATCTCTACCTGTGCCATCCGGCCTAGGTGTGGTCGCGGCCGGGCGCTGTCAATCCGTCTCGTCGGCCTCGTCCAGCACGCGTGCCCATGCCAGCACGGTGACGCTGGCCGCTCCCGCCGCGCGCAGGACGGCGATGCACGCGTCGGTGGTGGCGCCGCTGGTGTAGATATCGTCCACCAGCACCATTCGCTGCCCCGTGACCGCCGCCGCATCGCGCACCGCGAACGCGCCCTTGACCGCGCGGCGCCGCTCGGCGGCGCTCCGCCCGCGCAGGATCGGCGTTCCGCGCGTCCGCACCAGTATGTCGACCCGATGCGGCACGCCGCCGGCGCGCGCCAGATGCGCGGCGATCAGCGCCGCCTGATTGTAGCCGCGCGTCCAGATCCGCCATCGATGCAGCGGCACCGGCAGCAGCAGCGTCGCGTCGGCGGGCAGATGTCGCGCCATCAGCCGCGCCATCGTCGCCGCGAAGGCGGTGCGGCGATTGTATTTCAGCCGCAACGCGATCGTGCGCGACACGGTGCCATAGGCGACCGCGGCACGCACCCCGTCGTGTCGCGGCGGCACCGCGAGGCACGCGGCGCATTGCGCGCCCGCGCCGCGATCCGTCTCGAACGGCCGCTGGCACGTCGCGCACCAGGGCGGCCCCAGAAAGCGCAGCGACCGCCAGCAATCGACGCAGAAGCGATCCGTCCCCGCCACGATCGCGCCGCACGCCGGGCAGCGCGGCGGCAGCGCCAGATCGAGCACCGTGTGGAGCAGGGCGGAAAGACGCACCGCGATCTTGTGGCAAGCACCGCGACACGGCACAAGCCGCGCCAGCGACATGTCGACCCCTGCCATCTTCTCCGCCGCCGCACGGCGCCGCGCGCGCGACCGCGCCGCGGGGCGCTTCGCCGAGCATGATTTCCTGCGCGCGCAGATGCTGGACGGCATCGCCGACCGGCTCCTCGCGGTGAAGCGCGACTTCGCCGACGTGCTCGACTTGGGCTGTTTCGATGCCGCCTTCGCGCCACCGCCGGGCGCGCGTGTGGCGCGGCTCGACCCGGGTTTCGCCTTCGCGCGCGCCGCCGGGGGCGTACAGGGCGACGAAGACCATCTCCCCTTCGCCGATGCGGCGTTCGACCTCGTCGTCGCGGCGGGTACGCTCGACACGGTCAACGACCTGCCCGGCGCGCTGGCGCTGATCCGCCGCGTGCTGCGCCCCGACGGGCTTTTCCTGGGCGCGTTCGTCGGCGCGGGCAGCCTGGCGACGCTGCGCGCGGTGCTGCGCGCGGTGCTGCGCGCGGCGGAGGAAGAGCAGGCCGTCGCACGGCTCCATCCGCAGATCGACGTGCGCTCGGCCGGCGACCTGCTGGTGCGCGCGGGCTTCGCCCTGCCGGTGGCGGATGTGGAGACGCTGACGGTGCGTTATTCCGGGCTGGGCCGCCTGCTCGACGACCTGCGCGGCATGGCGGCGGGCAATATCCTCGCCGAACGTCACCCGTTGCGCCGCGACACCCTGGCCCGCGCCGCCGCCGCCTTTGCCGCGCGTGCAGAGGCGGACGGGCGCACGTCGGAACGCTTCGATCTGGTGTTCCTGACCGGATGGTCCCCCGCGCCCGACCAGCCGAAGCCGGCACGTCGCGGCAGCGCCACCACCTCGCTCGCCGCCGCGCTCCGGGCGGGGGATGGCGGCGCCGGGCGTTAGATCAGCAGTTCGTCGTCGTCGCCCGCCAGCACGCGGCGGATCGCCTCGAACAGCGCGTCCATCGCCACCGGCTTGAAGATGATATCGTCGGCGCCCGCGCGCAGGCAACGTTCGCGCAGGTCGACCGCGGTATCGGCAGTCACGACGATGATCGGCAGTCGCGCCTTCGCATCGGGTCGCGCGCGGATGTGGCGGATCGCGGTGATGCCGTCCATTCCCGGCATCCGCAGGTCGACCAGAATGACGTCGAAATCGTTCGCGTCGATCAGCCCCAGTCCGATCTCGGCGCTTTCGGCCTCCACCATCTGCGCGCCCGCGACGTCCAGCATGTCGCGAACGACCCGCCGGTTCATCCGGTCATCTTCGATGAAAAGGACGTTCATCGCCGCCATTCAGATGTTGACCTTCCCCATCAGACCGGCGTCGAAACGATTCCACCCCCTATCGACCTACGCCGCCGCCAGCGCAAGTCGTGATGACAAGCCGTCGACCAGTACCACCAATTCCTTCTTTCCGATCGGTTTTTCAACCACCTGCGTGGCACCATCGTGAAAATGTCGCGCGCGGGCCTCGACGTCGCCGGCGGCGTGGAGCACCAGCACCGGCGCCTCGCCCGCGGCGGCCACCGCCGTCGCGATATCGGTCGCGGATGCGCGGCGTGATCGATCAGCACCCGCTCCGGCGCCAGCCGCGCGATCTCGGCCCCCGCCTCGCCCGGCCCGGCGAAGACGATGGCGCCGATCCCGTCGAACAGCGTCGCAAACATCGCGCGGCGGATCGGATTGTCCTCCACCACCAGCAGTGCGGGCCGTGCCCCGACCCCGACCTGATCGCACGCCTCCGCGGGGCGTAGCGGCACGTCCAGAACGAAGGTCGCGCCCGCGCCCCTCGCTGCTGCTGACGGTCACGTCGCCGCCCATCGCACGCGCCAGGTTGCGACAGATCGACAGCCCCAGCCCGGTGCCGCCATATTGGCGCGTGGTGCCCGCGTCCGCCTGACGAAAGGATTCGAAGATCAGCTCATGCGCCGCGGGCGCGATGCCGATCCCGCTGTCCTCCACGATCAGCCGGATCCGCTCGCCCACCGTCCGCACGGTTAGCGCGACATGCCCCGTGGCGGTGAACTTCACCGCATTGGACAACAGGTTGAACACGATCTGGCGCAGCCGTGCGCTGTCGCCCAGTACCCAGCCGGGCGCCTCGTGCAGCGACACGGCATAGGCCAGTCCCTTCGCCGCGGCCGGCTCGCGCCACAGCCGCGCCGCTTCCTCGACCGTGGCACGCAGGTCGATCGGCGCGACCTCGATCGTCATCCGCCCGGTCTCGATCTTCGCGACGTCCAGAATGTCGTCGACCAGGGCGCGCATCGTGACGCCCGCACCATGGACCACCGACAGGCGGTCGCGCATCGTCGCATCAATCGCGCCGTCCGCGATCATCACCTGCGTCATCCCAAGGATGCCGTTCAGCGGGGTACGGATCTCGTGGCTGGTGGTGGCCAGGAACTCGGTCTTGATCCGCAGCGCCTTGGCCAGTTCCGCGTTGCTCGCCGCCAGATCGTCGTTGGCGGCACGCACCTCGTTGCGGCTGCGGCGCAGCAGGAACAGTCCGGCGGCCAGCATCGCGACCACCAGCAGCGCGGTGATCGCGACCACGCCGAAGATCGTGCGCTGGGTCTGCGCGGTCGCCCGCTCGAACGCCACCGTGCGCGACAGATCGTCCGCCTTCAGCTTGGCGATGCGCAGTTCCTGATTGGCATAGTCGAACCGGGCCGCGGCGAGCGCCGCGCTGTTCGACCGCGCGATCTCGGTCGCCTGATCGTCCAGCCGCTTGAGCGCGGCCAGATGCGACAACGCCGCCTCGTCATCATGCGCCGCCAGATAGACGCGATAGGCGATCTCATGCGCGTCGCGGTCCGGCAGCAGCGTATGCTTCAGGTCGACGTCGGCAAAGCGCCGCTCGATCAGCGCGCGCGCGTGCGCGACCTGACCCTGTCGCAGCGCAATCGCGGCGTCGGTCGCGATCAGCACCTGCCGGATCGTCGCCACCGCCGGATCGTTCGCGAACGCCAGTCCGCGCTCCACCGACAGATGCGCGGCGTCGACCTGCCCCATTTGTAGCTGCGCATCCGCCATGCTGGCGAGCAAACTGCGCGACCGCCACATCGCTCTTCATCGCGCGCGCGATCGACAACGCGCGGCCGAATTCGTCGACCGCCTCGGCCGCCCGCCCCATCGCGCCCAGCGCCTGCCCGCGGCCGCCGTGGATCGCCAGCGACAGCCCGGGATCGGCGCTCGTCGCCTCCGACGCACGATCGAAATAGCGCAACGCACCGGCATGATCGCGCGCGCGGTCATACAGCAGCGCGATCAAGATCAGCGCCTTCGCCTGATTGCGCGGCTGGTCGAGCCCCTGGAACAGCATATGCGCGCGCTGCAGCGTCGCCAGCGCCTCGGTGATGTCGCCCGTGTCGGTCAGCGCGCCGCCCAGCGACAGCAACAGGTCCGCCTCCAGCTGCGATCCGGGGGGCGCTGACATCCACCTCGCGCCGCGCGCGGTGCAGCAATTGCAGCCCGCGCTGTGCCTGCCCCAGCCGGATCGCGCCCTCGCCGGTCAACCAGTCGATCGTCGCACGCCGGCTGAGACGTTCGCGTCCGGTCGTGCCCTGCGACACCTGCGACCGTGCCTGTTCCGCGATTGCGATCGCGCGCTGCGGCTCGCGCCAGCATCGCGGTCTTGGCCTGGTCGATGCGCTTCTGGAACGTGTCCGGCGCCGCGCTCGCGCTGGTCGCCGCCACGATCGCCAGCAGCGCGATCGCGGCCCGTCGTGCTCGCGTCGGCGCGCCCGTCAGGCGCGCTTCCATGCGCTCGCCAGCCGCAGGAAGGACGTTCGCGTATCCTGTGTGGTGTGGCGGCGGGTGTCGTCGCGCAGGAAATCGACCAGCGCCTCCAGTGCGATCGGCCGGCTGATGAAATAGCCCTGCACCATGTCGCACCCCATGACGCTGAGCAGCGCCAGCGCGGCGGCGGTTTCCACTCCCTCGGCCACCACCTCCATGTCGAGCGCATGCGCCAGATCGATCGTCGAACGGACGATCAGCGGATCGCGATTGGAACTGGTCAGCTGGGTGACGAACAGTTTGTCGATCTTCAGCTCGCGCGCCGGCAGCTGCTTCAGATAGGCGAGGCTCGACAGACCGGCGCCATAATCGTCGATCGAGATGCGGATGCCGATCTCGTCGAACCGCTTCAGGTTGGCGATCGCGCCCGCGGGGTCGCGGATCACCGACGTCTCCGTCACCTCGAAGCCGATGCTGGTGTCGGGCGCCGCCTGCACCAGCGCACACACTTCCGCCACGAAGCGGGGATCGGCCAGCAGCTGGCCGGAAATGTTGATGAAGATGCGCAGCGGATGGCCACGCTCGCGCAACGTGCGCTGGTCGCGGATCGCGCGCTCGACCGTCCACAAGGTCAGCCGGTCGATCGTCTGGGCCTGCTCCGCGGCGGGGATGAAATCGCCCGGGAAGATCATGCCGCGCTCGGGGTGCCGCCAGCGGATCAGCGCCTCCGCGCTGGTGATCTCCTGACGACGGACCTGGATCTTGGGCTGATACATCAGCATCAGCTCGTCCTCCGCGATCGCGCGCTCCAGCTCGATCGCGATCGACTGCGCCTCGCTCGCGACGTGCATCAGCCCGCCGCCGGGTTCGCCGCCACACGCCTCGGCCAGCCGCGCCTCGGTCGCCTCGCACAGCGCGACCTCGTCGCCGCCGATCGCGCCGGTCGCACCCGCCACCGATACGATCACCGTACAGCAGCGATCGTCGATCTCGATGGGTCGATCGCATGCCGTCCGGACTGCCGCGAGGGCATGGTCGAGCGCGTCCGGCCCCACTGCGCCATCGATGGTCACCTCTACGAGATCGCGAGAGATGGCATGGACGTCCGCGGTTGCCAGCGTGGTCGCGATACGCTGCGCCAGCGCCTCCGCGACCCGATCCGCCCCCGATCGGCCGAGCCGGCGACGCAACGCGACGAAGTTCCGGACCGCGACCAGCAGGCGGACGCGACACGGCAATTCCGTGGACGACACGTGCACGATCGCATCGCGCGGCAAACGCTCGGCGTCGGCAACATGTGTCATGCAAGCCATATCGTTCCCGGCGTTAGGTCGAATTCTTGAAGATTGGCTTAAATCCGACACGGTTCACGGTTAATAGATGGTTAACGAAGTTGAGGCGTGGTGGATGCCGGGTTAACCCTGTGACGCCCCGATCGGGGCTAAAAAACAGGGAGAAAGCCCATGCTCGCGTTCATCATCGCGCTCGTCACCGGCGTGAACATCAAGCCCTGGTGATGGGTTGACGTCGTCGGTCCGGCCGGGGACGCGCGCGGCCACCGCCGCCCGCACCCCGACCGGCCGGCTTCGCTCCCTCTCTTCGATGATTGCGGCGCGCCGCCACACCGGCCGCACCGCCCCTGCCGCGTCCCCACGCGGTCGGCAGCCAACCCGTTACGATCGCCGTCTATTCAGCGCGGTCACGCCGCGCGGCGGCTGGCCCCGGCGGGGTTGGAAAATTCCATGCTGTCGTCGACCGATCCGAACCGCAGCGCCATCACGTCCAGCGCGTAATTCTGGTTCAGCCGCCACGGCTTGCGATCCCCCTGCTTGGGCAGCTGGTCGATCGCGCGCTGGATATAGCCGGAGGTGAAGTCGACGAACGGCTCCGCGGCGACGCCGTCGTTGCCGATCCGCGGCGTCGCCTGGCGCAGGCCCCGCTTCGCCATCGTGTTGAGCAGACGACACAGATACATCGCCACCAGATCGGCCTTCAGCGTCCAGGACGCATTGGTATAGCCGAAGGTGAAGCTGAGGTTGGGCACCTCGGAGAACATCATCCCCTTGTACTGCAACGAATCGGCCAGCCGCACCGCCGCGCCGTCGCGGGTGAAGCGGACGCGGTCGAACAGCGACATCTTCAGCCCCGTCGCGGTGACGATGACGTCGGCCTCCAGCTCCCGTCCTGAGGTCAGCAGGATACCGCGCGGCGTGAACCGCTCGATCGTGTCGGTCGCGACGTCCGCCTTGCCCGCCTTGATCGTGTCGAACAGGTCGGCGTCGGGCACCAGGCACAGCCGCTGGTCCCACGGATTGTAGCGCGGGGTGAAATGCGTCGCGACGTCGTAGTCGGGGCCGAGGTGCTCGCGCACCATCCCGATCAGCCGTTCCTTGGTCTGCTGCGGCTTCTTGCGCGTCATGCGGTAGAAGACCATGCCCATCGTCACGTTCTTCCACCGCGTCAGGCCGTAAGCGGTCTTCGCCGGCAGCTTGCTGCGCAGCCAGTTGGCGAGGCGATCCTGCGCCGGGCGCGACACGACATAGGTGGCGAGCGCTGAAGCATCGTGACATGCCCCGCCTGCTTGGCCATCGACGGCACCAGCGTCACCGCGGTCGCGCCGCTGCCGATCACCACCACCTTCTTGCCCGCGTAATCGAGGTCCTCGGGCCAGAATTGCGGGTGGACGATGCGCCCTTCGAACGTCTCCTGCCCGCGAATTCGGGCGCATGGCCCTGATCATAATCGTAATAGCCCGAGCACATGTGCAGCCAGGTGCAGGTCATCGTCGCGCGCGACCCGTTATCGCGCTGCACCTCGACCCGCCAGCAGGCGTCCGCGGTCGACCAGTCCGCCGCCACCACCTTGTGCCGTAGCGGATGTGGCGATCGATCCCGCCGTCGCGCGCGGTATCCTCGATATAGCTGCGGATCGACGGGCCGTCGGCGATCGACTTCGCCGCCGTCCACGGGCGGAAGCTGTAGCCCAGCGTGTGCATGTCGGAATCGGAGCGGATGCCGGGATAGCGGAACAGGGTCCCACGTCCCGCCCATCGCCTGGCGCGCCTCCAGGATCACGTAGCGGCGATCGGGGCAGCGCTGCTGCAAATGCCACGCCGCGCCGATGCCGGACAGCCCGGCGCCCACGATGACGACATCGACGTGATCGGTCATGCGATCTCCTCTTCCTGCCGCCATGCTAACGCAGATGTCAGTAGCGGAAAAGAACGGATTTCGCGGCCGACCGATCAGAAATCCTTCGAATACCGCAATTGCACGTTCGACCGCCGAACGATCCGGCCTGCGACAACAGGCTGATCGCCTTCGTCAGCGCGATCGTCAGCTGGGTCGCGGTGAAGCCTCGGGCGTCGGTGACGATCTCGATATAAACGTCGTTGGTCAGGTACTTGCCCGCCGCCAGCGCGGTCCCGCGCCCGGTCGCGTCGTCGGCGCCGAGCACGCGCAACCGGTCGAACCCGGTCGCCGAGCGCAGCTTGCCGAGCGGATTGAGCCCGCCCCCGCCCGACCCGCGCAGCGAGTTGAGCGCGGCGGCTAGCTGGATCGCCTCGGTCGCCGACAGATTTTCGGGGTTGGTCCCGAACAGCAGCCGGCTGACCACCTCGTCCTGCGGCAGCGAGGGCGTCGAGGTGAAGGCGATCTGCGGACGCTGCCCAGTGCCGGTGATCGCGATGTTGAAGGTCACGCCGTCGTTGGTCGTGGTCGCCAGGATGTTGATGTCGGGATCGGTCAGCGCGCCGCCGCGGAAACGCACCTGCCCGCGCGACACCTCGAACCGCTTGCCCGCGAAGGAATAGGTGCCGCGCACCAGATCGAGCCCGCCGTTGATCGTCGGCGCGGCGGAGGTGCCGCCGACGCGCAGGTCCATCTCCCATTCACTCTCCAGCCCCATGCCCGACACGAACAGCTGGTTGTCGGCATGGACGCGCAGGTCGAGGCGGAACAGCCCGACCGGCTCCGGCGCGGGGCGATCGGTCGGCCGCGGGGTGCGGATGTCGCTCTTGCGCCGGACGCCGGTCAGTTCCGGCACCTCGGCCGAGCCCTGGCGGATGATCTGGTAGCGCGCGTTGGGGATCAGGATGTCGCCGCTGATGACGCCGCCCTGCGCATTCTTCTGGATACGCACGTCGCCGTTGGCGGTCGCGCCGAGCGCGTCGGAGCGCGCGAGCTGCGCGTTGCGCATCGACACGCGGATATCCATCGGGAAGCCCTGCGCCGCGGCGAGGCTGACATTGCCCTGCGCCTGCACCGTCCCCTGCCCGGCGCGCGCCTGCATCTGGGTCAGTTCCAGCCGGTCGTTGTTGAACCGCGCCGCGATCCGCATCTGCGACAGCCGCGTACCATAGGTTTCGTTGTCGTAGGTCAGATTGTCGGCACGGATCAGGCCGTTGATGCGCGGCGCGGACACCGTCCCGCCGAAGTCGGCGGCGACCGCGATCGGGCCGGACAGCTGCTGCTCCGCCAGTCCGGCGAAGCTGAACAGCACGCCGGAAGGACCGTTGTAGCGGATGCCGCCCGACAGCGGCCCCTGCATCAGCCGCGTCGTCCAGCTGCCGCTGCCCGCCGGCGTCAGCGTCGCCACCATCCGCCCGACCGGGGTGCCGCCGCGCCGCACCAGCGCACGCGCCTCGCCCGCTGCCGCGGTCAGCCGACCCTGGAAGGCGATGTCGACCGGCTCCGATACCGCGGCGAGGCTGGAACGGGTGAAGTTGGCGATGTTGAGGCGCACATCGGCCTGCGGCACGGCGTCGCCGCGGCGCTGGACGTAATCGACGCTGCCGGTCGCCTGCCCGCCGACGCCCAGGTTGGGCACCAGCGCGCTGACCAGCGACAGGTCCATGCGGTCGAGCCGCATCTGCGCCTCGGTCGTTGCGCCACCGAAACGACCTGCCAGCCGCATCGTACCCTTGTCGAAGTCGAGCCGCGCCGGCTCCAGCCGGTAGCCGCCGCCGGTGGCGGGCACGATGCGCGCGGCATTGGGGGTGCGGAAGGAGACGCCGTTCGCCTGCCCCTGCAACGCCACCAGATACAGGTTCGGCGACAGCCGCGAGTTGAGCGCAAGGCGGAAGGGCACGCCGTTGGAGCCGGTGAACAGCCCCTGCGCGGTGCCCGAACCCGCGGCATAATTGACCTTCACGCGCCCCGACTGGAGCACCGTGGCGCCATAGCGCAGGTCCGCGATCTGCGCGTCGGCGCGAATCTGCGGCTTGTCGTAGAGGACGACGTCGGCGGCGATCAGCGCGCGGCCGATCGTGAAATCGACCATGCCGGGGATGGTCGCCGCATTGGCGCGCGCATCGATGCTGGCGTGCTGATATTTGCCCTGCGCGCTCAGCGCAACATGGCCGTTCAGCCCGGAGCCGGCGAAGCGCACCTGCCCCGCGAACGGCCCCGCCGTGGTCTGTACCACGCGGCCCGCGAACTGGATGCCCGCGAACAGCACGCGGCGGATATCCACCGCCAGCTGCCGCCCCGGCGTGACCAGCACGTCGGCGGTGAACGGGCCGTAGTTGGTGCCGCCGGTCGCATTGACCTGATACGCGCCACCACGCCCGACGACGCGCGCGTCGAGATTGGCGAGGCCGATCCCGACGCCCGGCCGCGGCGCGCGCAATCGCACGACGGGTGCCGCCGCACTGCCCGCAATGCGTGCGACCAACGGGCCGTATTGGGTTGAATAAGCGTCGGCATCGACCAGCAGCGCGCCGCTAGCGACATCGTAGCGCCCCTGCCCGCGCGTGATGCGGAATTGCGGCGCGTTGAGCTTCAGGCTCTGGAACGTCACCACCCCCTGCGGCGAATAGCCGAAGCGCGTGCTGAGCACCGCATTGCCGCCCAGCAAGTTGCGCACGCCTTCGTTGAACAGCTGCTTCGTCTGCACCGCGACGCGGCCGGTGATCCCGAAGCCGCCGTTGGCGGCCGTGACCAGATCGGCCTGGGTCTGGATGTTGACGATACCGACACTGTCGACCCGGAAGTTGTTGACACGCCCCTGTAGCGCACCGGTGTAGCGACCCGTCTGCATGTTGGCGGCGATGATCGCGGTGGCGTCGATCGTGTCGGAGCGGATGCGGAGGTTGTCCGACAGGATGTTGGGCATTTGCACCGCAATGTCGCCGTCGATCCGCGCGTTGGTCGTCAAGCCGCCCAGCGCCGGGTTCAGTCCGGTGATCCGCCGAGCGCGCGCATGGACCGGCACCAGGATGCGGTCAGCGTTCACGCGCGCCAGCCCCTCGGCATAGACGTTTTCGACGTTCGTCTCGGCAAAGCCCAGCGACGCGGCGCGCACCTTATAGTCGACCGTCGGCGTCGCGATCGCGCCGTTCAGCACCACGCGCGCCAGCACATCGCGCCCGCGCAGATTGGGGGCGATCGCGCCCGGCGTCTTCAGCATCGCATCGACCGCGAAATTGCCGAAGCGGCTGTTGGCGAGGTCGATGATGCCGCCCGCGTCCACCGCCAGCGCGGCGGAGGTCAGCTTGATCCGCGTATCGGCGCGCCGCTCCGCCAGCGTCGCGTCGAGCGCGACGTCGAGCTGCGGCGCGGTCAGCCGCTCGACCGGCCCCTCCAGATACAGGCCCGGGCGCGTCGGCCCGCGCACCTCGAAATGGCCGTTGCGCGCGGTGAGCGCGAGGTCGGCGAGCCGACCGCCGCCCAGCGTCGCCACCGCGCGGCCCTGCCACGCGCTCCAGCTGCCGCGTCCGCCCAGCGTCGCGATCAGCGGCGCCTTCAGCCCGGCGAGCCGCGCCACGACGCCGCCCGTCGGCGCGCTGAGCCGCACGTCGACGTCCAGCTTGTCGTCGTCGGGCACCGCGTCGAGCCGCACGCGCGCCACGTCGCCGCCACCCGCAGCCCCCTGCCCGCGCAGGGTCGCGGCATCGACGGTCAGCTGCGCGCGGCGATCCGCGATATGCGCCGCGCCGTTCAGCCGCGCGATATAGCGCGCGCCCGCGACCGGCGGCTCCATGACGAAGCGCGAGACGGTCAGCCGCCCGATATCGATGTCGAGGTCGGGCAGGATCGGCGCGTTGGGATCGGTCGGCTCGGTCGACGGCTTCAGCTCGGGATTGCGACGCAGCGTGATGAGGTCCGCGGCGGCGCTGCGCACGTCGACATGGTTGCGCGCGAAGGCGAACGGCCGCCAGTCGACATCGAGCCGCGGCGAGGTGAGGAAGACGCCCTTGGGATCGCTGACCCGCACGTCCGACAGCCGCATCTTGCCGTAGAGCGACCCGTCGATCCGCCCGACCTTGATGTTCAGCCCGGAGGCGGTGGTGTAGCCGCCGATCTGATCGGCGACGAAGCGTCGCCCGGGATCGGTGTTGATCCCCACCACGATCAGGACCAGCAGCAGCGCCAGCGCGCCGATCGCGATGCCGATCCACGTCAGCACGCGCTGCCACAGCGGACGCTTCACGACGACGACCTGCTCGGAAACCTGCCCGGACGTATCCTCGACCATCAGAATGCCTGCCCGATCGAGAGGTAGAGCGCGACGCGCGGATCGCCCGCGCGCCGATTGAGCGGCGTGGCGACATCGACGCGCATCGGGCCGAAGTTGGTGTAGAAACGCCCACCGATGCCCGCGCCGAAGCGCAGGTCCTTTCCGGTCGGCATCACGCTTTCATAGGCGTTGCCCGCATCGATGAACGGCACGATGCCGAAGTCGCCGAAGCGGTAGCGCGCCTCCAGCGAGAACTCATTGATGCTGCGCCCGCCGACCGGCCGCAGATCGGACAAATTGACGTTGCCGTCCTCGTCCGGCGTCAGCGAACTCAACGGCTCCATCGGCCCGAGCCGCTGGAAGCCATAGCCGCGCACCGATCCGCCACCGCCGCCGTAATAGCGCCGCGACGGCGCGATATCGTCGCGCGCGATGCCGAAGATGCTGCCGGCGCGCGCGCGCCCCGCGATCACCAGCGAGTCCGAGACGGGGTAATAGCCCGTCGCCTCCACCAGCGCGCGGCCATAGGGTCGCACCGCGCCCTGCACCGACGTCTCCGGGCTGAGGTTCAGCTTCAGGCGATAGCCCTTGGTGGGGTTGAGCAGGTCGTTCGACTGGTCGAACAGCACCTGCCCGGGCAGCGCCAGCACGCCATAGGTGCGCCGCGTCCGCCCGTTGAGGTCGAAATCGAACACGCTCTCGTTGGTGCCGACCAGCTCGAACCCGAAGGCATAGGTGAACTTCTTCTGCCAGATCGGGGTCGAATCGTAGCTGATCCGGCCGGACAGCGTCCCCGTGAACGCCTCGAACGCGTCGTAATTGGCGCGCAGCGCGCTCGCGATCAGCGTCACGGTGCGGTCGCGCTTGCCCGCATTCTGCCGCCGGAACGTCGCCGACAGCCCCTGCTGCTGCGTGCCAGCGATCGCGCCCAGGATCAGCGCACCTTCGGGCGGGAAGCGGTTGCGGTTGGTGAAGGTGCCCTCCGCGGTCACCCCCTGCCCGGTCTGGAAGCCGACGCTGCCCGCCAGGCTCCTGGCCGGCCCCCGGGTCTGGCGCACCATCAGGTCGACCTGCTCGGTGCCGTCCGGCCCGGGCACGCCGGTGCGCACCGGCTGGACGCCGACGCCGTTGAACAGCCCGGTCGCGACCAGCGCCTCGCGCAGGTCGTCGGTCATCCGCGCATCGTACAATTGCCCGCGGTCGAACCGCGGGAAGACGTTGAGGTGCTTCAGGTCGAACACCGCATCGCCCTCGGTCCGCAGCACCCCGAACGAGGAGCGCGGGCCGGTATCGACCGGCAGCGTATAGTCGCCCTTGTGCGTGGCATCGTCGAGCAGGACGTCGCGCTCGCCCACGTTGACGAAGGGATAGCCCTGCTGCGGCAGCTTCAGGCTGACGTTCGCCTCCGCGCCCTGGATCCGCGCCGCCTCGATCGCATCGCCCTCGCGCAGCGGCAGCTCGCGACGGACCAGATCGGTCGGAACGGTCGGCTGCGCGTTCACGGTGATCGTGCCCAGGCGGTAGATGGTGCCCGGCGTCGCGCTGACGATCGCGCGCAGCTTCGTGTCGGGCGTGTTCTCGATCGTGGAGATGGCGGTGCCGTCGTAATAGCCGAGCGACTTCATCAGCCGTACCGCCAGCGCCTCGTCCTCGCGGGCGCGGGCGGAAACCTGGGTCGCGTTCGCCGCCTTCCCCTTGCCCTCGCGCAGCGCGGACAGCGAATTGAATTCGTCGGTCAGCCCCAGCGGATCGAGCCCGCGTACCTCGGTGGCATAGGCGATCTCGGGCGCGTTCGCGTCCTTGACGTCGGCGACGGTCTGGAGCGGGACGGTGTCGAAGCTGCCGAGCGGCTCCAGCGGCTGCGCCAGCACGGGATCGACCGGGGCGACGGCGGGCAGCTGGCCGGGGACGATCGGGGGCTGGGTCGCGGTCGCCGGCTGTCCCGCGGTCGGCTGGCTCGCGGCCGGCATCGGCTCCAGCGGCGCGTTGATGTCGTTGGAGATGGCGGGGAGCGCCGCGTCGAACTCCGCATCGGGCACGATCGGCGCCTCGGGTGCCACCTGCGCCGGCGCATCGGCTGCGCTGGGCGCATCCGGCCCGCGTGCGGGGGCGGTGCCCGGCTTCTGCATCTGCGCCAGCACCGGGGCGCCCGACAGCGCCAGCGCGGAGGCGGCGAGCAGGAGATACGAACGACGGTCAGGAAAAGCCAAGAATCACGCCCCTTTAACGGGGAGGCGCCGGCGTTCCGTTACACCCCCGTATCCCGCCAACGTCCCAATCCGCATTCGGTTGCCACCATGGGTGGCGCATCGCGGATCGCGCGCCTAGGAAACGAGGAAGGCAAAGATTGGGAGAGATCATGAACTTCGATCTGGACGACGATCATCGCATGGTCGCGGACCTGGTCCGCCGCTTCGTGGACGACGAGCTGGTGCCGCTGGAAGGCGCCGTGCTGGCGCGCGATATCGCCGGCCAGGGGCTGGAACTCGCCCGCGAGGAGCGCGAGCGGATCGAGCGCATCTCGCGCGAGCTGGGGCTGTGGGGGCTCGACGCGCCGGAGAATGTCGGCGGGCACGATCTGCCCGCGGTGGCGATGGTCGCGGTGAACGAGGCGCTGGGGCGGACGATCGTCCCCTTCACGCTGCCGCCCGACTCCCCCAATTTGCGGATGCTGGCCGCGACCGTCGACGACCGCCAGCGCGAGGCGTATCTGGCGCCCTATGTGCGCGGCGAGACGATCAGCGCCATCGGCATCTCCGAACCGGGCGCCGGCGCGGACCCGGCGGGGATGAAGACGAGCGCGGTCAGGGATGGCGACGACTGGATCCTCAACGGGCGCAAGATCTGGATCACCAAGGCGGCGCGTGCCGACTTCACGATCGTGATGGCGGTGACCGACAAGGAGAAGGGCGCGCGCGGCGGCATGACCGCCTTTCTGGTCGATCGCGACGCGCCCGGCTTCAACGTGGTGCGCCCGATCCCGATGATCGGCGGCGAGACGACCTATGAAGTCGCGCTGGACGATTGCCGCGTGCCGGGGTGGAAGCTGCTGGGGACGGAGGGGCAGGGCTTCGCGCCGATGCAGTTGCGCCTCTCCACCCGGCGCTCCGAGATGGCGGCGAACGCGATCGGCATGGCGCAGCGCGCGATGGAGATGATGATCGACTATGCGCCGCAGCGCACCACCTTCGGCAAGCCGCTGTCCGAGCGGCAGACGATCCAGAACTGGATCGCGGAGGCCGCGATCGGCATCCATGCCGCGCGCCTGATGACCTATGATTGCGCGTGGAAGCTCGATCAGGGGCGCGACGTGCGCAACGAGGTGTCGATGATTAAGAGCTATGCGCTGGAAATGGCGTGGAAGGTGCTGGACCATGCCATGCAATGTTTCGGCGCGATGGGGATGACGCGCGAGATGCCGTTGCAGCAGATGGCGGCGCGCATCCGCCTGATGCGAATCTACGACGGCCCGACCGAGATCCACAATTGGGTCGTGGCCCGCAACCTGCTGGGGACCCGTGCATGAGAGAGCATATCACCGTCACGATCGAGGGCCATGTCGCCACCGTCGTCATCGACCGCGCGCCGCACAATCACGTCAATGCCGCGCTGATCGGCGCGCTGGCCGACGTGTTCGAGGAACTCGGACGCGACGATGCGGTGCGCGCGATCGTGCTCGCGACCGAGGGCAAGGTGTTCTGCGGCGGCGCCGACCTGACCGGGGACAAGCCGCTGGCGGACGAGAGCGGCGAGAGCGAGACGCCGGCGCTGTACCGCAATGCGGTGCGCCTGTTCGCGGCGACGAAGCCGGTGGTCGCCGCCGTTCAGGGCGCTGCGGTCGGTGCGGGACTGGGGCTGGCGCTGGTCGGCGACTTCCGCGTTGCTGCACCCGAGGCGCGCTTCTCGGCCAATTTCGTGACCCTGGGGTTCCATGCCGGGTTCGGCATCACCCACACGCTGCCGCGCGTGGTGGGCGAGCAGCATGCCGCGCTGATGCTGCTGACGGGACGGCGCGTGAAGGCGGAGGATGCGCTGCGCTACGGGCTGGTCGACGAGATCGCGCCGCTGGGCGAGCTGCGTGCCGCGGCGCAGCGGCTGGCGGCCGAGATCGCGGCCAATGCGCCGCTGGCGGTGGAGGCGACCCGCGCCACGCTGCGCGGCGATCTGGCCGAGGCGATCCGCGCCCGCACCGAGCATGAGCGCGCCGAACAGGACCGGCTGATGCAGACGGCCGATTTCCGCGAGGGGATCAAGGCGGTCGGCGAACGCCGCGCGGGGCAGTTCGTGCGGGGGTGATGCGCGAACCTCGTCACCCCGGGTCAGCCCGGGGTGACGTGACGAACGCCAGCAATTTTTCTTCCCCCTTGCGACACATTTGCGACAAATAGCCGTTAGGCCTCCGCAGCCGCGGGGGGCGTGCATCGATCGAGGACAAGGGTGACGAAGCGGATGCCTATGCTGCCGGGCCGGACGTCGTGGCACGTCACGGCCGCTTCGGGACTCTTCCTCCTCGCCGCCTGTGGTGGCGGCGGCGCGCAGAAGGACGCGCGCGGCGGGGCACAGCATCGCCCGACCAACGTCGGCTTCGTGATCGTCCAGCCCACGGCGGTGCCGCAGGTCAGCGAACTGCCGGGCCGCACCGTCGCCTTCCAGAGCTCCGAGGTGCGCCCGCAGGTGTCGGGCGTGATCCAGCGCCGCTTCTTCACCGAAGGCTCGATCGTGAAGCAGGGCCAGCCGCTGTACCAGATCGATCCCTCGCTCTACCGCGCCGCCGCCAACCAGGCGAGCGCGGGCGTCGCCAATGCGCAGGCGACCTATGAAGCGGCCAAGGTCCGCGCCGACCGCTATCGCCCGCTCGCCGAGATCGAGGCGATCAGCAAGCAGGATTATACCGACGCGGTCGCGACGCAGAAGCAGGCCGCGGCCAGCATCGGCGTCAATCGGGCGCAGCTCGACACCGCACGCGTCAACCTGCGCTTCACCACGGTACCCGCGCCGATCACCGGGCGGATCGGACGGTCGCTGTTCACGGTCGGTGCGCTCGTCACCTCGACGCAGGCCGATCCGCTGGCGACGATCCAGCAGCTCGACCCGATGTTCGTCGACATCCAGCAATCCGCCGCCGATCTGCTGACCCTGCGCCGCGCGCTCGCCAGCGGCGGCGCGGTGCCCGCGCGCGCGCAGGTCCGGCTGAAGCTGGAGGACGGCAGCGATTACGGCCAGACCGGCACGGTCGAATTCGCCGAGGTGGTCGTCGATCCGTCGACCGGGGCGGTGACACTGCGCGCGCGCTTCCCCAACGCGCAGGGGCTGCTGCTGCCCGGCATGTTCGTGCGCGCGATCTTCACCCAGTCGATCCAGCAGAACGCGTTCCTGGTGCCGCAACAGGCGATCACTCGCGATCCACAGGGCAATGCGACGCTCTTCCTGGTCGGCCCGGGCAACAAGGCGGTGCAGCGCACCGTCACCGCCGACCGCGCGCAGGGCGCCTTCTGGGTGGTGACCAAGGGGTTGAATGCCGGCGACCGTATCATCACGCAGGGGCTGCGCGACCTGAAGGCCGATGCGCCGATCAACCCCGTTCCCGCCAACGCGCCGCAGAAGATCGTCCCCCCCTCGCCCGAGCAGTTGAAGAAGATGGAGCAGGAAAAGGGCGGCGCAGGCGGCGCGGGCAAGGGCGGTTGAGCTAAGCCATGTCGCGCATCTTCATCGACCGGCCGATCTTCGCCTGGGTGCTCGCCATCATCGTGATGCTGGCGGGCGTGGGGGCGATCCTGTCGCTGCCGATCGCGCAATATCCCGACGTCGCCCCGCCGCAGGTGTCGATCCGCGCCACCTTCCCCGGCGCCAATGCGCAGACGCTGCAGAACAGCGTGACGCAGGTGATCGAGCAGCAGCTGACCGGGCTGGATGGCCTGCTGTACTTCCAGTCTTCGTCATCCAGCCGCGGTTCGGTGACGATCACCGCTACCTTCGACAAGGGCACCGATCCCGACATCGCGCAGGTGCAGGTGCAGAACCAGGTGCAGCAGGCGGTCGCGCGCCTGCCGCAGCAGGTGCAGCAGCAGGGGCTGGTCGTGCGCAAGTCCAACCCGGACTTCCTGCTGATCGTCGGCGTCTATGACGCGACCGACAAGCTGACCAACCGCGACGTCTCCGATTATCTGACGTCGAACCTTCAGGATCCGCTCAGCCGCATCAACGGCGTGGGCGACACCAACGTCTTCGGCTCGCAATATGCAATGCGCATCTGGCTCGATCCCGCCCGGCTGGCGAGCTATCAATTGATGCCCGGCGACGTCGTCACCGCGATCACCAATCAGAATGCGGAGGTCGCGGCGGGCGAGATCGGCGGCCAGCCCTCGCCCGATACGCAGATGCTGAACGCGATCGTCACCGCGCAGTCGCGGCTGACCACCCCGGCCGAATTCGCCAATATCATCCTGAAGACGCAGAACAGCGGCGCCACCGTGCGCCTGCGCGACGTCGCGCGGATCGAGCTAGGCGCGGAGAATTACAACGCGCGCAGCCGCGTCAACCGCCACCCCGGGGCCGGCCTGGCGGTGCTGCTGGCGCCGGGTGCCGACGCGCTCAAGACCGCCGAACTGGTGAAGGCGGAGGTGGAGCGCGCGTCGAAGAACTTCCCTGCCGGCGTCACCTATGCCTTTGCCAACGACACCACCGACTTCATCAAGCTGTCGATCGAGGAAGTGGTCAAGACGCTGATCGAGGCGATCATCCTGGTGGTGATCGTGATGTTCGTCTTCCTGCAAAGCTGGCGCGCCACATTGGTGCCGGCGATCGCGGTGCCGGTGGTGCTGCTGGGCACCTTCGCGGTCTTCTACGTCGCGGGATTCTCGATCAACACGCTCACCTTGTTCGGGCTGGTGCTGGCGATCGGGCTGCTGGTCGACGATGCGATCGTGGTGGTGGAGAATGTCGAGCGGCTGCTGGAGGAGAATCCCGGCATGTCGCCACGCGACGCCACGATCGAGTCGATGAACGAGATCACCGTCGCGCTGGTGGCGATCGCGCTGGTGCTGTCGGCGGTGTTCATGCCGATGGCATTCTTCGGCGGATCGACCGGCGTCATCTATCGCCAGTTCTCGCTGACGATCGTGTCGGCGATGGTGCTGTCGGTGCTGGTGGCGCTGATCCTGTCGCCCGCGCTGACCGCGACGCTGCTGAAACAGAAGCACGACCAGCATGGCGACCCGATCGAGGAAGGCTGGATCGGGCGGAAGATGCCGCGCGTCGAGCATGTGCTGGAGCGCGCGCGCGACGGCTTCAACGACCGCTTCGATCGCGGCGTGGCGCGGTACGAGGCGGGCGTGCGCCACGTCATCGACCGCAAGGCGATCTGGCTGCTGGTCTATCTGGGCACGGTCGCGCTGCTGGCGGTGCTGTTCCTGCGGATGCCGACGGGCTTCCTGCCGACCGAGGATCAGGGCAGCGCCAGCATCCAGTTCCAGCTGCCCGCCGGCGCGACGCAGGGGCGCACCTATGCGATCCAGAAGCAGGTCGAAAGCTATTTCGCGCAGAACGAGAGCCACAACCTGCGCACCATCTTCACCGTGTCGGGCGGTGGCGGTGGCGGCGCCAGCGGGCAGAATACGGGTCAGGGCTTTCTGAACTTCGTCGACTGGGCAGAGCGCAAGGGAGGACAGAACACCGCCGATGCGATCGTCGCGCGGGCGTCGGCGGCGTTCCGCGGCTTTCGCGACGCGCGCGTCTTCGCGCTGATCCCCCCCGCGGTGCGCGGGCTGGGCCAGTCGAACGGCTTCACGATGGAATTGCAGAACAGCGGCGGGCTGAGCGATACGGAATTTTCCGCCGCCAAGGACCGGCTGCTCGCGGCGGCGGAGGGCGATGCGGTGCTCGCCTCGGTCCGCCTGTCCGAGCTGCCCGACGTCGCCACGCTGAAGATCGATATCGACCAGCAGAAGCTCGCCGCGCTGGGGCTGACGCAGGCGGACGTCAACACCACGCTGTCGACCGCCTGGGGTGGGCGCTACGTCAACGACTTCATCGATCGCGGGCGGGTGAAGCGCGTGTTCGTGCAGGGTGACGCGCCGTATCGCTCCGAACCGACCGACCTCAACCAATGGTTCGTGCGCGGGTCGAGCGGGCAGATGGTGCCCTTCTCCGCCTTCGCGCGGATCGGCTGGACGCAGGCGCCGGTGACGCTGTCGCGGTTCAACGGCATCGCCTCGTTCGAGTTGCAGGGGCAGGCGGCGGCGGGCAAAAGCTCCGGCGACGCGATGACCCGGATCGAGGAACTGGCGGCGCAGATCCCGGGCACCAGCATCAGCTGGGCGGGCCTGTCCTATCAGGAGCGGCTGTCCGCCGGTCAGGCGCCGCTGCTGTACGGCCTGTCGATCCTGGTCGTGTTCCTGTGCCTCGCCGCGCTGTACGAAAGCTGGTCGATCCCGCTCGCGGTGCTGCTGGTGATCCCGCTGGGGCTGATCGGTGCGATCCTGTTCACGACGCTGCGCGGGCTGGTCAACGACGTCTATCTCCAGATCGGGCTGCTCACGACCATGGGGCTGGCGGCGAAGAACGCGATCCTGATGATCGAATTCGCGGAGCAGGAGGAGAAGAAGGGCAAGCGCGTCATCGACGCCGCGCTGTCCGCGGCGCGCATCCGCCTGCGCCCAATCCTGATGACCAGCCTCGCCTTCATCTTCGGCGTACTGCCGCTCGCCATCTCGACCGGGGCGGGCGCGAACAGCCGCATCGCGATCGGCACCGCGGTGATCGGCGGCATGCTGACCGCGACGGTGCTCGCGATCTTCTACATCCCGCTGTTCTTCGTGCTGGTGCGCCGGGGGTTCCGCGACGGGTTCAAGGGGCTGCGCGGCGGCAGCGGTCCGTCGGGGCCGGACGCGCCGCATGATGGCGGTAGTGACGGGGGCGGCGGCGATGGGTCGCCGCCGCAACTGCCCGCGCCGCTCGATCGCCCTGCCCTTCCTGCGCCGGAACCTGCCCGATGACGCGCCTGCTGGCCGCTTTTCCCGCCATGGTGGCGCTCGCGGGCTGTTCGCTCGCCCCCACCTACATCCGCCCCACCCCGCCGGTGCCGTCGTCGTGGCCGGTCGGCGACGCCTATCTGCGCCAGAGCGAGGCGGCCCTGCCCGCGGTCACCTATCGCGACATCTTCCGCGATCCGCGATTGCAGGCGATCATCGACCAGGCGCTGGCCAACAACCGCGACCTGCGCATCGCGGTCGCCAATATCGAAAGCGCGCGCGCGCAATATCGCATCCAGCGCGCCGATCTGTTCCCGCAGCTGAACGCGACCGCCGGCTACAGCTTCCGCGACGGCGGCAGTGGCACCGGCACCGCGACCGGCACCGGGACGGGCACCGGAGGCACCAGCGGTACAGGCACCGGGACCGGGACGGGCGGCACCGGGACCGGCAGCACCGTCGTCACCACCTCGGGCGCGCGCAGCACCTTTCAGGCGCAGCTGGGCGTGACCGCGTTCGAGATCGACCTGTTCGGCCGCGTCCGCTCGCTGACCGGTGCCGCGCTGTCGCGCTATTTCGCGCAGGAGGCGGCGGCGCGCGCCACGCGGCTGACGCTGGTCGGCGACGTCGCCTCGGCATGGCTGACCTATGGTGCCGACCGCAGCCTGCTGACCGTCGCGGAGGACACCGCCAAGGCGGCGGCGCAGAGCGTGCGGCTGACCGATGCGCGCCGCCGCGGCGGCGTCTCGCCGCGCACCGACGTGCGCCAGGCCGAGCAGATCCTGGCCACCGCCGAGGCCGATGTCGCCGAACAGCGCACCGCGCTGGCGCAGGACGTCAACGCGCTCCAGCTGCTGGTCGGCGCGCCGGTCGATGCGGCGCTGCTGCCCAAGGGGATCGAGGAAGCCGCGCAGCAGATCGGCGAACTGCCCGCCGGGATCGATTCGGGCGTGCTGCTGCGTCGCCCCGATGTGGTCCAGGCCGAATATACGCTGCGCGCCACCAATGCGGAGATCGGCGCGGCGCGCGCGGAGCTGTTCCCGCGCATCTCGCTCACCGGGCTGGTCGGCTTCGCCAGCACCGCACTGCGCACGCTCTTCTCGGGCGGGGCGTTCAGCTATTCGGTCGCGCCCAATGCCAGCTACCCGATCTTCCGCGCGGGCGCCGGGCGTGCCGGGGTCGATTACAGCGTGGCGCAGCGCGACGTGGCACTCGCCACCTATGAGCGGACGATCCAGACCGCGTTCCAGGAGGTGTCCGACGCGCTCGCGCGGCGCAGCACGATCACCGACCAGCTCGCCGCCAACCGCCGCTTCTACGAGGCGGCGCGCGACACGCTGACCCTCACCAATGCGCGCTATCAGGGCGGGATCGACACCTTCCTGTCGTCGCTCGACGCGCAGCGGCAGCTCTATTCGGCGCAACGGACGTTGGTGTCGACGCAGCTGGTGCGCGCGACCAATCTGGTGACGCTGTACCGCACATTGGGCGGCGACTCGCTGCTGGATGCGACCGGCCCCGCGCCGGTCGCGGTCGTGCCGCCGCAGCGGTAACGGGTTGACGCGCGCGCGCCGACCGCGGACGCTGCATTTTTCGGCCGGTGTGGAGAGGTGCATGGGTGACTACCGGATCCGCCGTTTCCGGTCGGAGGATCGCCAGGCAATGCAGGCGTTCGCCGCCGCGCTGCCCGAACACGATTTGCTGTTCCTGGGGCGCGACCTGCGCCGCCCGCGCGTGATCGCGGCGTGGCTGACCGCGATCGAGGATGGCTGGATCGACGGGCTGATCGCGGAGGAGGACGGTGCGCTGGTCGGCACCGCCGCGCTGGTGCGCGATCCGCTGGGCTGGAGCGCGCATGTCGGCGAGGTGCGATTGCTGGTCGCCGCGGAGAGCCGGGGCGCGGGACTGGGCCGCGACCTGTTGCAGGCGACGATGCGCGTCGCCGCCGGTCGGGGCGTGGAGAAGCTGACCGCGGCGATGACCGCGGACCAGCGCGCCGCGATCGCCCTGTTCGAGACGCTGGGCTTCGCCACCGAGGCACGGCTGGCGCGGCATGTGCGCGACAGCGGCGGTGGGACCCACGACCTGGTGGTGCTGGCGCATCATATCGGGTGAGTGAGTGGGGCGCCGAAAGCCGCCCCGCCGTCACCCCGGGCTTGAGCCGGGGTGACGGCTATAGGCTGATGATAGCGGGATGATCGCCTCGTCCTGGAGATTGTCGGGACGACGGCATCGTCCACACCGTGTTCCGGCGAACGCCGGAACCCAGGGTTGCGGGTCGTGTCAGGCGTTGCTCTGCTTGGCTCTGGGCTCCTGCGTGCGCAGGAGCACGGCTATACGACGAATAGCGACCGACCTTACCCCGTCGCCAGCCGCCGCAACCGCTGCAACGTCTCGTCCAGACTCACCGGCGCGGGCACGGGAGCGGCGACGGTCGCCTGACGCCGCGCGGCGCCGCGCTCCAGCCGCTCCAGCAGCGAGGCGATCGTCGCCTCCCCGCCCGGCAGCGGCGGCAGCGCGACCGATTCGAATCGCTCGCCCGGATCGATCAGCGTCGGGCGCGTGGCAGGTGCAGGCGGCGGCGGCGGCACCGTCAGCGACGGCAGCGGGCGCGCCGGCTCCATCGGCGCGGCGGGCACCGCACCGGGATCGAACACGCTCATCGGCAGGTCCAGATCGCGCGGCAGCCGGCGCTCCGGCGGGGGCGACATCCATGGCAACGGCGGCTCCGGCACCTCGGCGCCCGATTCGTCGTCGTTGGTGGCGATGATCGGCAGCGGCTGGCCCAGATCCTCGCTGGCACGGATCGGGCGGCGCGGCGGAGCATCGGGATGCGCGTCGGCGCGGCGCACCACCGGCGCATCCGGCAGGAGGCGGTGCAGCGACGCTCCGGCCGGCAGCAGCCAGCGCCGCAGGTGCGCGGCGCAACCGATCAGCGCCACGATCGTCCCCAGCCCCAGCGCCAGCATACTGCGCGCCGTCGCCCCCAGCGGCGGCGCCGCGGCGGGCAGGATCGCGGCGAGATCGAGCCGCGCGACCACGCCGTCGAGCGTCTCGGACGGCGCGGTGGCGATCCCCGCGGCGACGCCGATCCCCGCCAGCATGGCGGCGGCGGGAATCATCCAGTCGCTCAGCGACGAATCGAGCTGCCGGAGGAGCGGGCGGGGAAGAAGGGTCGCAACCATGACGCACGGTCATACGTGCGATCCGTAAGCCGTTGGTAAACGGCGTCGTAGCGATGAACATTGGTCGCCCAGTCGCGCTCCGCGGCGACGAACGCCCGCGCCCGCGCGCGCCGCGCGTCCCATCCGGAGCGATCCGCGAGCAGCCCCGCCAGCGCCGCGGCGAGCGCCGCAGGATCGTCGGCCCGGAACAGCGTCGCGGTCTCGCCGTCACGGATCAGCTCGCGGTGCCCGCCGACGTCGGATGCCGCGACCAACCGCCCCTGCGCCATCGCCTCCAGCGGCTTCAGCGGAGTGACCAGATCGGTCAGCCGCATCCGCTTGCGCGGATAGGCCAGCACGTCGACGACGCCGTAATAGCGCTCCACCTCGCGATGCGGCACGCGCCCGACGAAGCAAATCCGCGACGCCACCGGCGACGCCGCCGCCTGTGCCGCCAGCGCGTCCGCCATCGGCCCGCCACCCACCAGCAGCAATTGCGCGCGCGGGCGCGCCGCCACCAGCGCGGGCATCGCCGCGATCAGGTCGTCCAGCCCCTCGTAATCGTAGAAGCTGCCGATGAAGCCGATGACCTCGTCGCCCAGCCCCAGCGCCTCGGCCAGCGCCGCATCGCGCGCCGGCGGGGCGCCGAACAGCGTCAGGTCGACGCCGTTGGGCGACACCATGATCTTGTCCGTCGCCACGCCGCGCGCGATCAGGTCGGTGCGCAGCCCGTCACAGATCACCGCCACCGCATCGGCGCGCGCCACCGCCACATCCTCCAGCGCGCGCGTCGCGCGATAGCGCAGCGCCCCCTCGCGCGCGGTGCCGTTGCCGACCGCGGCATCCTCCCAGAAGGCGCGGATCTCGTACAGCAGCGGCACGCCGCGCCGCCGCGCCGGCCACCATGCCGCCACCGCGTCCAGCGCGGGCGAATGCGTGTGGATCACGTCGGGCCGGAACGCGTCCGCCACCGCGCCGATGCGCCGCGCGAAGGCCGCCACCTCCGCCGCCACGCCACCGCGCGTCGCGGGCATGGTGCGATGAAAATCGATCCCGTCGATCGTCTCGCACGCGGCATCGGCCGCGTTGTAGCGCGGCCCGGTGACCGCGGCGATCGCGTGCCCCGCCGCGATCTGTGCGGTCAGGATCGCACGGGTGCGGAACGTATAGCCGCTCTGCAACGGCAATCCGTGATCGAGGACGTGCAGGATGCGCATCGTGCCCCCATGCGCCGCGCGCGCTTAACGCCGCGTCAACCGGGCGCAGCTACATCGCAAAGGACGCGACGCACGGGGCCGGCATGATCGACAATTTCTCGCTGGGGCTGTGCCATGCGCTGATGATGCTGGCGGCGTGGCGGCTGTTGCGCGCGCCGCTGCTGGATCGCGAGCCATCGCCGCACGACACCCCTGCCCGTCGCGGGCGTCGCCCGCGTGCGTGATCTCGCCTTCATCGCCTTCCTGCTCGCCTTGTGGGGCTTCGGCCTGCGGCGGCCGTTCGTGTTCATCTGCTCTTATGTCTATATCGACATCGTCTCGCCGCAGCGGCTGACCTATTACCTGCTCAACAGTGTGCCGATCTCGCTGATCGCGGTGCTGCTGGCGATCGGCGGGTGGATGATCGCGGACGACAAGCGCGATTCGCGTTTCACCGCGCGCCAGGGGCTGATCCTGCTGCTGCTGCTCTATTGCTTCGCGACGACGCAGACCGCCGATTTCCCGGTCGAGGCGGCGGACAAATGGCAATGGGTGTGGAAAAACCTGGCCTTCGCCGCCTTCCTGCCGCTGACGCTGCGCACCCGCCTGCGCATCGAGTCGCTGCTGCTGTTCCTGACGCTGTCCGCCGCGACGATCATCATCGTCGGCGGGATCAAGACGCTGGCCTCGGGCGGCGGCTATGGCGAGCTGAACCTGATGGTCGACAACAATTCCGGCCTCTACGAAAGCAGCATCATCTCCACCGTCGCGATCGCGCTGATCCCGGTCATCCTGTGGCTGGTGCGCGACGGCACCTTGTTCCCGGCGGACTGGCGGGTGAAGGCGTTCGGCTATGCCCTGTGCTTCGCGTGCCTGCTGATGCCGGTCGGCACGTCGGCGCGCACCGGGCTGTTGTGCATCGCGCTGCTCGCGGTGCTGATGCTGCGCACGGTCAAGCGGCGGATGCTGTACATCGGCGCGCTGGCGCTGGCGGGTGCGGCGGCGGTGCCGATGCTGCCGTCCTCGTTCAGCGAGCGGATGGGGACGATCAAGACGTACCAGGCCGACGAGAGCGCCTCGACCCGGCTCGCGGTGTGGCAGTGGACGTGGGATTACGCGAAGACGCATCCGTTCGGCGGCGGGTTCGACGCCTATCTGCAGAACCGCATCCGCTACGACACGGTGTCGGTACAGGGGACCGGCGCCTCGACCACGGTCAAGCGCGACCTGACCGTGGACAAGAGCCGCGCGTATCACAGCAGCTATTTCGAGATGCTGGGCGAACAGGGCTATGTCGGGCTGGCGCTATGGCTGTTGCTCCAGGCGATCGGATTGTGGCGGATGGAGGTGATCCGGCGCCGCCATCGTGCGGAGGACGACGAACTGGCATGGGCCGGGCGGCTGGCGGGCGCGTTGCAGCACGCGCACCTGATCTATCTGCTGGGCGGCGCGTTCGTGGGGATCGCGTTCCAGTCGTTCCTGTACCTGCTGATCGGCGCGCAGATCGGGGTGGATACCTATTCGACGCGCAAGCGGCGCGAGGGCGTCGCGGCGGCGCGGGTGACGCGGCGGGGGATGGCGGTGGCGCTGGCGTAACCACCTCGTCACCCCGGGCTTGACCCGGGGTCCCGCTTCTTCCTTCTTCGCCGCGCGTAATAGCGGGACCCCGGATCAAGTCCGGGATGACGGAGCGATCACCATTTGCGTGCGGTCACCGTGATCCCCTCGCCCAGCGCATTATCGCGGATCGCCAGCGGCTCGCCGGACCAATTGCCGACGAACACCGGTCGCCACGTCACGCCGGGTGCCAGCGTGGCGCGGTTGCGCTCCACCACCAGCCCGGTCGAATCGTTGTTCGCCCCCTCCGGCGCGACCGAGATCATCACCGAGTGATTGTCCTTGTCGCGCCCCATCACGAAGATGTTGTCCGCGATCCGCCCGCGCGCGCCGTTCGACAGGTCGATCATGTAATTGGTCAGATGACCGCGCGTGTCGTCGAAGCTGTTGCCGGTCACCTCGATACGGGGGCTACGGCTCTTGACGTAATGCCCCCCCGCCCCGCGCTCGAAGCGGCAGGCGGTGACGCGCAGCGCGCCATAGTTGCCGACATAGATCGAATGCGCGCCGTTCCCGGTCGGATCGTTGCCCAGCCCGGCGAAGGTGGAGCGTTCGACCGTGATCGTGCTCGCGGGATCCTCCGCCGACAGGATCCCCGACTGGCTGTCGAGGAACATCGACTGGCTGACGGTCAGATTGCCCTTTTCGATCCGGATGCCCGCGCCATTGCCGTCGCCGACCTCGAAGTTGCGGAACACGATGCCCTCGACACGCGCCGCCCGCCCGCGCAGCACCAGCGCCGCCTTGTCCTCGCACGTCACGCGGGTGAAGATCACGCTGCCGGGGCGATCCGCGACATAGGCGATGCGGCCCGCATCCTGCACCGCGCATTCGCGATAGGTGCCGGGCGCGATATGGATCGTCCCCTCGCCATCGCCGATCGCGGCGACCGCATCCTGCAACGTCGCGAACCCCTGATTGCCGATCGTGAAGCGCGTGCCCGGCGCCTGCGCGACGGCGCTCCCGGCGGCGAGGGTCAGCAACAGGACGGCGAAACGCATGGCAACCTCCGGCGTTGGACGCGCCCGCTGTGCCACAGCGGAGGTTACCGAAGGATGGTCGTCAGCCGCCGTGCGCGGCCATCCATTCCTCGACCACCGGGGCGATGCGGGTGCGCCATTTGGAACCGTTGAAAATGCCGTAATGGCCGACGCCCTCGGCCATGTAATAGCGCTTCTTGTCCTCGGGCAGGTTGGTCGACAGCGTCAGCGCCGCCTTGGTCTGGCCCAGTCCGGAAATATCGTCGCGCTCGCCCTCGATTGCGAGCAGCCCGACGTCGGTGATCGCGTTCAAGTCGATCCGGCGCCCGCGATGCATCATCTCGCCCCGGGGCAGCTTGTGGTTCTGGAACACCACGTCGATCGTCTGAAGGTAGAATTCCGCGGTCATGTCGCAGACCGAGCGATATTCGTCGTAGAAGCTCTTGGTCGCGTCCGCGCTCTCGCCGTCGCCCGTGACGAGATGCTTGAACATCTCGTAATGGCTCATCATGTGATTGCCCAGGTTCATGGTCATGAACCCGCTCAACTGCAGGAAGCCGGGATAGACCTTGCGTCCCGCGCCCGGATACAGCGCCGGGACGGTCGCGATCACATTCTGCTCGAACCAGGCGAAGGGCCGCTCGGTCGCCAGCGTATTGACCGCGGTCGGCGCCTCGCGCGTGTCGACCGGGCCGCCCATCATGGTCAGCGTCCTGGGCCGGCACGGATGCTTGTCCGCGCTCATCACCGCCACCGCGGCGAGGCTGGGCACCGACGGCTGGCAGACGGCGAGCATGTGCGTGCCGCCCTCCCCCTCGTTCGGCCCGATCGCCTCCAGGAAGCCGATCAGGTAATCGAGATAATCCTCCAGGTCGAAATGCCCGTCTGCCAGCGGCACCAGCTTCGCATCGCGCCAGTCGGTGATATAGACGTCGGCGACCGGCAGCATCCGCTCGACCGTACCGCGCAGCAGCGTCGCGAAATGGCCCGACATCGGCGCCACGATCAACAGCTTCGGCCCGCCCGACACGCCCTCGCGCACGAAGCGCTTCAGCTGGCCGAATGGCTTCTGCGCCACGATCTCTTCATGGACGGCGACCTCGCGCCCGTCGATCACGACATGGTCCAGCCCGAACGCCGGCTTCCCGCGGGAGGCGGACGCATGCGCGAACACCTCCAGCGCGGACGCCATCATCGGCCCGCCGCCCAGATAGCCGAACGGATTGGACGGATTCTTCAGCCAGTTGGCCCCGAAGGTCGCCATCGCACTGGCAGACGCCAGCCACGACCGCTGGAATTCATAGGCATCGTACAGCATCGAAATCCTTCCCGATCGACGGACCGGTTGTAAGCCAAAACCTTTACCCCGCAACGCAGCATCGTGGCAAAGGTTACGTTACATGTCTCGACGTGGCGCATCGGCCACAGGGCGGCTCTCCTGTTCCGGCGCACGCCGGAACCCAGGATCAAGCAGGATCCAGGATCAAGCAGGATAACGTCGGTTGGCGCTGACAACCCCGGGGCTCATGCGTTCGCAGGAGCACAATGGTCACCATTGAGCCCTCCGCCCACCGCCTGCTAGGGCGCGGCGCATGGCCAGCGCTCCCGACGTCGCCCCTTCCCGCCGCATCGGCAATCTCGCGATGGTATGGCACCATGCGCGGCGCTATCCGGCGCAGATCGCCGCGGCCTGCCTCGCGCTCGCGGTCACCTCCGCGGCGACGATCGCGATCCCGTACAGCTTCAAGCGCGTGATCGACCGCGGCTTCACCGGCGGCGGCGGGTCGGAGGCGTCGGTGTCGTCCTCCTTCCACTATATGCTGATGATCGTACTGGTGCTGGCGATCGGCACCGCGATCCGCTTCTATTTCGTATCCTGGCTGGGCGAGCGGGTGGTCGCCGACATCCGCACCAACGTGCAGCGCCACCTGATGACGCTGAACCCCAGCTTCTACGAGGAGAACCGCCCATCGGAGATCGCCTCGCGCCTGACCGCGGACACGACGCAGATCGAGACGGTGGTCGGCTCCACCGTCTCGATCGCGCTGCGCAACAGCTTCACCGCGGTGGGCGGGCTGATCTACCTCTTCGCCATCTCGCCCAAGCTGGCGGGGATGCTGCTGCTCGGCATCCCGCTCATCATCGCGCCGATCGCGCTGCTGGGGCGGCGCGTGCGCAGCTATTCGCGCACCTCGCAGGACCGCATCGCCGACATCGGCGCGATCGCGACCGAGACGCTGGGCGCGATGAAGATCGTCCAGGCGTTCGGGCAGGAGGCACGCGAGAGCGGGCGCTTCTCCGCCGCGGTTGAGGCGACGATGGCGGCGGCGCAGAAGCGCGTGGCGTTGCGCGCGGTGATGACCGCGATCGTCATCGGGCTGATCTTCGGTGCGATCACGCTGGTGCTGTGGGAGGGCGCGATCGATGTCGCCGCCGGACGGCTGTCGGGCGGCGCGATCGCCGCCTTCGTGCTGACCGGCGGGATCGTCGCGGGCGCGTTCGGCGCGCTGACCGAGGTCTATGGCGACCTGCTGCGCGGCGCCGGCGCCGCGGGGCGACTGTCGGAGCTGCTCGCCGAACGCCCGACGATCGCCGCACCCGCGCGCCCGGTCGCGCTGCCGCAGCCGCCGCAGGGGCGCGTCGCGTTCGAGGGGGTCGAGTTCCGCTATCCGACCCGCCCCGACATGGCGGCGCTCCACGATTTCTCGCTGAGCGTCGCGCCGGGCGAGACGCTGGCGGTGGTCGGCCCGTCGGGCGCGGGAAAGTCGACGCTGTTCCAGCTGCTCCAGCATTTCTACCAGCCCGCCGCCGGGCGCGTGACGGTGGACGGGGTCGACCTGCGCGATGCCGATCCGGCGGAGGTGCGCGCGCGCATCGCGATGGTGCCGCAGGAGACGGTGATCTTCGGCACCAGCGCGCGCGACAATCTGCGCTACGGCCGCTGGGACGCCGACGATGCCGCGATCTGGGCGGCGGCGGAGGCGGCCAATGCAGCCAGCTTCCTGCGTGCGCTGCCGGACGGCCTCGACACCTTCCTGGGCGAAGGCGGCGCACGGCTGTCGGGTGGACAGCGCCAGCGCGTCGCGATCGCGCGTGCGCTGCTGCGCGATGCGCCGATCCTGCTGCTCGACGAGGCCACCAGCGCGCTGGATGCGGAGAGCGAGCGGCTGGTGCAGGATGCGCTCGACCGGCTGATGACCGACCGTACCACGATCGTCATCGCGCACCGGCTGGCGACGGTGCGCGCCGCCGACCGGATCGTGGTGATGGACGCCGGGCGCGTCGTGGAGGAGGGGCGCCACGCCGACCTGACCGCGCGCGGCGGCCTGTACGCGCGGCTCGCGAGCCTCCAGTTCCACGACGCGTGACCCCGTCACCCCCAGGCTTGACCCGGGGTCCCGCTGGTGCGCGCCGCTCGAAGAAGAAGCGGGACCCCGGATCAGGTCCGGGGTGACGGTGTATTGCCGTACCGCCCCCAGTGCCCCACAACCCCGACCAAATCATCACAGGAGAGCAGCATGTCCCGCGAGTTCGACGTCATCGTCTATGGCGCGTCCGGCTTCACCGGGCGACTGGTCGCCGAATATCTGGCGCTCACCTATCCGCAGGGATTGAACTGGGCGATGGCGGGGCGCTCGCTGACCAAGTTGCAGGAAGTGCGAAGCGAGATGGGCGTGCCCGGCGACATTGCGCTGATCACTGCCAATGCCGACGACCCCGCCAGCTTGCGCGCGATGTGCGAGCGCGCGACCGTCGTCATCACCACGGTCGGCCCGTATCAGCTCTATGGCAGCGATCTGGTCGCCGCCTGCGTCGCGACCGGCACCGCCTATGTCGACCTGTGCGGCGAGCCGGCGTGGATGCGCGAGATGATCGACCGGCACCATGAAGAGGCGCAGCGCAGCGGCGCGCGGATCGTCTTCTCGTGCGGGTTCGATTCGATTCCATTCGACCTCGGCGTGCTGACGCTACAGGAAGCGGCGCAGGCGCAGTTCGGCAGCCCCGCGCCGCGCGTGAAATGCCGCGTGCGCCAGATGAAGGGCGGCTTCTCCGGCGGCACCGCCGCCAGCCTGAAGGCGACGCTGGCCGCCGCCGCGCGCAAGCCGTCGCTGGTGATGCTGCTCAGCGATCCGTTCGCGCTGGCACCGGGCCATGCCGGGCCGCACCAGCCGGCCGGGCTGCTGCCGGAGTTCGACCCCACGATCAACGCCTGGACCGCGCCCTTCATCATGGCGCCGATCAACACCAAGAACGTGCACCGCACCAACTTCCTGCTGGGGCAGCCATGGGGCGACATGGTCTATGACGAGATGGTCGTCGCGGGTCTGGGCGACATGGGCAAGGCCGCCGCGGAGGCGCTCGCCAAGATGAACCCGCTCGCCGGCGACAAGGGGCCGAAGCCGGGTGAAGGTCCGTCGAAGGAAGAGCGCGAGGCGGGGCATTTCGACATATTGTTCGCCGGGCTGATGCCCGACGGCACGCGGATCGACGCGGTCGTCACCGGCGACAAGGATCCCGGCTATGGCTGCACGTCGAAGATGCTGGCGGAAAGCGCGTTGTGCCTGCTGCGCGACGTGGAGGGCGCGGGCGGCGTATGGACGCCGGGCGCGCTGATGGGCGCGAAGCTGCGCGAGCGGCTGGTGGCGAACGCGGGGATGACGTTCACGGCGGGGTGAACGCCGCCGTCACCCTCACCCTTCCGGCGCTTCGCGCCTCCCTCCCTCTCCCACCGGGAGAGGGAAGGGGTCCGCCCGGCGCAGCCGGGTGGGAAGGGTGAGGGCGAGGCGAAAAGCTACCCCCCGATCACCATCGCCCCTGCCGCGGCGAAGCCCGCCACCGCGAGCATCCCCAGCACGCGCGCCAGCGATTCCTTGCGGAAGTCGCCGAGGCGCTTCTCGACCAGCCAGAACTTGCCCTCGGGCGTCTTCTCGATCGCGCCGAACGCCAGCATCCGGTCGAACACGCGGCGCTCAATCCGCCCCTTGGGCCGGTCGAACGCGATCGCCGCCTCCTTCCGCGTCGCTCCGGCGGAAACGAAATGCCACTCGATCCGCTTGCGCGCGCGTGCGACCAGCGTCGCCATTACCGTTCCCGACATGATGTCCCCTTACCGCTTGCGGCCCTGATGTCGGATGTTCGCCGGGCGCCCGCGCCGCTTGAGCACGCGCGGCGCCTCGCGCCGGCTTTCGCGCGCCGCGCCGCCATAGCGCCCCTCGGGCAATTCGAAGCGCAGCGCGCCGGACACCGGGTTCGCCTCTGCCAGCCGTAGTTCGACGCGCTGTCCCTGCGCATAGACCTCGCCGCTATGCTCGCCGACCAGCCGCCGCGCGCCTTCCTCGTAGCGGAAATATTCGCCGCCCAGGTCGCGCACCGGCATCAACCCGTCGCCGCCGACGCCGTCGACGGTCGCGAAGAAGCCGAAATTGGTGACGCCGGTGATCCGCGCCTCCACCACCTCACCGACGCGCTCCGACAGATAGGCGGCGACATAGCGGTCGATCGTCTCGCGCTCCGCTTCCATCGCGCGACGCTCCAACTGGCTGATGACCTGCCCGGCGCGCTCGAAATCCTCGTTCCCCGCCAGTCCGCCCGGCCCCAGCGCATAGGCGGATACCAACGCGCGATGCACCATCAGGTCCGCATAGCGGCGGATCGGCGAGGTGAAATGCGCATAGCTGCCCAGCGCCAGCCCGAAATGGCCATGGTTGAGCGGCGCATAATAGGCCTGGGTCTGCGTGCGTAGCACCTGTTCCATGATCTCCGGGCGGAACGGCACGTCGCCGACCCGCTCCAGGATACGGTTGAACGTCGCCGGCTTGACGACCTGCCCCAGCGCGAAGGCGACGTCGAAGGTCGCCAGATAGTCCTTCAGCGCCACCAGCTTCTCGCGCGCGGGCGGTTCGTGGACGCGGTACATGACCGGCGCCTTCTTCGCCTCCAGCGCCTTCGCCGCGGCGACATTGGCGGCGATCATATAGTCCTCGATCAGCCGGTGTGCGTCGAGCCGCTCGCGCGGGGCGACCGACATGATGCGCCCCTTCTCGTCGAGCACGACGCGGCGCTCGGGGAGGTCGAGGTCGAGCGGCTCGCGCTTGTCACGCGCCGCGGCGAGCGCGCGCCAGCAGTCCCAGAGATGCGTGAGCGGCTCCAATAGCCCTCTCCCCTCTGGGGAGCATCGGGTGAACAGCGCCCCGCGCTGTTCAGTCCACGCCGGGGGCGTGGACGACCCGATGCTGGTTGGGTGAGGGGTTGAGGTCTCACCGAGGGCAGCGTTCGCGGCGGCCCCTCCCCCAACCCCCTCCCCGGAGGGGCGGGGGCTATTTGCGCCGTCAATCAGCTCTTGCGCATCCTCATAGGCGACATTCGCCGCCAGCCGCACCACCGCCCGCGTGAACCGCCACGACATCAGCGCCCCCGCCTTCGTCACCTGCAAGTGACACGCCAGCGCGGCGCGATCCTCGCCTTCCTTCAGCGAGCAGACGTCGGCCGACAGCACCTCGGGCAGCATCGGCACGACGCGATCGGGGAAATAGACCGAATTACCGCGCGCCCGCGCCTCGCGGTCCAGCGCCGAGCCGGGGCGCACGTAGAAACTGACGTCCGCGATCGCGACGATCGCCTTCCACCCGCCCTCGTTCGCGGGATCGTCGTCGGGTGCGGCCCAGACCGCATCGTCATGGTCGCGCGCATCCGCGGGATCGATCGCGACGATCGGTAGATGGGTCAGGTCTTCGCGCCCCTCCCCCAATGGCTGCCGCGCGACGCGCTCCGCCTCGTCCAGCGTCTCCTGCGCGAAGGTGTCGGGGATCCCCAGCTTGTGGATCGCGATCAGCGAGAAGCTGCGTGGCGCGAACGGATCGCCCAGCCGCTGCACGACGCGCGCGGTAATGCGCGGCGGACGCCCGGCCTTCTCCGCCAGCACCAGATCGCCCGCCTGCGCCTCGCCAGCGTCGGACACAGGATATTCGCGTCGTTCCTTCTTCTCGACGCCTTGCAGAAACAGCCGCTCGCCTTCGCGGCGCAGCACGCCGATCATCTGCTCCGACGCGGGCGCCAGCACCTTCATCGGATGCGCGGTCCAGCCGTGGCCGGTCTCCTCGGTGCGCGCCAGTACGCGCTCACCGACGCCCAATGCGCCGCGCTTGCGTTCGCGCACGCGCAGCCGCGGCGCGGGGACGTCGGCCTCCCACCGCTCCGGCGTAGCCCAGACGTTGCCGCCCTCGTCCACGTCGACGATGCGCAGCAACGTCACCTTGGGCACCCCGCCCGCGGCGTGGAAGGCGCGACCGGGGGCACTGTCGATCAGCCCCTCGTCCGCCATGTCCTTCAACAGCGCCTTGAGTGCGATCTTCTCCTGCGCCGACAGCGCGAAGGCGCGCGCGATCTCGCGCTTGCCCGCCGGCTTGTCCGACGCGGCGATGAAATCCATGATCTGCTGGCGCGTGGGCAGGCCGGGCGTTGGTTTTTTGGGCACCGGGATCAGATAGGGCGTCTCACCTCCCGCGTCACCCTGACAAAGTTCCCGCCGTCATGCCGGACTTGTTCCGGCATCCAGGGTTCCGCGCACCTCACGAACGTTGGGTGAGCGGAACCCTGGACCCCGGAACAAGTCCGGGGTGACGAAGGATGTGACGCGAACGTCACTTCACGTCAGGGGTGACGGGACGGCGGCCGTTGTCTCGCTGATCGGCTGCTTCGGCGCATCGGACAGCGTGCGCACCAGCGTCTCGAAGGTACGGTCCGCGTTCACCCGGATCTCGTTGAACGCGGGCGGCGAATGGCGTGTGCGCTTCGACAGCGTGCCCGCGCCGATCAGCCGGATCTGCCAGTCGTCGCGCGCCACCGGAATGTCGAACGGATCGTGGACATGGCCGGACAGCACCGCATGCGCGCCGGCCTGCGCCAGCGCGGCGAGCGCGACGTCGCCATTGCGGGTGCGCGCCGTGCCCTTGGTCGGCCCCTCGATCAGCGGGTGGTGCCCGGCGACGAAGATCAGGTGATCTTTCGGCGCCGCCGCGATCAGCGCCAGCGCGCGGCGCAGCGAGCCGGTGCTCACCCGCCCCTTCGACCAGTTCCAGCGCCATTGCGCACGCGCGGTGGTCTTCAGCGGGACGACGGTGATGCCCGCCACGTCGAGCGGTCGCTCGATCATCCGCTCCACCGCGGCATAGCGCGAATAGGGCGAGAACAGCCGCCGGAACGGATCCCAGTAATACGGGATGTCGTGGTTTCCCACCTCCAGCGTCACCGGCACGCCCAGCCCGGAAAGCCAGGCACCGCCCGCCTCGAACTCCTTCGTGGTGGCGCGCATCGTCAGGTCGCCGGTCATGATCACCGCATCCGGCTTCTCCGCCGCCACCCGTTCGCCGAACCACGCGATCGCGGCCGGGTCCTCGGCCCCGAAATGAACGTCGCTTACGTGGAACAGCTTGGTCATACGGCATCGACTCGCGCGAAGGTGTCGGGAATGCAACCGCCAACGCACGCGCGCGCCAACGGCTGCATGGCGTGACGCGCCCAGCTTGACGGACGGGGCACGGTTGCGCTTCTTGGGTGCCATGACGCTCACCGGCCCCACTTCGCACGCCTTCGTCTCCCAGCGGCTGCGGCTGCACTATGCCGACTGGGGCAATGCCGGCGCGCCGCCGCTGCTGCTGGTGCATGGCGGGCGCGACCATTGCCGCAGCTGGGACTGGGTGGCGGAGCGGCTGCGCGACCGCTGGCACGTGATCGCGCCCGACCTGCGCGGGCATGGCGACAGCCAATGGTCGCCCGACGGCACCTATGACAATGCCGGCTTCGTCTATGACCTGGCGCAGCTGGTGCATCAGCTGGACGCCGGGCCGGTCACGATCGTCTCGCACTCGCTGGGCGGCAACGTGTCGCTGCGCTACACCGGCCTCTATCCGGAGACGGTGACGAAGCTGGTCGCGATCGAGGGGCTGGGGCCGAGCCCGAAGGTGCTGGCGGAGCGCGCGCAGACGCCGTTCGCCGACCGCTGGCGCAAGTGGATCGCGGACAAGCGCGCCGCCGCGGGCCGCCTGCCCAAGCGCTATGCCACGTTCGAGGATGCGCTGGCGCGGATGCAGGCGGAGAACGCCTATCTCACCGACGAACAGGCACGCCACCTGACCATCCATGGCATGAACCGCAACGAGGATGGGACGTGGAGCTGGAAGTTCGACAACCACCTCAACGTCTGGCCCTTCACCGACGTGCCGCAGGCGGAGATCGAGCAATTGTGGCAGGCGATCACCTGCCCCACGTTGCTGCTGTACGGCGCCGACAGCTGGGCATCGAACCCGGAAAAGGACGGCCGCATCGCCCATTTCCGCAACGCACGCGTGGTGGAGTTCGAGAACGCCGGCCATTGGCTGCACCACGACCAGTTCGAACGGTTCATGGGGGAGTTGGAGGGGTTTCTGTAGCCCCTTGTGTTCCGGCGAACGCCGGAACCCAGGGTCAAGCAGACCCACGGTGCTTGGCGTTCGTGGCCCTGGGCTCCTGCCTTCGCAGGAGCACAAGGGATGGCCTCACTCCACCAGCCGCGCCTCGACCCGGTCGCGCCACGCATCGTCCGCGCCCAGCACGTCGCGCGCATAGGCCGCCACGCTGCCGTGCCGCGCGCGGATCGCCGCCATCGCGGTGTCGAGATATGGCGCCTCGACCGACATCAGCGTGACGATCGCGTCGTCGCTCATTCCTGCGCCGTACCGCTCGCGGATCCCCGCCGCGGCCGCCTCGATCCGCGCGTGCTGGTTGCCCGCGGTGTTGGTCAGCAGGTAATCCGCCATCGCATCGTCGGGATGGACCCCCAGCAGGTCGTGGACCAGCCCCACCGCCAGTCCGGTCCGGTCCTTGCCCGCCAGGCAATGGACCAGGTTCGCCCCCTCGCCCTGCGCCAACGCCGCCATATAGAGCCGCAGGCTCCGCACCAGCACCGGACGGAACGCCATATTCTCGTAGAGCCGCGTCATCGCCGCGCGCGCTTCGTCCGCGGTGGCGATCCACGCCCCCGCCTCCTCGTGCGGTGCCAGTTCGATCCCCGCGGTTTCACCGGGCGCGAACAGCACCTCGGCGCCGAATTCGGGATGCCGCACGCATGGTGCCGCGGCGCGCTCCGCATCGCCGCGCAGGTCGACCACGGTGCGCAGGTCGAGCGCATGGATGCGGTCCAGGTCCGCGGCGCTCGCACCCGCATGCTGCCCCGACCGGAACAGCATCCCGCGCCGCAGCGTCCCGGCCGCCGCGCGATACCCGCCGTAATCGCGGAAATTGTGCACGCCCTCCAGCGGCTGCACCCGTCCGTCCGCCACCATCGCCGTCTCCTTCGTCGTCCCGCGCGCCGTGCCATGCAACGATGCCGCGGGCCATGACTTTTTCCATCATGGCGTGGCAGGCGCGTGCCGTTGCGCCCATATGGAAGGCGTTCGTTCATCGCAGCGCAGGGTGCGATGCGGCAGGTGGCGCCGGATCGCAGGAAGGGAGCAAGGTCGCGTGATCGTTTCGGGGGTTGCACAATTCCATCGCGGGTGGCGCGCGGCCATCGTCGCCGGGCTGATGGCGACATCCGCCGCCGCCGGGGCGCAGGTCGCGCCGCAGCCGATCCCCACCGTCACGCCCCCGCCCCCGCCAGCGGCGATGATACAGGCGGCCGCGCCGCTCCCCACGCTGTCCGATACACAGGCGCGCCAGCTGGCGAAGCTGATCGCGGCGGACGAGGTGAAGCAGGGACTGCGCGTCGGCGCCCCGCGCGATCTCGCCACCCGCGACCATGACGCGCTGGTGCGGATCGCGCTCGACCATGCGCGCGCGGTGCGCACCGGACGGCTGATGCCGGACGATTTCCAGAAGGACTGGGGCATCCGCCCGCGCGCCTACGACCCGCTGCCCGCGTTCGCCGACGCGGTGGCGCGCGACCGGCTGTCGGCATGGATCGCCTCGCTGCCGCCGCCCTATGTCGGTTATGACACGCTGGTCGAGGGGCTGGAGCGCTATCGCACCATCGCCGCGGCGGGCGGCTGGCCGGTGCTGACCGGGACGGTCAAGTATGGCGAGCGCGGCCCCGCCGTGGCGCGACTGCGCGAGCGGCTGGCGATCGAGGATTCGCAGCTGTCCGCCGGCGGCGATCGCTTCGACGACGCGCTGCTGGAGGCGGTGCGCCGTGCGCAGCGCCGCTATGGCCTCAACCCCGCCGGGCAGGTCGGCGCGCAGACGCTGGCTGCGCTCAACGTGCCGGTCGAGCGCCGCATCCGCCAGGTGATGGCGAACATGGAACGCTGGCGCTGGCTGCCGCCCGAACTCGATCCGCGCCGCGTCCAGGTGAACATCGCCGCCGCGGTGCTGACCGTGTTCGACGGCGACACGCCGACCATGTCGATGAAGGCGGTGACCGGGCGTCCGGGCAACGAGACGCCGATGCTGATCAGCCGCATCAACAGCATCGTCATCAACCCGCCGTGGAACGTCCCCACCTCGATCGCGACCAAGGAGCTGTGGCCCAAGGAGCGCGCCAACCCCGGCTATCTGAAGCGCAACGGCTTTCGCGTGATCGACAATGGCGACGGCAGCAAGCGGCTCCAGCAATCCTCGGAGAAGAGCGCGCTGGGGCGGTTCAAGTTCGATTTCCCCAACGACTTCGCGGTCTATCTCCACGACACGCCGGCGCAGTCGGGCTTCTCGCGCTTCGACCGGCTGTCGAGCCATGGCTGCGTCCGGCTGGAGAAACCCGCCGATCTCGCCAAGCTGCTGATGCGCACCACCCCCGACTGGCAGCCGCCGCAGATCGACGCCACGGTCGATGCGGGCAAGACGGTGCGCGCGAAGATGGCCGATCCGGTCAGCGTCTATCTGCTTTACTGGACCGCATTTGCGAACCAGAAGGGCGATGTCGGCTTCCGCGAGGATCCCTATGGCTGGGATGCGAAGCTGGCGGCATCGGTGGAGCGACGCTCGGCGACCCAGGCGCTGGCGGCGAAGTGAAAGGACGTTTGGGCGTGAGGACTTTTCCGGCTCGTGGCCTCCTGCTGGCCGCGGCGTTGACCACCGCGGCGCTCTCGGCCTGCTCGCGGTCCGAGCCCGATCCGGTGCCGGAGGCGAATGTCGACATGCCCGCGGAGCCGATCAACGCGCTTCCCGTCGAACCCGCCCCGCTGCCCGAACCGACGCCCGTCGCCAATGCGGTGGAAAATGTCGCCGACGTCCCGCCGGAGGAGGCGCCCGCCCCCGACGAACAGGTCCTCGACGACGCCTCCATCACCGGCATGACCGCCCGCGCACAACGCGACGGCGCGACCGACGAGGCGCCCGCCAAGCAGAAATGATCTTACCCGTTGACGTCGCCGGCTCCGCCATGGCAGGGCCGTGCCACGCCGACGCGCGGGTGTAGCTCAATGGTAGAGCAGAAGCTTCCCAAGCTTACGACGAGGGTTCGATTCCCTTCACCCGCTCCACATTCGCGCTGAACCCACATAAATCCGCCATTCCGGCGTCCGGCGGCGCCTCGCGGGACACCGGATTGTGCACCAAGATGTGCACACGATGGTATCGTCCGCCCGCATGAGAGGTCCGCGCCGGCGTCCGGGCGAGACGTGGACGTGGCCTCGATTTCCTATCTCTGGCGGCGCGGCGCGCGCTATCACTATCGCCGCAGGTTGTACCTGCGGAAAATCGTCAACCGTCCTATAACGGTCCCTTTGGCCACCGCAGATCCGGCCGAGGCACGTCGTCTCGCAACCCGGCTCTCGGCGAAATGGGAGGTGTTGACGATGCAGATGTTCGATCGTGCCGGTCGCGGCTTTCTGAAAGCGGGCGAGTTGGAAAGCGTGTTCCGGGCGGGCCTGGACGAGGAGCTGGGGCTGGCGATGGCCTCCCGGCTCGACGGCGGCATGGCGGCGGGGCTCGACCGTCGTCCGCTCCGCGTCCTGGAGGCGACCTATCGGATCGCCGCGCGCCTGCCGGCCGATGCCGACAGTGTGCCATCCGACCTGATCGACGAGCTGACCGACGGCTTCTCCGCGCAGGACCGCGCCGCCGTCGTGCTCATGCTCAAGTCGCTCGCGCCGCACCGAAGCGCCCGGCGGGACGCCGAGCATGTCCTGAACCAGCTGTCGGCACCGGTGACCGACCGGACGATCGGCGATGCGCGGGTCCAGCTTCTCCTCGCCCGGGCGGAAGCGCAGGCGCGCGCGAACTTCGCGGGCCATCCGCTCGTCGTCCGACAGGGCGATCCGTTCGCGGCGCTGCTCGACGACGACGTCGTCGCGGCAATCCGTCGAGGGAGAGCGCCGGCCATCAGGCACCGGCTGACCTGGGTTCCGCTGTCGATGGCGATCCCTACGCGGCCTCCGCCGCTTCCCTGTTCCTCGTGCCGGATACCCGACACTTCAGCGAGATCATCGAGCCGACCATCACGCTGATCCACAAGTCGGGCGACTGGAACGCCGACCTTGAGCAGCGGCGCCGCGTCATCCATGGCTTCGCCTGGATCAGTGGCGACAAGCGACTCTGCGATTACGGTCCGGCCGACGCCCAGCTTTTCGCCAAGACCTTGCGGGAGCTGCCGGTCGATTTCCGCTGGGGGACGTCGACAGAGGGCGCCATGTCCCGTCCACTCGCCGACGTCCTCGCCGAGATCGAGGCGATGCCGGCCAAGACCTCGCGCAGCGATCGCACGTTCAATCGCGACCTGACGATCATGGCGCGCTTCTCGCGCGAATTGGCCAAGACCGCGTGGCGACCGAAATTCGGCAAGGACCTGATCGTCGACTTCAACGCCTTCACCACCTCGATCAAAGCAATTCCCGGCGAGACGGATCGGATGCCGTGGACCGAGGAGCAGCTGGTCTGCGCCTTCTCCAGCCCGATCTACACCGGCGGCGGCGGATGCAAGCGGCGGCTGAAGAACGATCCGAACGCAACGGTCTGGCAGGACGCCGCCTATTGGGTGCCGCTGCTGCTGGCCTATACCTTCATGAGCCGCGAGGAAGCCTGCGGGCTGGAATGCATCGAGGTCATCTTCGACGTCACCACGCCGTTCCTGCTCGTCAAAGCCAATATGACGAAGAGCAAGGACGGCATCCACGCGGCCGGCCTCAAGCGCGCCTCACGCTACCGCGTCATCCCGCTGCACCCGGAACTCCTGCGCCTCGGCTTCGAGGACTATGTGGCGGCGATCGAGGCCGAAGGGCACAAGATGCTGTTTCCCGAACTCTATCGCGGAGATCTCGCAAAGCGTGGCGGCGTCCGATTTTACGCGACGTCCGGTCGGTACCTGCTCGATCATGTCGATAGGATCACGCCGCTCCTCCGGACTGCGTCGGGCAAGCGCGCTGATCTACACTCGATGCGCACCTCCGGGGGGAGCGCGCTGGAGGATTCGCGCGCCAAGCAGATCCACGTCGACGACATCATGGGCCATGCGCGCAAGGGCACGGGTCCGCGCAACTACAGCAAGGCGTGGTTCGCCAAAGGCGGTGCCGCGATTCTGGAAAAGCGGCTCGCGCTGATGTGCGAGGCGACGCCGAACGTCACGGCGCACCTCGCGCGCGCGCCGCTCGCCCTGCTGCCGCTGGAAGAGCGGTCGCGGACGGGGTCGTCGGTGGGATGCGCCTCCCGTAAGAAGGCGTGACGGTCGACGCGTCGGCACCCCTTCCCATGAAGGCGTGGCATCACGATCCACACGATCGCGATGCCACGCCGCATCTAGGCGAAAACGGATTACCGCGCGCCATCAGGTGCGCTGGTCACCCGATTGGGGCAGTGCGCCCAGCGATCAGGGCTTGCGCCTCTGCCGATCCGGCAGCGGTGGTGATCTTGCCCGCCTGGATATCGTCGGCGATCGCCAGCAGGCGGGCGCTGATCACGGTGCCGGTTTCCGCTTCCTCCGGGATGGCGATACCGCCCTTGGTGTCCGCTACCCGGGTCCATGCGGCCCGCACCGCTGCCCAATAGTCCTTGGTCTTCGCCCAGTAATCGTTGGCGGCCTTCACGTCATAGCCGTCGAACCGCTCATAGGTGTTGAGAACCGATTCCTGCACGATCGGCACGGGCTTGCCGTCCTTCAGCGCCATCTTGGTATTGTCCTGCCAGTGAATCCAGCCGGTCGGCGTCGGCTGGTGGCGGTTGATCGAATAATAGCGGTCATAGACCGGATGGCGCACGGCATCGCGGCGGGCGAGCGGCCGCCAGGTCCAGTTCGACCGCCAGCGGCGGACACCGGCCTGCGTCTCGAACTGGCCCCAGCCGGCATAGCGTGGGCTGTCGTCGACCTGATAGACGGTCTGCGACCAGCGCCCGGCACGCATGCGCTCGGGCACCGCCTCCCACACCCATTTGCCTTGGCCCGAATAAACCAGCACTCGGGTCGGCTGATAGTCCCAGTCCTGTCGCCAATGCTTGATGACATGGGATTTGCCGTCATGCTCGACGACCAGCAGGTGCTGGAGTGCAATGTGATCGGGCGTGTCCTCGATCACGCGCACCACCTCGTTCCCACCGGAAACCTTGCGCTCCAGCGGCGTATAGCCCGCCACCCAGGGGGTCGTCTCCTGCATGTCGAAGCGCACCCTGTAGTTGCCCGCCATCGCCAGGATCTCGGCGCGGTCGGCGGCTTTGGCCGCCAGCGCCTCGGCGGCGGTCTGCTTGACCGGGCCATCGGCCAGCGCGGGGACGGGCAGCAGCGCGAGCGCCGCGACGATCAGCATCGAGGGATTCTTCATGATGTCTGTCCTCTCAGAAGCGGAAGGTGAGCGAGGCGCTGGCGTTGCGGCCCGGCTGGGTGAAGGCGACCGGGGGGACATCGGCCGCGCCGGCGGGCAAGGGTCGCGGCACCGACAGGCCGCGCACGTCGGACCACCAGGCGTAGGTGGCGTTGGTCAGGTTGAAGACGCCTGCGCGCAACGTCAGCGTGTCGGTCAGCCGGGCGAAGACGGTGGCGTCGAGGATGGTGAAGGCGTCGGGCCGGAAGCAGGTGCTGGAGCACAGGCCGGTCGTGTCCTGCGCGGCCTTGCGCGCGCTGTGCGTCATGATGAGCTGTCCGCCGAAGCGGCCGGCTCCCGGCTCGCGCCAGCCCACGCCCATCACCAGCTTGAGCGGATCGACCGTCGACAACGGCGTGGTCATTCCGTCGGGCGCGATCTGGTCGCCCTCGGCATAGGAGATGGCGATCTGTCCGGTCAGGCCGTTACCCGCGCGCGCATCCAGTCGCGCCTCGGCACCCTTCACCTTGGCGCGGTCCAGATTGATGAACTGGTACACGGCCGGATTGGTCGGGGTGAAGGCGCCGCTCACCACCTCCTGGCTGATGAAGTCGCGATAATCGGCGCGGAAGACGCTGGCCGATAGGTCGACCGCCGTGCTGTTCAGGCGCAGGCCCGCCTCGATCGCCTCGCTGGTTTCGGGTCGCAAATTCGGGTTGGGGGCCGAGGTGTAGCCGAAGGCGAGGTTCGAGAAGAACTGGTTGATCTGCCCCGGCTCGGGCGCGCGGAAGCCACGGGCATAGCTGGCGAACAGCCGCACCGTCGGGGCGAGCGCCAGCACCGCGCCGATGCGCGGGCTGACCCGGTCGGCGGATTGGCCCGCGCCGGTGAATTGCGGCAGCAACGGATCCTTGTCCGGCGACAGGCGGTACCAGTCATAGCGCAGCGCGGGGTGCAGGGTCAGCGGGCCGATGCCGATCTCGTCGCCGACGAACGCGCCCGCCAGCGTGAAGTCGGTGCTCGGAAAGGCGCGGGTCGGGAAGGTCTCGCCCGCCGGCGGCACCGTGCCGTCGCGCACGCCCCGCTGGCGTAGGACGCTGATATCGGCCCCCGTCACCAGCCGATGGGTGATCCCGCCCGTGGCGAAGCCCAGCCGCACCTCGCCCGAGCCGCCATAGACCCGGTTCTCCAGCGTGTTCAGCCGGGTACGGTCGGCCAGCGTGCGGCGATCCTCGGCGCTGAACTGGCGGTTCTCGGCGTCCTGGACATAGACCGCCGCCCGCGCGAACTGGACTAAACCGATGCCGTCATAGGTCCAGTCGAGCCCGCCGCGCCAACGCTTGCCGGTATCGCGCGCCTGCAATCCCGCCACACTGGCGTTGATGCCGGTCAGCACGTCGGTCGCCACCCGGTTGTCGAGATATTCGCCGGTGGCGCGCAGGCGGTGGCCGGGCGCGACATCCCAGACCAGCTTGCCCATCAACGCGTTGGCCTGTCCGTCCTGCGGATTGGGCGCGGTGCGGGTGACGCCGGTGCCTTCGACATCACCCTTGTTCTTCAACTCGGAAAAGTCTCGGCGGGTATAGGCCAGCATCGCCGACACCGCGCCCGTTTGCCCTGCCACCACCGCCGACTGGGTGAACTCGTCGTCGGCCGAATTATACTGGGTCCGCAGCGATCCGCCGAAGGACTTGCTCCCCAGAATGTCGGCCGGATCGCTGGTCGTGAAGCTGACCGCGCCTGCCAGCCCGTCGCTGCCGTACAGCGCCGAGGCGGGTCCGCGCAGGAACTCGACCGACTTGATGAGGCCGATGTCGACATAGTCACCGCGCCCGACATCCTGCGCGCCGAAACTGAAGCCATAGGGTACACGTACTCCGTCGACCTGTATCAGCACACGGTTGCCGCCGATGCCACGCACGACGAAGCCTTCATTGCCCGCGCGCCCCGTCGACCCCATCGCCGCACCGAACCGGGTCGGCGCGCGCCGCACGCTGATGCCGGGTTCGAAGCGGACCATATCCTTGATGTCGGTGGCCAGTTCGTCGGCGATCTCGTCTGCGTCCTTGACCGAGACGGTGACCGGCGCGTCCTGCGCCTCGATCGGCGCACGTGTCGCGGTCACGACGATATCGCGCTGCTCGACCGGCTCGTCGCCCCCACTCGCCGGATCTCCAAGCGCTGCCAGCGCCGCCAGCGTTCGAAACATGACCCACCCCATTTTAGCTATCGACTATCAGTCGCAATAAAGAGGCGACTACAGGTCGGCAACTAGGATCTGCGAATGCGTCGCATTACTTTATCTGTCTGGTTCAGTAGTGGGCTCGATCAGGGTCGCGCGTGGGACCAGATATCGAACCGCCGGCACGGGTGCGGCGAACAGCGGGAGCGCCCGCCAGTCGAACAGCCGCTCCCTGAGCCAATCAGGTTGCAGCCATTCGTCCGTCACGTGCCGGCCGACCAGCAGGAACAACCAGGCGGCGACGACGTCGTCCTCGGAGGGGTCACCCTCGGTGTGATAGGCACACTGTTGAGACAGGTAGCCGGTGATCGCCCAACGCCGCTCCGCCCAGTGCCACCAGATCCGGCAGCGTTCGTCGTCCAGGAGGATGTCGTAATCGTGGTCGATCAGCCGCGACAGGTCCGGGTCGGGCATGTCCGCGCCAGTCTGGGCGACGATGCGCGCATAGGCGCGGTCGGCCCATTGCCAGATTTTCTCGTCGGCATCGCGAGGCGTGTCCCGCATCATCCGGACGTGCATCGAGAGGTTGGTGAAGCGTTGCCGCGCCTCCTTCGCCCAGAAGGCGAATTTCGGGTCGCGCGCGATCATTTCCTCATAGCTGGCATAGCGCGGCATGGAATCATCCTCCCACTCGAATTCCGTCCCGTCGCCAACGGGAAGGTCGAGCGGGCAGTGGAAGGGGAAGGCCCGGACCGCATCCCAATACGGGCGCGGGATCGGCCGACCGGATTTTTCGAAATCGGCCGGCGGCAAGACGAACCCCGTCGTCAGCGCGCCAGGGACGCTGTCGGTCTCCTCAGCCATCGGGAGTGCCGGTGCATCGTCATGCTCAACCAACCCCTCGTCACGCGCTCGCATGAATGCAGCATGGAAAAGCGCGGGCGCCGGCATGGCGGCCTTGCGCTCGCGGGTGAGCGCCCCCTTGATCCTCGCCGGCAGATCCGTCGCCAGTTCTTCCGCTGGTGATCTGCCCTTCTTCTCCGACCGCTCGACATACTGCCGCTGCTGCTCCAGCTGCGCCAGACGCAGCAGTTTGCCCAGGGTCGCGGGCAGCTCCGATGCCAACTCGTTACGCAGCCGATAGATCGCCGGTTGAGCGTCCTTGAGCGCGCTCGCGGTCGTGCTCGTGCCCCAGGGCTGGCGCACGGCCTTGCGATCGCCCCGCTGGATCAGCGCATCAATCTCGGCCTCCAGCCGATCGCCGTGCTCCTCGCACGCGGCGACCAGCGCCTTCAGGAGCGTGTCGGGCGCAAATCGCCAAAGGGGCGCGTCGTCATCGAGCATTCGGGTCCTCGCGTCGTCGCCATCGCCATGACGGCCAGTGCCGCGAGTGTAGGCAAGGATCGTAAACCGAACCTTGCCATTCACGTCCGCGAGTGTCTCTAACTCTGCTATCGGCGGATGGCGTTCCCGCCAAGGGTTATTCGGCAAGGATTTTTCCACGATCCTTGCCAAACCTCAATTCGCATTTCCCCTAAAACTCGGATTGAGCCGATTTCTGACCCCATTATTCGGGAATACAGCCCCGAACGATTCAAGTTGCGCAAGACCTTTGCCGGGTATGCGGCACACCCGATAAAGGGAAAGCTCTGGCGAGCGGTCGCTTTGCGATAATCACCGTCGTCATCGACGGTGGCGGCAATAAGCCGTAAATCTTCCCGGTTCATCCTATAAACCGTGGAGACACATGTCATGCACAATTTCTATTGTGTATCGATAGTATCCGGTGGACACTATCGACCATGACATCGCAGCTCGCCTTCAACTTCGAACCCCCGGCCGAGATGAACTCGCACGAAGCTGCCCGCGCACGGGCCGCCATCGGGCGATACCGCTCGCGAATGTCCGATGACGATATCACCGGGCGCGAAACCGACGTCATGGGCCTGCAGCGACGTCGGACGATCGACGAACCGAAACGTCAGGTCGCGGCTGAGCGGCCGGCTCGTCAGTCGCGCGGTCTGCCGCCGGCACGCTTTCATAGGCCCCGCCCGCCGGTCGGCAGACCGTGCACCCCGGACGGGCGGCAAGCGTTCCACTTCAAGCTGACGAAGGTCACCAAGGGGGTGGATGGGGCATGCCGCACCAATGACGGTGAGGCCGCCGATCCCGTCGGCCACATCGGTTATGTGACGCGCGAAGACGCCGTCGCGCTCGCCGTCCCGGTCGAGGTCCATGACGCCGTCGCGCATGTCGGCTATGTGGCACGCGATGAAGCCCTCGCGCGCGAGGGTGATGGCGCGGCGATGATCGAAAGCAACATCCCGGGCGATGCCGGTGCCTTCTTCGCCACCGTGCTCGCCCATGAGGACAGCGGCCATCCCGACGGCATCTGCCTGGCCGAGCGGTTCGATCCGCAAATGCTCCACGTCATGATGGAAACGCCCGACATCCCGCCAGCGCTCAAGACCGCCCTCGAGCGGATCATGGCCGATCCGGAGGCGCATCGGGTCGAGAAGGCGGGGCGAACGGACGGGGGCTCGAAGAGCCGGACGCACCCCTTCCAGGTGGACGCCGACATCGCCGGTTGCGCCGGCTGGTTGAAAGAGCATGATCCCGATAGACGGGTCCACCTCCGCGAGGGCCGCGGCGGCATCGTCCAGCGCCGGATCACCGGCGAGTTGTCGGCGGATCTCGATCTCGACGGATGCCGCAGGGTCATGAAGGCAATGGGGAGCGAATTGGCTCGCCGAGACCTGCGCTATTATATCGCGCTGCACGCGCCGACCGCCGCGAACAACGAGCGCAACTGGCATTTCCATCTGCTCTACTACGACCGTCCGTGCGAGCGGATCGACGGCCAATGGGATTTCGCCATCGTGGAGGAGAAGCGAACCGCATCGCGCAATCGCCGGCGGAGCTATCCGCATCGCCAGAAAAAGTGCGCCGAGGTCCGTCACAAGGACTGGCCCATGTACATGCGGACGCGCTTCGCCGACGCGGTGAACGCGGAGCTGGAGGCGATCGGATCGCCGCGGCGCTACGATCCGCGTTCCTATGCGGATATGGGAATTGAGGCCGAGCCGCAGCAGCACCTCGCTCCTCGGCTCGCGTTTATTGCGGCATGTGGCGCCGCGCCCGAAAAGGATGTCGAAAACGCCCACAAGGGCTGGTGGGCGCGAATGGTCGCGTGGCTCAAGCGACACGACGAGATCGAGAAGGCCGACGAAGAACGGGTCGCCGATCTGCGCCGGACAAGCGTCGAAGGGCCGGAGGATGGCGCTTTCCTCGCGGACCTCGCGCGCGAATTGGCGCGGCGGCGCGCGGAAGCGCGCACCGCCGATGTGATCCTCTCGATCCTGCATCCCATGGCCCGCAGCAATGCCGAACAGACCGCCGAGAAGATGCGCGGCTATGCCGACGACCTGGCCGACAAGCTGCGGGCGAAGGGCAAGGACCCCGAGGGGCACCCCCGGTACGAGGCGCTCGTACAACGCGAGCGGGACGCGCACGCCTATCTTGACGACCTCGAAAAGGCAGTCGCGCCCGACGTCGCATTCGCAAAGTCGCTGGCAGACCATGCCCAGATCGGTCGCGACCAGATCGAGTGGGGATTCCAGATGATGCAAAAGACCGCGATCTGGCGGCGCGAAGACGCCGGGATCGAACACCCGATGATGCCCACGCCTTCGAAGGAAACCGGCCAGCGCCAGACGGTGGAAGATACCGTGCCCCCGCTGACCGTGACGGCTGAGCCGGCATCGGCCCCGGCGCCCTCGGCCAAGGAGGAGGTTGCAGCGAAGGCCCTGGCCAGCGCCGAGGTCGACGACTGGCTGGCGCGGATCCGGACCCGCCGTCGCCGTATCACGCGCCGCGATGGTCGAACCGAGCCTTACAAAATCGATGATCTGGACCGCCGGATGCTCGACTTGGCATCAGCGGAGCAGGTGAAGGAGCTCGACCTGATCCGCGACCGGCAGAACCGGCTGATCGGACGAATGGTCGAGGCCGTAAAGGCGGAGCCCGGCATCCTCACCATCCCCGCAGACCCCAGCGGCAAATGGACGCTCGCGCACCGCGAGCGCGATCTCCAGGACGGGCTGCGCTGTTACATCGCCGATCCCGACGTGCAGGGTCGGCTGCGCAACGCCCGGGACGAGGGCCTGGAGCTGCAGGCGGCGACGCGGCAGGCACGGCCGCAGGTTCACCGCGCGATCGACGAGATTTCCCGCGCGAATATCCCGGTCCACCGGCAGGACGACAGCATCGTCCTTCGCGATACCGATGCGGCTCGGCTGGGTGTCACCCCCGGGGCATTGCAGTCGAAAGACGCGCAGCGCCGGCTGGAGGGCATCCGTCAGTCGCAGGAGAAGCGGACCGCGCCGGTCGCCCGGCCGCCCGCGACCGAAGCTCCACGTCCACCGATCGAGCCTACGACGTCGCCCGCACCATCGCCAACGCCCGCCGTGTCGACGGCGCCGAAGACCGAGCGTCCCGCAGCGGCGGACATGAAAGATATCGCCCCGGTCGTGCCGCCCGTCGCAGCCCACCCGCTGGTCCTCAGTTGGCGGGAGGCGCATGACGCCAACCTACGGCCCGGCAGCGCCATCACGGTCGGCGAACGCAACCGGCGCGCGGCGGTGGCCCTGGCCGACAAGGTCGCGGCGGCCGAACTGGCCCGGCTGGCCCCGGCGATGTTGGCGGAAGCGACGATGCAGGCAGCCGCAAACCGGCGATATATGCAGCGCGCCGCCGGGCGAACGGGTCCGTCCCCCCATATCCGGTGAGGGGTGCGCGTCCATGACCGTGTCGCGCCAGCCACGCCTTCGCCCTTGGCGGACGGATTGACCATCCCGATATCACCGGCGCAGATGATCCGATCAATCGCGAGGGGATAGACCATGTCCATACCGCCCGTGGATACCGATCGCATCGACGAAGCCGTGCTGGCGCTGCTGTACCTGACCCTCCATCGCGATGGTGCCGGGGATCCGGCATGGCGCGCATGGAAGACATATGACTGGTCGGCGCTGGACCGGCTTCACGAGCAGGGACTGATCGCCGATCCGGTCAGCAAGGCGAAGTCGGTTGCGCTGACCGAGGAAGGTATCCAGCGCTGCAAGCAGGCATTCGACCGTCTGTTCGTCCGGCAGTCCTGATCATTGAGACCGACCCACGGCGAAGAACCTTGCGAAATCACAAGGATTGCCGGCACCGGTGGATGAAGGGCGAAACGCTTCGTCCATCCACCGGCCGTGGGCAATCGATCGAACCACGGCCAGCCGTGATCACATCGTGATGTACCACTTGCCATCGACGCGGCGGACCTTGTCGGTATCGGTCTGCGTCGATCCGTCGCCAAAGCGGGTGACGGTGGTCACCACGGCGTGATCGGCGTCGGTCTGATCGATCTTTCCGACCGTAACCGACGTGACCCCGCCCTTCGCCTTGGCCTTCTTGGCCTTGTCCTGGAGCATGGGCGTGATGAAGATGCCGGCGGAGGCCTTGATCTCAGGGTCAATCCGTTCGAGCGCCTCGGCGGTCTCACCGCGACCGGTCGCCTGCGTCGCCGCACGGACAGTATCTCCTGGGCCTTGGCCGCAGGCGGTTAGCGCCAGAAGGGCGGCTGCTGCGACAAGCGGACGGATGTGCATCGTGGGGGTCGCTCCCATCCGGCGCTTCACAGCGTCGGCTTCTTGGCGCGAGCGGCGATGAAGGCGTCGGCGGCCTGCTCGACCAGCCGGCCAGGTTGCTGGCGCGATCCATCTGGCTGCGCGATCTCCACGGTGCCGCCCCGTGGGCCGATATTCGCCGCAGCCCGGAACCCATTCCCGGCGGCGCCCCAGCGCGCCGCGAATGTGTCACCCGCCTGCTCTTCGCGGGGTTTGCCCCATTTCTCGACCAGCATCCGGCGCCATTCTGCTGCCCCCGCACCCTGCGGCGCGAGGTACACAATCGACGAAATTCGCGCGCCATCGGGCCAGACCAAGGTTTTCAGCATGTAACGCCCACCCGCGTCATCAGTCAGCGTCGCCTCGCCGAGAACACCGCGCTTGGTCGGCACGCCAGCGGCACCGCCGCGCATGTTGATGGCGCTGCGCACCTGCGTCTCGAAATCGACGTAGCGCATCACGGTCTTGGTGGTCAGGTGGCGGGCCGAAGCGATCGCCTCGGCCTCCGCCTCACTCATGCCGAGACGAAAGCCACCCAGGTCATAGGTCGCCGGATCGCTCGCTACGGTGCGATCCACAGCCTTGGTCAGCCCGACAATCACCGGCGTCGCGGGCAAGGTGATTGATGGCTGCTTGGGCCCGCTGCCCAGCAGGCTTGGGACCTTATCCAACAGCCTGGTGATGGGTGCTCGCTGCGCAGTGGCGGGCACGGCGGCCAGCCCGATGACGAGCGCGATGGTCAAACGCATGAGTGTCTCTCCCTGTGATATCGGTCGGATCAGAAGCCGGATTGCCAGCCGACGAGCGCGGCGACGGAGCCGTTGGTGACGTCGTGCATGACACCGAGGCGGAGCGGCATGGCGGTGCGACTGACGTACCCGGCGGTCAGCTGGACGCGGCGTTGCCCAGCGAGGCTGGCGCGGGTGACGCCGTACATCACCGAGCGCGTCGCAAGGTTGTAGCCCGTCCCGAGGGTCAGCTCCGCCGCGCCCGCCTCGTTGGCGAGCGGCTGCGCGATCCCCAGCGTCAGCAGGCCGCCGGGCACCGCGCCGGTCGCCTGCACGCCGATCCGGCTGCCGATGATCGGGGTCGCGCCGGTGACGAGCGAGGCGGCGTCGATCTTCAGCCGGGTGACGCCCAGCGAGCCGTATCCCTCCAGCGTCCAGCCATCGGTCACGCCGATCCGGTGGTGAACCTCGACCATCACCGTGCGGGCGCCGCGTCCCAGCCGCAGCGCACCGCTGCCGGTCGGCATCCCCATCAGCGTGCCGTCCTCGTCGATGAACGAGGCGCGTAAGGAGAGATCGCCACGGCTCCAGCCCAGCGTCATCGCCTGCGCGGCGCTACCGGCGGCGCGTCCCGCCGCCATGGTCAGCCCGAGCCGCCCGCCACCGACCGCCCGGTCAACGCCGAGGCTGGTGCCAGCTTGCGGGACATAGGCGAGCACGCCATCGGCGAAAGGCGCCAGCCCCATCACGTCCGCCTGGAGCATGTCGGCGCCGTTCCACGCCGCATGCACCCCGGTCGTCCCGTCGGTATAGCCGAAGGTCCCCGCCGTCGCCGCGGCACGGACCTGATCCTGTCCGGGGCCGATGCGAACACTTGTATAGCCCATGGTGCCGCTGAAGCCGCCAAACGACAGCCTCGCCTGCCGCCCCATCTGCTGGACGCGCCGTTCGATCCGGCGGTCAGCCATGACCTGCGGCTGGACAACGAGTGCAGAGATCGAGCCGGTAAAGTCGCGGCCAAAGGCGTCGAGCACCGTGACATGTGATAGCGCCGTCTGGATCCCGGTTGTGCTGACCGCAGTCGGCACCACCATCACCGATGTGGCGATGCTGGTCTGGGTGCTGCCGTTCGACAGCGTCGGATTGACCGGCGACAGCGCCGCCTGGAAGTCGACCAGCCCCATGCCGAACACCTCGTCCGGCCCCGGTGCACCGATGTCCTTGGCGGTCTTCAGGATGACGTCGCCCGCCTGCTGGCCGCTCAGCTGCGGCCATTTCGACAGGATGTCCGCGGCGAGAGCTGCAACGCTGGGCGAAGCCGAACTGGTGCCAGAGAACACGCCGACCGTGCCGTCCACCATGGTGGTGACGTTCGAGCCGACGGCCGTCACGGTGCGCTCCTTCATGGAGCCCGCCCTGTTGGAGTAGCTCTCGATCTGGTAGGAGTAGAGGCCCGGCAAAAGGGCGACCACGAACAGCACGGCGTTGCGGTTGTTGTCGTTGATCCACTGCGCATTGTAGGGATCGGCAGTTCCGAAGTTGCCGGCCGAGTTGACCAGCAGGCCACCCGTCGTCGCAAGCCGTTCCGTCGCCGCGGTCCAGCTGGGGCTGCCGCCGACCAGCGAGCTGCTGACGATCTTGATGCCCTTGTCCGCCGCGTAGCGGATCGCCTCGTCGGTGTGCGACAGGATCTCGCCCTGCGTCTTCTCGTCCCAGTCCGCGACCCGCAGCACGGCGATCGTTGCGGACGGGGCATAGCCGACGGTCGCGTTGCCGTTGACCCGGGCGGCGATGACGTTGGCGACCGCCGTGCCGTGGTCCGACGCGGTGCTGCCCAGTTCGTTGCGCTTGGTCCGCGTGCCATCGGCGGCCACGACATAGCCGAAGTCCCTGGACAGCGTCTGGTCGATGCGACCGTCCAGCTCGCCGTTCACGTTCATCACGCCGTCGTCGACCACGGCGACGGTCACGCCCTGACCGGTGTGCCCGCTATCCAGCGCGTAGAGGGCGTTCATGAACTCGTTGGCGCCGTAGTTGCGGCGGAACTCCGGCGTGTCGTTGACCGAGCGGATCGGCTGCTTGTCCGACGGGGTAATCACATATCCCGCTGGCGGCGGCACCGGCGCCGAATAGACCGGCGCGTCGGGGTTGGAGTCGGGGTTGGCGTGGGAGCCGGTGTCGGCGTGGGTGTAGGTGTAGGTGAAGGCGTCGGAGACGGCGTGGGCGTTGGGCTCGGCGTCGGCGTTGGTGACGGCGTTGGCGTCGGGCTCGGCGACGGTGTCGGACTTGGCGCAGGCGTCGGCGTTGGCGTTGGTGATGGACTAGGCGTCGGTGTCGAGCCGCTGGTCGGCGGTGGCGTCGCCACGCTGCCCGCACTGCTGATCCCGCCGCCGCCCCCGCAGGCGGCGATCGTCAACGCCAGCATGCTCACCGACGCTGCTCTGATCCCCCGTATCCCAACCATCATCATCCCCCGATGGGGATGCACGCCGGCCAGCCGGCGGCACCCCGTGAAATGGCGGGGTGCCGGCCCTCTGGAGACCGGATGTTCGAAACCTGCAGTAAAACAGGCGCGGGCGCCTTTAGCCGGGTGGCCTGGACATACGCGTCCGCCACCCGGTCACAAAGAGCTTTGCGACCGTTTGTTGGTCTTGCGACCGGCTTTTACTGCAGGGTTTCGACGCCCCGGTTCACGGACAAAATCCGCGAACCGCCTGAGGCTATAGGCCAATCCTTAACAGATTGCGACAGCCGGAAAGGCACAACCATGCCAGCGGCATGGAAAAGGGCGCCGTTGGCGCTGATCCGTACGGACGGATGAAGCGAAGGTTTTGAAAGAAGGGAAAAACAGGGTCGGCATCCGCCGGCTCAGCCCTCGGCCAGAATTTTCGTCGTCGATCGGTTCTGCCGGTCATCCCCACCGTCCGCCTGTCCTCACCCCATCCGTTTCGCGCGGCATGGAGGCGAGGACGCGCGCCTGGAGCACACCGCCTATGCTTCCCACACCTATCATCACCGCCCTCAGCGTCGCGCGGCTCGACATCGGTCATCTCGTCGGCGTCGACCGCCAGATTGCTGTCGGCGCAGCCATCCTGACCGCTGAACTGCGCGGTCCGCTCGTTCAATTTTCCCTCGGCAGCTGCGTCCTCCAGCCTTCTGATCCCGCCGGTTCGCTCCTGACATGGCTGGACGAACAACTCCTGCGCGAAGGAGCGACGATCGCCCGATATCGCCTCGACGACGACGCCGCACTTCTGGACCATCTGCCCGGTGCGGAATGGTCGCCTTGCATCCGGGCGCTCGCGGGGTGCGGTCAGCAATATGCCCTCAACCTGACCGCCAGCCGTGACGGCGAACCGCTGACCTTCGCCCAGGCCTGTGCGAATATGGGCATCCTCTGCGCGCCAAGCGATCCGGGCCGCCGCTTCGCCGCCTGGCTGCGGTCCGACGTCAGTGTGATCGCGCGGGACGTGGAAGTCGATGCGATCGCCGTCTTCCGCCTCGTCATACGGCGTCTCGCCGCGCTAAATCCGGTCGGCCGCAGCATCGCCGCCGTCATCAGCAACCACCTCGCGGCCTGGCTCGGCGAAGCCGATCACCCCGCTGCACAGGCGCATGTCGCGGACCTGCTGTCCGCCGCCGACTGATCGAACCCGGCCGACGTTCGGCCAATACACAAGGAATTGTCCATGTCTCTCATCGACCTGTCGATCGAGGAGCGCGGCTTCGCGCCCGCGTCGATCGCGCTCGCCGTTCGCACCATTGGCGCCTGTCCCGCCGCCCGCAACAGGCCGGATGCCCGTATCCTCTGCGGGATCGGTATGCTTACCGTTACGCCGGATCACGACGGCTACCGCTTCTCCAGCGACGCTCGCTGTCTCGGCGAAGGCGACATCGTCGCCCACCTGCTCGATTGGCTGGAGCCGCACATCGCATCGCCCCATGCCGTGGTCAGCTGGGACAACTTCGGCGCCGTCCCGCGCCGTCTGCTCGCGCTGGCCGATCCGGCGCGCCATCCACGGATCATCGCGGCCGCAGCCGACACCGCAGGACGCTGGCGCGCCTTACCGCTCGGCCACACCTGGCACCTGCGCCAAGCCCGCGCCCACCTCATGCCCTGCGTGTGCCCGCCGCAGACGCCGGTCGACGAGTGCGAGGCGGCGATGCCGACCGTCCTGCTGCCGGACCCGGCGGTCACCGCCGTCGAACTGGTCAACGAGGCGATCGCCGGCTGGCGATGCTGGGCCCAGGGCTTCGGCGATTTCGACGACGCCGACCACCCCGCACAAGCCGCGCTTCGGGCGCTGGACCGCTGGCGCGCCGATCAGCCCGCCACCCGCTGACCATTCCCCCATCGACATGCGGTCGCGCGAGCGCCCGCCGGAGAACATCCATGCACCACGACCTGACCTCGCTCTGGAAGAGCAACACGCCGCGATTCGTCGTCGTCCTTGATGCCGAACTCGCCTATGACCACGAAGTGCACGCCCGCTACCAGGCGAGCGAGCGTTTCCTGCCCGCCGATGCCGCGCACCTGTCGCCGCGTGAACTGCGCACCGACCCGCGCGTGACGCCGCGCTGGCCGTGCCATCGGATCACGACGCTGTCGTGGCTGGTGATGACCGAGGCGGAGGACGGCCTGCGCCCGGTGCGACTGGAAACGCGCGGCCTGCCGGAACAGGATGAAGCCGCTGTCCTGAAGGCCTTTTTCGCCGACATGGAACAGCTTGGCCATGTCCAGCTCGTGACCTGGGGTGGATTCCACTCCGACCTGCCGCAGATCCTGATCGGGGCGATCGACGCCGGGTTGCAGCTGCCGTCTTGCCTCACCGGCCTGTTGTCGCCGTGGCGGCGTGACGCATCGGGCCATCTCGACCTCTGCAGCGAAATGTGCGGCGGGGCGGCACCAGCGCACCTTGCAGAGGTCGCCGCCCGGCTGGGCATTCCGGCCAAGCTGACCTGCCGGCCGGACCTCGTCTCCCAACTGATGCAGCAGGGCAAGTGGTCGGCAGTCCGCTCGGTCGCGGAGGGGGACGTACTGAGCACGGCGGCGCTGCTGATGCGCTGGCGTCACCTCTCCGGCGGCACCGTTTCCGTCCTGGAGGCAATGCGGCGACTGACCGGCTTCGTCACCGAGCACTGCGGCCACCGCCCCTACGCTGCCGATTGGCAGCGATACGCCGACGGCCTGCTTGGCGCGTCCTACGCGGCGGAAGCCCGCAAACTGGAAACCGTGGGAGCTGCGGCCTGCAACTGAGCCGTGATGATGGCCTCTCGGAAGGGGCGGAAAAGAAAGAAGGATCAACGATATGAGCGTCATCGAATCAATGGACACGATGCAGGCCTGGACCGTCGGCCTGCGCCTCGCCATGGGGTATCCGCAATATGCGCCCGTCGGCAATCCGATCAACTACGCCTCGGGCGGGCGCAAGAACTTCGCCGAGGCGCTCGAGATCGCCGCCATCGTCGAGCAGACCAACCGCGACCTCGTCCTCGTCGCATTCGACCTGCCCATCGCCGACGGGCCGGTCGGCATCTCGCTCGCCACGCGCGGCAACATCCTTGTCGACTGGCATGCGGACGTGCAGCCCTATCTCGCCAGCGACGATGGGGTCATCGAACTGCTCAGCGACGCGCATCGCTGGTCGGTCGGGCCACGCGCCATCCTGACCGCGTCGCCGCTGCCGTCCCGCAGCCGGATCAAACGCGGCATCGAACGCGCGCACCGGCGCTGGCGGGAAGCCGCGGATCAGATGCGCGGCATCGAATTACACGGCTCCCTCTTCATCCCCGCCGGGGGCAGCTACTCCGACGCGATACCGACGGAGGCGGTGCGCGCGGCAGCGTGAGACGTCGTCAGCCTCGTTGCCGCGTAAGGTCTTCGCACCATCAACGCTGAAAGGACTGTTACATCGCTGAGGTCGATTGGACGACAGCGTTCAATCGACCGCCAGCCCGTCCACTGATGACGACCGCGCCCTCGTCGCCGAACACTGCTGGCTCTGGCTGCCGCAGAGCGGCGGCCGGTGCTGGCTCTCCCGGATGGCGAGGGTTGGGTCGCATGCCGGCTCGACGCCGACCTGAAGCTGCGCTACCATCCACGCGCCCCGGTGCGCGGCGAAAAGGCACGACAGGACGGCTGTATGCGCGCCTACGGGCGCTTCGCCGACATCCTGGACGAGCAGTACGCCAATGGCGTCCGATTACCGTTGCCGGAACAGCTGCGTACGGCTGCGTGACACGGTACCAAATCCAGGGCGTTAGCAAAGAAACAGATGCTCGTCGTCACTGGCGAGCATCGTCATTATGCGTCGCTCGTTTCAGCCACCGCGCAAAGATGTATTTTTAACAATTTGGCGCTGATATCCATATAGAAAGGGTATCGAATATGCACATATATCGCATTCTTGTCGGCAACAAATTTCATACCGCTTCTTTGCTCGTTGCGTCTACGGATGAAGAAAGTGCGCTATCTGCGGTCGAAAACCACCTTCAATCAGAGGAAAATCGTGAGATAGAGCGCCAAGAGATTGAGTGGTCAAAGGAGGTGGAAAGCAAAGAAATTGTTTCCGAAAATGATCACCGATACGCCACTTTCGGCCATCCCGTCGAGAGATGCGATGATCTTTATCATCAAAATGACAAACATGGCCCTTCCTTCATAAAACAGCTTTTAGCCAATCCTGGCTCCGTGATCCTGGATGACAGCTGGCACAACGGCTAGATAGACTTGAAGAACTTGCCGAGGCGATCAAGATGGCCGCCATCCTCGAACAGACCAAAGGCGACCTCGTCCTCGTCCAATTCGACCTGCCCATCGCCAACGGGCCGGTCGGCATCTCGCTCGCCACGCGCGGCAACATCCTTGTCGAGTGGCACGCGGACGTCCAGTCCTACCTCGCCAAGGACGACGGGGTCATCGAACTGCTCAGCGACACGCATCGCTGGTCGGTCCGACCGCGGCATCGAACGCGCACACCGGCGCTGGCGGGACGCCGCCGATCAGATGCGCGGCCTCGAACTTCCCGGGTCGGTTTTCATCCCCGCCGGGGGCAGTTACTCCGACGCGATACCGACGGAGGTGGTGCGAGCAGCGGCGTGACGCGCCACGACAGCCGATGACTATCGGGCGGACATGACCTATCGTCCGCCCGATGAATCAGCCCCGCCGATGCGGGCCAGCCTGTTGGACCTGACGAACCGAATGAACGCCGTCGAAATCGAAGAAGCCGTATCCGACCTCGTCCAACAGCCGTTCGACGCCGCCGAATTCCCGTTCCAGTTCATCACCGCGTTCGGCGCCAAGAATGCGACCGTTGACCGGCTGCGCGCGACGAAGAACGGCACCAACCAGTCGGACGTCGGCGGCGTCCTGCAGCGGAACAACATCCATATCGGCATCGCCCCCGCCGGGCAGGTCGGCGCGACGCTCGCCACCTTGCGCGCCAGCCCCAAGACCGCCAGCGCCAAGGCCAAGTTCATCCTCGCCACCGATGGCGAGACGGTGGAGGCCGAGGATCTGGTCGGCGGCGACGTCATCGCCTGTCCTTACGCCGAGCTGCCGCGCCATTTCGCGACCTTCCTGCCGCTGGCGGGTATCTCGACGGTCAAGGAGATCAAGAACAACCCCGTCGACGTCAAGGCGACGGGGCGGCTCAACAAGCTGTATGTCGAGCTGCTCAAGGACAATCCGGACTGGTCGACCGACGAGCGGCGCCCCGCCCTGAACCAGTTCATGGCGCAGCTGATCTTCTGCTTCTTCGCGGAGGATACCGACATCTTCCACGGCAGCTACAAATTTACCCCCACCGTCGAGCGGATGACGAGCGGCAACGCCGAAAACACGCAGTCGGTCATCACCGAGCTGTTCCGCGCGATGGGGACGCGCCCGGAGCACCGCGCAGCGGGTCGGTTTCCGACATGGGCCGATGGCTTTCCCTATGTGAACGGCGGCTATCTGTTCACCGGCACGACGGAGTGCCCGCGCTTCAGCCGCACCGCGCGCGCCTATCTGTTGCGCGCGGGCGAGCTGGACTGGAAGGAGATCAACCCGGACATCTTCGGATCGATGATCCAGGCGGTCGCCGACGATGGCGAGCGCGGCGAGCTGGGCATGCACTATACCAGCGTGCCCAACATCCTGAAGGTGCTGAACCCGCTGTTCCTCGACGGCTTGCGCGAGCAGCTGGAGGCGGCGGGCGACAGCCGCCAGAAACTGCGCAACCTGAGGCGGCGGCTGGCGAACATCCGGGTGTTCGACCCGGCCTGCGGATCGGGCAATTTCCTGGTCATCGCCTATAAGGAGATGCGCGCGATCGAGGCGGTGATCGTCGAACGGCTGGGCGGCGAGGCCAATCTGAAGCTGGAGGACCGGCGCAGCGTCATCCCGCTCAGCAACTTCTACGGCATCGAGATCAAGGGCTTCGCCGCCGAGATCGCCCGCCTCGCGCTGCTGATCGCCGAGTTCCAGGCGGACTGCATGTACCTCAGCCAGCAGGAAGCGCGCGCGATGGTGCTGCCGCTGCACAAGACGGGGCAGATCACGGTCGGGAATGCGCTGCGGCTGGATTGGTTGGAGGTGTGTCCGCCGGTTCGAGAGGTGACGGGTGCGGAGCATGATCTTGGCGGGCCGACCGGACGGCTGGCGCTGGAGGAAAATGGGCTCGATGCGATTGGCTCGATAGAGACATACATCTGCGGCAACCCACCCTATTTGGGCAGCACATGGCAAAGCGAGGATCAAAAAGCTGATCTAGCAGCAATATTCGAAGCGCGGACCGATCTTTGGAAATCGCTTGATTATGTTGCAGGCTGGTTCATGAAGGCTGCCGACTTCGGTGCCACGACGATTACAGCGAGCGCCTTCGTCAGCACCAATTCCATCTGCCAAGGTCAACAGGTGCCGATCCTATGGCCCCTCATATTTTCCACTGGTCGTTCGATCAAGTTTGCCCATACTTCCTTTAAATGGGCTAATCTGGCGAGCCACAATGCGGGTGTGACAGTCGTCATAGTCGGCCTCGCTGAGGAGAGTAAAGGCGGCACCCTTTATTCGGTGAGTGACGATGGCGTTATCACCACTAAGCTGGCTGGTCATATCAACGCCTATCTGATCGACGCTGCCGACGTCGTCGTGGAGAAATCGACTTGGCCGATCAGCGATCTGGCGCCCATGGATTTCGGCAGCAAGCCGGTAGATGGCGGCAATCTGCTGCTCGATTCAGCCGAGGTCCGGTCGCTTGGCCTCAGCAGGGAAGATGAGGCACGCTTCATCCGCCGGGCCTACGGTTCATTCGAGTTTATCAATGGTGTCGTCCGCCATGCTATCTGGATCAGTGACAAGGACAAAGATGAGGCCAGCCTGATCCCTTCACTAGCGGCACGATTTGACAAGGTAGCTGCGATGCGAGCGGCGAGCACGAAAGCGCGGACCCGCGAAGGTGCGGCATGGCCGCATAGGTTCGACGAACGACGGCAAAGCGGACGTGAATTGGTCACTATCCTACCGAGCGTCTCGTCCGAGAGCCGCGACTATCTGCCGGTTGGCTATCTGGAAGCGGGTTCAATCGTTACCAATCTGGCTTTCGGTCTGTACGATGGTTCTCTCTGGAATATGGCGTTGATCGCTTCACGCCTTCATCTTGTTTGGATCGGAACAGTTTGCGGCAAGATGAAGACCGATTTCCGCTACTCGAATACGATGGGCTGGAACACCTTCCCCGTCCCGAAGCTCACCGAACAGGACAAGGCCGACCTCACCCGCACCGCCGAGAACATCCTGCTCGCCCGCGAGGCGCATTTCCCCGCGACCATCGCCGATCTCTACGATCCCGAGGCGATGCCGGACGACCTGCGCCGCGCGCATGAGGAGAATGACGAGGTGCTGGAGCGCATCTATATCGGCCGCCGCTTCCGCAACGATACCGAGCGGCTGGAAAAGCTGTTCGACCTCTACACCAAGATGACCGCCGATGCCGGACCGAAGGGCGGCGCCAAGGCCAAACCGCGCGGCCGGAAGGCGGCGTGAGGGTGGCATCACCCGTCCTTGGCCGCGCTTGATCCAACCGCGCCAATCCATTATGTATCGCAATTGAGATACACGTAGGAGGCGATGATGGCGACGTCCATGCTTCACGTCCGAATGGACGAACAGTTGAAGGCGCAGGCCACGGCAGCGCTCGACGCCATCGGGCTGTCGGCGTCGGACGCGGTGCGCCTGCTGTTCCACCGCATCGTCGCCGACCAGGCCTTTCCGCTGGAGCTGAAGGTGCCCAACGCCGAGACGCGCGCGGCGATGGAGGAGATCGCCCAGATGAAGGCGGACGGTCGCGAGCCGTTCCCTACGGCCGAGGCGATGTTCGCGAGCCTGGAGCGTGGCGAATAAACGCGCGCGGCATCCCCGCGCCTGTCGATACGCCAAAGCATTCACCAAGGATTGGGACCGGCTCGATCGCTCGGGCCGATACGATATGCGTCAGCTCAAATCGGTGATCCTTCACCTGATCGCCAATGACGTGCCGCTCGGGCCGGAATGGAAGGATCATCCGCTCAAGGGCGATTGGGCGAGCTACCGCGAATGTCACATCGGCGGCGACTTCCTGCTCATTTACCAGATCGACGAAACGATGGGCAAAAGCGGCACGGTCTATTTCGCCCGCGCCGGCACCCATAGCGAGCTGTTCAACGAATGACTTCCAGCACCATCCCAGCCGTCCGCCTCGTCACCGGCCAGACCGGCGCGTCCTCTAGCGCCAACGAACTCGGTATGCGGCCGATGCAGGCGCGGGCCTATGCCCATCGCGGCGAGCAGTATCTGCTGATCAAGTCGCCGCCCGCCTCGGGCAAGTCCCGCGCGCTGATGTTCATCGCGCTCGACAAGCTGCACAACCAGGGCGTCAAACAGGCGATCATCGTCGTCCCCGAACGCTCGATCGGCGGCAGCTTCGCCGACGAGCCGCTGTCGGCGCACGGCTTCTGGGCCGACTGGACGGTGAAGCCGCACTGGAACCTGTGCAACACGCCCGGCGCGGACGATGTGAAGGTCGCCAAGTCGAAGGTGAAGGCGGTCGGCGAGTTCCTGGCCAGCGACGACACGGTGCTGGTCTGCACCCACGCCACCTTCCGCTTCGCGATCGACGAGCTGGGCATCGCGGCGTTCGACGGGCGGCTGATCGCGGTGGACGAATTCCACCACGTCTCGGCGAACCCGGAAAACCGGCTGGGCGCGCAGCTCGGCCAGCTGATCGCGCGCGACAAGGTGCATCTGGTCGCGATGACCGGCAGCTATTTCCGCGGCGACGCGGTCGCGGTGCTGTCGGCGGAGGACGAGGCGAAGTTCACCACCGTCACCTACACCTATTACGAGCAGCTCAACGGCTATCGCTATCTGAAGACGCTCGACATCGCGTACAGCTTCTACACCGGGCGCTATATCGACAAGATCAACGACCTGCTCGACCCGACGGTCAAGACGATCGTCCATATCCCCAGCGTCAACAGCCGCGAAAGCACCAAGGACAAGCATCGCGAGGTCGAGGAGATCATGGATCATCTCGGCACGTGGAAGGGCACCGACGCGCAAACCGGCTTCCACCTGATCGAAACGGCGGCGGGCGCGACGATCAAGGTCGCCGATCTCGTCGACGACGATCCCGCCAAGCGCGACCGCGTGGCGGCGGCCTTGAAAAGTCCGGAGGCGCGGAGCAACCGCGACCATGTCGACGTCATCATCGCGCTGGGCATGGCGAAGGAAGGGTTCGACTGGATCTGGTGCGAACACGCGCTGACCGTCGGCTATCGCTCCAGCCTGACCGAGATCATCCAGATCATCGGCCGCGCCACCCGCGACGCGCCGGGCAAGACGGTCGCGCGCTTCACTAACCTGATCGCCGAACCCGCCGCCGCCGATGACGTGGTGGCCGAAGCGGTCAACGACACGCTGAAGGCGATCGCCGCCAGCCTGCTGATGGAACAGGTGCTGGCCCCGCGCTTCGAGTTCACGCCGAAGGATGCCGGGGAGAAGCCCGGCTATGACTATGGTCCCGGCGGCTACCAGCCCGGTCAAACGAATGTCGGGTTCAACGAGGAACGCGGTCAGTTCCACTTCGAACTGAAGGATCTGGTGCTGCCCAGCTCGACCGAGGGCAAGCGTATCTGTGCCGAGGACATCAACGAGGTCATCACCAGCTTCATCCAGGACAAGCAGGCGATCGAACGCGGTCTGTTCGACACCGAGGTGGTGCCGGAGGAACTGACTCAGGTCCGCATGGGCAAAATCGTCCGCGACCGCTATCCCGACCTCAGCGAGACGGACCAGGAAGCGATCCGCCAGCACGCCATCGCCGCGCTCAACATCACCCAGCAGGCGGCGAAGATTGTCACCGAAACGGCAACCGATGACGGTACGGGCGAGCTGAAGGCGAACACCTCGTTCGTCGACGGCGTGCGCAAGTTCATGAACGTGCGCGAGCTCGACATCGACCTGATCGATCGGATCAACCCGTTCGATGCCGCCTATGCGATCCTCGCCAAGGCGATGAACGAGGGCACGTTGCGGCAGGTGCAGGCCGCAATCTCGGCGCGCAAGACCACGCTGAGCGAGGAAGAGGCGCGCGCCTTCGCGATCCGCGCGGTCCAGTGGAAGCGCGAACGCGGTCGCGCGCCCGAGGCGACGTCGCAGGATCCGTGGGAACGCCAGCTGGCCGAGGGCGTCGCCGCCTTCGCCCGCTTCCGCGCCAAGGCCCAGGCCGCGGGAGCCGCCGCAAATGGCTGACATGACCGACGACGATATCCTCGCCGAACTGGGCGTTGACCTCACGCCGAAGAAGGTCCGCGCCCGCACGCCGCGCGAGGAACGGATCATCGCCGGGTTCGAGGACATCGTCCGCTTCCGCGAGGAACATGGCCGCGCGCCACAGCATGGCGAGGGTCGCGACATCTTCGAGCGGCTCTATGCCGTGCGTCTCGACCGGCTTCGCGCGCAGGCGGACTGCCACGAACTGCTGGCGGATATGGACATGCACGGCCTCCTCGACGGCGCGACCGATGCCGATGCGATCGACGATCTCGACGACAGCGCGCTGCTGGCCGAACTGGGGATCGAGCCCGACGCATCGGACGACATCACCCAGTTGCGCAACGTCCGCTCCAACGCCGATCGCCAGGCGGCGGAGGAAGTCGCCAGCGCCAAACGCTGCGCGGACTTCGCGACGTTCAAGCCGCTTTTCGAGCAGGTCCAGACCGATCTCGACGCCGGCGTCCGCATCACGCGACCCTTCGTCCGCGATCTCGGCATGTCGAAGGCCGATATCAAACCCGGCGAGTTCTTCATCGTCGGCGGGCAGATCGCCTATGTCGCTAGCATGGGCGAGCCGATCGAGGCACCCAACGGCGACACCGACGCCCGCCTGCGCGTCGTCTATTCCAACGGCACCGAAAGCGACCTGCTGCTCCGCTCGCTCCAACGCGCTCTATACAAGGACGAGGGCGGCCGCCGGATCACCGAGCCGACCGCCGGGCCGCTGTTCGACAGCGCCAAGCCGGTCGACGTCGAACCCGACCACCTGCCGACGGGCACACTCTACGTCCTGCGCAGCCGTTCGACCCACCCGACCATCGCCGCGCACCGCGAACTCGTTCACAAGATCGGCATCACCGGCGGGTCGGTCGAGGCACGCATCGCCGGTGCCGCCGACGACGCTACCTATCTGTTGGCCGGCGTGGACGTCGTCGCCACCTACAATCTGTACGACGTACACCGCTCCCGCCTGGAGGCGCTGATCCACCGCGTCCTCGAACCCGTCCGCTTCGACGTCGAAATCCCCGACCGCTTCGGCAAACCTGTTCGCCCGCGCGAATGGTTCCTGGTGCCGCTGCCCATCGTCGACGAGATTGTCGCCCGCATCGCCGACGGAACGCTGGCCGGAATGACTTACGATCCGCAAACCGTGGCTCTGGCTTCGGTGAACACACACGGCGGATCGGTCAACGATCAACGACTCACGTAACAAAACCATATTCGGGGATGACCCAGGTGCGGACGCTCACAGCCGTTCGACCCCTTCTCGAAAGCGGACGTCCATTCAGGCGACACGGCCCGATCGAAACTGGGCCGTAAGCCAACAGGCAGCTCTTGATCTACGATACAGCTTAAGCGGAAGACCGTTCGGCGGCCTCCGCGGTGGGAATGGCCCAGGCCGGCCGCCTAGCTTACCAAACGAGGCATTCGACATCGATTTTAGCTCAGTTTCCTGCACCATCCTTGCTGAAGAACTATACAGCCCCTGTTTGAGACCGACGCCGAGGGCCTGTGTGTTCGGCGTTGGCGGTGGCGGGGGCGCGCCAGTCCGCCAGTTTCCGTAGATTGCGTTTGATTGTCGCGAGCGTCGATTCGGGCGAAATGCCGTGGACAGCTGCCAGCTGTCCAACACAGTCGGTGGCTTCCCAAGGATAGAGTGGTCGGTCGCCCGATCGTGCGAACGGCGCGTCGGTCTCGGTAAGAACTCGATCAAGCGGCATCGCAGCTGCCAGTGTGCGCCCTTTGGCCGAACGCATCATCGCCGGCCCTACGCTGAACCAGCAGCCCGCAGCGGCGGCGCGCTCTGCCTGCTTCGTCGACCCTGAGAACCAATGAAGAATGGGCAGGCCGACGCGAGGATAGCGCTCAATCCCTTCGATTACTTGATCCGCCGCCGCGCGCGAGTGAATGGTGAGCACACGTCCTCCAAGCGTCTCGCATTGATGCAGGATCCGATCGAAGACCTTCTTCTGCAAGTCGAAGGACCCACGATGCGGCGCGCTCCCGTCAAGGCCGATCTCGCCAACGTACCGTGCTTCGGGCAGCAGCGCACATAGAAGTTCAACTTCGGCATGGCGGGTCGCTACCAGTTCCGGATGAAGGCCGAGCGCTACCCGGATGCGCTTCCTATCGCCCACGAGCCGACGCGTGCCGCGCCACGCCTTGGGAGTCGTGGTGACCGCGAGGACAAACGCGCCCCGGGCCTCGGCTTCGTCCAGGATGGCCGCGGGATCGGGGTAGAGATCCACATGGCAGTGAAGATCGATCAAGTCACACCCAAGTGTTGGTGCAGAGTCGCAAGTTCGGCGATACCCCGACCGACGACGTCGCGATACGGGGCCACGTCGCCAAGCATCTCGCCGTTCATGGCGCCGCCGATCCAATGCTCTAATCCGTTCTGCGCGATCGCATCGATCGCCATCGCTACCGATCTGACGTCGTCGAAGCGCGTGTGCCAGCGGTCGCGCTGACCCAGCGGGTCATACTTGTATCCCTTCGCAGTCCTGTCAGCCTTGCCCCAGGCGGTGACGGCGCCCCGACGGACCTGACAGGGAACACACCGACCGCAGTGCTGGAAGCCGGTGCGGGAGTAGCGTCCGCAGCTCGTTGAGCTCCAGGCAAGCTGGTCGAGGATCGCCTGATCGCGACACTCGGCGAGCATCTCGCCCTTGGTCTTGAACTCGTACGGGTTTGATATTCTCGCGGATAGTCCGGCGGCGTTCAGGACCTTCTGCAGTTGCCTGAAGTAGAAGGGGTGGGTGGTTCGCGTGCTCAGCGAGCCGGTGCGAAGCGGCGTCAACGGCACGTTCTGCGAGATGAACCCGTTCTCGGGCACCAGGAGATCAACGCTGCCGCCGTCCCTAGTCACTGCCAGACTGCTCGCCGCCAGAACGCCGAAGGCGAGGAACACGATCGAACGCCCGCGTTGCGAACGCTCGGAAGGGCCCGGTGGTCTGGCGTTGTGGCTGAGTTGCAGATGCAGCGTGCCCGGCGAGATCCGCTTGGCGAAGGCCAACTGATCGGCACTGTCTCCCTTCGCCTTCTGGCTGACGAGCAGGGGGCGTTGACCAGCGGCGACGGCGTCTATCGCGCCGACGAGGCTGTCCATCCCGCCCGAGAGCAGGCAGACGACGTTTTCGGGGCGGGGCCGTGACCCGTTCGGCGGGGCGGGCGAGTGGCCGCCCGGCACGAAGGTCAGCGACCAGATGTCGCCCGTCAGGAAGTCAAGCGCCCGCCGCAGCTCGTCCTTCTGCGTGTCCCAGAACGCAGGTGCCGCAACAGCCACAATCAGTTCGATCTGGCGGGTCCATCCATCGGGGCTGTCGAGCCGACTCACCGCTTCGTCGGCGGCGACGACCGCAAGCGCGATCGATGCGAAGTCCCAGGCCCGCTCGGTTGGCGCTAGGCGCAGCCGCTTTAGCACGGGTGGGACAAGCCCGCCGACCCTGCCGCGGCCGGCAGACGGCTCTCGGCCATAGAGGTCGAAGCGCAGGATGTTCGAGCCGAGCGGCGTCGGCAGCGAAGCGGGGAGACAGGCGACCTTCATCACAGATAGCTTTCGAAGACGTCGAAGGTGTCATTGATGACGTCGCGGCCCAGCTGGGCGGCGGTCTGGCGGTCCAACGTGCCGCTAAGCGCCCGACGGGCGGCGTATCGGCTGGCAAGCTCCTCCTTCACGTAGGCCTGCATCTCTTCCAACCGCTGCTGGCCGAGCTTGGCCGTGGGCGCCTTGTCGATAACCGCAAGGCCGACGTCGAGCGCTATGCGGTGCGCGATCTCGTTGCCGAGGAAGGTCTGGACGACTTGGTCGATCTGCTGCTGATCGAGTTCTATCACGTCGCCGCCCTGATCGACGATGTCGGTCAGGGCGCGTGCCGCGGAGTCGCGGGAGGCTTCGGCGTCCTGCGTCCCGTCGACTGGACACAGCGCGTCGACGAGGACGTCGATGATCTCGGCCTGGCTGAGACCGGCGAGCCTCGAGCGGGACACCTCGTATTGCGATGGGAGCGGCTGGTCGGCCGCGAGCGCAGAAAGCGCTTCGTATATGGCGCCCGCGCTGGAGGCGCTTCCGGCCATGCGCGACGTCGCGTTGCCCGCGCCGCCCATCCCGCTTGACGTGTAGTGGCCTAGACCTCGCCGCAGGTGTCCGTCGCCCCCCTCGCGCGCCCACTTCCCCAGCGAAGTCCGTGCTGGTCGGAAGCGGCGCGGCTGCGCGAGCGGAGGAGGCGAGCCCTTGGGCGGCGGTGGAGGCGGATCCGGGTCGTCGACCCAGGGAGGCACGATTGGGACGTTCGGACCCGGACCTCTGCTCGACGCGGAGGTTCCCATCAGCTGAGCTCCCTTTCGACCCGCTTCCGCATCGGCACGCTGAGGTCGGCCTTGTTCGCCCAGAGCCGCAGCAGGTCCTTGCCCCACGGAAGCTGGACCACGCGCGGCACGATGCCGGCCTCCAGCTGGGGCCCCGGCCTGTTCGCCAGAAAGGACGAGAGTTCGCGTGCGTGTCGCTCGTCGACCGAAGCGACGGAAAGGGCGCCGTTGAGTATCGGCGGAACGCCCCAACGCGTCTCCTCGCCCGCCTTGACGAGTATGCGGTCCATGATCGCGGCCGCTTCGCGGTAGCTCAACGCCTTGACCTTCTCGGCGAGGGGCGGGCTGGGCTGCGTTGCCGCGAGAAGTGCTTCGAGCACCTCGACAGCTTCCGGCGACAGTTCGTCGGGGCGGGAGATGATGGCGAGGTTGTCCCGGCTGACGTAGGCGGCGGCCCTGAGGTCGCGCTCGCCCAGCGGCGGGTCGAGGAGCATCCAGTCGCGCACGAAGGGATCGTCGAAGGGCTTGCCAAGCGGCGCGCTCGTCTCGCCTCGAACCGCGTCCTCCATCTCCTTTAACTTGCTCGACTTGCCGTCGGCCGCCTCGTTGACGGTGGAAAGCAGGGCGGTGTAGGCGTCCGCCGATCCGCAGCGTTCGAATAGCAGCAGCTTCATCAGCACTTCTTCGTCGACCGCCACGCCCTGCCGCTCGGCAAGGGATCCACGAAGGCTGAGCGAGTTCAAGAAACGCTTGATGAGCCGCGGATTGCCGCGGATCTCGGGCGAACTCGTCAGGATCGGCGCAATGCGGTCCGCGATCGCTATCCGGCTGCGCAGCTCGGCAGGACAGTCGTCGCCGATGGTATCGAGGACGAACGCGCGGTCGAAGCGCGCGCCGTTCCAGGTTTGGCCCAGACGGGTACAGACCGCGTCGCGGATGTCCTCCTTGCGGTCGGCCTTGAGGTCGCTTGCCTCGATGAAGAGCAGCATGAGGTAGGCACGCACGTCCTGGGTGCCGAGCGGCGGGACGCGGAAGGGCAGCTGGATCAGCTTGTCGAAGTAGCTGCGGACCATGGCCTCGCTGAGCTGAGCGCCCTTGAAATGCACTCGCACCGACTCGCGGATCATGTCTTCGTCGGCTGCGATCACGAAGGCAGTGCGGTGCAGGAAGAGGAACAGCCGCATCGCCTCAAGCGTGGCGATGGCCGTCTCCGGCAGACAGCGGTCGAGATCGTCGATCAGCACAACGAGCGTGATCTTCATCTCCTTCAGGGTCGCTTCCAGATCCGCGCGGAAGGCGTCGATCGCCTTGGGCGGGGTCATCTTCACGACCGTCTCCTCCTCCTTCTTAGCGGCGAGGAAGTCCTTCCCCTCCTTGCTGATGGCGGCATACGCGGTCTTGATCTTGGCGAGATCTTCGTTCGACAGATCGCCGTCGAGTAGCCCGCCGCCTGCGCTCGCCATGGAGCTTAGCATCAGCGGTAGCGGGGATCCGGTGTAAAGGGCGAGCGCACCTCCGGCGGTCATGCTCGCGACGCGGAACCACTTGACCCTGGCGAGAAGGCCCTTCGCCTTCTTTACGACGCCATCGCCGAAGCTCGCGCCATCTGCTTCTGCGCGGTCGACCAGCGACTGCGCGATCGCCTCCATGAGCGCGGCGCGCGCGTCGTCGTGTCCCTGATAGAGCCACGCGTTGAAGTGCACGTACCGGACCTCGTCGGGCGGCTTGCTCTCGCTGCCGGCGTCGGTTGCGATCTTGTGGGCCATGGCCTGCTCGGCGACACGTTGCTGCAACGCCGTGTGCAGCAGCTCCATCATCGAAGACTTGCCCATTCCCCAGCCGCCCGAGATCCCGATCGACAGAGGCTGTCCACGCGCTCCGAAAATCCTCTCCGCCGCGATGTCGGCCACGTGCTGGAAGTTCAACAGGTCGCGCGATGTCTGATTATCCGACCACATCCCCGTGTCCGCCCCCCCCCCGACAACAGGGTCGTCATGGTAATGTGAAGAAGGTGTTACGCAAGCGAGATCGCTGTTTCAGGCCGTCGAGTAACCTGGAAAAAGCAGCCAAATTAGATCGAATTCGCGAGAGGACCGCCACACTGCGAAACGTGCCGTCAATGTCATCACGATTGCTGCAACCGACTAACATGATCTATCCGCCGCGGGATCTGACCCAAACTAGCGGCGAGCTGGCCCGCGAACGGAGGGCACCGCTCGCCTGGCCCAACAACGTCACCGCCTTGCACAAGCCTGTTCGTCAGGGTCTATCCTCGCGTCCACCTGAACATGTTTCGAATCTTTCGATCAGCGACCCGACGGGGATCAGGAGTGCGCCGGGTCACAGCCTCTACATGCTCTGCCGATAATCGGTGGCTTGGCGCTCCGGCTCGTTCATCCTCCTGCCTACCTGCCTCACAAACGAAAGTCTTATTTAGCTCAGTCTTCGTCAAACGCGGGCTGTTAACTTCCTACCCAAGCTCTTGCTCGACGCTTAACCTGACAGAACGTCCACTTTTAGGGCTTGCAGCTGACTCGTTGGACGACCGGGATCAGGCGCGTTGCAGCCCGGCAGGTTGATGCTCGCCAAACGGCGGGTCTTGGCACAAGCCGTCGTTCCCGTATCTTTCGGCGAACGGCACATGTTGGTCGAGAGTTGCCGGTTCCTTCTCCGCCAAGATGACCAATCCCGGACGTTCAGCTACTGCCGGCCGCCCCTCGACACCGGACCTTCGTTCATCGCGTCGGCAGCTGCTGACGCCGAGGTGAGCAGCTAAATTGGACCGGCTTGCTTGAAAGCGACCGTTCGGCGATCTTCGTCGAGGATGAGATGAGCAAGTGAACCCGGAGCTCTGCTCGGTGTTCCTCGCGAGATTAGCTTGTTCGACATCGATGCGATCAAGAATATCCTCAGTGTTCACGCTCCAAGAGGCCACCAACAAATCGAACTGACGTTCGACGGCGTCGCGGGCAATGTGACATCGGCGCGCTACTCCGATCGTTTCTGATTCAGGGTACGGCGGCTGACGTGACCCCCGCCTTTCATCCAGCGGCAACCAGAGACTGACCGGTGTTGTTGCGCATGAGCGCAGGTGAAGCAACGGGCGGGGTTAACCCCGCCCGTTGCTGTTCGAGTTGGGCGGCGAATGCCGCCGGGGTGGCGTAGCCGAGCGAAGAGTGCGGGCGCTCGTTGTTGTAGTCGTCGACCCAGCGGGCCAGGATCGAACGGGCCTGGCCGATGGTGAAGAACAGCGTCTCGTTGAGAAGCTCGTCGCGCATGCGACCGTTGAAGCTCTCGACGAACCCGTTCTGCGTCGGTTTGCCTGGCGCGATGTGATGCCACTCGATGCTGGCATCGGCGGACCAGGCGAGCACCGCATTGGAGGTCAGTTCGGTCCCGTTGTCGCTGACGATCATCTTCGGCCTGCCACGCTCGGCAATCAGATCGGCCAGTTCGCGCACGACCCGCCGGCCCGAGATCGACGTGTCGACTACCGCCCGGAGGCATTCGCGCGTCACGTCGTCGACGATGTTGAGCACACGGAACCGCCGCCCGGTGACGAGCTGGTCGTGGACGAAGTCCAGGCTCCAGCGCTGGTTGGGGAGCGCCAGCACCGGTGAAGGTGCCCGCGCGCCCACGGCGCGCCTTCGTCCTTTCCGGCGCCTGACCGTCAGACCTTCCTCCCGGTAGAGCCGCTGGGTCTTCTTGCGGTTGATCGTGATGCCGTCCCGGCGCAGCAGGATGTGCAACCGTCGATAGCCGAACCGCCGACGCTGCTGTGCCAACTCGCACAGCCGCGACCGCAGGTCGCCATCGTCTGCCCGGCACGAGCGATACCGCATGCTCGTGCGATCCGCCCCGACAACCGCGCATGCCCGCCGCTCGCTCATCCCCAGGGTCGCCTGGAGATGCGCGACCGCTTGCCGCTTCGCGGCGGGCGTCACCACTTTTTTGACAGCAGGTCTTTCAACCCCGCATTGTCGAGCATCGTATCCGCGAGCAGCCGCTTGAGCCGGGCGTTCTCCTCCTCAAGCGACCGCAGGCGCTTCGCGTCGGACACCTCCAGGCCGCCGAACTTCGCCTTCCACGCGTAATAGGTCGCGCTCGACATCCCGTGCTTGCGGCACAACTCCGTCACCACTGCGCCCGCCTCGGCCTCCTTCAGGATGCCGATGATCTGCTCTTCCGAGAATTGCTTCCGCTTCATTCCGTCCGTCCCTTTGAGGGGCCGGTCTCTAGTTCCACCTGGATGAAGAAACGGGGGTCACGTCACTTGAACCATATCGTAATGGCTGAAGGGCAAGGCTCATTCGGGACGAAAGGATCAGGCCTCGGACTGGTGGGATGACCGGGCCGCGGGCTCCGCGCGGCAGACTGGCGCCACTGATTGCTCATTCGAGCGAGGAATTTCGTAAGGCAAGCAGGACCTCGTCAGTGTAGCCCGGCGGCCTGCCCTTAAAAGTCTTGCCGCCCGTTGCCTGATGCTCGACCAACTCGCGGACGGGAAGGCTGAAGGTTTGCACGGTGGAGAGGGAAGGCCCGTCGTGCCGGTAAATCACGCGTCTCGGCGGCTCGCGGAAGGGCGAGACGGCGAGGGAGCCGCCGAAATGCCCGCAATTGCAGACCACGACGTTCGTATAGACAGTGCGCGCAAGCGCCTCGGCCATGTGGTTGAACGAGTGCGAGTCCCGATTGAAGCTCAGCACGAATAGATGCTGGATTCGCTTGCGATACATCGCGGCGCGCTCGAGATCGAGGAAGTCGTAACATAGCGCGACGCCGAAGCTGCCGAAGCCGCCGCCGTCGAACACCCAAACGGACGGCTCCTGAATGAAATGTAGCCCTACCTCTTTGAGGCCCCGCTGCTCCGCCTCGGCGGCGTAGGTCTTGGCAATTCGGCGAGTGACTGTGCCCCGACCCACGCGACGGTCACGCCAAACCGACGGGACGATCACGACGGCCTCGTTGCGGACGCCCGCCGGTCCGACGGCGTAGTCGACCCCCGCCACGATCACCGCACCGAGCCGCTCCGCCAGCCGGCGGAGCTCCCGCTCCCAGCCCCGCGGCACCGCCAGTTCGGGAAGCAGGATGATATCGGGAGCCTCGGGCCCCTGAAAGGCGCCCATCAGGGTCCTGATCTCCGCAATCGCGGCCTCCTCCTCCTCGCGCGACATCTTCGCTCCGCTCTGCCACGCGCAGGGATGCACCCCCGTCTGCACGAGCCCCACCCGCAGCCACTCCACGCAAGCGCTGGGGTCAGGCAGCGACATCGGCATCATCCTCCACCGCGGCCTTGGCCGCCTCCGCGAGCCGCACCGGCACAAGCTGTCGAGGCTGGTGGTCCATGACGGTCACCTGCTGACCCTCAAGTACCGAAACGATGCGAGCCAGTTCGTCCCTCACGTCGGCGAGGGTCTCGAACCGGAGCTCGAATTCGGTGTCGTCGGCGACCTGTTCGATCATGGATAGCACCTCGGGATCGGCATTCTCCACCCCACGCGGCGTGAGGCAGGCACGCAGGAAGCGCGCGCTGTCCGACGATATCGGCAGGGACTCCAGGTCGGCGTAGAGGCGTCGCAGAACCGCGCGCTCCTGCCCACGTATGTTCCAGGGGGACGGAAGCGCAAAATCTCGTCTGAACAGCCCCCAGAGCAGCGATCCGATCGCGTGCAGGGGCTCCGTAAGCCGGGTGCCCGAGGCCCCCTCGACGGAGTAGCGGTAGTCGAGGACCGGCTCTGACCGCAGGGTCGGCCTCTCGCCATCCCTGGCAACGGCCTTCCAGCCCTCCCAGGTTCGTTTGATCAGGTCCGGCTCGGGGTCGGCCCAAGCATCCGGCACGCGCACGTTCGCCGGGTGCAGCCGCCTTGCGACCTCCAGCGGCTGGACCGGGTCGATCGTCTGCTCAAGCAGTCGGCGAACGAGGGTCAGAGCCGTCCATTCGGTAAGCCGCGGATCATGGACCGACGCGCCCCTGAGCGCGTCGATCCACCCATACAGGGACACTCCGCCATCGACCAGCGAACCCTCCGGCGAGCGCACCCGCTCCCGCACGGCGGTCAAGCCCGAGAGCCGCTCCACGTCCAGCAGCCAGCCACCGTCGTCGTCGCGCAAGTCCGGTCCGATCCGCTCAAGAATGGCAGTGGTGACACGTCCGGGGTGGCGACGGACCGCATTACGGTCGGCGGCCTGCGAAAGGTCGGCCAGCGCGAGCGCAGCATTCCACCAAACCGGGGGCCGGTCGTCGGACGCCGACACCATCTCCCCCCAGTGCAGCCACGAGAGCGGCGTCGCGCCGACGGCCGCCCGCCAGGCGGCGATCCCGTTGGCGCTGGCGCTGGAAGAGGCGAGCGCCAGTCCGCGCAGGCGTCTCGCGATGGCGACGAACGACCGGTCACGTGCGGCCCTGCCAGCGTGGACCAGCCTAGCCGCCGCGACGGCGTAGGACGCGATCAGCGCACGCCGCGACGACGCGGCGAACTCGGCCGCGTCGTCCACGCCGAATCCATCGCGCCCAAAGTCGGCGACGTTAGCTAAAAATAGTTGCGCAGCCTCCCGCTGGCGTCCCAGCATGTTTCGGTCGCCAACTGAGCCAGCCGCATCCACCACCAAGCGCGCGAGCAGCTGATTGCCGAGAGCGCGCATGTACCGCCGGCGCGCCTCGTGGCACGGCGTGGAGCCGCGCTCGGACAGCAGCTTGGCAAGGGCGCCTAGTCCGTCGTGCCCAGTGCGACGGCAATACTCCAGGGCGCGTTGAAAGAGCCTCGGCTTGTCCGGGTGCGCCCGCACCGCATCAACGAGCAACTCGAAGTGGCGGACGAGCATGGCCTGCCGCGCCTCCCGATCGGACTTTCTTAGCCCTTCAAGCTCCGCGTCCCTTCGCCTCGCGGCGTCATCCTCCGCACTGTCCCCCGTTAGCCCGGCGTCGTCACCCCTCGCGCAGACACGCAGCGCCTCGACTAGGTCGCGCGACACCTTGTGGTGCCCGGGAGTCATCATCGCGATCCTCCCCGCAGCGAACGAGGCACGAGTGTCGCCCCTGATCTCCGCCTCGGGGATGTTGGCGAGGAGGAGGTACTTGAGCTGGTCGAGGTGGGTCGTGCGGGGGCCATCAGCCAGCACGTCGGGTTCGACGCCGGCCAGCACTGAGACGAGTGCCAGCGTGCGGGTTGTCAGCGTGATCGACTTGGAGCCGTCGATCTCGCATGCCTTGCGCGCCTTCTCGAACTCTTCCGACCTAGCGGGGCCCTTCAGCGCGCCAGCCAGATTCTCGGGCTCATACTTTTCGGCGGCGATGCCGGCCGCGATGCCGTGGTGCTGCAGCCGGTCGCCATACCAGCCGATCCAGTCGACGAGCCTGGCGAAGTCCCTTGAGAGGAGGGCGTGATCGTCGACATAGCGGAAGTGGGCAACGTCGCGGTCTTCGATGAATTTCCTGTCGACGTCGTGATCGACCGGGAGCATCGCGACGTTTGCGAGGAAGCCCGCCACCATGAGGCCCGTTGGCACGCCGTCATAGGCGGACGGGACCACCTTTCGCCGCGCCTCATCGGCGAACACGAAGAGTTCGCCCGCGTAGTCGTGGCTCACGTCGAACCGCAACATGCCCTCAAGTAGCCGCAGCACCCCGTCGCCGAGCGCCGGCGAGGTCGACATACCCGCCATAACGTTCGCCGCCGTTAAACTAGGGTAGAAGTCTTCAAGGTCGAAGGTGGCATGGTAGAGGCGCGTTCCCTCCCCGTCGCCCCCGAGGCCGTCGAAGTAGGGCAAGCGCGTATGCCCGCTTTGGCCCATGAGCCAAGCTCCCTTCTCGGTATCCTCCTGCTCGTCCTCGCGCAGGGGGCGACGGAGCGCGACGGTGCGCGCGACGAGGGAGAGGTGCCTGCGGAAGAGCGGCCAGGAGTGCTTGAACCGCCGGTAGGTGTGCCCGGTCGTGTGCCGATACGGTCCGATGAGCAACTCGCGGGAAGAGCCCGGAGCCCTATCGCCGTCGAACCAGACGGTGCGGTAAAGCCTGTTGCCGTAACTCCACCCCGGCATGCGCGCGTCGAGGGCGGGTCCGATGGCATTCAGGACCGCCATCCACGCGACCTCGTCGCGGACCGTAGGCAGGAACGACTCCCGCATGCGCGGATTGCCGTCCGCATCGGGCTTCTTCGGCTGCGGCTGGAAGCGGAGTGGATCGCACCGGTACTCCCCGGCCGCTAGGCGGGAGCCGATGTCCCGCAGGTTAGACTCGAGTTCCAGGTCGAAGACGGCTACCTCGCCCTGATCGTAAAGGCCGTCCATGTGAACGTAGGCGCGCCTGACCTTCAGCCAAGCTCGCATCAGGTTCTCAGGCTGCGCGATGCGGGCCAAGTCAACCACGGGAGCACATGCTCCAGTCGTTCAGGTCCTTGAAGGGTGTCGGCACCCGAAACTCGTCGGCCGCGATCCCATGCGCGCTGAGCAGACGTAGCAGGCGTCTAGCGAAGCTCCTGCCTCGATCATCGTTGTCGCCAACAACGTAAACGTCGCGGCCGCGAAGTAGGGCCAGCGTCGCATCGTCGAGGCCCGCGTCCGCCCCAAGCATGCCAAGGGCGTCATGCCCGAGGCCAGCGGCGGTGAGCGCGTCCGTCACGCCCTCGCAGATCCACACGCCGCGCATGCGGTCCTCGCCGAGCAGGCGATAGGCGCGCTTACGTTGACCCCTGAGCCCCATCCACCTCGCGTCGGCGCCGCCGAGGCTCCGCGCCTGGAGCGCCACCGGCACACCATCCTCTTGGAAGGGGAACAGGAGGGCTGGACCGCGAAACAGGGGGCGGCGCGGTCCGCCGGGCTCCCCACCGAGCAGTCCGGCGGAATCGAGCCTGTCCTCACCGAACTCGCGCTGCAGGAGATCGAACGCCCCCCGGTCCGCAGCGATCTCGCCTACGTGCGACATCTCTATAACGCGGGCGGCGATCGCTCGCGAAGCGAGATAGTCGCGACCCCGTTCCGAAAGCGGGGAAAGCTCTAGCAGGCGGGCGTAGACATCCGGATCCGGCTCGCGCCACTCAAAAACGGCAGGTCCGGCCGACACCCGAGCCAGCGCGACCGCCGAACTGCCGCGCCAGTCTCTGAAGTGCTCCAGCGCCTCGGGCAGGTCGCACGACCGCGCCGCGCGAACTAAGTCGAGGGCGTCTCCGAAGCGCTGGCAGCCGAAGCACTTCCAGCGGCGCCCATCGGGGCTGATCCAGAACGACGGATCGCGGTCAACGTGGTCCGGGAGCGGGCAACGGCCGCTCCGCCGCCTCCCGAGCGGCATCGCCAGGCCGAGCGCCAAGCCCACCCCGCGCACATCGGCCTCGCGCGCGTCCCGGAGATTCGGGGACTGCACGACACTGCGAACGCGACGCCAACCGCTACGCATGGCGCTCGCGCCAGGTGACGCGGGAGAAAGCGGGCGCGCCGCCCGAACTGTACACCTTGCGGTCAAGCCACTCGCACTCCGCGCCAAGCGCCTCCTCTCCGATCTCGCGACGCCAGCGCCTGTCCCGCTGGTTCCACCGATAGCCGCGGGCGCGAAGCACCCTCGCGGCTTCGAAGGGGGCGTCGACGGCATCAACAAGCACGGTGTCGCGACGAGCCGCCTCCAGCAAGACTTCGAACAATGCGCGCCCGTCGCGGAGGCGGTGGACCAGCATCGCAATGAGCGCCCCAACGTCCGAGGCAGCCCTGTGTCCGTCGAAGAACATCCCCAGCTGGAACATTAGGTGGGAGAGAGAGCGACCCTCGAAGCCGAGCGCAGCCCAATCCACGTCGTTGCAGGTGCATGCCCACGCGCCGCCCGCCACCTGGGGCAGCCGGCGCTCCACGAACGGCCGGTCGAAACCGGCGTTGTGCGCGACGATGAGGTCGGAGGCCCTTAGGACGCTCACAGCCGTCCGGTCGTCGATGCGCCGGCCCTCGAGATCGGCATCGGTCAGGCCGGTCAGACGCACCACCTCCGCGTCGAGCGGGCGGCCAGGATCCTCAAGCCACGACCGCCGCTCGCCGAGCCCGACGAGCCGCCCGTCCAAGGTCATGCGGATCCGGCGGATCGCGAGCTCGACGATGCGGTCGCTGTCCGGGTCCAGACCAGTAGTCTCCACGTCGACCACCGCCACGCTCATAGAAGGTGACCCGTCGTCCGGCTCAATCGGCGGTTCCTCCGGCACACGCCTCAGCAGCCGATAGTCGTCTGAGGCGTCCATGGCCTTCAGGAGGCTCACAAGGCGGGTCGCCGGCGCGTCGGTCACGTCACGCCTCGACGAACCCGGCGGGCGCGCCGGGCAGCTCGGCAAGGTCCAGCTCAACGCGGCTACCGCCTGCCGTCGCTGCGCCAACGGTGAATGCGCCATAGGCGACGAGCTCTAGCCGCGCCCGGCCCTTCCGGAAAACCACTGAACGGCGGTAACGCTTAAAGGTGGGGTGGAGGAAGAACGTGACCACGGTTCCGTCTAGGCGGTCTCTCGCCTCCCGTGTCCGGCCCTCAAGTTCGATGCCCAGCGCGTAAAGACCCGGCCTCGTCTGCAACGGCTCGACTTCGCCGCGCAGCCGCACCTCCGCGTCCTCTGACTCGCCTCCGAACTGGCCCTTCCATGGGTCGTCCGGATGGTCGCCGGGAACGATGGCCGCTAGGGCGGCCGCGTCGGGTCCGTCGAGAGAGGCCCTGGACGTCGAGACAGGTGTGGTCTGGAAGTCGCCGCTACGGACGGCCTCGTCGATGATCTCCCGTTCGGCCTCCTCCCGTCCGCGCCTGAGTTCGCCAAGGAAGTAGCGCCGCATCCAAAGATAAGCGATGAGGAAGCCGAGTACGGCGAAGCACGCCATGATCGTCCCCGCGACGGGGGCGCCGCAGGGCTCCCCGGCGGGTCGGCAGGCCATTGCGGCGGCGATCTGGGCGGCGGCGTTCTCCAGCCGTCCACTGATGACGTCGAAGCGGGTCAGGGTGATCCCGACAACTATCTTCACCAGCCAATCGGCGATCTGCTCTAGCGACGTGCTCTCGGCGACCGGGGCGGAGGGCGTCCCCGCAACGCGCGGTACCAGCGAAGGCAGGCCGAAGAAGAGTCCGAGGGCGAGGCCGACTGAGAAGGACGCCAGCGCGGTGGCCACTGCGATCCCGAGGTAGGACCACGACGCCGCCACCGCAGGAGCCGTGGCGACGAGGAGCGCGAACGCGCCTGCGCTGAGGCACACCAGGAACCCGAGCGCTCGCTCGGTGTGCCGCAGTCGGCCCCCTCTCCAGAACAAATTTGTGTTCCGCCCCACCATCAAGTCCCCTGCACGACCCCAAGAAGCAACTCGTGCCATACCCCCAGCCGGGGTCAAGAAGGGACGTGAGAACAAGGGGCTCCGTCCCGCTTCGCCGCTGCGCCGGGAATCTAGCCGCTCGACAACGAGCTGTTTGCATACCACTGACCTGCGCCCGTTCTAAGGCGAGCGTTTGACGCTCCTCCGCGCCACCTGAATGAACGGCTACATGGTTCGTGTAGTACTCGACAGCGGACGTGCTGCTTTCCACCACGACCAGACGCAAATGAGCTTATCGAATTCCGGCCACGGCTGCCTTCCGGATTGTACATTGAACTGTGCACCAACCTGTAGCACAAGGCTGATCGGACGAACCAAGAACCGCGGATTTCCGTGGCTTTCGGCGCCGTAAGATATTGGAACGGAATCCCTTCACCCGCTCCAGCTTTCGCAGCTTGGTTGCTGCGCAACCCAGCGATCAGCGAAAGCCCGGCCAGCGCCGCGTAGTGGCGACTGACGACGCGGCTTTGCCGCGGCGGGCCTCCAACGACCCTCATGCTACTGACTGCGGTGTGTTTGCGGTGAGAGGTAACGTTTCCTCGCTCTCCCCCTTGGCATGGAGTGGTTACAGGCCGCCTCTTCGCACCAGTTTTGACCGGCACTCACCCACGCGCACGCGCCACCATGGTTAGCGCCTCGCTAACCTCATATTGCGCATTCTGGTCACGCCTCGTTTACCCACAATGACTACCAAGAACCCATGACCGCTGCCGCTCAACGCTCCGCCCCCGTGTCCTCCGCCGATCAGCGCCGTGCGCCGCGCCATCCGGTCGATTGTCGCGCCACTGCGAAGCTGGCGCTGTCGATCTCGATCCTGGATGCCTCGGTGCTGGGGTTGCGTGGGCGCGCCTCGCTGCCGCTGCCGCCGGGGACGCTGCTGAACCTGACGCTGCCCGGCCATGCCGCGCGGCATGCGCGCGTCACCTGGGCCGATGGCGACACGTTCGGCTGCGAATTCCTGAAGCCGCTGACGGCGGACGAACTGCGCCGGCTGACCGACGCGACCACCCACGCGCCGCAATTGATGGTCGGCTAACGCGGCACGATCGCGACCGCGCCGGCGGCGCGGTCGATCGTGACGCTCACCTCCGGCAGCCGCATCTCGACCGCGTCGGCGGTGTCCCAATCCGCGTCGCGCATCGGCGCGCCGTCGCGGCAAAACCAGCGCGCGTCGTGGCGGAGCGCGGGATCGCGCAGCGCCGGACAGGCGGCCCGCAGCGCGGCGAGGTCCGCCACGAACGCCTCCAGCGCGCGGTCGCGGCCGTCCCAGTCGAGCCAGACGGTCGCATTGTCCTGCGCATAGGCATTGTTGTTGCCGTACTGGGTACGCCCGAACTCGTCGCCTGCGCACAGCATGATCGTGCCGCGCGTCGCATAGAGCGTCGCCAGCATCGCGCGCACGCCCTCGCCGTTACGCGCCCAGGCGATCTCGCCGTGATGGCCGTCGCGATTGTCCTCGCCGTTCGCGTGATTGCGGCGCTCGGAATAGGTCGCGGTGTCGCGCAATGTAAAACCGTCGTGCGCGGCGATGAAGCTCACCCCGCGCGTGCGTTCGTCGCCGAAGACGTCGCTCGATCCCGCGATCCGCGTCGCCAGCGCGCCCAGAGCACCGTCGCCGCGCCAGAAACGACGCACGTCGTCGCGATAGCGGTCGTTCCACTCCCACCAGTCGCGCGGGAACTGCCCCAGACGATAGCCGCCGGGGCCGGGATCCCATGGTTCGGCGATCATGATCCGGCGCGACAGCAGCGGATCGGCGGCGATCTCGGCGAAGATCGGGGCGTCGGCAGCGAACCCCGGCGCGCGCGCCATGATCGTGGCGAGATCGAAGCGGAAGCCGTCCACCCCCGCCTGCGTCACGAAATGGCGCAATGTGTCGCACACCAGCGCGCGCACGCTGGCCTGCGCGAAATCGAGCGTGTTGCCGGTGCCGGTATCGTTGATGAGCGCACCGTCGGGCGCGCGGGCATAGGCCGCGTCGTCCAGCCCGCGCAGCGCCAGCGTCGGCCCCATCACATCGCTTTCGCCGGTGTGATTGAAGACGAGGTCGAGGATCGTGCCGATCCCCTCACGCCGCAGCGCCGCCACCGTGTCGCGCACCTCCGCGATGCCGCCGGGCGCCACGCGCGGATCGAGCGCCATCGGCACGACCGGATTATAGCCCCAGGCATTGCGCAGTCCCAGCGGCGGCAGGTGACGCTCGTCGATCCAGGCGACGATCGGCATCAGCTCGACCGCCGACACCCCGATCCGCTTCAGGTGCGCGATGATCGCGGGATGTGCGAGCGCCGCGACCGTCCCGCGCAGCGCCTCCGGCACGTCGGGGTGCAGCATGGCGAAGCCGCGGACGTTGATTTCGTAGATCAGCCCGCCGGGTTGCAGCATCGGGGGCAGGTCGAGCGCGGGTAGCGGCGCGGTGACGATCGCGCGCGGCACCAGATCGGCGGTGTCGGCGCCATATTCCGCCAGTCGCGGATCCTGCACGAAGGCGCGGTCGAGCGTCACCGCATGCGGATCGACCAGCAGCTTCGCCGCGTCGAACGGCGGCGCGCCCGCCGCACGGAAGCCGTAGCGTGCGCCCTCCCCCACGCCCGCGACGTCGACCGTCCAGTCGTCGCCATCCCGCGTCATCGCGATGCTGCGTTCCGTGTCGTCGAACAGGCACAGCCACACCGCCTCCGCACGCGGGGCGCGGACGGCGAAGCGGGTGCCGTCCGGCCGGAGCGTCGCGGTCATGTGATGACGTCGGGTTCGTTGCGCGCGGTGTGGCGCGCGATGCCCGCGATCGCCTCCGCCGCGGCGACGATCTCCGCCAGCATGTCCGCCGTTTCGGCGTCGAGGTCGCCGTCGGCGGGTTCGTAGCGCTCCAGATAGACACGCAGCGTGGCGCCGCTGGTGCCGGTGCCCGACAGGCGGAAAACGACGCGGCTGCCGCCCTCGAACAGCACGCGCACGCCCTGGTGACGGCTGACCGAGCCGTCGGTGGGATCCTCATAGGCGAAGTCGTCCGCCGCGGCGACGGTCAGCGTGCCATAGGATTTCCCGGTCAGGTCAGCGAGTTGCGCACGCAACCCGGCCATCAGCGTGTCCGCGGCGGCGCTGTCGACGCCCTCATAATCGTGGCGGGCGTAGTAATTGCGCCCGAACCGCGCCCAATGCTCGCGCGCGATCGTGTCGACGCTCTTGCCGGTGACGGCGAGGATGTTGAGCCACAGCAGGACCGCCCATAGCCCGTCCTTCTCGCGGACATGGTCGCTGCCGGTGCCGGCACTTTCCTCGCCGCAGATCGTGGCCATCCCGGCGTCGAGCAGATTACCGAAGAATTTCCAGCCCGTCGGCGTCTCGAAGGCGGGGATGCCCAGCGCCGCGGCGACGCGGTCGGCCGCCGCGCTGGTGGGCATCGAGCGCGCGATGCCCTTCAGCCCCCCAGCATAGCCGGGCGCGAGGTGCGCGTTCGCCGCCAGCATCGCCAGGCTGTCGGACGGGGTGATGAAGCGGCCGCGGCCGATGATGAGGTTGCGGTCGCCGTCGCCGTCCGACGCCGCGCCGAAGTCGGGCGCGGCGTCCGACATCATAAGTTGGTGAAGGTCGTGCGCATGCACCAGATTGGGGTCGGGGTGGTGACCGCCAAAGTCCTCCAAAGGCTCACCATTCCGCACGCTGTCGGCGGCGAAACCCAGCCGGTTGTTGAGGATAACCCTCGCATAAGGTCCGGTAACTGCACTCATCGCGTCGAACGCGATGGTGAGACCGGCACGGCGGATCGCGTCGAAATCGAACAGCGTCTCCATCAGCGCGGCATAATCGGCGACGGGGTCGATCACCTCGACCGTCATCGCCTCCACCGTCACCTCGCCCAAGGTGTCGAGGTCGATGTCGGCAGTATCGGCGGCATGCCACTCGGCGATCGACAGCGTGCGCGCGTGGATCGCCTCGGTCACCTTCTCGGGCGCGGGGCCGCCGTTGGCGACATTGTACTTGATCCCGAAATCCTCGTCCGGTCCGCCCGGATTGTGGCTGGCCGACAGCACCAGACCGCCCAGCGCGCCGCGCTGCCGGATCACGTTGGAGGCCGCCGGGGTCGACAGGATGCCGCCCTGCCCCACCACCACGCGCGCGAAGCCGGCGGCGGCGGCCATGCGGATCGCGGTCTGGATCACCTCGCGGTTGAGGTAGCGCCCGTCGCCGCCGATCACCAGCGTCGCGCCCTGCTTTCCCTCCACCACGTCGAACACCGACTGGATGAAATTCTCCGCATAGTTGGGCTGCTGGAACACCTTCACCTTCTTGCGCAGCCCGGAGGTGCCCGGCTTCTGATCGGTGAACGGGGTGGTCGCGTGGGTACGGATCATGCCGAGAGAAGCTCCCTGTAGAGCCGGGCGTAGCGTTGGCCGCTCTTTGCCCAGGAGAAGTCGGATCGCATGCCGCGCCGCTGGATCGCGGTCCAGCGATCGGGCGTGCGGTACAAGGCGACGGTACGCGCGATAGCGGTGGTCAGCGTCTCGCGTGTTACATGGTTGAACTGCACGCCGGTGGCGACGCCCGCGTCCAGCGCGGCCTCGTTGGCGTCGATCACCGTGTCGGCCAGCCCGCCGGTGCGCGCCACCACGGGAACGCAGCCGTAAGCTAGGCCGTAGAGCTGGGTCAGCCCGCACGGCTCGAACCGCGACGGAATCAGGATCGCGTCCGACCCGCCCTGCAACAGATGCGACAGCGGTTCGTCATAGCCGATGCGGACGCCGACCCGCCCGGGATGGCGATCGGCGGCGAGGCGGAAGGCATGTTCCAGCGCGGCATCGCCCGATCCCAGCATCGCCAGCCGCGCGCCCATCGCCACCAGCGCGTCGACGCAGTCGGCGAGGACATCCATCCCCTTCTGCCACGTCAGGCGGCTGACGACGCACAGGATCGGGCCGTCGCCTTCGTCCAGCGCGAAGGCGGTTTCCACCGCGCGCTTGTTGGCGACGCGCTTCGCCAGCGTGCGCTCGGTATAGCGCGCGGGCAGCGCGCGGTCGGTGGCGGGGTTCCACACCGCGGGATCGATGCCGTTGACGATGCCATGGACGCGGGTGCGCTTCGCCGCGACCAGCCCCTCCAGCCCCATGCCGAACGCAGGCTCCAGGATCTCCTGCGCATAGGTGGGGCTGACGGTGGTGATCGCGTCGGCGGATTCCAGCCCGCCCTTCAACATGCCGACGCCGCCATAATATTCGACGCCGTCGATCGCCCATGCCTCCGGCGGCAGCCCCAGCGCGGCGAAGACCGCGGCATCGTAGCGGCCCTGAAAGGCGATATTGTGCACCGTCATGACGCTGCGCACCGGGGCGCCGCCATAGCGCAGATAGGCGGTCGCGAGCGCGGCCTGCCAGTCGTGCGCGTGGAGGATATCGAAGCGCCGTCCCTTCACCGCGCCCGCCGCGACGTCCGCCGCGGCGCGCGACAGTGCGGCGAAGCGGCGCCAATTATCCTCCCAGTCGCGGCCCAGCGCATCGGCATAGATCCCGCCCTCGCGCGCGAACAGCGAGGGCGCCTCCAGCACCAGCAGCGGGTGGGTGCCGTCGAGCGTTCCCGCCAGCAGCCGCGCCGGCGCGCCGAGCAGGTCGGTCCAGCGATGCACCGCGCGCGGGCGGTTCAGCGTGGCCAGGACCGCGGGATAGCCGGGCAGCAGCGTGGTGGTGGCGACATCGTGCGGCGCCAGCGCCGCGGGGAGCGCGCCGACGACATCGGCGAGGCCGCCGGTCTTGACCAGCGGATACGCCTCGGAGGCGACGGAGAGGACGGAGATGGTCATGCAACAACCTTCATGGTGTCACCCTCACCCTTCCCATCGGCTGCGCCGATGGGCCCCTTCCCTCTCCCGCCGGGAGAGGGAGGGAGGCGCGAAGCGCCGGAAGGGTGAGGGTGAGACGGAAATTGCAGCATCACCCCAGCGCGTCGATCATCGGCTGGGTGATGAGGCACACGCCCTTGTCGGTGCGGCGGAAACGGCGGCCGTCGAGTTCGGGGTCCTGCCCGACGATCAATCCGTCGGGGATCACCACGCCGCGGTCGATCACCACGCGCGACAGTTCTGCCCCGCGCCCGATCTTGCAGTAGGGCAGCACCACCGCCTCATCGAGCGAGGAATAGCTGTGCGCCCGTACCCCGGTCGACACCAGGCTGCGATGGATGTTGGAGCCGGAGATGATGCAGTCGCCCGCCACCAGGCTGGACACCGCCTGTCCACGCCGCCCGTCGAGGTCGTGGACGAACTTCGCGGGCGGGGTCAGCTCGGCATAGGTCCATAGCGGCCAGGCGCGGTCGTAGAGGTCGAGTTGCGGCACCACATCGGTCAGGTCGATGTTCGCCTCCCAATAGGCATCGACCGTGCCGACGTCGCGCCAATAGGCCGCGGGCTCGTCGGGCGAGCGGACGCAGCTGGCGGAGAAGCGGTGCGCGATCGCCTTCCCGCCCTTCACCAGATGCGGGATGATGTCCTTGCCGAAGTCGCGGCTCGACCCCTCCGTCCCCGCGTCGCGCTTCAGCTCCTCGATCAGCACGCGGGTGTGGAAGACGTAGATGCCCAGGCTGGCGAGCGCGACGTCGGGCTGGCCGGGGATCGACGGCGGGTCGGCGGGCTTCTCGACGAAATCGACGATGCGGTCCTGCGCATCGACGTGCATCACGCCGAACGCGCTCGCCTCCAGTCGTGGCACCTCCATACAGGCGACGGTCACGTCGGCACCGCTGTCGCAATGCTGGCGCAGCATGATCTCGTAATCCATCTTGTAGATGTGATCGCCCGCCAGGATCACCATATATTCGGGCGCGATATCCTCGATGATGTCGATATTCTGATAGACCGCGTCGGCGGTCCCTTCATACCATTGGAATTCGCTGATGCGTTGCGAGGCGGGAAGGATGTCGAAGCTCTCGTTACGTTCCGGACGCAGGAAGTTCCAGCCGCGCTGAAGATGCCGGATCAGCGAATGCGCCTTATATTGCGTCGCGACGCCGATGCGGCGAATACCCGAATTGAGCGCATTGGACAGCGCGAAGTCGATGATCCGACTCTTGCCGCCGAAATAGACCGCCGGTTTCGCCCGCGTATCGGTAAGTTCCTTCAAGCGGCTGCCGCGTCCGCCGGCCAGCACATAAGCCATGGCGTCGCGCGCCAGCGGCTGACCCTTGCGTTCGTCCACGTGGCTCTCTCCCTATCAACTCTTTACAATTATGAAATTACGGTTAACGTCGGAACTGCAACGAAGGCATTACGTTGAAAAACAACGCCTTCGGGTGAAAAACGCACGAGAGGATGTACGATGCAGGTCGCCCGCGCCACTTCCGATAGCCTGGTCCGCGGACTGGCCGCCGCGGTGCCGCCGTCGATCCTCGCCTGGGCCGCGATCCTGCTGCTGGCGCGCAACTTCTTCTGATCGATATCACAGGCGGCGCGGGTAGCGCCGCGGGCCAACCGGTTCGTAGCCGCCGCGTCGCGGCTCATTCTTCCCATTCCAGCATCAGCGTCGCGAGCGGCGGCAGCGTCACGTCCGCCGCACCACCGCGTGCCACGACGCCGCCCAGATTGCCCAGACCCGAGCCCCAATAATCCTGCGCGTCGGAATTGACGATCTCGCGCCAGCGACCGTCGTGCGGCAGCGGCACGCGATACGGCATCCGCGCCACCGGCGTCATGTTGACGATCACCGCGATCGGCGCCGCACCGGGCGCCTTGCGCAGCCAGACGAACACCGAATTCTCTGCATCGTCGGCGACCAGCCATTCGAATCCCTCGCCCTCGCAATCGCGCGCGTGGAGGGCGGGCTTCTCGCGGTAGAGGCGGTTGAGATCGCGCACCAGCTTGCGCACGCCGTCGTGCGAGGCGGAATTGGTGAGCGCCCAGTCGAGCGCGCGCTCCTCGCTCCACTCGCGACGCTGTGCGAACTCCTGCCCCATGAACAGCAGCTTCTTGCCGGGATAGCCCCACATCATCGCGTAATAGGCGCGCAGATTGGCGAATTGCTGCCAGTCGTCGCCCGCCATCTTGGTTAGCAGCGATCCCTTGCCGTGGACGACCTCGTCATGGCTGAGCGGCAGGACGAAATTCTCGTCGAAGGCATAGACCAGGCCGAAGGTGATCGCGTCGTGGTGATGCTTCCGGTGGACCGGCTCGCGCGCCATGTACTGGAGCGTGTCGTGCATCCAGCCCATGTTCCACTTGAACCCGAAGCCCAGCGACGTGCGCGGCCCGTCGTCGAACGCCGGCGCGCTGACGCCCGGCCAGCTGGTCGATTCCTCCGCCACGGTGAAGACGCCGGGATGCTCGGCATAGACCGCGCGGTTTGTGGCGCGCAGGAACTCGACCGCCTCCCAATTCTCGCGCCCGCCCTCGTCATTGGGGATCCATTCGCCCGCCTTGCGCGAATAGTCGCGGTACAGCATCGACGCGACCGCATCGACGCGCAGCCCGTCGACATGATAGCGCTCGGCCCAGAACAGCGCGTTGTTGACCAGGAAGGACGACACCTCGCGCCGCCCGAAATTGTAGATCGCGGTGCTCCAGTCGGGGTGGAAGCCGAGCCGCGGATCCTGATGCTCGTAGAGCGCGGTGCCGTCGAACCGCGACAGGCCGTGCGCATCGACCGGAAAATGCGCCGGCACCCAGTCGAGCAGCACGCCCAGCCCGGCGCGATGCGCGCCGTCGACGAAGCGCGCAAACCCCTCGACATCGCCGAACCGCGCGCTGGGGGCGTAGAGGCCGGTGGTCTGATAGCCCCAGCTGGGGTCGTAGGGATGCTCGCTGATCGGCAGGAATTCGATATGGGTGAACCCCATCTCGACCACATAGGGGATCAGCCGGTCGGCGAGCTGGTCCCAGCTGAGGAACCAGCCGTTCTCGTCGCGGTCCCATGATCCGGCGTGCACCTCGTAGATGCTGACGGGAACGCGGCGCGGATCGACCGTGCCCCAGGCGGCGCGATGATCGGCGTCGCCCCATTCGTGCGCCAGCGGCGCGGTGGTCAGCGAGGCGGTCTTGGGGCGCAGTTCGGTGGCGAAGGCATAGGGATCGGCCTTGAGCGGCTGAAGCGCGCCATCCGCGCCGACGATGGCGTATTTGTACGCGCGGCCGGCGCCGATGTCGGGCAGGAAGATCTCCCACACGCCGGTGTCGCCGCGCCGCCGCATGCCGTGGCGGCGCGCGTCCCAGTCGTTGAAGTCGCCGACCACCGCAACGCGGCGCGCATTGGGCGCCCAGACCGCGAAGTGGACGCCGCTGGCGCCCTCATGCTCGATCAGGTGCGCGCCCAGTTTGTCGTAGAGGCGGCGGTGCGTCCCCTCGTTCATCAGGAAATCGTCGGTCGGCCCCAGCACGGGGCCGAAGCTGTACGGATCGCCGACCCACCATTCCGCCCCGCCCCCGTGCGCGCGGTAGCGCAGCGGCTGGCGTTCGCCCGCGATCACGCCCTCGAACAGCCCCGCCGCGTCGACCCGCGCGAGGTCGCCGAGCGGCTCCCCCGTCAGGTCGTGCGCCGTCACCGTCTCCGCGCCCGGGATCCACGTCCTGGCGAACAGCCCCGCCGGACCCGCGTGCGCGCCCAGCAGCGCGAACGGATCATCGCTGGTGCCGTCGAGCAGCGCGCGGATCGCGGGCGCGGCGGGCGTCACATCACGCCCCAGATCTCGCGCGCATATTCCGCGATCGTGCGGTCGGAGGAGAACCAGCCCATGTTGGCGACGTTCAGCACCGTCGACCGGCGCCATCCCGCGGTATCGGCCCAGCGCGCGTCGACGTCGCGCTGCGCGGCGGCATAGGCATCGAAGTCGGCCGCGACCATGAACCAGTCATGGTCGTACAATCCCGCCATCAGCCCGCGGTAGCGCCCCGGATCGTCGGGCGAGAACACGCCGGACGCGATCGCATTGACCGCCTGCGACAGCTCCGCCGACCCCTCGATCACGGCGCGCGGGTCGTAGCCGCCGGCGCGCTTGGCCGCGACCTCGTCCGCGGTCAGGCCGAAGATGACGATGTTGTCGTCGCCGACATGATCCTTGATCTCGATATTGGCGCCGTCGAGCGTCCCGATCGTCATCGCGCCGTTCAGCGCGAACTTCATGTTGCCCGTGCCCGACGCCTCCATGCCCGCCGTCGAGATCTGCTCCGACAGATCGGCCGCCGGCACCATCTTCTCCGCCAGGCTGACGTTGTAATTGGGGACGAACGCGACCTTCAGCAGCCCGCCGATCGACGGGTCCGAATTGACGCGCCGCGCGACGTCATTGGCCAGTTTGATGATCAGCTTGGCATTGTGATAGCTCGACGCCGCCTTGCCCGCGAACAGCTTCACCCGCGGCGTCCACTCGCGCTCGGGATGGCTGCGGATCTGGTCGTACAGCGCCACCGTCTCGATGATGTTGAGCAATTGGCGCTTGTATTCGTGGATGCGCTTGATCTGGACGTCGAACAGCGCGTCGGGGTCGATCCGCAGACCCATCGTGTCCTTCAGATGATCCGCCAGCGCCACCTTGTTCGAACGCTTGATCGCGGCAAAACGCTCCGTGAAACCAGCATCCTGCGCGAACGGCGCCAGCGCGGACAATCCCGCGGCGCCATCCAGGAACGCGTCGCCGATCGCCTCGCGGATCAGCGCGGTCAGCCCCGGGTTGCACTCCTGCAACCAGCGGCGCGGCGTGATGCCGTTGGTCTTGTTGTTGATGCGATCCGGATAAAAACGGTGCAGGTCGGCGAAGACGGTCGACTTCATCAGCTGCGTATGCAGCGCGGCGACGCCGTTGACGCTGTGCGAGCCGGCGAACGCCAGATTGGCCATCCGCACGCGCCGCTCCCCGCCCTCGTCGATCAGGCTGACCGCGGCGATCACGCGATCGTCGACGCCGGGCTGCTTGCGCAGGTCGCGCAGCAGCTTCGCGTTGATCGCATAGACCAGTTGCATGTGGCGCGGCAGCAACCGCTCGAACAGCGGCAGCGGCCAGCTTTCCAGCGCCTCGGGCAGCAAGGTATGGTTGGTATAGCCGAACGTCTTCTGCGTGATTCCCCACGCCTCGTCGAAGCCGAGGCCGTGATGATCGATCAGCAGCCGCATCAGCTCCGCGACCGACACCGCGGGATGCGTGTCGTTGAGCTGGATCGCCGCCTTGTCGGGCAAGGTGCGGATATCGCCGAAATACTGGACGTGGCGGCGCACGATGTCTTGGATCGACGCGGAGGAGAAGAAATACTCCTGCCGCAGCCGCAGCTCCTGCCCCGCGGCGGTGGAATCGTTGGGATAGAGCACGCGCACCAGCGTCTCCGCGCGCAGCTGATCCGCCAGCGCGGCCTGGAAATCGCCGCGGTTGAACGCATCCAGCTTCAGCGGATCGAGGCTGAGCGCGGTCCACAGCCGCAGCGTGTTGACGCGCTTGCCGCGCCAGCCGACGACGGGCGTGTCGACCGCGGTCGCCTCCACCGCCTCGGCCGGCTTCCAGTGGACGTGCCCCTGCTCGGTGCCGGTCACCTCGCCACCGAAGCCGACGAAATAGGCGCTCTCGCGCCGCTCGAACTCCCACGGATTGCCGTGCGCCAGCCACGTCTCGGGCAGTTCGGTCTGCCAGCCGTCGTCGATCCGCTGGCGGAACATGCCGTTCACATAGCGGATGCCATAGCCATAAGCGGGCAGGTCCAGCGTCGCCATGCTCTCCATGAAGCATGCCGCCAGCCGGCCGAGGCCGCCATTGCCCAGTGCCGCGTCCGGCTCGATCTCCTCCAGCTCGGGCAGGCTGACGCCCAGCTGCGCCAGCGCCTCCGCGATCGCCTCGCGCTTTTCCCAATTGGCGAGCGTATCGCGCAACAGGCGGCCGATCAGGAATTCGAGGCTGAGATAATAGACCCGCTTGGCGCCCGCGGCGTGCGTCGCCTTGGTCGTCTCCATCCACCGCTCGATGATCTCGTTGCGGACGGTGAAGATGGTCGCCGCGAGCCAGTCGTGCGGGCGGGCGGCCTGCTCGTCCTTGCCGATGCGGTGGACCAGGGTGTCGAGGATCGCGTGGGCGAGCGGGCTCCGCTCGCGGACGTTGGTCTGCGCGTTCACTAAAGTCCCCCCGATGATGCAGCGCAACCTAGACGCGCCGCGGGCGCTTTGTCACCTGCCGTGCTTACGTATATGTACGGTGAACAGCGCCAGCCCCAGCACGCTGAGCAAGGCACCCGCGACGACGCCGGTGTCGGCGGGCGTGGGCGATGGCGCGGCGGCCGCGGGCGCCGCCGGCGCGGAGGCGGGTGCGCGCATCCGGTACAATTGCACGTCCAGCGTCGCGCCCAGCAGAAAGGCATAGGCGCTGAGCCACAGCCACGTCAGCAGCACCACGATCGCGCCGAGCGAGCCATAGGTCGCGCCGTAATTGCCGAAATTGGCGACATAGACGCCGAAGCCGGTGGTCGCCGCCAGCCACACGACGGTCGCCAGCACCGCGCCGGGCGTCCCCCAGCGCAGCCGCGCGCGCGGGCGATAGGGCGCGAAGCGGAACAGCAGCGACGCGCCGGTCACCGCCACCGCGGTCATCAGCAGATAGGTGGCGACGCCGATCGCGCCGCGCACCACGCCGGGCGCCCAGGGGATCAGGCTGCCCAGAAACGCGACCAGCGTACTGGTGCTCAGCCCCAGCAGCATCAGCACCACCCCGCCCGCGACGACCGCGAAGGCGGTGAGCATCCAGATCAGATAGTTGCGCTGGTCCTTCACCTCATAGGCGACGTTGAGCGCGGTCATCATCGCGGTCGCCGCGCGGCTGCCGCCATAGATCGCGATGGCGAGCGCGATGACGAGACCCAGACCCTTCTTCCCCTCGCTGCCCGACACGACCATGTCGAGCTGCTGCCCGATCAGGCTGGCGGCGTCGGACGGCAGCAGGTCGAACAGCGAGCGGATATTGGCCTGCACCGTGGCCGCATCGGCGACGAGGCCATAAGTGAGGACGGTCGCCGCCAGCAGCGGCGCGATCGAGGAGAAGGCGTAGAACGCCGCCCCGGCCGAGATCAGCCCGAGATTGTCGTCATCGGCGGCGGCATAGGCGCGCCGGAGCGCACCCCACCAGTCGCCACGGAAAGCCCGCCAGAAGTCGGCAGAGGAGATATTCGCCCGCATTACAGCGCCTAACGCGGGAATGCCGGACGGGGTCCGCGGGGGTTGGAGGTTCGCGCCCTCGCCACACGCGCACCGTCACCCCGGGCTTGACCCGGGGTCCAGGGTACCGGGCGCCAACGACGGTGAGATGCGCGGAACCCTGGATGCCGGGTCAAGCCCGGCATGACGTAGGGGGCTGTCGCAGAGGTCCGCCTCTCCGGCGACGTGCGCGAAAAAGCGGGACCCCGGATAAGGTCCGGGGTGACGAGGCGGCGGAGGTTCGCGTCACTGCCCCAAGCGTACCGTCACCCCGGGCTTGACCCGGGGTCCAGGGTACCGGGCGCCAACGACGGTGAGATGCGCGGAACCCTGGATGCCGGGTCAAGCCCGGCATGACGTAGGGGGCTATCGCAGGGGTCCCGCCTCTCCGGCGACGTGCGCGAAGGAGCGGGACCCCGGATCAAGTCCGGGGTGACGGGGCGGCGGAGATGTGCGCGCTCTCCCGACGCGCATCGTCACCCCGGGCTTGACCCGGGGTTCATCCCTCCATCAACGCGGCGTTCGCGGCGCCATGGATGCCGGAACACGTCCGGCATGACGGTGGGCAAGACGCCTAGACCGTGAAGCTTTCCCCACAACCGCACGCGCCCTTGGCATTGGGGTTGTCGAACACGAACCCGGCGGTGAAATCGTCCTCGACCCAGTTCATCGTCGAGCCGATCAGGTACAGGATCGACGCGCCATCGACGTACAGCGTGCCGCCGGGCGTCTCGATCTTCTCGTCGAAGCCCTGCGCCTCGGTCACATAGTCGACCGAATAGGCCAGCCCCGAACAGCCGCGCCGCGGCGTCGACAGCTTCACGCCGATCGCGCCCTCCGGCGCCTTCGCCATCAGATCGGCGATGCGCGCCTCGGCGGTCGGGGTCAGGTTGAGCGCGGCCGGGCGCGCGCGGACGGTCGTCGCCATCACAGCATCCCCAGTTCGAGTTTGGCGTCGTCCGACATCTTCTGCGGATCCCATGGCGGATCCCAGACGAGGTTGACGTCGGCGAAGGCGATGCCGGGAACGGACGCGACGCGCATCTCCACCTCGCCGGGCATGGATTCCGCGACCGGGCAATGCGGCGTCGTCAGCGTCATCGTCACCGCCGCATGGCCGTCCTCGGTCACCTCGACATTGTAGATCAGCCCCAGGTCGTAGATGTTGACCGGGATTTCCGGGTCGAAGATGTCCTTGAGCGCGTCGATCACCGCCTCGTACAGCGCGCCGCCCGGCTCGTGGCCCTTGAGGTCGGCGGCGGGTTTCTGCGCCAGGAAGCCCGACAGATAATCGCGCTTGCGCTCGAACGTCTCGGCAGGTGTCTCCACCGCATCCGATACCTGCGCGCGTGCGGGCTTTTCCACCGCGTCGACTTCCTCGACCCTGATCGGCTCGCTCATCCGAAGATCCTCATCACCCGTTCCATACCCGCCGCCAGCGCGGCCACGTCGTCCGGCCCGTTGTACACGCCGAAGCTCGCCCGCGCGGTGGCCTCCACCCCCAGCGCCGCCATCAGCGGCAGCGCGCAATGATGGCCGGCGCGGATCGCGACGCGATGCTCGTCCAAGATGGTGCCGATGTCGTGCGGATGCACCCCCTCCACCGCGAAGGAGACGATCCCGGCGGCATCCTCCGGCCCAAACAGGCGCACCGAATTGATCCGCGACAGCACGGCGCGCGCCTCGCTGACCAACGCGGTTTCGTGCGCGTGGATGCGTTCCAGCCCGATGCCGGTGACATAGTCGATCGCCGCCGCCAGCCCCAGCGCGCCGACGATATGCGGCGTCCCCGCCTCGAACCGCGTCGGCGCGGGCGCGTAGGTGGTGCGGTCGAACGACACGCGATCGATCATCGATCCGCCGCCCTGATACGGCGGCATCGCGTCGAGCAGTTCGGCGCGCGCCCACAGCACGCCGATGCCGGTCGGGCCGTACAATTTATGCCCGGAAAAGACGTAGAAATCGCAGCTGAGCGCAGCGACGTCGACTGGCAGCCGCGCGACCGCCTGACAGCCGTCGATCAGGATCCTCGCGCCGGCCGCGTGCGCGATCTCGGTCGCCCTGGCGACGTCGAGGACGGCGCCGAGCACGTTCGACACATGCGCCAGCGCGACCAGTTTGTGCGCGGGCGAGATCATCGCCGCCATCGCGTCGAGGTCGATGCGATGGTCCGCGGTCAGCGGCACGACATCGATCGCGGCGCCGCTGCGCTCGGCGACCATCTGCCACGGCACGATGTTGCTGTGATGCTCCAGCTGCGACAGCAGGATGCGATCGCCCGCCTTCAGCTGCGTGCCCGCGAAACTGTGCGCGACGAGGTTGATCGCCTCGGTCGCGCCGCGGACGAAGACGATCTCGTCCGGTTGCGCACCGATGAAGCGTGCGGTGGTGGCGCGCGCCGCCTCATAGGCCAAGGTCATGTCGGCGGAGCGCTGGTACACGCCGCGATGCACGGTGGCGTAGGTCTCGGCATAGCCGCGGGTGATCGCGTCGATCACCGGGCGCGGCTTCTGCGAGGTGGCGGCGGTGTCGAGATACGCCCAGCCGGCGGGGATGGCGGGGAAGTCGGTGACGAGGTCGAGGGGGGCGTCTGTCCCTCTCCCGATGGGAGAGGGAGGGAGCGGCGAAGCCGCGGAAGGGTGAGGGTGATCGAGGCTGGTCACGCGCCCTCACCCTTCCCACTCGGCTTCGCCGAGCGGGTCCCTTCCCTCTCCCGCTGGGAGAGGGACTGTTCCAGCCACGCATCCGCGTCGGCCAGAAACGCGTCGCGCACCACCTCTTCCCCGATCCGCTCCAGCGCATCGGCCACGAAGGCGCGCGTCAGCAGCGCCTTGGCGCGCGCCGCCGGGATGCCGCGGCTCTGCATGTAGAACAGCGCGCGCGCATCCAGCTCGCCCACCGTCGCGCCATGCGCGCACTTCACGTCGTCGGCGAAGATCTCCAGCTCGGGTTTCAGGTTCACCGTCGCGGTGCGGTCCAGCAGCAGCCCGCGCAGCGATTGCTCGCCATCGGTCTTCTGCGCGTGGCGCGCCACCTCGACCGCGGCGGCGAGGCTGGCCTGCGAGCGATCGGCCGCGACCGCGCGCCACAATTGGTGCGACTGGCCGTTGGGTTCGGCGTGGCGGACGCGCACCGCGCATTCCTGCTTCACGGTGTCGCGGGTCAGCAGCGCGCCGCCATATTCGGCATAGCCTCCCTCGCCCGCCAGCGTCAGCGCGGCATCGATGCGGACGCCCTGCCCGCCCGCGGCCAGCACGGTGGCGACACAGCTCGCCCCCTCGCCCAGCTCGATCTCGTCGCGGGTGGAGACGAAGCCCGCTCCTTGCGTCATCCGCACCGCGCGCATCAGCCGCCCCGAGCGCCCCAGCCGCACGCGCGTCGCGCGGTTGGACCAGCCCGCACCGACGAACGTCTCGACCACGCGCGCGGAGGCCTCGTCCGCCAGCTCGATCGCGGCGGCGACGTGATTCTCGGCGCCGGTCGCGACATGGACGACCTGCACCGGGTCGGCGACCGCCTGCGCATCCAGCCGCAGCGTCCAGCCGCGCGTCGCGCGGCGGCCGAGCGGATGATCGCCCGCGGCAATATCGCCGATGGTGACGCGGTGGAGATCGCTGGCGTCCTCATCCAGCACGCCATCGACGAACAGCAACCTGGCGCCCGGCAGGTCGAGGAACTGCGCCTCGGGGCGCGCGACCGGGGCCAGCGCGGCGGCGGCGGCAAGCGCCCCCATGTCCGCCCAGCGCCACGCTTCCTCGCGGGTGGAGGGGAGATCGAGGACGGTCATGCGTGGCTTCCCATGATGAGTTCACGCGAAGACACGAAGACGCGAAGAGGGTTCGCGCAGAGACGCAGAGGCGCAGAGAGGTCGCGCCCTGCCGCGCCAGCGGCTCTCCACATCATCGCGCGCGATGGTGAAAGCGCGCTGCCGCGCGCGCGCCCTCTCTGCGCCTCTGCGTCTCTGCGCGAATACAATTTCTTCGCGTCTTCGCGGCGTCGCGTGAACATCATCACGCCGCCACCTCGGCATAGCCCTGCCGCTCCAGCTCCAGCGCCAGCTCCGCCCCGCCCGACCGCGTGATACGGCCATCCGCCAGCACATGCACCCGGTCCGGCTTCACGTAGTCGAGCAGCCGCTGATAGTGGGTGATCAGCAGCACCGCCTTGTCCGGGCGCCGCATGATGCGGTTGATGCCGTCGCCGACGATGCGCAGCGCGTCGATGTCGAGGCCGCTGTCGGTCTCGTCCAGGATCGCGAAGGCGGGGTCGATGATCCCCATCTGCACCATCTCGTTGCGCTTCTTCTCGCCGCCGGAGAAGCCGACGTTGACCGGGCGCTTGAGCATGTCCTGCGCCAGCCCCAGCCCATCCGCCTGCGCGCGCGCCAGCTTCAGGAACTCCGCGCCCGACAGCGGCTTCTCAGCCCGGATGGTGCGCTGCGCGTTCAGGCTCTCGCGCAGGAACTGGACGTTGGAGACGCCGGGGATCTCGACCGGATATTGGAAGCCGAGGAACACGCCCGCGGCCGCGCGCTCGTGCGGTTCGAGGTCGAGCAGGTCGATCCATTCACCGTCACCCCGGACTTGATCCGGGGTCCCGCTATCTTCGCCCGCGTTGGAGGAGCGGGACCCCGGCTCAAGGCCGGGGTGACGAAGGAAGTGGATGCTGCCTTGCGTGACCTCATAGCCCGGGCGGCCGCCCAGCACATAGCCAAGCGTCGACTTGCCCGCGCCGTTCGGCCCCATGATCGCGTGGATCTCGCCCGCATTCACCTCGAGCGAGAGGCCCTTGAGGATTTCCTTGCCGTCGATCTCGGCGTGAAGGTTTTCGATTTTAAGCAAGCGCTTCGTTCCTAGTTATAATCTCGAGAGCTAAGCGGACGTGTTCCCCACGCTCGTTAAGAATGAGGCCTGAACCACCAAAGCGACCACCGTACCTAATGTAGCCTATAGTGGCTAAGCGCTTCCTTCTGAGCGCGCCGGCAGCCTCAGTTATATCCGCTACTGATGACGACAGCTTCTCCGACAAAACACCATAATGGAAAGAGCTTGTTCGCGTACAAAGAAGGATGATGCGCCGTTGTAAGAATGGCAACTTCAATGCCAAATCAACCGCCTCTTCATCCGTCATCCGACACTCCCCTCAAGCGAGATCCCCAGCAACTTCTGCGCCTCGACCGCGAACTCCATCGGCAGCTGTTGCAGCACCTCGCGCGCGAAGCCGTTGACGATCAGCGCCACCGCGGCTTCCGCATCCAGTCCGCGCGACATGGCGTAGAAGAGCTGGTCCTCGCTGATCTTGCTGGTCGTCGCCTCATGCTCGATCTGCGCGCTCGGGTTGCGCACCTCGATATACGGCACGGTATGCGCGCCGCACTGGTCGCTGAGCAGCAGCGAATCGCACTGGGTGAAGTTGCGCACCCCCTCCGCGGTGGGCGCTACGCGCACCAGCCCACGATAGGTATTGTCCGACCGCCCCGCCGAAATGCCCTTCGACACGATCGTCGAGCGCGATCCCTTGCCGAGGTGGATCATCTTGGTGCCGGTATCCGCCTGCTGGCGGTTGTTGGTCACCGCGACGGAGTAGAACTCGCCGACGCTGTTCTCCCCCGCCAGCACGCACGACGGATATTTCCAGGTGATCGCGCTGCCGGTTTCCACCTGCGTCCACGACACCTTGCTGTTCCGCCCCTGGCACAAGGCGCGCTTGGTGACGAAATTGTAGATGCCGCCGACGCCATTCTCGTCGCCGGGATACCAGTTCTGGACGGTCGAGTATTTGATCTCGGCATCGTCCAGCGCGACCAGTTCCACCACCGCAGCGTGCAGCTGGTTCTCGTCGCGCATCGGCGCGGTGCAGCCCTCCAGATAGGAGACATAGGCGCCCTCGTCCGCGACGATCAGCGTGCGCTCGAACTGGCCAGTATTCTCGGCATTGATGCGGAAATAGGTCGACAACTCCATCGGGCAGCGCACGCCCTTGGGCACATAGACGAACGTCCCGTCGGAGAAGACCGCGCAATTGAGCGTCGCAAAATAATTGTCGCGCTGCGGCACCACCTTGCCCAGCCATTTGCGGACCAGATCGGGATATTCGCGGATCGCCTCGCTGATCGAGCGGAAGATGACGCCCGCTTCCTCCAGCTCCTTTCGGAAGGTCGTCGCCACCGACACGCTGTCGAACACCGCGTCGACCGCGACCTTGCGCGCGCCCTCGACCCCCGCGAGCACTTCCTGCTCCGCGATCGGGATGCCCAGCTTCTCGTAAGTACGCCGGATCTCGGGATCGAGTTCGTCCAGCGACGCGATCGTCTTCTTCGCCTTGGGCTCGGCGTAATAATAGGCGTCCTGATAGTCGATCGGGGGCACATTCAGCTTGGCCCAGTCGGGCGCCTCCATCGTCTGCCACAGGCGGAACGCCTTCAGCCGCCAGTCGAGCATCCATTCCGGCTCGTTCTTCTTGGCGGAGATATAGCGGACGGTATCCTCGTTCAGCCCCTTGGGCGCGAAGTCCTGCTCCACCTCGGTGGCGAAGCCCCACTCATATTTCTTCGCGACGGCCGCATGAGCCTCTGCGTTCTTCGTGGCCATCGTTATGCCTCAACTTCCATCGGTTCGCGCGCGGGCGCTTCCGCCGCCAGCGACGCCAGCGTCACCCCGGCGAGCGCGCCGCGCACCGCCTGGTTGACCGCATTCCAGTGCGGCTTCACGCGGCAATTGCCCGCGATGCCGCAATCGTGATCGCCCGCGTCGACGCACGACGTCATCGCGATCGGCCCCTCCACCGCCTCGACCACGTCCGCCAGCGTGATCGTGGCGGGCGGACGCGACAGGCGGATGCCGCCGCCGGTGCCACGCGTGCTGTCGATCAGCCCCGCCGCGGCCAGCCGGCTGACCAGCTTCTGCGCGGTGGGCAGCGGCACGCCCGTCTCCTCCGCCAGCAGCGTGGCGTTCATCCGCGCCAGACCGCCGCAATGCCGCGCGGCGGCGACGAGCATCACCACGGCATAATCGGTCAGGCTGGACAGGCGCATGTGTTGCGAGCCACTCTCAAATCGGATCGGATCGTTCCGATTGCAGATGGTCGTTCGCGCGTGCGAAATCAACCGCCGATCTGGGCGCGCGTGTCGTGGCGCAGGGAGGTGGCGGGGAGCAGGCGACAAAAGAAGGCCCGCCGATCGCTCGACGGGCCTTGGAAGTAAAGAACTTCCAAACGGAAGCCCTTCGGGTCGCAGAAAGGTGCAAACAGGATTTGTTCCACGAAATATTGGATGGATCGCGCGCCACGCATACCTTTTCTTACAAAACGCGTCAGGTTGGCGCAGCGCATGTGCCAAAGTGGGTCAGGGGTTGATCTTGAGACGTACCGCCGACAAGCCGTGGCGCGATGAGCTTTCCGCTGCGCCCCGCCCTGTTCGCCCTCGATCCCGAACGCGCGCATCGCGTGACGCTAGGGGCATTGTCCGCCTGGGGACGGGCCGGCTGCCCCTTCGCGGGCGATACGCCGCGGCTGGCGACGACGGTGGCGGGCATCGCCTTTCCCAACCCGGTCGGTCTGGCCGCGGGGCTGGACAAGGACGCGACCGCGATCGCCGGGCTGAGCGCGCTGGGCTTCGGCGCGGTCGAGGTCGGCACGCTGACACCCAAGCCGCAGCCGGGCAATCCGACGCCGCGGCTGTTCCGGCTGGCGGAGGATCGCGCGGTCATCAACCGCATGGGGTTCAACAACGGCGGGCTGGCGGCGGGCGTCGCGCGCGCCGCGGCGGCGCGTCGACACGATAGCGCGGTGCTGGGCATCAACGTCGGCGCGAACAAGGATGCGACCGATCGCGTCGCCGATTATGTCGCGGGGGTCACCGCCGCGGCGCCGGTGGCGGACTATATCACGATCAACGTCAGCTCCCCCAACACGCCGGGGCTGCGCGATCTGCAACAGGGCGCGGCGCTGGCCGAACTGCTCGCCGCCTGCATCGCCGCGCGCGGCACGACGCCGCTGTTCCTGAAGGTCGCGCCCGATCTGGACGCCGCGATGATCGACGGCGTCGCGCGCGCCGCGATCGATGCGCGGGTGGATGCGCTGGTGATGGGCAACACCACCATCTCGCGCCCGCCGCTCGCCAGCCGCCACGCGGGCGAGACCGGCGGCCTGTCGGGCGCGCCGCTGCGCGATCTGGCGCGCGCGCGGCTGTCCGACCTGCGCCGCGCGACCGGGGCGCAGGTGCCGCTGATCGCGGCGGGCGGGATCGACAGCGGCGCGGAGGCCTATGCGCGGATCCGCGCCGGGGCGAGCCTGGTGCAGGTCTATTCCGCATTGGTCTATGAAGGGCCGGGCTTGCCGCGGCGGATCGTGGCGGAACTGGCGGCGTGCCTGGCGCGCGACGGCTTCGCGACGGTGGCGGAGGCGGTGGGCGCATAACTGCTGCGTCACCCCGGGCTTGACCCGGGGTCCCGCTTACTGGGCCACGCTGGAAAAACAGCGGGACCCCGGCTCAAGGCCGGGGTGACGGATATGCCGAATGACAACGCGTTACGGCTTGCGCCCTCTACCCGCGGCGGTAGGTTCGCGCGCGATGAAGAAGCTGTTCGCGTTCGCCCTCCTGTTCCTCCTGCCGGCCTCCGCCCTTGCGCAGGGTGTCGTCTCCGCCGCTGATCCGCGCGCCACCGCCGCGGGGCAGGAGATGCTGCGCGCCGGCGGCAGCGCCACCGACGCCGCGATCGCGATGCTGCTGGCGCTCAACGTCGTCGAGCCGCAATCGAGCGGGATCGGCGGCGGCGGGTTCATCGTCCATCACGGCGGCAAGACCGGCGTGCTCAATACGATCGACGGACGCGAGACCGCCCCCGCCGCCGCCCGCCCCGACCGTTTCCTGGGCACCGATGGCAAGCCGCGTCCGTTCATCGAGATCTGGCCCGGCGGCTATTCGGTCGGCGTCCCCGGCTCGCTGCGGCTCGCCGAGCGCGCGCACCGCAAATGGGGCAAGCTCGCCTGGGCGCGACTGTTCGAACCGGCGATCCGTCTGGCGGATCAGGGCTTCGTGGTGAATGCGCGCCTTGCCGGATCGCTCCAGCAGGTGGCGCCGGTGTGGAAGGACTTTCCCGCGATGCGCGCGCTCTACTGGCGCGACGGCACGCCGCTGAAGGAGGGCGTCACCTTCCGCAATCCCGCGCTGGCCGCGATCCTGCGGCGCATCGCGGCGGAGGGGCCGGAGGCCTTCTACGCCGGCGACAATGCGCGCGCGCTGAGCGAGGCCGTGACCCACGCGCCGAAGAACCCGGTGCCGCTGACCGAGGCGGACCTCGCCGGCTATCGCGCCAAGGATCGCGCTGCGATCTGCGGCCCGTATCGCCAGTGGACGATCTGCGGCATGGGGCCGCCCTCGTCGGGGGCGCTGACCGTGTTGCAGGTGCTGGGCATGGTGGAGCGTTTCCCGCTCACGACATGGGGCAAGGACGATGTCCGCTCGTGGCAGGTGATCGGCGAGGCGATGCGGCTCGCCTATGCCGACCGCGACCTGTACCAGGGCGACCGCGACTTCGTGGAGGTGCCGGTCGCCGGGCTGATCGACCGCGCCTATCTGAAGCGCCGCTCCGCGCTGATCTCCGTGGCGAAGGCGCGCGGCATCTATGAGGCGGGATCGCCGCCGGGCGCGCCCGCGCGCACGCCCGCCACGCCGGGCGAGGTCGCGGGCACGACGCATTTCGTCGCGGTGGACGACGACGGCGACGTGGTCAGCTGGACCAACACGGTCGAGAGCGCGTTCGGCAGCCAGCTGACCGCCAACGGCTATGCGCTCAACAACGAACTGACCGACTTCAGCCATGCGCCCGCGGACGCCGGCTATCTGGTCGCCAACCGTATCCAGCCGGGCAAGCGTCCGCTGTCGTCGATGGCGCCCACGATCGTCTATGACGCCGCGGGCAAGCCGGTGTTCGCGGTGGGCGCCGCGGGCGGGCGGACGATCATCATGCAGGTGGCCAAGACGCTGATCGCGCATTTCGACTGGGGCCTGTCGGCGCAGGATGCGATCGCGCTGGGGCAATTGTTCTTCGACAAGGACGGGCTGGTGGTCGAACAGGGCACCGGGCTGGAGGCGATGAAGGCGCCGCTGGAGGCGCTGGGGCAGCATGTCGCGGTCGCGAAGCTGGGGCTGAAGGCGAATGCGGCGGAGAAGCTGCCCGACGGCCGCTGGACCGGCGCCGCGGACCCGCGCAGCCCGGGTAACTCGTTGCAGCAATAGCCCTTCGTTCGAGAAGTGGCAGCCCCTCGATACGCCGTCTCGGCAAGCTCGACGGCTACGCGGGACGAACGGTCGGGGTTGGTAGGCTGATGACGTGACCCACCCTCCGTTCGCCCTGAGGAGAGGCTGAGCTTGTCGAAGCCTCGTCTCGAAGGGTATGCGCTAACCATGTGCTTCGAGACGGCCTCTCGACTTCGCTCGATGCCTCCTCAGCACGAACGGTAAGGCGGTTCGCAACGAAACCGCGGGAGAGGCAATGCGCAGGCTCGAACATTTCCCCAATCTGGTCACGATGTTCTTCCTGCGCGCCGCGCAGATGGGCGATGCGCCGTTCCTGTGGAGCAAGCGTGACGGCGCATGGCACGCGATCTCGTGGCGCGAGGCGGCACAGACGGTCGCGCGGCTCGCCACCGGATTGCGCGGGATCGGGCTGGAACGCGGCGATCGCGTGATGCTGGTGAGCGAGAACCGGCCGGAATGGTGCCTGTCCGATCTCGCCATCATGGCCGCGGGGTGCGTCACCGTCCCCACCTACACCACCAATACCGAGCGCGACCACGCGCACATCATCGAGAATTCGGGCGCGAAGGCGGTGATCGTCTCCACCGCGAAGCTCGCGCGCGTGCTGATGCCCGCGATCCTGCGCTCGATCCGGCCGCAGATGCTGATCGGGATCGACGCGATGCGGCTGGGACAGGCGGCGATCGACGTCCACGACTGGCAATCGCTGATCGACGGCAACGAGGCGACCGTGGAGCAGGTCGCCGCACAGGCCGATTTCGTGCGCGGCGACCTCGCCTGCATCATCTACACCAGCGGCACCGGCGGCGCGCCGCGCGGGGTGATGCAGCATCACGGCGCGATCCTGCACAATGTCCGCGGCTGCGCCTCCGCGATCGCGGAGGATCTGGGCTGGGGGGACGAGGTGTTCCTGTCGTTCCTGCCGCTCAGCCACGCCTATGAGCATACCGGCGGGCAGTTCGTGCCGATCGGGATGGGCGCGCAGATCTATTATGCGGAGGGGCTGGAGAAGCTGGCCGCCAATATGGAGGAGGTGCGCCCGACGATCATGTTCGTCGTGCCGCGCCTGTTCGAGGTGTTGCGCACCCGGATCAGCAAGGCGATCGAGAAGCAGGGCGGGATGCCGGCGAAACTGCTGCGCCTCGCGCTGGAGGTGGGGATGAAGCGCGCCGCGGGCACGCTGCGGCTCACCGATCGCCCCGCCGCTTTGGTGGTCGATACCCTGTTCAAGCCGAAGATCGCGAAGAAGTTCGGCGGGCGGATGAAGGCGATGATCTCCGGCGGGGCGCCGCTGACGCCGGAGGTGGGGCTGTTCTTCCAGTCGCTGGGCGTCACCTTCCTGCAAGGCTATGGCCAGACCGAGGCGGCGCCGGTGATCTCGTGCAACCGCCCGTCGCGCGGCATCCGCATGGACAGCGTCGGCCCGCCGCTGGATGATACCGAGGTGCGCATCGCCGAGGATGGCGAGATACTGGTGCGCGGCGAGCTGGTGATGCACGGCTATTGGCGCAACGAGGCGGAGACGGCGCGCGTCCTGAAGGACGGCTGGCTCCACACCGGCGACATCGGCGAGATTGACGCGGCGGGCCGGATCGCGATCACCGATCGCAAGAAGGACCTCATCATCAACGACAAGGGCGACAATATCGCGCCGCAGAAGGTGGAGGGGATGCTGACCCTCCAGCCCGAGATATCGCAGGCGATGATCGCGGGCGACCGCAAGCCGCACATGGTCGCGGTGCTGGTGCCCGACGCGGAATGGACCGCCGAATGGATCGCGGCGAACGGCCGCGCCAAGGGTGCCGCGCTGGGCGAGGACGCGGACTATCGTGCGCGGTGCAGGCCGCGGTCGACCGGACGAACAAGGATTTGTCGGTGATCGAACGCATCCGCCGCTGGATTCCGCGGACGAGCCGTTCACGATCGAGAACGAACAGCTGACCGCCGAGTTTGAAGATCCGGCGGCATATGCTGCGGCGGGTGTATGGGGAGCGGCTGGACGGGTTGTATCGGGGGTGACTCCCGTCGCCCCAGCGCAGGCTGGGGCCTTTCGCGGCCTTGTCCCGCCCATCACCGGGAGATGCCAGCCTACGCTGGCATGACGGGAGTGGTCAGAGTGCGGTCGAACAGATCGTCCCAACCCGGGTTCGTCCGCTCGATCAGTGCGATCTTCCAGTCGCGTTTCCATGCCTTCAACGCCTTCTCGAGTGCGATTGCGAGCTGTATGTCGTCATGCGGTTCGGCCAGCACCAATGTCCTGATCCCGTACCGTCGGCAAAAGGCGGAACCGACATCGCGGCGATGCTGGTCGACCCGTTCCGCAGACGCGCGGTCCACGCCGATGTAGAGCATTCCGCGCGGCTTGCTCGCCATGATGTAGGTCCATCCGCCGCGCATGGAGGCAGGCTATGCGCAGACGGGAATGAACGCCATCCCACGAACGTCGCCCCGGCGGACGCTGGAGCCGGTGGCTCCTGTAGCGCCGATCCAGCCTGCGCTGGGATGACGTGTGCGGCAGATACCGATTATCAGCGCACGTCGCCCCTGCGAAGGCAGGGGCCTTCCGCGGTTCCTGTCACGTCCGCCACCGGGAGATGCCAGCCTTCGCTGGCATGACGTTAGAGGGCAAAGGGCTATTTCGCGGTACCCGCCCCCTTCGGCACCACCGCCATCGTCCAGTCCTTGTCCGGGCGCAGGTATTTCACCGCGACCGCCTGCAGCGAGGCCGGGGTGATGCCGGTCATGTCGCCGACGATGCTGCGGCTCGCCTCGATCCGCATCGGGTCCAGCGTCGCGCCGGAGGTCTGGATCAGCCAGAACTGATTTCCCCGACGAGGCGCGCGCCATATATTGCAGCATCGG
>NZ_JAQIJJ010000005.1:0-336765 GCF_036946305.1 Sphingomonas adhaesiva
AAACGCCCGCCGATGCCGGAAACATTCGCCGGAACGGGTAACGAAGTTCCGGAATGAGTAAGCATCTGGTGTCGCGATTCCGGCGCGGGGCCTAGGATCGCGGCATTGCAACACGCATCGGCCGATCGTGCCGGGAAAGAGGACATGCCACGCCACGCATCAGCGCTTTACGTGCTTTCCGATGGGATGGCCTACGTGCCTGATCCAGCGTCGAACGAGGTGCCCGTCGCGACGCGACTGCTGGCGGAGCTGCATACCTATTTCCACATCGTGATGGGACGATTGTTCGCCGGCGACCTCGACCGCGCGATGGTCTTCGGATTGTTCCTCAACATCCATCTGTCGCCGGGCGAGACCGACCGCGCGATGTCGATCAACTCCGCCGCCATGTCGCTGGGTCGCCCGTTCGAAACGGTCCGCCGCCACATCGCGGCGCTGGTCGCCGCCGGGCTGTGCATCCGCGACGCACATGGCGTCCGCGTCGCCCCCGACGTCTGCCGCGACACGGCGGTGGCGATGGCGATGGACCAGCTTCACGACGCGGTCGTGCGCTATGTCGGCGATGCGGTGCGCGCCGGCATCGTCGCGCGCCCGACATCGATCATGCGGCGGACGTTCGATCGCGCGGACGGGGTGCGGACCGCGATCGACATGGCGCTGGCGATGGCGGATCAGCATCGCCAGCTGGTGCCCGACGCGACCGATCTGGCGATCGTCTATGCCATATTGGCCGCGGGCGCGCAGCATCGCTTCCCCTCGCTGACCGAGGCCGCTACCGCACGGCCGCTCCGCGTCGCCACGCTGGCGCGGCTGTTCGGTATCGCCGAGAGCACGGTGCGGCGGCGCACGGTCGCCTTGTCGGCGCCGGGCTGCCCGCTCGATCGCACGCGCCACGGGCTGGTGGTCACGCCGGGATGGATCGCGCGGCTGGACGCGGCGGCCCGCGCGGAGGGTCGCCACGGCACGCTCGCGCTGGTGATGGCCCGCGTCGCTGCGGCCGGATTTCCATTGCGCGCCCGACAGCGCCTATATCCACGGCCGCCCGGCGCTGACCTTCCATCCGTAGCGCGGATCGACACCCGCTGTTCCCCGGCGAAGGCCGGGGTCCAGCTACGAGCGATTTCAGCATCTTGCGAACCGGCCGTTACTGGACCCCGGCCTTCGCCGGGGAACAGAAGTGGCTTCCGCAAAGCCCCCCCTCGCGGCCCCGGCCGCGCCCTACAGCCCCCACCCCATCGTCAGCGTCACGGTGCGCGGACGCGCCGCATAGACCTGCCGCTCGCCGAACGCGCTGGAGAAGATGCGCGACGGCGCGCTCGCGTCCGCGACATTGTCCACGCCCAGCCGCGCCGACCAGGCGCCGCGGCGGTACAGCGCATAGAGGTCGACCAGCATCCGCCCCGGCGTGCGCTCGCGATAGGGATTGTCCGCGCCGAAGGCGGAGAAGAACCCGCTGCTGCCGCTGGCCAGCGCGCCCAGCATCACGCTGGCCTGCGCGCCCGTGCGCAGCCGCGTGTCCGCGCTCGCCACCCATGACAGCGCGGGCACCTGCGGCAGGCGATCGCCGCGCCGGCCGGTGCCCTCCATCGTGCCAGGCACCGCATCCGCCGCCAGCCGCGCCGACAGCCAGGTTCCCGCCACCGCGAAGCGCCACGCCCCCGTGTTCGCGGTGGCGCGCGCCTCCACCCCGTCGATGTCCACCGACGACAGGTTGGTGTTGTACAGGAACGCGCCATTGGCGCTGCTGGCGACGAAGATCGTGTCGTCCCAGTCGATGTGGAATGCGCTGCCCTCCACCCCCGCCGCGGCGCCGTGCAGCGGCAGCTTCACCCCCAGTTCGTAGTTCCACAGCCGGTCGGCGCGGAACACGCGTTCCGCCGGGGTCAGCTCGGGGGTGATGTTGACCCCGCCGGGGCGGAACCCCTGCGACGCGATCAGCCGCACCAGCGTCCCGTCCGCGGCGCGCCAGTCGAGCGCCGCCTTCGCGTTGCGCCCCGTCGCGGTGGTGCGATAGCGCGCTTCCTCGACCAGCCCGGTGCCGGTGATGATATTGGGCACCGGCACCGATCCCCCCGCCTCGCGCACGTAGCGATAGGCGCGCATCCCCAGCGTCGCGGTGAAGCCGGCCCCCAGCGCGCGGCTCGCCTCCGCGAACACCGCCTGCTGGTCCAGCCGCATGTCGAGCAGGCGGCGCCCGGTCAGGTCCAAAGGGGTGACGATCGTGCCGCTGGCGGCGTCGGCGCGCACCGTGTTGCTGTCGACGCGATCGGCGCGATGTTCCGCGAAGACCCCGATCGTCCATCGCCACGCGCCATTGCCGTCGTCGGACAGGCGCAGCTCGCCGCTGGTGCTGCGCAATTGCATCGGCTGGTAGAGGATCGCGGGCAGCCGCGTGTCGAGCCAGGTGCGATAGGCCGCGCGCACGGCGTCGTCGCATCCACCGCCGGATCCGGTCAGCGCGGCATAGCGCCGGCACGCCGCATCGCTCCCGCGCTGCCGTTCCAATACGTTGGTGAAGTCGATCTGGCGGATCGTGCGCCAGCCATAATGCGACAGCGTGGCGGTGACGCGCAGCTTGCCCGGCGCCCAGCGCGCGGTGCCGGTGACCAGCCGCAGCCGCTCGGCGCTGGGGGTACGCACCGGCAGGTCGGCGCGCCGCCGCCCGTCGTCGAGGATCCACACGCCGGCATCCGCCAGCCGGTTGTCCTGCACCAGCCCCGACAGGTCGATGCGCAGCGCGTCGTCCGGCGTCCACGCCAGCGCCACGCGCGCGCTCTCACGGTCCGCGGTGTCGCCGTCGCGATAGCCCAGTCGCGCATTGTCGATCGCGCCGCCGATCCGCCGCCGCCCGGCCACCACGCGCAGCGCGAGGCGATCGTCGACCAGCGGCGCGTTGACCATCGCCGACAGCGCGGCGCCGGGCGCCCCCCCGGTGGCGATGCCCGCCTCCGCGCTCACCTCCGCCGCCCATGCCCCCGCATCGGGCTGGCGGAAGATCGTGCGCAGCGTGCCCCCCATCGACGACGCGCCGTACAATGTCCCCTGCGGCCCCTTCAGCAGCTCGACCCGCTCGACGTCGATCAGGTCGATGTCGGGCGACATCGCGCCGGGATCGAACCCGGTGCCCGACGGCGCGGTCACCGGCACCTCGCCGAAATAGACGCCGACCGTGCTCTCCCCCGTGCCCAGCACCCCGCGCACCGACAGCCGCTGCTGCATCGGTCCGGTGCTGGTGACGGTCAGCGCGGGCAGCAGCCGCGCCAGCGTGCGCCGCTCCACGGTGCGGTTCTGCGCCAGCGTCGCGCCGGAGACGACCGCCAGGTCCGGCCCCGCCTCGCTCAACAGGGTCGGGCGGCGCTGCGCGGTCACGACGATATCGGGCTCGGCGGGCCAGGCGCGATCGTCCTCGTCGCGCGCAGGCCCGGCCGCGACCACCACCAGCACGCCCGGCCCGACGCGCCGCACCGTCAGCCCGCTGCCCGCCAGCACCCGCGCCAGCGCCGTCTCCAGCGCGGTGCCGCGCGCGACACCGCCGCCGCGCCGCCCCGCCAGCAGCACGGGATCGACCAGGATCTGCTCGTCGCTGTCCGCCGCGATCCGGCGCAGCACCATGTCGAGCGGCCCGGCCGGGACGTCGCGCGGCAACGGCTTGCGCGGCAGGCCGGATACCGGCTCCGCCCTCGCCGGCACCGGGCCGCAGCACGGCGCGACCGCGACCGTCGCCCCGACGACCGCGATCCTGCTCCACCACCCGCACCGCCCGCGGCGCCCCGTCACCGTCACCCCCCTCGTTCGCACGCTTGCGCATTCTTCTGTCGCCGGCACCCCCTCCCACGCTCTTTTTGCGGTGTTTTCCCGTGACCTGACGATCACTTCCCGCACGCCGCGCTTGACGGAATCGTTACAACATGATCGTCTGCGCTCCACAAGCGTCGGGGAAGGACGCCGGGGAAAAGGTGAGCACGCCTTCCCCAATCGGGGCCGAAACGGGGGATAGAAATTTGGTGCTGACCGCGCAGCCCCGATGGGGTGCCACGTCGACCGATCGCGACGGGCGGGGGGACGATATCGCCCCGCTGCTGCCCGTGATCCGCCGCTTCCTGATGAAGCGCGCGGCGGCCGACGATGTCGACGATCTGGTGCAGGACGTCGCGCTCCGGATGCAGACGCGCCGCGCCGATGGAGAGATCGCGAACCTCCAGGGCTATGTCTTCCAGGTCGCGCAAAGCGTGCTGACCGATCGCGCGCGCCGCGACACCGTCCGCCATCGCTCGCGCCACGCCCCGCTCGAAGAAAGCGACCATCCGGTTGAGGGGCGCTCGCCCGAGCGCGTCTTGATGGGCAAGGAACGCTGGTCGCGACTCATCGCGGCGGTGGGGGAGCTGCCGGATCGCACCCGGCAGGCGTTCGTCCTTCACCGTTTCGAGGAAATGAGCTACGCGGCGATCGCCCGACACATGGGAATATCGGTAAGCGCGGTGGAAAAGCATATCATGAAGGCCATCCGCATCCTGGCTGCGACCGTCGACGCATGACGCGCGCGCCTGACGGGGATGCCGCCGCGCAGGCCGCGGAATGGTACGCACGCCTGCGCGCCGACGATGCCGACGCGACCGATCGCGCCGCCGCCGACCGCTGGCGCCGCGCGGACGCCGCGCATGACGAGGCCGCCGCGCGCCTCGACGCCCTCGACGCCGATTTGTCCTCCCTCGCCGACGATCCCGCGCTCGCCGCCCTTCGCGCGGAGGCGCGCGGCGGCGCGGTGCGCCCGCCGGTCCAGCGCTGGCCGTTCCTCGCGACCGCCGCCGCGCTGCTCGCGGTGGTCGGCACCGGCACCCTGCTGTCGCGCCGGGACGACCTCGCCCCGATCCACACCCACGCCACCGCCGGCCCCGCGCGCTACGCGACCGCGGTCGGCGAACAGCGCCGCATCCGCCTGCCCGACGGATCGGTCATGACGCTCGACGCCGCCTCCGCGGTGGCGGTCCCGGCGCAGCGCGAGGAACGCCGCGTCGAGCTGCTCGCCGGGCGGGCCGCCTTCGCGGTGGCGAAGGATCGCGCCCACCCCTTCGTCGTCGCGACCGGCGACAATAGCGTGACCGCGGTCGGCACGCATTTCACGGTCGAGCGCGGCGTGGATGGCGCGATGACGGTCGCGCTGACCGAGGGCGTGGTGCGCGTCGCCACCCCGCGCGGCACGCGCACGCTGGCCGCCGGGCAGGTGCTGGCGACGACGCCGCGGTCGCTCGCGGTCGCCGATCATCGCGCGGACGACGCCGCCGGCTGGCAGGACGGGCGCCTCACCTTCGCCGCGACCCCGCTGGCGGACGTCGCCACCGCGCTCCAGCGCTACGACACGCGCCGCATCGTGATCCGCGACGCCGCGCTGGCGGCGCATCCGTTCAGCGGCTCGCTGCGCACCCGCGGCGGCACCGACGCGCTGGTCGCGGCGCTGGAGGCCTATGGCACCGCGCGCGCCACCCACCCCGACGCGCGCACGATCGTGCTGACGCCGCGGTAAGGACCGAAGGCTACCGGCGAGCTGTTCTCCTCCGTTCGCCCTGAGGAGAGGCTGAGCCTGTCGAAGCCTCGTCTCGAAGGGCACGCGCAGGTGCTTCGAGATGGCACTTCGACTTCGCTCAGTCCCTCCTCAGCACGAACGGAGGAAAGTCAATAAAGATAAAGGCGCCCGAAGCCCCCTCACCTCACCGGAAATTGTCGGCGTAGCTCTGCAATTTCAGCGTCTTTGTGGGCGCCGGGATGACGTGATACGCCAGCCCCTCGCGCTCGGCATAGGCGATCGCCGCCTCGCACGTCGGGAACGACAGCCGGATCTGGTCGCGCGTGTCGCCGCTGCCCGCCCAGCCGGTCAGCGGATCGGGGCGCTTGGCCTCGCCCGGCTCGAACTCCAGCTGCCACCGGTCGGTGCGGTGCTTGCCGGACTGCATGGCGTTCTTGGGGCGCTGAAAGATGCGGGCGGTCGACATATCGGCTCCTGTACGTTCCACGCACGGGACACGCAACGGTTCCCTGCGCGCACACGGCAATCTTGCGGGGCGCTGCGGGGCACCTATATCGCGCAGCATCGACACGGTTGCGCCGCCGAAACGGGACGCGACCCGTCATCTTTTTAGATACGCAGGGGCTAGGTTAGGCACTCATGGCAAAAGTTATCGGTATTGATCTGGGCACCACCAATTCGTGCGTCGCGGTGATGGAAGGCGGAAAGGCCAAGGTCATCGAGAATGCGGAGGGCGCGCGCACCACGCCGTCGATCGTCGCCTTCGCGAAGGATGGCGAGCGGCTGATCGGTCAGCCGGCGAAGCGCCAGGCGGTGACCAACGGCGACAATACCATCTTCGCGGTGAAGCGCCTGATCGGCCGTCGCTTCGACGATCCGGTCACCAGGAAGGATACCGAGCTGGTCCCGTACAAGATCGTGCGCGGCACCAATGGCGATGCCTGGGTCGCGGCCGGCGGCAAGGAATACAGCCCGTCGCAGATCAGCGCCTTCACGCTCCAGAAGATGAAGGAAACCGCCGAGAGCTATCTGGGCGAGACGGTGACGCAGGCGGTCATCACCGTGCCGGCGTACTTCAACGACGCGCAGCGTCAGGCGACCAAGGACGCCGGCCAGATCGCGGGCCTCGAAGTGCTGCGCATCATCAACGAGCCGACCGCGGCGGCGCTGGCCTATGGCCTCGACAAGCAGGACGGCAAGACGATCGCGGTCTATGACCTCGGCGGCGGCACGTTCGACGTCTCCATCCTGGAGATCGGCGACGGCGTGTTCGAGGTGAAGGCGACCAACGGCGACACCTTCCTGGGCGGCGAGGATTTCGACAACAAGATCGTCGACTATCTGGCGCAGGGCTTCCAGAAGGACGAGGGCATCGACCTCACCAAGGACAAATTGGCGCTCCAGCGGCTGAAGGAAGCCGCCGAGAAGGCGAAGATCGAGCTGTCGTCGGCGCAGTCGACGGAGGTCAACCTGCCCTTCATCACCGCCGACCAGAACGGGCCGAAGCACCTGGTCAAGACGATCACCCGCGCCGATCTGGAGCGGCTGGTCGAGGATCTGGTGAAGCGCACGCTGGAGCCGTGCAAGAAGGCGCTGGCCGATGCCGGCATGAAGGCGGACGAGATCTCCGAGGTCGTGCTGGTCGGCGGCATGACCCGCATGCCGCGCGTGCGTGAGGTGGTGAAGCAGTTCTTCGGCAAGGATCCGCACACCGGCGTCAACCCGGACGAGGTCGTCGCGATGGGCGCCGCGATCCAGGCCGGCGTGCTCCAGGGCGACGTGAAGGACGTGCTGCTGCTCGACGTCACCCCGCTGTCGCTGGGGATCGAGACGCTGGGCGGCGTGTTCACCCGCATGATCGACCGCAACACCACGATCCCGACGAAGAAGTCGCAGACCTATTCGACCGCGGACGACAATCAGGGTGCGGTGACGATCCGCGTGTTCCAGGGCGAGCGCGAGATGGCGGCGGACAACAAGCTGCTGGGCCAGTTCGACCTGGTCGGCATCCCCCCCGCCCCGCGCGGCGTGCCGCAGATCGAGGTGACGTTCGACATCGACGCCAACGGCATCGTCAACGTGTCGGCGAAGGACAAGGGCACCGGCAAGGAGCAGCAGATCCGCATCCAGGCCTCGGGCGGTCTATCCGACGCCGATATCGAGCAGATGGTGCGCGACGCGGAAAGCTTCGCCGAGGAGGACAAGAAGCGCCGCGCCGCGGCCGAGGCGAAGAACAACGCCGAGAGCCTGATCCACACCACCGAGCGCCAGCTGGCCGACAATGGCGACAAGGTGGACGAGGCGCTGAAGGGTGAGATCCAGTCCGCGATCGACGCCGCCAAGGCGGCGGTCGAGGGTGGCGATCCCGAGGCGATGAACGAAAAGAGCCAGGCGCTGGCGCAGGTCGCGATGAAGCTGGGCCAGGCGATCTACGACAAGCAGCAGCAGGCCGAAGCCTCGCCCACCGGCGCGGCCGAGCCGGAGGCCAAGAAGGACGACGACGTGGTCGACGCCGAATTCTCCGAGGTCGACGACCAGAAGTAAGCGAATGCCCTCCCTCTCCCCTGCGGGGAGAGGGCCGGGGTGAGGGGTAGTGAGGGAAGGTGGCCATGCAGCAAGCACAGCGTTCGTGGCCGCCCCTCACCCAACCCTCTCCCCGGAGGGGAGAGGGCTAGAGGCCGAAATGACCGAAATCGACTATTACGAACTGCTCGAATGCGAGCGAGGCGCGGATGCGGCGACGATCAAGTCGTCGTACCGCAAGCTCGCGATGAAATATCACCCGGACAAGAACGCCGGGTGCAAGGATTCCGAGGCGAAGTTCAAGGCGGTCAGCGAGGCCTATGACTGCCTGAAGGATCCGCAGAAGCGCGCCGCCTACGACCGCTTCGGCCATGCCGCCTTCCGCAACGGCGGAATGGGCGGCGGCGGGGCCGGCGCGCAGGATTTCGCGGGCTTTTCCGATATCTTCGAAAGCGTGTTCGGCGAGTTCATGGGCGGGCGCGGCGGTGGCGGCGGGCGGCAGGTTCGTCGCGGCGCCGACCTGCGCTACGACATGGAGATCACGCTGGAGGAGGCGTTCCACGGCAAGGAGACCGAGATCACGGTCGATATCTCCGCGCCGTGCGACAGCTGCCACGGCTCCGGGTCGAAGCCGGGGACGCATGCCCATACCTGCCACCACTGCCAGGGTCACGGGAAGGTCCGCGCACAACAGGGCTTCTTCGTCGTCGAGCGCGCCTGCCCGGTCTGCCATGGCTCGGGCGAGGTCATCACCGATCCCTGCCCCGACTGCCGCGGCGAGGGCCGGGTCGAGAAGACCAAGACGCTGGCGGTCAACGTGCCCGCGGGCGTCGACGAGGGCACGCGCGTGCGCCTGACCGGCGAGGGCGAGGCGGGCGCGCGCGGCGCACCGCCGGGCGACCTCTACATCTTCCTCCACGTCAAGCGGCACGCGATCTTCGAGCGCGAGGGGACGACGCTGTTCGCGCGCGCGCCGATCAGCTTCACCACCGCCGCGCTGGGCGGGATCATGTCGATCCCCGGGCTGGACGGTCGCCGTCACGAGATCAAGATCCCGGCCGGCATTCAGTCGGGCAAGCAGCTGCGCCAGCGCGGCGCCGGAATGCCGGTGTTGCAGGGTCGTGGCCATGGCGACCTCGTCATCCAGGTCGATGTGGAAACCCCCAGCAAACTTAGCACCCGTCAGCGTGAACTTCTGGAGATGTTCCGCGAGACCGAGACGGGGGAAGAATGCCCGCAATCGCAGGGGTTCTTCTCGCGGCTCAAGAGTGCTCTGGCCGGCGAATGAGCGAACATCGCCAACATCGGTGCGGGCTGGTCGCGATCGTCGGCGCCCCCAATGCGGGCAAGTCGACGCTCGTCAACGCGCTCGTCGGCCAGAAGGTCGCGATCGTCAGCCCCAAGGCGCAGACCACCCGCACCCGCCTGATGGGCGTCGCGATCCGTGACGAGACGCAGCTGCTGCTGGTCGACACACCCGGCATCTTCGAACCCCGCCGCCGGCTGGATCGCGCGATGGTCGCCGCCGCCTGGGGCGGCGCGGAGGGCGCCGACGTCATCGCCCTGGTGGTCGACGCCAAGGGCGGGCTGGGACCGAAGGTCACGGAAATCGCAGAAGGTTTGAAGGACCGTCGCGAGCCCATCTACCTGATCCTCAACAAGGTCGATATCGCCGACAAGCCCAAGCTGCTGCTCCACGCCGAGCGCCTCAACGCGATCCTTCCGTTCAAGGAAACCTTCTTCGTCTCCGCGCAGACCGGCGACGGCCTGCCCGAACTGAAGGCCGCCTTGGCGGACACGATGCCCGAGGCGCCGTGGCACTTCCCCGAGGATCAGGTCTCCGACGCCAGCGAACGCGCGCTGGCGGCAGAGGTGACGCGCGAGCAGCTCTACCTCCAGCTCCACGCCGAACTCCCCTATGCCAGCGTCGTGGAAACCGAGAAATTCGCCGACCGCGACGACGGCTCGACCGAAATCCACCAGCAGATCCTGGTCGAGCGCCCCACCCAGCGCGCGATCGTGCTGGGCAAGGGCGGCACCCGCATCCGCGAGATCGGCGCCCGCGCCCGCGCCGAACTGGCCGTGTTGCTCGACCGCCCGGTCCACCTCTACCTCCACGTCAAGGTGAAACCCGGCTGGGACGAGGACCGCGGCGTCTATCGCGATATCGGCCTCGACTGGGTCGAGTGACGGCTTCCGCGCCCGCCACGTCACCCCGGGCTTGACCCGGGGTCCAGGGTACCACGCGCCTCACCGGCGTCGGTACGCGGAACCCTGGATGCCGGGTCAAGCCCGGCATGACGGATAAGCTGGTGCAACAGTTCGTTACGCAGGCGCGTTGACCCGTCCGTCATGACCCTCGCCGCGCGGCTCCGCGCCTTCCTGTCCGAAGAGACATGGGACTTCGCGCCCCATGAGCGCCCGGCCATGCCCGGCTCGCCCGGCTCGCCGGACCACCCTGTCCGCCGCCGCATCGCCTATGGCGCGGTGGCGACGCTGATCGGACTGACCGGCGGGCTGGGCAACGCGCTGGTCGCCGCCAATACGGTCACGCTGGCGGGCGCGCTCGGGCTCGATCCGGCGGAGATCGCGTGGCTGCCGACGGTCTATGTGATGACCAACGTCAGCATCAACCTGCTGCTGATCAAGTTCCGCCAGCAATATGGCCTGCGACCGTTCGCGGTCATCTTCATTGCGATCTACGCGCTACTCACGCTCGCGCACCTGTTCGTGCAGGATTTCGCCTCGGCGATCCTGGTGCGTGCCGCCAGCGGCATGGCGGGCGCAGCGCTCAGCACCTTCTCGCTTTACTATTTCATGCAGGCCTTCCCGCCCGCGTGGCGGCTGCGCGCGATCGTGATCGGGATCGGCGTGCCGCAATGCGCCACCCCGCTGGCGCGCCTCTTCTCCCCCGACCTGCTGGCAATGAGCCAGTGGCGCACGCTGTACCTGTTCGAACTCGGGCTGGCGCTGATGAGCCTGGGCGCGGTGCTCGCCTTCCGCCTGCCGCCGACCGAGCGGCAGAAGGCGTTCGAGCCGCTCGACTTCGTCACCTTCACGCTGTTTGCCACCGCCGCCGGGCTCTTCGCCGCGGTGCTGGGGCTGGGGCGGATCGTATGGTGGACGCAGGCGCCGTGGATCGGCTGGGCGCTGGTCGCCGCCATCCCGCTGCTCGCCGCCGCGCTGTTCATCGAACATCATCGCACCAATCCGCTGCTCAACACCCGCTGGCTCGCGAGCGCGGACATCGTGCGGTTCGCGATCGTCACCGTCATGGCGCGCATCGTGCTGTCGGAACAAAGCTATGGCGCGGTCGGCCTGTTGACCGTGCTGGGGCAGAACAACGACCAGCTCGTCCCCTTCTTCACCATCATCCTGCTCGCCAGCATCGCCGGCGTGGTGGCCAGCGCGATGACGCTCGACGTCACGCGGCTGGCGCATCCGGTGATGCTCGCGATCGGGCTGGTCGCGGTCGCGGCCTGGTTCGATTCCGATGCGACCAGCCTGACGCGCGCGCCGCAATTGTACCTGACGCAGGCCACGATCGCCTTCTCCGCCACCTTCTTCCTGGGGCCGTCGCTGCTGTTCGGGATGACGCGCGCGCTCCAGCAGGGCACCGGGCACGTCATCAGCTTTATCGCGCTGTTCGGGATGATCAACTCGCTCGGCGGCCTCGCCGGGACGGCGCTGCTCGGCACCTATCAGGTGGTGCGCGAGAAGGCGAACAGCGCCGCGCTGGTGCAGCAGATCGACCCCACCGACCCGATCGTGCAGGCGCGGTTGCAGGCGGGCGCGGGGGGCGTCGCGCGCGTCGTCGGCGATCCGGCGCTGCGCAGCGCAGAGGGCGGCGCGCTGCTGTCGCAGACCGCGACGCGCGAGGCGAATGTGCTCGCCTATGACGATGTCTTCCGGTTGATCGCGGTGCTCGCCGCGCTCACCTTCCTCTACCTTCTCTTCCTCCTCCTGCGCCGGCACTGGCGCGAGCGCCGGGCGACTGCCGCATGACCGACACCTCCGTTTCCGCCACCCCCGCCACCGAGGAGAAACTGGCCGAGGCGGCGCCCGCCGCCGCGCCTTCCGGCTCCGGCTGGCGTCCGCCGACACTGTCGGCGCGCAGCCTGCTGCTGGTCGCGGTGCTGGTGCTGGGCGGGGTGGCCGCGGTGCTGGCGGCGTGGCGGATCTGGCCGTTCGACAGCGCCTATCAGTCGACCGACAATGCCTATGTCCGCGGGCGCACCACCGTGATCGCACCGCAGGTATCGGGCTATGTCACCCGCGTGGCGGTCCGCGATTTCGAACAGGTCGCCGCGGGGCAGCCGCTGGTGGAGATCGACCGCCGCATCTACGCGCAGCGCGTCGACCAGGCGCAGGCGCAGGTGGAGAGCGCCGCCGCCACGCTCGCCAACAGCCGCCAGTCGGAGGCGAGCCGGCAGGCGAGCTTCGGCGGACAGGAGGCCGCAGTCGCCAATGCGCAGGCGCAATTGATGCGCGCGCAGGCGGACATGAACCGCGTCAACGACCTCGTCACCGACGGGTCGGTGTCGCTGCGCGAGCGCGACCAGACGCTCGCCGCGCTGCGTCAGGCACAGGCGGGACTGCGTCAGGCGACCGCCGCACGCGAGATCGCGCGGCAGGACATCCGCACCGTGGAGGTCGGCCGCGGCGGGCAGCAGGCGGGCGTATCGGGCGCGCAGGCGGCGCTGCGGCTGACGCGGATCGACCTCGCCAACACGCTGATCCGCGCGCCGGAGGCGGGGCGGCTGAGCGAGGTGGGCGTTCGAGTCGGGCAATATGTCACCGCCGGATCGCAGCTGATGTTCCTGGTGCCGGCGGAAACCTGGGTCATCGCCAATTTCAAGGAGGCGCAGACCGCGCGGATCGCGGTGGGGCAGCCCGCCAGCTTCACCGTCGACGCGCTCGCCAACGCGCGGCTGACCGGGCGCGTCGAGCGCATTTCCCCCGCCGCGGGCAGCGAGTTCGCGGTGCTGAAGTCCGACAATGCCACCGGCAATTTCACCAAGGTGCCGCAGCGGATCGCAGTGCGCATCCGCATCGATCCGGGCCAGTCGCTGGCACAACGGCTGCGCCCCGGCATGTCGGTGCAGGCGCGGGTCGATACCAGCGGCACGGCCGCGCCGCGATGAGGCGCACACTCGTCCTGCTGCCGCTGGCGCTCGCCGGATGCACCCTGCCCGGCCCGCGCGCGGCGGCGCCGCCCGCGGCCGCGGTCGTGCCGCCGCCGTCGTGGCGCACCGCGCTGCCCGGCGATGCGGCGATCGCGGGCGACTGGTGGCGGGGGTTCGGCGACCCGGCGCTGACCGCGCTGGTCGAACGCGCGCTGGCCAACAACGTCGATATCGAGATCGCGGTGGCGCGCGTCGAGGAAGCGCGAGCCGCGGAAGCACTGGCGCGCGCGCAGCTGCTGCCGTCGATCGGTGCCACCGTGCCGGAAACGCAGGGCCAGTCGCTGAGCGCACTGGGCCGCGCGACGCAATCGGCGTCGGTACAGCCCAATGTCGCGCTCAGCTTCGACCTCGACCTGTTCGGGCGGCTACGACAGGCGAGCCGGGCGGCGCGCGCGCAACTGCTGGCGACCGAGGCCGCGCGCGACACGGTGCGGCTCGCCACCGCGGCGACGGCGGCGTCGGGCTATGTCACGCTGCGCGCGCTCGACCAGCGCCTCGCGATCGCGCGCCAGACGCTGGCCGCGCGGGCGGAGGCGCTGCGCATCGCGCGGCGGCGGTTCGAGACCGGCTATACCTCGCGGCTGGAATATCGGCAGGCGCAGGGCGAATATGCCGCCACGGCGCAACTGGTCCCGGCGGCCGAACTGGCGATCACGCGGCAGGAGAATGCGCTGGCGTTGCTGACGGGCGACACGCCGCGCGCCATTGCGCGGGGTCGGGCGCTTGACGCGATCGCGCGGCCGGCGATCCCCGGCGGACTGCCCGCGGACCTGCTACGGCGTCGGCCCGACATCTACCAGGCGGAGCAGACATTGGTCGCCGCCGACCGCACGCTCGACAGCCAGCGCGCGGCGATGCTGCCCAATATCGCGCTTACCGGATCGGCGGGTGTGGTGCTGTCGACCGCGCTGTCGGAGCCGGTCGGACTGTTCGCGCTGGGCGCCAGCATCCTCGCGCCGATCTTCGACGGCGGGCGGCTGCGCGCGCAGGAAGGCGTGGCCACCGCACGCCGCGATCAGGCCGCCTTCGCCTATCGCCGCACCGCACTGACCGCGTTCCGCGAGGTGGAGGATGCGCTCGCCGGGGTGCGCCGCACCGGTGAACAGGCGACCGTGCTGGGCGATCAGGCGACGGCAGCGCAGGGTGCGTTGCAGAACGCCTCCAACCGCTATCGCGCAGGCTATTCGGGCTATATCGAGCAACTGGATGCGCAGCGCAATCTGCTCACCGCGCAATTGGCGCTGGTGCAGGCGCAGGCGGATCGTCTGACCAGCTATGTCGCCTTGTACCAGGCGATGGGCGGCGGCTGGTCGCGCGCGGACATGGACGCGGTGGGGCGCCCCTGACCGGTTAAGTCGATCGCTTGCCTTACCGCATCCGCTGCGCAACACTCCGGCGAAACGAGAGGATCGCCGATGATCGACCTGTATTTCGCCGCCACGCCCAATGGGTGGAAGGCGACGATCATGCTGGAGGAATGCGGGCTGCCCTATCGCGTCGTCCCCGTGAACATCGGCGCCGGCGAGCAATTCGCACCCGATTTCCTTGCGATCAGCCCCAACAACCGCATCCCCGCAATTGTCGATAGCGCCCCCGCCGATGGCGGCGAACCGATCAGCGTGTTCGAAAGCGGCGCCATCCTGCTCTATCTCGCGCAGAAGAGCGGGCGATTCCTGCCCGCCGATCCACGCGGGCGCATCGCGGCGACCGAATGGCTGATGTGGCAGATGGGCGGGCTGGGGCCGATGCTGGGGCAGAACGGGCATTTCCGGCTCTACGCACCGGAGCCGATCCCCTATGCCGTGGATCGCTACGCGCGCGAGGCGGACCGGTTGTACGGGGTGCTCGACCGCCAGCTGGCGCGCACCGGCGCCTATGTCGCGGGCGCCGCTTACACGATCGCCGATATCGCCTGCTTCCCGTGGATCATCACGCACAAGGCGCAGGGCATCGACATGGCGCGCTTCCCCCATGTCGCGCGCTGGTTCGCCAAGCTGCGCGAGCGCCCGGGGGTAAAGGCGGGCACCGCGGTCGGACGGATGGCGCGGCCCGAAGAGATCAGCGCGGACACCAAGCGCACGCTCATGGGGATCGGCCGATGATCGAGTTTTTCTTCGACTGTTCCTCGCCCTGGACGTGGCTGGGGTTCGAGAGCATCCAGCCGCTTGCCGCCGAACTGGGCGTCGCGGTGACCTGGCGGCCGATCCTGGTCGGCGGCGTGTTCAACGCGGTCAACGGCTCGGTCTATGCGCAGCGCGCCAATCCGGTGCCGGCGAAGGCGCGCTACATGGCGAAGGACCTGCGCGACTGGGCGCGGCATCAGGGGCTGGAAATCCGCTTCCCGCCCAGCGTCTTTCCGGTCAACAGCGTCAAGGCGATGCGCGCCTGCTGCTGGCTGGGGCAGGACTGCGTCCCCTTCGCGCGCGCCGCCTTCCACGCCTATTGGACCGACGACCGCGACATTGCGCAGGACGCGGTGCTGCGCGAGGTGGCCGCGGCGGCGGGGGTGGACGCCGATGCGATGGCCGCGGCGATCGGCGACGAGCGGGTCAAGGCGCAGCTGCGGGCGAATACCGACGAACTGATCGCCCGCGGCGGCTTCGGATCGCCGACGATCTTCGTGGACGGCGACGACATGTATTTCGGCAACGACCGCATGCCGCTGGTGCGCGCCGCGGTGGAGCGGGTGCGGGGCTTGTCATGACACGCCTCCGGCGCCAAGTTGACGATATGGATAATTCGGCGCGGATCGTGATCAATCCGGAGGTGTGCGGCGGACGCCCCATCGTCGCCGGCACGCGAATCCGCGTCGTCGACATTCTGGAAATGCTGGCAGGTGGATCGAGCGAAAGCGAGATACTCGCCGACTTTCCCGCGCTGTCGGGCGACGACATCCGGGCCAGTCTCGCCTATGCGGCGCGCGCGATCGACCACAAAGTGGTGCTTGCCGCCTGATGCGCTTTCTGGTCGACGCGCAGCTGCCTCCGGCGCTGTGTCGTTGGCTCGAAACCCGTGGGCATGATGCGTATCACGTCGGCACGGAATTACCGGGCGCGACACCCGATCATGCAGTTGCCGCCTATGCCGTCGACCACGCTTGCATCCTTCTCACGAAGGATGAGGATTTTCTGACGCGCCATCCGCCGGGTGAATACGCCCTCGTGTGGCTGCGGATCGGCAACGCCACCAATCGATCGCTACTGCTCTGGCTGGAACCGCGATGGGCTGCGATCATCGCCGCGCTCGACGCAGGGGAGCGGTTGATAGAGGTCCGATGACGATCTAATGGCCGCCGGCGCACTGCCGGCGGCGATCTGCCTCAATACACCCGCTTCTTCGGCTTGATATATTCCGCGTCGTCGGTGAGCGTATAGTCGTGGACCGGGCGATAGCCGATCTCGGTCGTGCCGCCCTTGCCGCCCCAGCCATCGAAGGTGCTGGTGGTGTGCTTCATCCAATTGGCATCGTCGCGATCGGGGAAGTCCTCGTGCATGTGGGCGCCGCGGCTTTCCTTGCGATTGTCGGCGCTCTTCATCGTCACGACCGCCTGGCCGATCAGATTGTCCAGCTCCAGCGTCTCGACCAAGTCGGTGTTCCAGATCAGCGAGCGGTCGCTGACGCCCACGTCCTGCATCCCTTGGTAGATCGTCTCGATCTTCTGCACGCCCTCCGCCAGCAGCGCGCTGTCGCGGAACACCGCGCAGTGGCGCTGCATCGTGCGCTGCATCTCGCCGCGCAGCGTCGCGGTCGGCGTCGCGCCCTTGGCGTTACGGAAATGGTCGAGGCGACCCAGCGCCATCTCCTCCGAGCCCTTGGGCAGCGGATTGTGCGACGTGCCCGGCTTCAGCGTCTCCTTGAGGCGCAGACCCGTGGCACGGCCGAACACGACCAGGTCGATCAGCGAATTGGAGCCCAGCCGGTTGGCGCCATGGACCGACACGCACGCCGCCTCGCCCACCGCGAACAGGCCCGGGACGACCGCGTCGGGATTGCCGTCGCGCGGATTCACCACCTCGCCGTGATAGTTACAGGGGATGCCGCCCATATTGTAATGGACGGTCGGCGTCACCGGCAGCGGCTGGCGCGTCAGGTCGACCCCCGCGAAGATCTTCCCCGTCTCGGTGATCCCCGGCAGCCGCTCGTGCAGCACCTTGGGATCGATATGGTCGAGGTGGAGGAAGATATGGTCCTTGTCCTTGCCGACGCCGCGGCCCTCGCGCATCTCCATCGCCATCGAGCGTGCGACGACGTCGCGGCTGGCGAGATCCTTCGCGGACGGGGCATAGCGCTCCATGAAGCGTTCGCCCTCGGAATTGGTCAGGTAGCCGCCCTCGCCGCGCGCGCCCTCGGTGATGAGGACGCCCGCGCCATAGATGCCGGTCGGGTGGAACTGCACGAACTCCATGTCCTGCAGCGGCAGGCCGGCGCGAAGCGCCATGCCGTTGCCGTCCCCGGTGCAGGTGTGCGCCGACGTCGCCGACTGGTACACGCGCCCGCCGCCACCGGTAGCGAGGACGACGGCATGCGAACGGAAGCGGTGGATCGAGCCGTCTTCCATGCACAGCGCGATCACGCCGCGGCACGCCCCGTTTTCCATGATCAGGTCGAGCGCGAAATATTCGACGTAGAAGTCGGCGTCATACTTCAGCGACTGCTGGTACAGCGCATGGAGCATCGCGTGGCCGGTACGGTCCGCGGCGGCGCAGGTGCGCTGCACCGGCGGCCCCTCGCCCATGTTCTGCATATGCCCGCCGAACGGACGCTGGTAGATGGTGCCGTTGTCGTTGCGGCTGAACGGCACGCCGGCGTGCTCCAGCTCGTACACCGCGGCCGGCGCCTCGCGCACCATATATTCGATCGCGTCCTGGTCGCCGAGCCAATCGGACCCCTTGACGGTGTCGAACATGTGCCACGACCAATGGTCGGGCGAATTGTTGCCGAGCGACGCGGCGATGCCGCCCTGCGCGGCGACGGTGTGCGAGCGCGTCGGGAACACCTTGGTGATGCAGGCGGTCTTCAGCCCGCTCTCCGCGATGCCCATCGTGGCGCGCAGCCCCGATCCGCCCGCGCCGACCACCACCGCGTCATAGGTATGGTCGATGATCTTGTACGCGCCAGTTGAATTAGCAGACATCAGGCGGCAGCTCCGAAGGCGACCTTGAGGATCGAGAAGATGGCGGTGGCGGCGGTGGCGACGACGAAGACGTTCAGCAGGATCATCATCACGAAGCGATTCTCCTTGTGCGAATAATCCTCGATCACGACCTGCAGGCCGAGGCGGAAATGGTAGAAGACCGACGCGATCAGCAGCACCATCGGCACCGCCACCCACATTGAATGCAGCCACAGCCGGACGGTGACATAGTCATAGGACGGCAGCGTCGCGATCGACGCCAGCAGCCACACCATCAGCAGGAAGTTGGTGCCCGCGGTGATCTTGTGGTGCCACCAATGGTGCGCGCCGGCATGCGCGCTGCCCAGACCCCGGACGCGGCCGATCTCCGTGCTCATCACTTGATCCCCAGATAGAGCCAGAAGGCGACCGTCAGCAGCGTCGAGGCGACGAAGGTCAGCACCGCCAGATTGCGGTTCAGCTTCAGCTCGAACGCGGCGCCGGTGTCCATCACCAGATGGCGGATGCCGCTCATCATATGCTGGAACAGCGACCAGGTGAGCCCGACGCCGACGATCCAGCCGAGCACGTTCAGCTTGCCCGACGAGGTGGTGAACACGTCGAGGAAGGTGGCATAGGCCTCCGCGCCCGCGGCGATCGCGGCGAGCCACCAGACCAGCAGCAGCGTGCCGACGGTCGCCATGCCGTCGCCGGTCACGCGATGCATGATCGACGCGGTCATCGCCGGGCTCCAGCGATAGTGGATCGCGAGCGGGCCGCTGAACAGGTGCGGGCTGCGCGGGCGGTCGGGTCTGGTGGCCAAGCGCTGGTTCCTCGAAAAAAGCAGGTCGGTCGGACGGTTTGGCGCGGTCTATGCGGCGTGGCGCGCACGGATGCAAGCGCCCGGCTTAGCCGACCGGCCGTCGTCACCCCTAACCGCTTGTTTACCACTCCTCCCCTAATCGGACGCGTCGATGATTTACCGTGCTGGAGAAGAAGGTTGAACGCTCGGGTCATGCCGCCGCCCACCACCGTTGCCCGTCGCGTCGATCTGGCGGCGCGCATCCGCGCGTTTGACGGCGACGGGACGCTGGTCAACCGCGCCGCCGACCTGTGGACCATCATCGCCCCGCGCGCGCCGGAGGTGTCGGAGGCCTATTGGAACCATTGGCGCGGCGCCCATCCGGACGCGCCCGAATGGTCCAACATGGAGACGCAGCAGCGCATCGCCGCGGGCGTCGCCTATCTGCGCAACCGTTTCTGCCACCTCGACGGCTATGGCTGGGTCGAATCGCTGGAGCGCGCGGTGGCGTCCGCGATCGCGTCGGACGTGACGACGATGTCGGTGCTGGCGATGTCGTGCGCGGCCGACCGTGCCGCGCTGCGCGTGCTGGGCGAGACGCTGGCGGCCGACGACCCGCGCTACCACGACCTGATCGACACGCTGATGCGGCTGTTCGGGATGGAGACCGAACTGACCGTCGAGCTGTTCGCGGGCTATCACGCGATCTTCGCGCAGGCGCAGCGCGACCAGCTGGCGGAGGAATTCCGCGACACGATCACCGCTGGCGTCGCCGACACCAATGGCGAGGGCGATACGCTGCGCGCACAGGCGTCGAGCACATCGTCCGCGGCGCGCGGGATGCTGGGCAAGACCAGCGAGGTGGCTGCCGCGGCCGAACAGTCCGCAGTCGCGATGCGTGACGCCGCGGCGACCGCGGCCGGGCTGATCCGCGCGATCGAGGATGCGCGCGCCGAGGTGGAGGTGGCCGCCGACGTCGCCACCCGCGCCGCCGCACAGGCGGGCGACGCGGTCGCGGTGTCGGGCGCGTTGAGCGACCATGCCAAGTCGATCGAATCGATCCTGGGGCTGATCCGCGACATCGCCGGGCAGACCAACCTGCTGGCGCTGAACGCCACGATCGAGGCGGCACGCGCGGGCGACGCCGGTCGCGGCTTCGCGGTGGTGGCGCAGGAGGTGAAGAGCCTCGCCAGCCAGACCGCACGCGCCACCGACGACATCGCCGCCAAGATCGCGGCGATCCAGTCGGCGACGAAGGTGACGGTCGACACCAGCGCCTCGATCCGCGACACCGTCGCCGAGGTACAGGGATCGGCCACCCGCATCCGCAGCGCGATGGAGGCGCAGGCGCAGACCGTCACCGCGATCACCGCCGCGGTCGACGAAACCGCGCTCGCCGCCGATTCGATGTCGCACACCATCGCCGCGATCCGCCAGGATACCGAGGCGGTCGCGACCGAGATCGATCGGCTGGGCACCGGATTCGATTCGCTCGCCGGGCGGCTGGGTGCGCTCGACACGCGCGCGCTCGACTTCGCGACCAAGGTCGCGGCCTGAACGTCGTCGACCGGGAAGGGGCAACAGCGATGACCGCAATGGCACATCCGTCCGACTGGGACCGCAGCATCGCGGGGCATTGCGGCGAGATCATCGCGATCGTCGATGCCGCGGAGAACGGCTGGACGATCGCGGCGACCGCGTTCTGGGACCATTTCCTGACGCTGGCGACGGTGCCCGCGGCGGCGCGGCCGCAGGACGCGAAGGAGCTGCGGCGCCACATCGCGCGCGGCTGCCGCTATGGCCGGCTGCGCTATGCCGCACCGCTGAGCGACATCTGGCGGACCGCGCTGATCCGCTATGTCGAGCAGACGCAGAATATCGGCGTGCCGCTGGGCGCCTTCCTCAGCGCGATGACCGCCAGCAATGCCTGCGTGCTGTCGATGCTGGAGAAAGGCGTCGCGGGTGACGTGACGCGGATGCGGCAGCTGGCCGATACGGTCCAGCGGATCGCGCTGGTCGAGGCGGAGCTGATGGCCGATCATCTCGCCGTGCTGGCGGAGGATCGCGCCCGCACCCATCGCGCGACGCGCAGCGCCGAATTCCGCACCGGCATCTTCGACGGCATCGATGCGATCGCCGGGCGCGGCGCGGAGATCCGCACCCAGGCGCTGGGCAGCGCCAACGCCACTCGCGGGATGCTGGAGAAGACCAGCGAGGTCGCCGCCGCCGCCGAACAATCCGCGCTGGCGATGCGCGACGCCGCGGCGACCGCCGCCGGGCTGATCCAGGCGATCGACGAGGTGCAGGGACAGATGGGCCGCTGCAACGATACGCTGCAGGCGGCGACGAGCCACGCATCGGGCGCAGTGGCCGCCAGTGCCGCGTTGAGCGACCATGCCAAGTCGATCGAGTCGATCTTGGGGCTGATCCGCAGCATCGCCGGGCAGACCAACCTGCTGGCGCTGAACGCCACGATCGAGGCGGCACGCGCAGGCGACGCCGGTCGCGGCTTCGCGGTGGTGGCGCAGGAGGTGAAGAGCCTCGCCAGCCAGACCGCACGCGCCACCGATGACATCGCCGCCAAGATCGCCGCGATCCAGGCCGCGACACAGGTGACGGTCGACACCAGCGCCTCGATCCAGGCGACCATGACAGAGGTACAGGGGTCCGCCGACGCGGTGCGCCAGGCGATGCGGGCGCAGGCGATGACCGTCACCGCGATCACCGCCGCGGTCGACGAGACCGCGCTCGCCGCCGACACCATGTCGCACACCATCACCGCGATCCGCAGCGACGTCGACGACATGGCGGCGGGGATGGACACGCTGGGGGGGTCGTTGGTCCAGCTGGGCGGCCGGTTCGACGACCTGCGCGAGGCGGCGGCGACCTTCGCCTCCAGCGTGGCGTAATACCCGCGCGGTGACGCGGGCCGTGGCGCAATGCCACGGGCGCGGCTACACGCCGGGCATGACACATATCCTCCTGACCGGCGCCAGCCGCGGCATCGGCGCCGCCGCCCTCGCCGCCTTGTCCGCGCTGCCCGACGTGGCCGTCGTCGGACAGGCCACCGTGGCGCGCGACGACGCGCTGCTTGCCGCCGATTTCGCCGATCCGGACGCCGTCGACCGGCTGTGGGCACAGGCGCTCGACCGGCTGGACGGTCGCGTCGACGTGCTGGTCAACAATGCCGGCGTGTTCGAGGCGAACCCGATCGACGCCGATGACGAGGCGTGGCGCGACGGCTGGGCGCGGACGATGCAGGTCAACCTGACCGCCGCGGCCCAGCTCAGCCGCCACGCCGTTCGCCACTGGCAGCAGCGCGAACAAGGCGGACGGCTGGTCAATGTCGCCAGCCGCGCCGCCTATCGCGGCGACAGCCCCGCGCACTGGCATTATGCCGCCGCGAAGGCGGGGATGGTCGCCATGACCAAGACGATCGCGCGCGGCTATGCCAGGGACGGGATCCTCGCCTTCACGATCTGCCCCGGCTTCACGATGACGGGCATGGCGGACGATTATCTCGCCAGCCGCGGCGGCGACAAACTGCTCGCCGACATCCCGCTGGGCCGCGTGGCGCAGCCCGAGGAGGTGGCAACGATGATCCGCTTCCTCGCGTTCGACGCCCCCGCCTCGATGACCGGGGCGGTGCTGGACATCAACGGGGCCAGCTATGTCCGCTGAGGAGAATGCCGTCGACAGCTGGCGCGTCACCCTCCCCTGCACCCGCGCCGAGGCGGAGGCGATCGACGCCGCCGACGATCTCGCGATCGACGCGGTGCTGATGACCAGCGAGGAGGTGGAGGACGACCGCGAGCATTGGCGGCTCGACGCCTATGTCGAGGATCGCCCCTCCCCCGCGCTGCTGGCCGCGCTGGCCGCGCTGGTGCCGAGCGCCGCCGGCGTCGCGCCGGTCGTCACCCCCGCTGGGCGCGGAGGACTGGGTGGCGATGAGCCAGGCCGGGCTGGAGCCGATCCGCGAGGGCCGCTTCGTCGTCCATACCAGCGCGCATCCCACCGCAGCACCGGAGGGGGGCCGCGCCTTCCTGATCGACGCGGGACAGGCGTTCGGCACCGGGCATCACGCCACCACCGCCGGATGCCTGGCGATGCTGGAGGGGCTGGCGGCGCGCGACGTCGCGAACGCGATCGACCTGGGCACCGGCACCGGACTGCTCGCCTTCGCCGCACGGCATCTGTGGCCCGCGGCGCGGGTGACCGCGACCGATATCGACCCCGCTGCGATCACGGTCACGCGCGAGAACATGGCGACCAATGACGTCGCCGACATCGCGCTGATCGTCGCCGATGGCGCGCTGTCGCCGGAGATTTCGGCCGGCGCCCCCTATGATCTGGTGATCGCCAACATCCTGGCGGGACCGCTGATCTCGATGGCGCCGGAGGTGGCGGCGATCGCCGCGCCGCGCGCCGCGATCGTGCTGGCGGGGCTGCTGGAAACGCAGCGCGAACAGGTGGTCGCCGCCTTCGCCGGCTGCGGTTGCACGCTGGACGGGGTGGACCGGCGCGGCGACTGGACGATCCTGCGGCTGACGGCGGCGGCGGAACGCTACGTACCGGTCGCGCCGATCGATCCGCGCGGACGCGACGGCTGGGCGCTCGACCTCTGAGACGCCGTGGCGCGGTCGCGCTCGCCGCGTTCGCGGTGCTGGTCCTGGCCTATCTGCTGGCCGGCGCGATCGGCGGGCTGGTACCGCGCAACGGCGGCTGGCGCCCGCCCGATCGGGGCGTGACGATCTGGATCGAGGACAATGGCATCCACACCGGGCTGGTCCTGCCGGCGCGGGCGGCCGGGATCGACTGGCACGCGGACTTTCCCGCCCGCGATCTGCGCGACCCGCGATATGCCGCGCATCGCTACGTCGCGATCGGCTGGGGCGAGCGCGGCTTCTATCTCGGCACGCCGACATGGTGGGACGTGCGGCCGGCGACGGTGCTGCATGCGGCTTGGGGGAGCGAGGACACGCTGCTGCACGTCGAACATATCGCGCGGCCAGCGGCGGGGCCGCAGGTACGCGCGGTGACGTTGCGCGAGGACGAATATCGCCGGCTGGCGGCGGTGATCCGCGCCGCCCGCCGCGATGGTGCGGCGCTGCCGGGTTATGCCGCCTACGACGCCTTCTATCCGGCGCGCGGACGGTACGATGCGCTACGCACCTGCAACGCATGGACGGGCGACACGCTCGCGGCGGCCGGCGTTCGCATCGGCGCTTGGACGCCGTTCGCCAGCACGGTGATGCGCTGGTTCTAGCCCCCCAAGATTATACGTCACCCCGGCCTTGAGCCGGGGTCCCGCTTCTTCTCTCTCGCCTCGGAAAAGCGGGACCCCGGGTCAAGCCCGGGGTGACGAACAAAGCGACGATCACCCCGCCGCCCCCGTCTGATTCGCCATCTCGCCCGCGGTCGCGGCCATCGACGGCGCGGATCCGGTCGCGGGGCGCAGCGCCTCGCGTTCCGCCTCGCCGACCGGGGCGGTGGGATCGGGGCGGAAGGCATCGGGCGCACGCTCGGTGCCCGGGGTCGGCGCATCGGCGGCGAGATCGGGCGCGGCATGTTCCGCGCCACCCGCCGCACCCACGCCGCCGAAGAAGCGGTCGAGCCAGCCGAGCTTCAGCGCCGCCGTCAGGCCCGCGGCCAGGCCGCCCACGGCGGTGGCCGCGATCGCGGCGGTGCGGCGGGTGGAGGTTTCCGGCGCGAACCGTGCCGACGCCTTCTTCTTCGTGCTCTTGGTCATGGCCTCGACAACGGCCGCGCGCGGCGCACGTTCCCGGCACCGCTTTGCGCATCGCGCTCAAGCTGTTAGCGATCGCGCATCCGCTTTCCCGAACGAGGCCACGCCATGTCGACCCGCGACGACGCGATCCTGCAGACGTTGCTGCCCGCCACACACGATCTGGGCGGGTTCAAGGTCTATCGCACCCTGCCCCATCGCGAGCGCACGATGGTGGGGCCGTTCATCTTCTTCGACCAGATGGGGCCGGCGCACCTGCCGCCGGGGGACGGCGTCGACGTGCGCCCGCACCCGCATATCGGGCTGTCGACCGTCACCTATCTGTTCGAGGGCGCGTTCCAGCACCGCGATTCGCTCGGCACCGATGCACGGATCACGCCGGGCGCGGTCAACCTGATGACCGCGGGAACGGGGATCGTCCATTCGGAGCGCTCTCCCGCGGACGTCCGTCCCGACGGTCCCGCGCTGGCGGGGATCCAGACCTGGCTCGCGCTGCCCGACGGGCAGGAGGAGGCGGCACCCGCGTTCGAACATGTCGCGGTCGAGCAACTGCCGGTGGTGGAGGCGGGCGGCGCCCGCGCGCGCGTCATCATGGGCGAATTGTGGGGCGCCGCCGCGCCGACCACCACGCGCGCGTCCACCATCTACGCCGACATCATGCTCGATCCCGGCGCCAGCGTGCCGATCGACGCGGGTGCGGACGAGCGCGCGATCTATCTGGCGCAGGGCGAGGCGTCGCTCGACGGCCTCGCGCTGGAGCCGCAGCGGCTGTACGTGCTGCGCCCCGGCGTGGCGGCGACGCTGTCCTCGGCGCTGGGAGGGCGCGCGATGCTGGCCGGCGGCGGGGCGTTCGCGACCCCGCGCCATGTGTGGTGGAACTTCGTCCATTCCTCGCGCGAGGCGATCAACGAGGCGAAGCGCGCGTGGAAGCAAGGCCGCTTCGCCAGCGTGCCGGGCGAGTCGGAATGGATCCCGCTGCCGGAGATGACGCCGAAGACGGTGAGCTATCCGTAAGCGTAAGCCCTCTCCCTGCGGGGAGAGGGTTTGGGTGAGGGGTGGGAGCCTCGCAGAGCGCAGCGTCTGCGGCGGCCCCTCACCCCGACCCTCTCCCCGCAGGGGAGAGGGGGCCGTTTCTCACTCCCCCGCGGTCTTGCGGTAATCGAGCGGCGGCTTCCGGTCGCCCAGCATCGCCTTATACTCGAAATTCGCGCCCCGCTTGGCGGCGAACTCCTGCTTCGCAGCGGCGATCGTGTCGGGCGAGCGGAACAGGTCGGCGGCGGTCAGCGCCAGCGTCTTGGCCGCGAGAACCGCGCCCTTCACGCCGATGCTGGTGCCCGCGGCGGCGACATTCTGCCAGCTATGCCCGGCCGATCCCGGCACGAAGGTCGCGGTCGACAGCCCCACCGTCGGCACCACCCAGCTGACGTCAGACACGTCGGTGGAGCCGCCCAGCGCCTCGCTCTCGATCCGCGCCGGCTGGATCTCGCCGACGCTCGACAGCGCGGGGGCGCCGGGTGCGAAGGTGGTCTGGATCTTCTGCCCGAACGCCACTTCCTCCGGCGTCCAGGTGATCGCGCCCGCGGTGTGGAGCGAGCGGTCCATCACCTTCATCAGCGCCTCGTTCGGCAGCATCGAATAGACGCCGCCGGTCACCTCGACATCCATCTTGGTCTGGGTGCCCATCGCGGCGCCGGCGGCGGCCTGCTTCACCCATTCCCACACCGACTGGACCACCTTGGGATCCATGTGGCGGACATAATAATAGACCTCCGCCTCGTCCGGCACGACATTAGGCGCCTTGCCGCCGTTGGTGATGACGTAATGAATGCGGGTGCGGTCGGGGATATGCTCGCGCATCAGGTTGACCATCGCGTCCATCGCCTCGACCCCGTCGAGCGCGGAGCGGCCCTTGTCGGGGTTGCCCGCAGCGTGCGCCGACTTGCCGTGGAAGCGGAACTTGCCCGAGATATTGGCCATGCTCGGCCCCTGCGACGCCGAATTGGCGTTGCCCGGGTGCCAGTGGAGCACCGTGTCGACGTCCTTGAACAGGCCGTCGCGCACCATATAGACCTTGCCCGATCCGCCTTCCTCGGCCGGGGTGCCGTACACGCGGATCTCGCCCTTCACATTGTTCTTCACCATCCACTGCTTGACCGCGATCGCGGCATAGCTGCTGGCGGCGCCGAACAGATTGTGGCCGCAGCCATGGCCCGCGTCGCCGCCGATCGGCTGGCGATCGGGCGCGGCGGCCTGCGACAGGCCCGGCAGCGCGTCGAACTCGGCCAGCACGCCGATGACCGGGCCGGCACCGTTCTTGAACGATGCGACGAACGCGGTCGGCTCACCCGCGACCCCCGCGGTGACCGCGAAGCCCGCCGCCTTCAGCCGCTGCTGGAGCAGCGCGGAGCTTTGCGTCTCCTGATAGCCGACCTCGGCGAACTTCCAGATCTGGAGCGCGGTGTCGCCGAGCGGCTTCTCGCCGGCGGTGACGTTGGCCAGGATCTGCTGGCTGTCGGCGGACGCCAATGGCTCCGCCGCGGCAGGCAGCGCGGTGCCGGCGAGCAGTGCCGCGGCAAGTGCGATGATCTTCATAATTATATCCTCCCTGATAACCACGTCATTCCCGCGCAGGCGGTAATGACGGTTGCAACGGATCAGAACTTCTTCGTGGCGCCGATGAAGAAGTAGCGGCCGATCACGTCGTAGTTCTGCGCGTCGTAGGTCGCTTCGATATCGCCATATTGCGGCGGCGCGCGGTTGAAGAGGTTGGTGGCGCCCAGGCGGAACTCGGTGCTGTCGTCGACCTCGAACCGCGCGTTCAGGTCGAACACGTTATAGGCCGCGACACCGCGCGTCGTGCTGGTCGGCGACACCACCTTGGCCGAGTTGATCATGCTCGACAGATAGCGCCAGCGCAGCCCCAGGCTCGCCTGACCCAGGGTGTAGGTGAACGACGTGATCCCCTTCCACCGCGGATGCGCGATGCCGCCTGTCGCATCGACGCCGATACCGATCGACCCGGCATAGTCATAGGTGGGTGCGCCGGGCAGCGCCTGGATCTTGAACGTCTCCAGATAGCTGACCGCGGAGTTGATCGCGAAATTGCCCGCGTCCGCACCGATCGGGAAGCGCCAGTCGAACTGGAAGTCGACGCCGCGCACCTGATAGGTGCCGAGGTTCAGCAGGGGCTGGAGCGGGTTGACCGGCACGCCGGTGTCGGTGTTGCGGGTGATGAGCGAGCAATAATAGTTGCTGGGCGAATAAGTCGGGTTGTTGCCGCCCGAGTTGAAGCAGAACTGGAACGCCTGCGCGATCGACAGCGGCCCGACCGCGCCCTTGATCTTGATCGAATAGAAATCGACCGACAGCGACAGGTTCTTGAACATGCCCGCGAACGGCGACTGAAGCACGCCACCGGCGGAGAAGGTGTCGGCCACTTCCTCCTTCAGCTGCGGGTTGCCGCCGGTCAGGGCGAAGACCTGTGCGGTGCCGAGCGTATAGTCGGTGTAGACGCTGGGAGAGATGCCCTGCGCCAGACAGATGTCGCGCACCGCGGCCGCATTCGCGCCGGCGCGGTAGGACGAGCGCCGGTCGCACGGATCGCCGTTGGTCGTGGTCGAACTGGCCGTGCCGACCGCGACGGATGCGGTGGAGACCGGCGCGAACAGCTCACCGACGCTGGGCGCGCGGATCGCGCGGTTATATCCGCCGCGCAGACGCAGCGGCTCGAACACGCGCCACGTCACGTCGGCCTTGTACGCGTGGACGCCGCCGATCGTATCGTACTTGGAATAGCGGTAGCCGAGATCGAGATCGAGCTGCTGGATCAGCGGCAGGTCATGGAGCACCGGGACCAGCAATTCGGCGAACGCCTCGCCCACGTTCACCTCACCCGATGCCGCGCGCAGCACCGAATAGCCGAGGATGTCGCTGGTGCCGTTGGGCAGCGACAGCTGCGCGTCCGGGGTGAAGGAATAGCCGTTGTAGCGATAGTCCGCGCCGACCGCGAAGCGCACGTCACCCGCCGGCAAGGCGAACAGGCTGCCCTGCATCGTCCCCTCGACCGTGCGCTGCTTCAGCTCGTTGGTGTTGAGCGTGCGACGCGAGATGAAGTCGATGCACGCCTGCGACGGGGTGAGGTTGCCGAACGGGTTGAACCCGCCCTGGCAATATTCCGTCCCGCCGGTGGGCGAGTTGAGCAGTTGTGCGGTCGCGCTGGCGGAGGCGCCGCCGCGCTGCTCATTGGAATATTTGGTGCGGCTGGTGGAGGCATAGATGTCCCACGTCCAATCGCGGATGCCGACCCGACCCGACAGCCCGGCGGTGATCTGGTACACGTCGTAATCGTAACGCTGGATGCGCGGACCCAGGATGTTGAGCGCCTTGTAGAAGGTGAAGGGGCGTTCCGATTGGCGGCCGTCGTGCCGCGGGTGGCGAGAATATCCCTGAACGCCTGGGGATGAAAGGATTAGTGGTCGGAACCTGCAAGCCATAGACGTTGGAGGCCAGCGTTGGGTTGGTGATCCCCACCGTGGTATAGGTCGTATAGGTCGCCTGGACGAACGCCTTCACATCGTCGGTGACGTCGTAATCCGCCTTGCCGAAGATCGACCAGCGGCTGAGGTCGGCCTGGATCGACGAACCATTGTAGCCGAAGTTGATCTGCTGCGAATTGGTGCCCGAGTTGACGATATAGGCCTCGTCGGTCTGCGGATCGCGGAAGTTGTAGACCGGGACGCCGACCGTCGAGAACAACGTCTGGTCGGTGTTGAACCCGATCTGTCCGGTATAGCGCGGGATCGCGGCGCTCGTGCCCGGCAGCGCGGGCGTGCCGTACTGCCCCTGGAAGACCGTGTTCACCGATTCCAGCGTCGGCGTGTTTCCGCCGAACAGCACGGTGCCCTGCGGAATGGTCGACAGGCCCGGGGTCGACTGGCGGAAGGTGAAATAGTCGCGGCCCTGCTGGAACGCGCGCTCTCGCTTCGTATAGTCGACCGACAATACCGCCGAGCCGCGATCGTCGGCGAACTTCGACCCGAGCGTGCCCGTCAGGCGATAGGAATTGCCGTCGCCGTAATTGCTGACGCCGGTCTGGCCGTTCAGCTCCAACCCCTTGAAATTGCGCTTCAGCCGGAAGTTGACCACGCCCGCGGTCGCGTCCGACCCATAGGTGGTGGACGCGCCGCCGGTGATGACCTCGATATTCTCGATCAGCGCCTCGGGCAGGATGTTAAGGTCGACCGAGCCGTCGGGGTTCGACGGTTGGATGCGCCGCCCGTCGAGCAGCAGCAGCGTGCGCTTCGCCCCCAGCCCGCGCAGCGAGGCATAGGCCTGCCCGCCGTTGAGTCCGGTCGAGGTGCTGCCGCCGTTGGCCGCACCGAACGCGCCACTGAACTGCGGCAACTGGGTCAGCGCGCTTTCCACCGTGACGCGGCCGGTATTCTCCAGCGTGTCCTGCGACAGCGAGACGATCGGCGAGTTGGCGACATAGTCCGGCCGCGCGATGCGCGAGCCGGTGATGACGATGTCCTCCGACGGCGGCGGCGCCGCGGTCTGCTCGGCCTCCTCGACCGACGCGGGCGGGCTTTCGGGCACCGCCGTCTGCGCGGCGGCCTGGCTGGCGATCAGCGCGAGGGTGCAGGTGCCGGCGGCAAGGATCGAGCGGCGGAACAATCGCTGGTGCATATGTGGGTCCCTGGTCTTGGCCATCTCGTTCGGATGGCTTCACCCAGGTCAGACGCACGTTTATGACGCCGCCTCACGCTGCAAAGCAAAAAAAGTTCCCGGAGCACGCTTCAAAGCCCCTCCCCTTCAGGGGAGGGGTTGGGGTGGGGCAGTCACGAGCGACGGTCTCTGCGAGGCTTTCCCCACCCCTGCCCAGTGCCAGGTAAACGATCCCCCGGATCGTTTAGGTCATGCCGGGGGTATGACCGACCTGTCACTCCTGAAGGGGAGGGGTTCAAGATCGCGTTACCCCCGGCAATACCCCTCGCCCGGTTTCACCGTCAGGCAGTCCTTCTTCCCCGCCAGCCATTTCAGCCCGGTCGCGTCGCCATCGCTCGGCACCGCGATCTCATCCGTCCCGTCCCGTGTGAAGCGCAGCCCCTCCGCGGTCACCGATCCGGGGAATGTCCCCTTGTGGTCGAGGTCCCATTGCATCTCCAGCGTGACGCCGCCGCCTGTACGCTGCGTCACGTTCAGGAACATGCCTTCCACCCCGACCCATTTGCCCAGATAGTCGCGCTCCAGTTTCGCGGTCGCGGCGGGGGCGGGCGCCGCCGCGCTGGCGGCCGGGGCGGGCGTGATGACGGCGGGCGCCGGGCTGGTCGCGGCGGTCGTCTCCGCCGGCGTGGGCTGCGTGGGGTTGCCGCAGGCGGCAAGCGCGAGCGGGGCGAGCAGGACGATCCGGTTCATGCGCGCAACAACCCCCGCGCCATGGCTCGCGTTCCGGGTGGCGTTCCCGGCCCTGCGACGCTAGAGGCTCCCGCATCCACTGCCCCGGGGAGTCGTTCCTTGCGCATCGCTATCGCCTGCGACCATGCCGCCGTCTCGTTGAAGGACGAATTGCGCGACTGGCTGACGGGGGAAGGGCACGACATGCTCGACCTGGGCACGCACGGACCGGACAGCGTCAACTACCCCGATTACGGCCGCCGCCTGGCCGAGGCGGTCGCGTCCGGCGACGCCGAGCGCGGGATCGCGCTGTGCGGCTCGGGCATCGGCATCTCGATCGCGGTCAACCGCAACCCGGCGGTGCGCTGCGCTTTGGTGTCGGAGCCGCTGTCGGCCTCGCTCGCGCGCCAGCACAACGACGCCAATGCCATCGCGATGGGCGCGCGCGTGATCGGCCCCGAAATGGCGCGCGCCTGCATCACCGCCTTCCTCTCCACCGATTTCCTCGGCGGGCGCCATGCCGCGCGCGTCGACATGCTCAAGGAGCCCGCATGAGCACGAACCCCGCCTCGCTCAACGACGTCCAGCCCGATGGATTCTTCACCCGCGGCCTTGCTGACGCCGATCCCGCGATCTTTGCGGGCGTCGAGCATGAGCTGACGCGCGAGCAGACCCAGATCGAGCTGATCGCGTCGGAGAATATCGTCAGCCGCGCGGTGCTGGAGGCGCAGGGCAGCGTCTTCACCAACAAATATGCCGAGGGCTATCCCGGCAAGCGCTATTATCAGGGCTGCCACCCGTCCGACGAGGTCGAGCAGCTGGCGATCGATCGCGCCAAGGCGCTGTTCGGCTGCGGCTTCGTCAACGTCCAGCCGCATTCGGGCGCACAGGCCAATGGCGCGGTGATGCTGGCGCTGGCCAAGCCGGGCGACACGGTGATGGGGCTCAGCCTCGACGCCGGCGGCCACCTGACGCATGGCGCGCGCGCGGCGATGAGCGGCAAGTGGTTCAACGCGGTCCAGTACGGCGTCACCCCCGACACGCACCTGATCGATTATGACGCGGTCGAGAAGCTGGCGGTGGAGACCAAGCCGAAGCTGATCATCACCGGCGGCTCGGCGTACCCGCGCCACATCGATTTCGCCGCGTTCCGCGCCATCGCGGACAAGGTCGGCGCGTTCTTCATGGTCGACATGGCGCATTTCGCGGGCCTCGTCGCGGGCGGCGTCCACCCGACCCCGTTCGGCCATGCGCATGTCGTCACCACCACCACGCACAAGACGCTGCGCGGTCCGCGCGGCGGCATGGTGCTGACCGACGACGAAGCCATTGCGAAGAAGATCAATTCGGCGGTCTTCCCGGGGCTTCAGGGTGGCCCGCTGATGCACGTCATCGCGGCCAAGGCGGTCGCCTTCGGCGAGGCGCTGCGTCCCGAGTTCAAGAGCTATGCCGCCAGCGTGGTGGAAAACGCCAAGGTGCTGGCCGCGACGCTGAAGGAGCGCGGCGCGGACCTCGTCTCCGGCGGCACCGACACGCACCTCGCGCTGGTCGACCTCACCCCGCTGAAGGTCACCGGCAAGGATGCGGACGAGGCGCTGGAGCGTGCCGGCATCACCTGTAACAAGAACGGCATCCCCAACGATCCGCTGCCGCCGATGAAGACCAGCGGCATCCGCGTCGGCAGCCCGGCGGGCACCACGCGCGGCTTCGGCACGGCCGAGTTCCGCGAGATCGGCAACATGGTCGCCGACGTGCTCGACGGCCTGGCCGCCAAGGGCGAGGCGGGCGATGCGTCGGTCGAGGCGAACGTGCGGGAACGTGTGCGCGCGCTGTGCGCTCGGTTCCCGATCTATCAGTAAGGAGACGCGTTCGTGGCGAAGTTCGACGAAAAGATCGGCGAGGTGCAGGCCAATGTGAAGGGCACCCCTGGCCTCGGCAAGAGCATGGCCAAATGGGGTGCGCTGGGCGCGGTGGTCGCGATCCCGGTGCCGTTCGTCGGCCCGGTGTTCGGCGCGCTGGCGGGTGCCGCCTGGGCCTACCACAAGGGCACGAAGAACAAGGGCTATTGAGGCTCGATGCGCTGCCCCTTCTGCGGTCATGAGGCGAGCCAGGTAAAGGACAGCCGCCCCACCGACGACGGGGCGGCGATCCGCCGCCGCCGCCAGTGCGAGGGCTGCGCCGCGCGCTTCACCACGTTCGAGCGCATCCAGCTGCGGGAGCTGACGGTGGTGAAGAGCGAGCACCGTCGCGAGCCGTTCGACCGCGAGAAGCTGCTGCGCTCGATTTCGATCGCGGCGCGCAAGCGCCCGATCGAGCCGGTCCAGCTGGAACGGCTGGTCAGCGGCCTCCAGCGCCAGCTGGAGACCAGCGGCGAGGCGGAGGTGTCGTCCAAGCGCATCGGCGAGATGGTGATGGACGGGCTGAAGGGACTGGATTCGGTCGCCTATATCCGGTTTGCCAGCGTCTATCGCGAATTCGGGGAGGCGAAGGATTTCGAGGAATTTGCGGGGAGTGTGGAGGAAGCGGGGCGGGGGTAGGCGCCGACGGATCTTTCCTGCCTTGAAAAATCCGTTCATCCTGAGGAGAGGCTGAGCTTGTCGAAGCCTCGTCTCGAAGGACGCCCCGGTTGAGTTTCCACGCCTACATGCTCCGTTGCGCCGACGGCAGCTTCTACATCGGTCATACCGACGACCTCGACGCGCGGATAGCAGCGCACCAGAGCGGATCCCTGGGTGGCTACACCGCGACACGCTTGCCCGTGGCCTTGGTGTGGTCGCAGGATTTTCCCAGCCGTGACGAGGCACTGACCGCAGAGCGGCAGTTGAAGGGCTGGTCACGCGCCAAGAAGGAAGCGCTCGTCAACGGCGACTGGGACAAAGTACGGTCCCTCGCCAGCCGGGCAGTCCTTCGAGACGCCGCTTCGACAGGCTCAGCGGCTCCTCAGGACGAACGGATGGTGGAAGAAACCCCCACCCCGCCCCCCGTCATCGTCCTCGTCCGCCCGCAACTGGGCGAGAACATCGGCAAGGCGGCCCGCGCGATGCTCAATTTCGGGCTGGTCGACCTGCGCTTGGTCGCCCCGCGGGACGGCTGGCCCAATCCCCAGGCAGGCCCCGCCGCCTCGGGTGCCGACATCGTGCTGGAACGCGCGCAGGTGTTCGACAGCGTCGCGGACGCGGTGGCGGATTGCGCGCACGTCTATGCCACCACCGTGCGCAAGCGCGGCGTCACCAAGCCCGTCGTCACCCCGGAACAGGCCGCACGCGACATCCACGCCAGCCCTGCGCGCACCGCGATCCTGTTCGGCCCCGAACGATCGGGGCTGGAGACCGACGACGTCGCGCTGGCGCGCACCATCGTCACCGTGCCGATCAACCCGGAATTCGGCAGCCTCAACCTCGCGCAGGCAGTGATCCTGGTGGCCTATGAATGGTCGAAGGGCGTGGCGCTCGCCTCGCCGCCCGACACGGAATTGCTGCCGCCCGCGCCGCAGGAGGAGCTGGACGGGATGATCGGGCAGCTCGACGCGATGCTGGAGGATGCCGGCTATTTCTTCCCGGAGGCGCGCGCACCCGCGACGCGGCGGACGCTGCGCACGCTGCTGACCAAGCCGGGGTGGAACAGCCAGGAGGTGCGCACCGTGCGCGGCGTGCTGTCCGCGCTGCGCCCGAAGATGCCGCGACGGTGACGACGTCGGCAATCGCGGAGCATAATCTCGCCGCCCGTCTGGGGGATGCGGGGGATTTCGCGGGCGCCATCGCCGCCTGCGCCCGCGCGATCGCCTTGGGCGGCACCGCGCCGGAGACGTATCTGGTGCAGGCGCGGGCGCTTCAGGGACTACACCAGCTCGACGAGGCGGAGGCCGCTTACGCACAGGCGATCGCACGGCGCGCCGATTATGCAGTGGCGCACCGCGATCTCGCGCAATTGCGCTGGATGCGCAGCGGCGATGCGCGCCACGCGATGGCGATGCTCGACCGCGCGCCCGACACTGCCGACCTCGCGCTGGTGCGCGCGACGGTACTGACCGGCGTCGGCGAGGTGGCGCGCGCCGCGCAGGTGCTGGATCGTGCGCTGGACCGCGCGCCGGATGCGGTCGCGCTGCGGCTCGCCGCGGCGGGCGTGGCGGGGCAGCTGGGGCGGGCGTCGGCGCAACTCGATCATGCCACCGCCGCGCTACGCGCCGCGCCCGCGTCGATCGACGCAGCGCGCGCCGCGGTCGAGGCGCTGCTGCATCTGGGGCGGATCGGCGAAGCCGCGGCGCTGGCGGAGCGCGTGGTCGCCGCCGCACCCAACGATCAGGCCGCGATCGCGCTGATGGCGACCGCGTGGCGACTAGCGGGCGACGCCCGCCACGCCGCCTTGTGCGAGGATCCCGCGCTGGTCCGCACCGCGACGATCGCGACGCCGGCGGGGTGGCGCGACCTGCCCGCCTATCTCGCCGATCTCGCCACCGCGCTCGACACGCTCCACGGATGGCGCACTCATCCGCTGGAACAATCGATCCGCCATGGCAGCCAGACGCAGGTCGACCTGTCGACGGTCGAGACGCCGGTGATCGCAGCGCTGTTCGCCGCGTTCGACGCGCCGATCCGCGCGCATATCGCCGCGCTGGGCGCGGGCGGCGATCCGGTGCGGCGGCGCGCACGCGGCGGGTATCGCATCGCGGGGGCATGGTCGGTGCGGCTGATGCCGGGCGGCTTCCACACCGATCACGTCCATCCCGCAGGCTGGCTGTCGTCCGCCTTCTACGTCGCGCTGCCTGATGCGGTGGCGACGCCGCCGCAGGGCTGGCTGGCGTTCGGGCGGCCGGGGGGGCCGACCGTGCCGGCGCTCGCGCCGTTCCGGCACGTCCGGCCCGAACCGGGGATGCTGGCGCTGTTCCCCTCCTATCTGTGGCACGGGACCGAGCCGTTCACCGGCGATGCGCCGCGACTGACCGTGGCGTTCGACCTTGTACCGGCGTGATTTTTTCACAGGCGGTGGTGTGGTGGATGCGCGCGGCTGCGTCTCTCCGAGGAGAGCGTCGCCCTCACCCTTCCCATCACCCCTCGGCGATGGGCCTCTTCCCTCTCCCGCCGGGAGAGGGAGGGAGGCGCGGCACGCGCCGGAAGGGTGAGGGCGAGCCGACAACGATAAAACGGCAAAAGGGGACTGACGCGATGAAGACGGCCTTCCTGATCGGCGCCGCGGCGCTGGCACTGGCACTTCCCGCGGCGTCCGAGCCGATCAGTCCCAAGGTCGGGGCGCTCCCCTCCCCCGCCGAGGCCTTCGCCACCGAGCCGGGCAGCGATTATTACCTCGCCAATTACGACGCCTATGAGAAATATCTGAAGACGCTGGCGGCGCAGTCGGACCGCATCAAGCTGGTCGACATCGGAAAATCCGCCGAGGGTCGCACGATGTGGGTGGCGATCGTCTCCAGCCCCGCCAACCTCGCGAAGCTCGACCGCTATCGTACCATCGCGCAGCAACTGGCGAAGGCTGACGGCGTGAGCGAGGCGCAGGCGCAGGCGCTCGCCAACGAGGGCCGCGCGGTGGTGTGGATCGACGCCGGGCTCCACGCGACCGAGACGGTGACGACGCAAAGCCAGATCCACGTCCTCTATCGCATGCTCAGCGGCCAGGATGCGGAGACGAAGCGCATCCTGGACGAGACGATCGTGCTGTTCGGGCACGACAATCCCGACGGGCTGCAACTGGTCGCCGACTGGTACATGCGCAACAAGGATCCCAAGGATCGCGAGTTCCGCACCATTCCGCGCCTCTATCAGAAGTATGTCGGCCACGATAACAACCGCGACAGCTTCATGTCGCAGATGCCGGAGACGACCGCGCTCAACCGCGTCTTCTTCCGCCAGTGGTTCCCGCAGATCATCTTCAACCAGCACCAGACCGGACCGGCGGGGATGGTGGTGTTCGTGCCCCCGTTCCGCGACCCGTTCAACTACAATTACTCGCCGATCGTGATGAACGAATTGCAGGAGGTGGGTGCTGCGATGCACAGCCGGCTGGTGTCGGAGGACAAGGCCGGATCGGGCGCGCGCTCGGCCGCGCCTTATTCCACCTGGCACAACGGCATGGTGCGTTCGGTCGCCTATTTCCACAATTCGATCGGGCTGCTGACCGAGATCATCGGCGGGCCGACCCCGGAAAAGATCCCGCTGATCCCGGACCTGCAACTCGCCCGCAACGACGAGACGCTGCCGATCGGTCCGCGCGAATGGCATCTGAAGGACAGCCTGGAATATCAATGGTCGCTCGACCGCGCGGTGATGGATTATGCCGCACGCAACCGCGAACGGCTGCTGATGAACATCTGGCGCATGGGCAAGGCGTCGATCGACAAGGGCAGCCGCGACAGCTGGACGATCACGCCCAAGCGGATCGACGCGGTCAAGGACGCCGCCAAGGGCAAGACGGCGCCGGGCGGCGAGGTCTATTTCCGCGGTCCGCCGGCGGTCGATTCCGCGCTCTACGGCTCGGTGCTCAACGACCCCGCGATGCGCGATCCGCGCGGCTATATCCTGCCGCCCGCGGCGCAGCGCGACCTGCCGACGACCATCGCTTTCCTCAACGCGCTGCTCAAGAACGGCGTCGACGTGGAGCGCGCCACCGCCGCCTTCACCGCAGGGAACAAGCGCTATCCCGCGGGCAGCTATGTCGTGCGCACCGCACAGGCCTATCGCCCGCACGTCCTCGACATGTTCGAGCCACAGGACCATCCCCACGACGCCGAATATCCCGGCGGCCCGCCCAAGGCGCCCTATGACATCACCGGCTATACACTGGCGTATCAGATGGGGGTGCAGTTCGACCGCGTGCTCGACGGCTTCACCGGCTCGTTCGAGAAGGTGAGCGCGGAGGCGATCGCCCCGCCCGCCGGCCGCATCATCGGCGGCGGCAATGCCGGCTGGCTGATCGGGCATGAGGCGAACAACGGCTTCACGCTGACCAACCGGCTGTTGAAGGCGGGTGTGCCGGTCCATTGGGTGCCCGGCGAGACGAAGGTCGCCGGGCGCACGCTGGCGGCGGGCGCCTTGTGGGTGCCAGCCTCGCCCGGCGCGCGTGCCGTGATCGAACAATCCGCAGCCTTGGGCGTCGACGCCTATGCGCAGTCGCGCGCGCCGGCGGGAACGACGTGGAAGCTGAAGCCGGTGCGCGTCGGGCTGGTCGACCGCTACGGCGGCGTCATGCCCGCGGGCTGGACCCGCTGGCTGCTGGAGCAGTACGAATTCCCGTTCGAGGTCGTCTATCCGCAGCAGCTCGACGCCGGTAATCTCAAGGCGAAATACGACGTGCTGCTGTTCGCGGACGGCACCGTGCCGGTGACGCGCGGCGGCGCCTATCCCGGCGGCTATCGCTTCGACCTGCCCAAGCCCGAGGCGATCCCGGCCGACTATCGCGGCTGGCTGGGCGAGGTGACGCAGGACCGGTCGCTGCCGGCGATCCGCGACTTCGCGGAAGGAGGCGGCACGGTCATCACGGTCGGCAGCGCGAACACGCTGGCGACATGGCTCAACCCGTCGATCCAGCCCGCGCTGGTGACGAAGAAGCCCGACGGCACCACCGCCGCGCTGCCGCACAAGGACTTCTACATCCCCGGCTCGCTCATCCAGGCGAGCGTCGATCCGCGACAGCCGCTGGCCTATGGCATGACGCCCAAGGTCGACATGTTCTTCGACGAGAGCCAGCCGTTCGTGATGTCCGGCGACGTGCGGCGGGTGGCGTGGTTCGAGGGCGCGTCGCCGCTGCGCAGCGGCTGGGCGGTCGGTCAGGAGAAACTGAACGGCACCGTCGCGGTGGCGGACGCGGACCTGGGCCGCGGCAAGCTGTTCGCGATGGGGCCGGAAGTGACCCAGCGCGCGCAACCCTATGCGACGTTCAAGCTGCTGTTCAACGGCATCCTGTACGGTCCCGCGGTCGCGGCGACGCGGTAACTTCTTCCCCCCCTCCCCTTCAGGGGAGGGGCCGGGGGCGGGGCAGTCACGAGCGACGGTCTCGGTGAGACATCACTCCACCCCCAACCCCTCCTCTAAAGAGGAGGGGCTTTTTTTAGTGTCCGACCGCCTCCACCACCGCCAGCGTCCGCCGCGCCTCCTCCAGGTGGAGCAGTTCCACCATCTTCCCCTCGACCCGGATCGCGCCCTTGCCCGCATGCTCCGGCGAGTCGAACGCCGCCGTCACCTTGCGCGCCCACGCCACCTCGGCGTCGGACGGCGTGAACACGCGGTTCGCCGGCGCGATCTGCGCGGGGTGGATCAGCGTCTTGCCGTCGAAGCCCCATTCCAGCCCCTGGCGACATTCCGCCTCGATCGCATCGACATCGTCCAGCACGTTGCTGACGCCGTCGAGCGCGACCAGCCCCGCCATCCGCGCCACCAGCACCACCTGCGTCAGGATCGGCAGCAGGGGGCTGCGGGTCGCGCCGGGGCGGCAGCGCATCTCCTTGGCGAGGTCGTTGGTGCCGACCACGAACGCCGCGAGGCCCGTCGCGGGCGCGGCGGCGGCGATCGCGGGCAGGTCGACGATCGCGCGGCACGTCTCGATCATCGCCCACAGCCTTGGTCCTTCGCCCAGCGCAGCGCGCGCGGTGTGGAGGATGGCGGGGTCGGAAACCTTGGGCAGCAACACCGCGGCGACCCCGCTGTCCTTCAACGCGGCGAGATCCGCTATGCCCGCGTCCGTGTCGGGCGCATTGGCGCGCACCACCAGCTCGCGGCGGCCGAACCCACCGTCGCGCACCGCGGCGACCGCGGCGTCGCGCGCCGCCGCCTTCTGCTCGGGCGCGACCGCATCCTCCAGGTCGAGGATGACCACGTCGCAATCGAGCGTCCGCGCCTTCTCGATCGCACGCGCGTTGGAGGCGGGCAGATACAGCGCGCTGCGGCGCGGGCGGAAATGGGTCATGTGAAAGATCCTTACACCGTCACCCCGGGCTTGACCCGGGGTCCCGCTTTCTCGCCACCGTAGTAGAAGAAGCGGGACCCCGGGTCAGGCCCGGGGTGACGGAAGGTTACGCTACCGCACGCTGCCAGATCATATCGTCGCCCGCCGCGGCAATCTCGCCCACCGCGCCGACCGGTTCGGTCGCGCCATCGGTCAGCCATGCGATCGTATCGGCATCCTCCGCCGGCACCTTGGCCAGCGTGCGCTGGCCATCCGGGGTGCGCGCCACGACCACCCCCGCCTTCGCGCTGCCGTCGCGCGCGTAGAAGACTGTATAGGTCTCGACCGTCGCCGGACCGGCATAGTCCTTCACCAGTTCGGGCACGGCCCCGCGCGCGGCATCCGCCTCCGCCTGCACGTCGAAGTCGTGCGCCTCGCCCGCACCCGGCAGCGGCTGCATCGCCAACACGATCGCGTGATTGTGCGTCGCATAGCCGCCATTGGCGAACAGCAGCCCCTTCGTCCCCTCCCCGGCGCGCAGCGCGTCGACCATCTCGGCGACCGCATGGCTCATGTAATTGCCGATCGGCCCGCCACCGAAGGTCAGCCCGCCGAACACCGTCGCGGGCTTCTCCACCGGCCAGCCGATCACGCGCCGCGCCATCTTGGGCACGCAGGGGAAGCAGGAATACAGCTCGACCAGATCGAGATCGTCGGCGGTCACCCGATTATACTCCAGCGTCCGCGTCAGGCACGTCGCCATGCTGGGCGACTGGTCGTAGCGGTCGCGCGCGAGGAAATCGTCGTCCTCATGCGCCGACGCGCCGCGTCCGACATAGACGATCCGCTCCTCCGGCACGCCGCGCCGCCGCGCCTCGGCCAGCGAGGTGACGAGGAACCCCGCCCCCTGATTGACGCTGGAATTGGCGACCATCAGCTTCGTATAGGGAAAGGCGATCGGGCGATTGTCCGCGGTCGCGGTGGCGATCTCCTCCGCGGAGCGCGGTGCATGGATCCACGCCGCCGGAGCCTTGGCCGCAACCTCGCTGAACCGCGACCAGATCTCGCCCGACTCGCGCTGCCCCTCGTCCAGCGTCTGGCCGTAGGCGGCACGGCCGGCATTCTCGTAGAGCGGATAGACGTCGACCGGGGTGGAGAGGCCGTAGCGCTGGCGATAGCCGGGTGCCGCCTTCTTCGCGAGTGAGCGCAGCGGGTTCTGGTCCGCGACGCTGGTCTTCGCCGCCGCCGCGGCACGCTGGCTGGCGGTGCGCAGCGCCTCCGCCCCCGCCACTACGGCGATGGTGATCTCGCCGCGCGCGATGCGGTTGGCCGCTTCGTTGAGCAGCAGGATCGGGCTGTCGCCATTGGGACCGACCGATTCATAGGCCAGAGACGGCGTCGCGCCGATCGCCGCGCCCAGTTTCTCGGCCAGCGGGTTCTGCGTCATGAAGCTGATCTGCTTAACCACCGCGACCGAATCGACCGCGGCGAGCCAGCCGCCGCCCGCATCCTTGTCCGCCGCCTCCAATGCGGCGCGCATCAGGTCGAGCGGCTCCATCCCCTGCGCCGGATCGGCGGGGCGGTCGTTGACCTGCCCCACCCCGACGATGACCGCGACGCGGCTGTCGTCCACCATCATTTCGCCTTCCACACCGGCGCGCGCTTCTCCGCGAACGCCTTCGGCCCCTCACGCGAATCCTCGCTGGTGAAGACGATCTTCGTCTCGGCGCGGTTCTGCTTCCACGCCGCTTCCTCGCGCGGCACGCCGCGATCGACGATGCCTTGCGCCATCCGCTTCGATGCCTGCACCGACAGCGGCGCATTGACCGAGATCCGCCCGGCCAGCGTCAGCGCCGCCTCGATCAGCCCGCCCGCGGGCGCGACCGCATTGATCAGGCCCAGTTCCAGCGCCCGCGCGGCGGAGATGGGATCGCCGGTCAGGATCATCTCCATCGCGATCTTCTTGGGCAATTGCTCGGGCAGGCGGAACACGCCGCCCGCCGCCGCGAACAGCCCGCGCTTGGGTTCGGGCAGCCCGAATTGCGCGGTGTCGACCGCCACCGCTAGGTCGCACGCCAGCGTGATCTCCAGCCCGCCGCCCAGCGCATGGCCGTTGACCGCGGCGATGACCGGCTTGGAGATGGCGTGGCTGACCAGCCCCGCGAAACCCCATGCCGCCTTGGCGGGATCATCCGGCGCCAGGCTCTCACCCCGCGACAGCGCGACCAGATCGGCGCCGGCGCAGAACGACTTGTCGCCCGCGCCCGTCACGATCACGCAGCGCACCTCGGGGTCGTGTTCGGCGGCCTCCAGCGCATCGCCCACGCCTTCATGCACGAAGCGGTTGACCGCGTTACGCGCCTCGGGCCGGTTGATCGTCACGATCATCACATGGCCCTGCCGCTCGACCGTCACGGCGTCGTTGCCCAGTTCACTCATCGTCATGTCCCTTTCGTCAGGCCGCCTCGCGCACGGGTGTCTCGATCACCCGGCGGGACAGCAGATCCTCGATTGCGGCGCGCGACAGCCCCAGCCAGTCGGCCAGCACGCCGTCGCTATCCTCGCCGATGCGCGGCGCAGGCGTCTGTCCCGGCTCGGGCAGGCGCGTGCGCGCGGGCGCCCCCTCCACCGCGAACGGCACGTCGATCAGCGGGTGGCGTACCGTGCGGAAGGTGCCCAGCGCCTGGAACTGCGGTGCATCGGGCAGTTCCACCACGCGCAACATGTGCCCGGCGGGCACCCCCCGCCGCCTGTAGCGTCGTCGCCGCCTCGGCCGCGTCGCGCGTGCCGGTCCAGTCGGCGAGCGGGGTGTCGCCGATCACGCCGCGCAGCGCGGCGCGATCGGCCTCGTCGCGCGCGGTGACGACGACCCATTCGTCCTCGCCCGCCGCGGGATAGATGCCCCACGGCCCCTCGCGCACGGGCAGGTCGATGCCCGCCGACTGGCTCGCGATCTGCGTCGCCATATGCCCCAGCATCACCTCGGCCTGGCTGACGCTGGCGCTGCCGCCCCGCCCGGTGCGCCAGCGCCGGATCAGCAGCGCCACCGCGCCCACCGCGCCGACGCGCGCCGCGACGTGATCGGGATAGACGGTGATCCCGTCGGAAAAGCTCTCCGGCTCGCCGTCATAGGTCCATTGCGGGGTCAGCCCCGCGGAGCAGCGCACGAGCGGGCCATAGCCCAGCCGCCGGCTCCACGGCCCCGTCGGCCCGAATGCCGAACTGTCGACCGCCACCAGTGCGGGGTTGAGCGCCGCCAGCCGCTCGCGCGTGAAGCCCAGCCCGTCGAGCGTGCCGGGCTTGAAATTGGACAGCAGCACGTCCGCCTCGCGCAGCAGCCGCTCGAACAGCGCGCGCCCTTCGTCCGACTTCAGGTCGATCGACAGCCCGCGCTTGTTGCGATGCCCCGCCGCGAAGGTGATCGACACCGGCGCATCGTCGCGCGACTGGCGCTGGCCATCGGGGAAGGCGCCGTTCTCCACCTTCACCACGTCCGCGCCCTGATCCGCGAGCAGCCGCCCCGTCTCCGCCCCGACGACGATGATGCCCATGTCGAGCACCTTGACGCCCGCCAGCGGACGGTCGGCGGACGGCACCTGCCACGCCGGGCGCGCCGAACGGAAGGTGGCGCCCTCCTCCCGAACCGGCGCAGGTCCACGGATGCCGGCGCGCGCGCCGTCGATCTCGATCGTGCCGTTGGGGAAGGTGGCGCTCGCCCCCGGCGCCACCTCGACCGGCGCGAATGCCGCGCGCGCCGTCATCTGTGCGGTGCGCACCGCCTCGTTCAGGTCGAGCAACCCGGCGCAGGGAATGCCGCGCGCGGCGCCTTCCTCCTCGATCTCGGCGCGGGTCTTGTCCGCCAGGAAGCGCGCCATCGCGGGGATCAGGTCGGGCGAGCGGAAGCGGGTCTGGATCTTCTCCCATTCCGGCCCGGCGAACTGCTCGGGCCGCCCCATCCACTCCCACATCCCGCGCCATTGCCGCGGCGCCAGCACGCACAGCCGCACGAAGCCGTCGGCACAGGGGATGATCGGATAGCGATGCCGCTCGTCGACGCGCCCGCGCGACATCTTCCACGCCGGCACACCCGATTGCGCGCTGCCCGCCACCCCGAAGCCGGGGTCGAGCGCGGCCATCCCCGCCTCCAGCAGCGAGAGGTCGACATGGTCGCCGCGCCCATCGCGCAACCGCTGGACGAACGACACGAGCGCGACATAGGCCGCCTGCACCGCCGCGGTCTGAAACGTCAGCTCGCCGGGCGGCAGCAGCGGCTCGCGATCGGGCAGCCCGGAGCGCGACAGCCCACCCGACACGGCGTGGAGCACCGCATCGGTCGCCTGCCACCCGGCCCATGGCCCCGCTTGCCCGAAGTCGCTGACCGACAGCACCACCAGATGCGCGTGCCGCGCCGCGCGCCCGGCGGGGTCGAGCGCGAAATGCGCGTCGCTGCCCGGCCGCGTCGTCTCGATCAGCACGTCGGCCTCGGCCAGCAGCGCGTCGAGCGCGGGGTCGGCCGGGTCGATCGCGGTCGCGCGCTTGCCCAGATTGCGCGCGACCCACGACAGGCTGGTCCCCGCCAGCATCGGCCCGGCGGCACGATCGGGATCGCCCTGCGGCGGCTCGACGCGGATCACCTCCGCGCCCAGCTCGCCCAGCAGGCGCGCGGTGGCGGCGAGCGGCCCCGCCGCCATGTCCACCACGCGCACACCGGTGAGCGGAAGGTCGATTACTGCGGCCATATGAACTCCCGGCGAGCGGCGCTCTCGCGATAGAAACAGAGGATCGCGCGATCCTGCGCGGCGTCGCCCGCCGCCTCGACCGCGGCGTGGTGCGCGATCAGCGCCTCCGACAAGGCCGCCCATTCGGCGTCGAGCGCGGTCAGCGTCAGGTCCGCCGCCGTGGCGACGCCCGCGTCGGGCAGCAGCGCGCTCATGTCCGCGATATCGGCGGCGCGCCACGCCGCCGCGCGCTCCGCCTCCTGCGCGGACAACAGCCCCAGCAGCCCGGCGACGGTCATCATCGCACCGCCATAGGCATCGCTGCCCTGCACCGCCGCGCCGCTGCCCAGCGACACCATCGCGACCCCGGTCAGCACTTCGCCCACATCACTCATGCGGCCGCCTCCAGTTGCGCGGCGATGATCGCATCCTGCCGCCGCGCCACATACCAGCCCGACAGCCCCAGCACCGGATCGGTGCGCCCGCCGTCGACGAACTCGCGCCATGCCGAGGTCCAGATCGCGCGGCCCTTGACCGAATTGAACAGCGCCCACCAGCGCATCGCCTGCGGATCGACCGTCAGCCCGCTCGCGCGCTGCCAGATCGCCAGCGCGTCGTCGCGCGACACCATCCCGCACGCGCTGCCGGGGTCGAAATGATCCCAGATCGGGTCGAGTGCCCAGCCGAGATCCTCCAGCGGATCGCCCAGATGCGCCATTTCCCAGTCGAACATCGCCAACATCCGCCCGGCGCCATCGTGCATCATATTGCCCGAGCGATAATCGCCATGGACGATCGCGACGCGCTGGGCCGGCGGCGGCGGGGCGGCACGCAACCGGCGGATCGCGGCGCGCACGACCGGGATCGGCGCGTCCGCATCGTCGTCGATCACCGTCTCCCAATAATCGAGCGCGATGCGCCACGCCTCGTCGGGTGCCGGCGCGGGCAGGTGACCCGCCAGCGGCGTCCCCGCGACCGGTGCCGCGGCGAGCCGCCCCAGCGCGCCGAAGAACGCCGTCCCCAGCGCGGCGGCATGATCGCCGAACGGCGCGCGCGCGAACGGCGAGCAGACCTCGCCCCCCTCGACCCGCTCCATGATGAAGAACGGCCGCTCCAGCTCCGCCCCGTCGCGCTCCAGCGCCACCGCGCGCGGCACGGGGACGACGCCCTGCGCGCTTTCATAGGCGCGGAACTCGGTCTCGCTCTCGGTATCGATCAGGCTGCCGCCCGGATCGCGGCGCAGGATCAGCTGGTGCCGGGTGTCGCCCGCCACGGCGTCGAACCGCCACGTCTCGCGGCTGGCGCCGCCGGGGATGCGCGCCAGTGCCTCGATCGCGACCGGCGTGTCCCACAGCCGCGACAGATACGCCGCGACCTGATCGGGGTGGAGCGGGGTGCCGGTCATCGTCCGCCGCTCCGTGTTCCGGCGAACGCCGGAACCCAGGGCCACGCGCGACCACGCACGTTGCGTACCGCAACCCTGGGCTCCTGCGTGCGCAGGAGCACATCACCGTGCACACCCATCACGCCGGATCCAGCATGCCCGTGAACCCGGACGGCGCATGCGGGCCGATCGCCAGTTGCTCCAGCACGCCCTTGCCGCGGCGGACCTGCCCGTCCGGCCCGGTCATCGTCACCCCCACCGACGCCTGAATATGCAGGTGATGCGGCTGTAGCGGGTCCAGCTCGTCGGGCACGAAATCCTCGCGCTCGACGGTCAGCGCCTCGCCATGGCTGATGCCATGGCCCCAGGTGGGATGGGTATAGCCCAGGCCCTTCATCATGAAGGTGCGGCCGATGTCGAACGTCACCGTCGTGTCGCCCGACGCATCGGTCAGCACCGCCTCGGCGGTCTGCGCATGGCGCGATCCCTGGCGCCATGCGATGCGATATTCGGCCTCGTCGAAATGATGCTCGTCCTCCGCACCCCCGCCCTCGGGCCGCCACGTCGCGCGGCGGTTCCAGAAGCGGCCGTGCGCGTCGTCGTTGGTGTGGAGGTACAGCTCGCCGCCCTCCATCACGCACGGGCTCCACAGCCAGAAGAATTGCGGGGTGATCGCCGGGCTGGGCGGCTGCGCATCGGGCGCACCGATCGGGCGCACGCCCCAGCTGCGGTCGCGCGTGCCGATCCAGCCGGACACGTCGTGGCGCTCGCCGTCCACCTCGACCCAGCCCTCGTAGCGCCCGTTCTGCGTCAGCCGCGTCACGTCCATCAGCACGCGCGGGCCGTTGCGCCGGGTGAAGCGCGGCTCCTCCTGCGGGAAGGCGCGCCCGGTGAAGGTCAGCTCCGCCCGGATGCGCTCCTCCGGCGCGTCGACGGTGATGCGCAGCGCCTTCAGCGGCTCGACCACCTCGATCGCGATCGGGCCGACGCGCGTATCCATCCGCTCCATGTTCAGCCCGCGGCTGGCGTGCAGGTTTACCTGCCGCCCGCCCATCAGCCAGCAGAAGCTGGCATCGATCACGTTGATGTGCGGATAGACGCCCATCGCCACCGCCAGGAAGCCGTCGTCGCCGACGCCGGGCGCATAGCCGTTGAAATAATAGCGATCGTAGAAATTCCGGTCGGTGCCGGCATAGGCCACCGGCTCCGCGGTCTGGTGGATCGGATAGTCGTCGCCCTTGGTCAGCACCATGCACGCTCTCCCGCTCGCAGTCTGTCGCCGCCCCGCCCGCATGGTTGGACCACGCGCGGGGCGGGTGTCAACGACAAGATAACTTTAGTTACGCTGGACCGAGGGCGATCGCATGGCGGAGCGCGGTCGCTCTTTCGCGCGGCGCCGCGAACCGCTATCCTCCTTTCTACGGGCGCCGCTTGCGACGACTGTCCTATCCCTGTAAGACACTCGACGATCATGCGCCCCGACCCCTTCGACAACGGCCGCGTCCGCTACAATCATGCCCCGGGTGACGCGCCGGGCACGCCGCTGCCATCGTTCAGCGACTGGCATGACGATGCCCCGCCGACCGAGCCGTATCCGCCCTATGTCGGCGGCAGCGATGGTGGCGGCGACGGGCCGCCGCCCCGGCAGCGCTGGCGCTTCGCCGGGGCGGGCGTCGGCACCTGGATCGTGCGCGGGATCGCCGCGCTCATCGTGCTGTTCGTCGTCGCGGTGGTGTGGCTGGCGGTCACCGCGCCCTTGTCGCGCTCGCTCAAGCCGCCCACGCCGCCCTCGATCACGCTGACCGCGGCGGACGGCACACCGATCGCGCGGCGCGGCGCGATCATCGGCGCGCCGGTCGACGCGGCGAAGCTGCCCGCGCACGTCCGCAACGCCTTTGTCGCGATCGAGGATCGCCGCTTCTACTCGCACTGGGGCATCGACCCGCGCGGCATCGCGCGTGCCGCCTGGGCCAATGTCGGCTCCGGCGGGGTGCGCCAGGGCGGCAGCACGATCACGCAGCAGCTGGCGAAGAACGCCTTCCTCGATTCGGACCGCACCGCCGCGCGCAAGCTGCGCGAGGTCATGATCGCCTTCTGGCTGGAGGCGTGGCTGTCGAAGGACGAGATCCTCTCGCGCTATCTCTCCAACGTCTATTTCGGCGACAACGTCTATGGCATCACCGCGGCGTCGAAACATTATTTCGGGCGCACCCCGCAAAACCTGAACGTCGGACAGGCGGCGATGCTCGCCGGTCTGGTCAAGGCGCCGTCGCGGCTGGCCCCCACCGGCAACCTGAAGGGCGCCCGCGCGCGGCAGGCGGTGGTGGTCGGCGCGATGGTCGACGCCGGGCTGCTGACCCGCGCCGAGGCGGACCGCGTCCAGCCGCAGCGCGTGCTGAGCGACCGCCCGGAGACGCTGCCGACCGGCACCTATTTCGCCGACTGGGTGCTGCCATCGGCGCGCGAAGTCGCGGGCGACGCCGGCACCGACGCCACGGTGCGCACCACACTCGACCCCAGGATGCAGGCGACCGCCGAGCGCGTCGTCCGCCAGGCCGGCTTGCGCCAGGCGCAGGCCGCGCTGGTCGCGATGAAGCCCGATGGCGAGGTGGTCGCGATGGTGGGCGGGCGCAATTACGCCGCCAGCCCGTTCAACCGCGCGGTACAGGCCAAGCGCCAGCCGGGTTCCACCTTCAAGCTGTTCGTCTATCTCGCCGCACTCCGCGCCGGGCTCCACCCCGACACCGTCCGCGACGATTCGCCGGTCGAGATCGCGGGGTGGAAGCCCAAGAACGACGACAACCGCTACCTCGGCCCGATCACGCTGCAACGCGCCTTCGCGCGCTCCTCCAACGTCGTCGCGGCGCGGCTGACGCAGGAGGTGGGCGTGCGCAACGTCATCAAGGCGGCGCGCGACCTCGGCATCACCACGCCGATCGCCAACGAGGCGACGATTGGCCTCGGCACCGCCGAAGTCTCGCTGCTGGAGCTGACCTCGGCCTATGCCGCGGTCGCCAGCGGGCGCTATCCGGTGGTGGCGCGCGGGGTACAGGGCAACCGCAGCGCCAGCTGGTACGAGGCGATCGCGGGCCGCGACCGCGCCATGCCCGACAATATCCGCGACGAGATGAAGCAGCTGCTCAACTCCTCGATCCGCGGCACCGGGCGCGACGCCAACCTGCCGGTACAGGCATTCGGCAAGACCGGCACCAGCCAGGGCGGGCGCGACGCCTGGTTCATCGGCTTCGCGGGCGATCTGGTGGTCGGCGTATGGGTCGGCAACGACGACAGCACGCCCAACCCGGGGCTGCACGGCGGTGGCATCCCGGCGCAGATCTGGCGCCAGTTCATGATGAGCGCACTCAGCATCCCCGTCGTCGCCGCGCCGATCGACGACGCGGATCTGGCGCCGATCGACAATGCGATCGACGCGCTGGGCGACGATGTCGGCGGGCAGGTGCAGGACGCGATCCAAGGCGCACCGGCACAGATCGACCAGGCGGTGGATCGCCTGCGCGACCTCGGCATCGACGTGCCGAACCCGCCGGAACCCCGCAGCCCGCGCGAGCGCGTCCCTGCGGATCGCGCGCCCGACGACCGGGACACGCCACCGCCGCCGGAATTCTGAACCTCGTCACCCCGGACTTGATCCGGGGTCCCGCTTCTTCAGCAACATCGGTGAGCAAGCGGGACCCCGGCTCAAGGCCGGGGTGACGGAGTTGGTTTCGCGATGTCACGAGCCTCACTCCGACGACGCTACTACGACAGCGATATTGACCTGCCGCCCCCGCTATCCGACAGCGGCATCATGCGCTTCTTCTCCGACAATGCCGCCCCCGTTCACCCCGCCGTGCTGCGCGCCATCGCCAGCGCCGACGAGCTCGACACCGCCTATGACGGCGACCGCTGGTCGAAGCGGCTGGACGAGCGCTTCTCCGACCTGTTCGACGCCCCCGTCCGGGCGCTTTGGGTGCCCAGCGGCACCGCCGCCAACTGCCTCGCGCTCGCGGCCCTGTGCCCGCCGCACGGCGCGGTCGTGTGCCATCGCGACGCGCATATCCAGAACGACGAATGCGGCGCGCCCGAATTCTACACCCATGGCGCCAAGCTGATGCTGGCCGATGGAGAGGGCGCGAAGCTGACGCCGGACACGGTGGAAGCGGTGCTCAACCTCGCGCGCTACGACGTGCATCAGCAGCGCCCGCACGCCATCTCCATCACCAACGCGACCGAATATGGCCGCGTCTATTCGCCCGACGAGACCGCCGCGATCGGCGAGGTCGCCAGGGCGCGCAACCTGGGCTTCCACGTCGATGGCGCGCGCTTCGCCAATGCGGTGGTCGCGACCGGCGCGCACCCGGCTGACCTGACATGGCGTGTGGGCGTCGACGCGCTCAGCTTCGGCTTCGTCAAGAACGGCGGGATGAACGCGGAGGCGCTGATCTTCTTCCGCCCCGACCTCGCCGACGACACCATGTTCCGCCGCAAGCGCGCCGGGCTGCTGCTGTCCAAGGGCCGCTATCTCGCCGCGCAATTGCTGGCGATGCTCGACGACGACGTCTGGCTCGACTGCGCGCGCGCCAGCAATGCGGGCGCGGCGCTGCTGGCGCAGGCGGCGGCCGGGCGGCTGGTCCATGCGGTCGAGGCGAACGAGGTGTTCCTGCGCGTCACCCCCGACGAGGCGGCGGCGCTGCGTGGCAAGGGGTTCGACTTCTACGACTGGGGTCCGGGCGAGGCGCGGCTGGTGATCAGCTGGAACCAGCGCGAGGACGTGATCCGCCCGCTGGCCGACGCCATCGCCGCGCTGTGACCGAGGACCGCCCCAATAGCACCCGCGCCGCCGCCCTGATCCCCTTCTTCACCGTGGTGATGATCTGGGGATCGACCTGGATCGTGATCCGCCACCAGCTGGGCGTGGTGCCCGCGAGCTGGTCGGTCTGCTACCGCTTCGTCGTTGCTGGCGTGGTGTTGCAGGCGGTGGCGATGATCCGGCGCGAGCGCGTGACGCGCGACGCCGCCTTCTGGCGCTTCGCCGGATGGCTCGGCGTGTTCCAGTTCGTGCTCAACTTCAACTTCGTCTATCGCGCGGAGCATTATATCACCTCCGGGCTGGTGGCGGTCGTCTTCGCCTTGCTGCTGATCCCCAATGCGCTGCTGGCGCGCCTCTTCCTGGGGCAGCGGCTGGGGCGGCAGCTGGCGGTCGGTTCGGCGATCGCGATGGCGGGCGCGGGGCTGCTGTTCGTGCAGGAGGCGCGCGCCGATCCCACCGCGACCGACCGCACGTTGATCGGGATCGCGCTTACCTTATGCGCGATCCTCTCCGCCTCGTCCGCCAATGTGATGCAGGCGACGAAGACCGCGGCCCGCTATCCGATGATCCCCATGCTCGCCACCGCGATGCTGATCGGCGCGACATTGGACGGGCTATGGGCGTGGATCACCACCGGACCGCCGGTGTTCGACCCGCGCCCGGGCTATGTCGCGGGCGTGCTGTACCTCGGCGTGATCGCCTCCAGCCTCGCCTTCACGCTCTATTTCCGCATCATCCGCACGATCGGCCCGGCCAAGGCGGCCTATAACGGCGTGATCGTGCCGGTGATCGCGATGCTGCTGTCGACGCTGTTGGAGGGCTATCGCTGGTCGCCGCTTGCGATCGCGGGCGCGGCGCTGGCGGGCGTCGGGCTGGTCGTGGCGCTGAGCGCGCGCAGGCCGGCGCGGTAATCGGGGTAGCGCGGGGTCCAGCCGAGCACCCGCTTCGCCCTGCCGTTGGCGACGCGGCGGTTCTCCGCGTGGAAAGCGCGCGCGGCGGGGCTGAGCGCGGACAGCGCGACGATCGCCGGCGGATCCATGCCCAGCAGGCGCGCGGCATGCTCGATCACCACATCCTGCGGCGCGGGCAGGTCGTCGGAAAGGTTGTACGCGCCCGGCGGCGCATCGAACCCCGCCACGACTCCGCTGGCGATGTCGGCGACATGGACGCGGCTGAACACCTGCCCCGCCACCCCGGTGCGGTGGGCCTTGCCCTCAGCCACGCGTTCCAGTGCGGAGCGGCCGGGGCCGTAGATCCCCGGCAGCCGGAACACTCGCGCCCCTAGCGCCAGCCACGCCGCATCCGCCGCGTTGCGCGCCGGCCGCCGCCCACGATCGGCGGGCGCATCCTCATCCACCCACGCCCCGCCGGTATCGCCGTACACGCCGGTCGAGGACAGATACCCCAGCCACCGCCCCGCTAGGGCATCGCCATAGCGCGCCAGCACCGGATCGCCCTCCCCCTCGATCGGCGGGACGGAGGACAGGACGTGCGTCGCCGCCACAACGCCCGCCAGCACCGCGCTCTCGTCGTCGAAGCGGATCGTGCCGTCGCGCAAGTCGCGCGTCGTGGCCAGCACCGCGCCGCCTGCCGCATCGGCGATCGCGCTCGCGGCATAGCCCAGCCCGAAGACGAACAGCCGCGTCACTTCGCCACCGCCAGCGTCGGGCGCTCCATCGTCGCGCCCGGCACATGATCCTTCTTCCACTGCATCGCGGCGCGCACCCGCGCCGCACCGGAGGGATGGTCGTAGAACAGGAATTCCTCGACCGCGCCCGGCTCCAGCTTGCGATATTCCGACAGGCGGATCGCGGTGCGCGCGAAGGCGTCCGGCTGGCGCGCGGCGTCGAGGCCGAAGGCATCGGCGGACACTTCGTTATGCCGGATCATATTGTTCTGCACCGGCGTCAGCACCAAGGCGCCGACCGCCACCAGCGCCAGCAGCACCGGCGCCGCCGCCGGATCCGCCAGATCGCGCACGCCCCAGCGCGGGTTGCGCCGGATCAGCCACGGCCCCACCCGCGACGCGGCGAAGAACAGCAGCGCGAAGATCAGCGTCATCCCCGCCACCAGCCACCAGATGTGGCGCAGCACGTAATGCCCCATCTCGTGCCCCATCACCGCCACCACCTCGTCCGGCGTGGTGCGGTTCAGCAGATTGTCGTTGAGCGTGATGCGGATCGTCGGCCCGATGCCGGAGACATTGGCGGAGATGCGCTTGGTCTGGCGTGACGCATCGGAGACGTAGATATGATCCGCCGGAATGTCGTGCGCCCGCGCCACCGCGACGATGCGTTCGCGCAACGGCCCCGCGGGCAGCTCGGTATAATTGTTGAACGCCGGCGCGATGAAGATCGGGAAGATCAGCGCCCCCAGCGCGATCAGCCCCGCCGCGCCGCCCGCTCCCCACACCCACCACGCCCGCGGAAAGCGCCGCAGCGCGACGAACAGGATCGTCAGGATCAGGATGTTGCCGACCAGCCCCAGCCCCAGCATCTTCGCCGCATCGCCCGCCCAGGCGGGGAGCGTCTGGTTCGACATGCCATATTGATGCTCGCGCAGGTAATCGGTGTAGAAGGACCAGGGCAGCATCAGCAGCGACGTCACGATCGTGAACGGCACCGCATAGAGCGCAGGCACCAGCCATCGCCGCCGCGTCCGCCGCTCCACCGCGTCGCGCCACCTGGCCGACCAGCCGGTGGCGAGCACCAGCCAATAGACCGCGACCGCGACCAGCATGCCCCACAGCAGCAACCACTCCCCGCCCTCGAAATAACGGTCCGACACCGCACGGGCCGGACCTTGCACGAGGTTCAGATAGGCCCGCGTGGCGGTGTCGACGTCGAACTGCGGATTCATGCCTTGCCCCTGGGTTCGTCACCCCGGACTTGATCCGGGGTCCCGCTTCCTTTCGCACCGTCGGATAGAAAGCGGGACCCCGGGTCAAGCCCGGGGTGACGGGGAAACTCACCGCCCCATCGGCCCACCATATAAGGTGCCGAAATAATCCCCCTTGTTCCACCGCGGGCGATCCGCCGCATCCGCGATCTCGCGCGCGATGCGATAATTGGCGTCGACGAACCGCACCCCCTGATCCCACCGGATCGGCTGCGACAGGTCGTCGCACGGGCGATGGTAGCAGCGCGACATGAACGCCTCGAACGCCGCCTTCCCCGGCCCCTTCAGCCCGGGCCACAGGAAGATCGAGGGCACGCCCTTGCGCACGAAATTGTAATGGTCCGATCGCACGAAGATCGACATCTCCGGGATCGGATCGGGCGACAGCGTGACGCCCAGCGCCGCGGTCGCGCGCGCGATGATCGGCCCCAGCGTCGAGCGGTCGCCGCCGAACGCGATCATGTCCTCGAACGGATAGGTCAGCACCGGCATGTCGAGGTTCACGTCCGCCACCATGTCGGCGATCGGCACCGGCGGATGGTGGACGAACCAGTCGCTGCCGATCAGCCCCTTTTCCTCCGCGGTCACCGCGAGGAACAGGATGCTGCGCTTCGGCGCGGTGCCCGCCGCCTTGAACCGCTTGGCTTCCTCGATCAGGCTGGCGATACCGATCGCATCGTCGAGCGCACCGTTATAGATCGCATCGCCGTCCACCGGCGTGCCCACGCCGACATGGTCGAGGTGCGCGGACAGCACCACCACCTCCTTCGCCAGCGCGGGATCGCTGCCGGGCAGCATTCCCACCACGTTGCTGCTGGCGAACGGGCGGAGGGTGGTAGCCGTGTCGACCGCCAGCACGCCCGGCGCGGCGATCGCCGTCACGCCGCGCCCCTTCGTCTGCGCCGCCGTGCGCACCGCATTCCAGCGCGCGCCGAACAGCTTGGCCGTCCCCGTGGGCGACAGCGTCGCGAGCAGCGGAATCGCCTCCGCCCCGCCGCCGACCCCGGCGGGCGTCGCCCAGGTCACCCGCTCGCCCGCGAACGCGCGCTTGACCGCGTCGAATGCGGGCGCGCCGCGCGCCGCCGCGCGCAGGTCGGCGAGCGCGATCGCACCGACCGCGCCATGCGCCGCCGCGGCGCGCAACCGCGCCTCCGCGCCGCCGAAGGTCGCCGCCACCTCGCTCGGCAGCCCGTCCGGCGCGCCGCCGACATAGGCGACGATCTTGCCCCGCACGTCGACGCCGCGATACGCGTCCAGTCCATAGGCGGGTGCCTCCAGCCCGTGGCCCACGAACACCACCGGCGCCGATGCGTGCGTCGTCTTCGCGGCAGGATCGGCGGCGGGCACGTAGTCGCTGCCGAACGCCAGCGCGCGCGCCGTGCCACCCGCTGGCGTCCAGGTCAGTGTCCCCTCGCCAGCGGCCTTGTAGCCGAGCAGCTTCACCGCCTGGAGATAGCCACCGTCATCCCCCATCGGGCGCAGCCCGGCGGCATAGAATTGCGCGGCGACATATTGCGCGGCGATGTCGAACTCGCCGCTCCCCGCCTCGCGCCCGCGCATCGCATCGGAGGCGAGGAACATGACATGCGCCTTCATCGCCGCCTGGTCGGCGGGCAGCGGGACGGTCTGGGCGGCGAGCGGAGCGGCAACCACCGCGATGGCGGCGAGGGCAAGCGACAGGATACGCATCATCGCCGTGTCGTAGAACGGTATCAGGCGAAACGGAATTGCTCACTTACCGTCACCCCGGCCTTGAGCCGGGGTCCCGCTTTTTCTCCCGGCCGCAGCAGAAGCGGGACCCCGGCTCAAGGCCGGGGTGACGTTGCCACTCGCAACTCCCCCATGGAACCAACGCCCTCCCCGGCTATACTCCCCTGATGGCCGATGCTCGCTCCACTCCCGCCCTTCCCGCCGTCACGCGCCGCAGCGACTATGCGCCGCCGCCGTGGCTGGTGCCGCAGGTGGCCCTGGACCTCGCGCTCGATCCGTCCGCGACGCGGGTGCGCGCGCGGCTGGAGGTGACCCGCAACGGCGCGCACGCCGCTCCGCTGCGGCTCGACGGTGCGGGACAAGCGCCGCTGTCGGTCACGGTCGATGGCGTCGCGGTCAACGACTGGACGCTCGACGGCGAGCAGCTGGTCATCCCGCTCACCGGCGACGCGCATGTCGTCGAAACCGAGGTGGAGATCGCGCCCGACCGCAATACCCAGCTGATGGGGCTCTATGCCTCGGGCGGCAATCTGTGCACGCAATGCGAGGCGGAGGGGTTCCGCCGCATCACCTGGTTTCCCGATCGCCCCGACGTGCTCGCCACCTATCGCGTCCGCATGACCGCCGACAAAGCGCGCTTCCCGGTCCTGCTCGCCAACGGCGATCCGATCGCGAAGGGCGACAATGCCGACGGCACGCACTGGGCGGAGTGGCACGATCCCTGGCCCAAGCCGTCCTACCTCTTCGCGCTGGTCGCGGGCGATCTGGCGGTCAACCGCGACACGTTCGTCACCCGCTCGGGCCGCACCGTGGAGCTGGGCATCTGGGTGCGCGCGGCCGACGTGCCCAAGACCGACCATGCGCTCGCCGCGCTGAAGCTGTCGATGGCGTGGGACGAGCGCGTCTATGGCCGCGAGTATGACCTCGACGTGTTCAACATCGTCGCGGTGGACGATTTCAACTTCGGCGCGATGGAGAACAAGGGGCTGAACATCTTCAACAGCCGCTACATCCTCGCCGACCCCGATACCGCGACCGATTACGATTACGACGCGATCGCCGCGGTGGTCGCGCACGAATATTTCCACAATTGGTCGGGCAATCGTATCACCTGCCGCGACTGGTTCCAGCTTTCCCTCAAGGAAGGCTTCACCGTCTATCGCGATCAGGGCTTCTCCGCCGACCAGGGATCGCCCGCGGTGCGCCGGATCGAGGACGTTCGTGCCCTGCGCGCGGCGCAGTTCCCGGAGGATTCCGGCCCGCTCGCGCGTCCGGTGCGCCCGGAAAGCTATATCGAGATCAGCAATTTCTACACCGCCACCATCTATAACAAGGGCGCGGAGCTGATCCGCATGATGGCGACGATGCTGGGTCCGCAGCGCTTCCGCGCCGCCACCGACCTGTATTTCGAGCGGTTCGACGGCACCGCCGCCACCTGCGAGGATTTCGTGGCGTGCATGGAGGAAGCGGGCGACATCGACCTGTCGCAATTCCGCTTGTGGTATGCGCAGGCGGGCACGCCGCGCGTCTCCGCCACGCTGATGCATGAACCCGCGGGGGGCCGCGCGACGCTCAATCTGGCGCAGAAGGTGCCCGACACGCCGGGCCAGACCGGCAAGTCGCCACAGGTCCTACCGCTGAAGCTACGGCTGTTCGGCGCGGAGACCGGGCAGCCGCTGGGCGACGAGCAACTGGTGATCCTGTCCGACACCGCCGCCAGCATCACCTTCGAGGCGGTGACCGAGCGCCCGATCGTGTCGCTCAATCGCGGCTTCTCCGCCCCCGTCATCGTCGAGAGCGACCGCTCCGCCGCCGATCTCGCCTTCCTCGCGCGGCACGACGACGATCCCTTCGCTCGCTATGAAGCGATGCAGCAGCTGATGCTCGACACCTTGGTGGCCGCGACCGTCGAGGGCGAGGCGGACCATGCCCCCGTCATCGCCGCGGTGGCGGACACGCTGGACGATACCACCCTCGACCGCGCGTTCGTCGCGGAGGCGGTGCTGCTGCCCGCGGAGAGCTTCATCGGCGACCAGTTGAGCCTCGTCGATCCGGAGGCGATCTTCCAGGCGCGCGAGGCATTGCGCCGCGATCTGGCGCGCGCGCTCGACGCGCGCTGGCGCGCCGCCTGCGATCCCGCGACGATCCGCCCCTATGCCTATACGCCGCAGGACAAGGGCGTGCGCCGGCTGCGCAACGTCGCGCTCGGCTATGTCACCGCCTCGGGCGCCTCGGATGCAGCCGCGCTGGCCTATGCGCAGTTCGAGGCGGCGGACAATATGACCGATCGTCAGGGCGCGCTGACCGCGCTGGCGGGCGGCACCTCGCCCCAGCGCGACGCCGCGCTCGACATCTTCTACCATCGCCACGCCGGCAACGCGCTGGTGCTCGACAAATGGTTCCAGACGCAGGCGCTGTCGACCCGCGCCGACACGCCGCAGCTGGTGGCCGAACTGGCCGGTCATCCCGATTTCACGCTCGCCAACCCCAATCGCGCGCGCGCGCTGGTGGGCGCGTTCGGGGTCAACCAGCGCGCCTTCCATGCCGCGGGAGGCGCGGGCTATGTCTGGCTCGCCGACCAGCTGCTGGCGCTCGACGCACTCAATCCGCAGACCGCGGCGAAGCTGCTGCCTCCGCTCGGCCGCTGGCGCCGCTTCGACCCGACCCGCGCCGCGCTGATGCGCGCGCAGCTGGAGCGGATCGTGTCGGCGCCGGGGATCAGCAAGGATTTGTTCGAACAGGCATCGAAGTCGCTGGAGGGGTGAGCGCGCGCCAGGGTCTAAACCGCGGCATCGAGATAGCCGAAAACGGCCCGGCCCACGCGCCGGCTTAGCCGCTCCCGATCCTGCTCCCCGCATTCTCCGGCGGCATCGACCATCCCCTTGACGATCGCCAGCACGTCCTGCGCCGCGATCTCGGGGTCGGGCTGCGGGGGAAGATCGGCACGCACCAGAACGGCCAGCAGGATCGCGCGCAGCCGCGCGGTGACGCGTTGCGTGTCCGCATCGAACGGCAATCGCGCTTCCTCGACATCCAGCAGCCGCGCCAGCGTCGGCCGCCGCAGCTGGTGTGCCACCGCCGACGCGATCAGCGCCGCCAGCGCGCGTCGACCGTCCGCGATCGCCAGCGCCGTTTCCCATTCCGCGATCAGCAGCGACGTCTCACGGACGATCAGCGCCCCGATCAATGCCTCCTTGCCCGGGAAATACTGGTAGAGCGAACCGATGCTGACCCCGGCGCGCTCCGCCACGATGTTGGTCGTGAACTCGCCGAGTCCCACCTGCTCCAGAATGCAAGCCGCCGCCTCGACGATCGCGCGTACCGTCTCCGCGGACCGCGCCTGCCGCGGCACCTTGCGCGGGCGTGGGCGCTGCTGGGCGGCGGTATCCGGCATCGGGCGAATGCGAGTAGCCAATAGTGAGGTTCTGCTCACATTCTAGGCATCGCAGACCATGATGCAAGGATGAACGATGACGAACGTACCGACACCCTTCGAACCCGCCCTGACCGTGTTCATGCTGGTCAAGACCTCGCCCGAATGGCTCGGCTTTTCGGTGGATCGACGGTTCGAACTGCTCGCCGAGTAATTCACGCCGCTTCTGAAGAAGCACGCCGCGACCGTGGCCTTGCGCTTCTTCGACGTCGAATTCTATTCGACCCGCGTCACCGACATCTGGATGTGGGACGCGGCGGATCACCATGCCTACGAACTGCTGGTCGAGGATCTGCGCGAAACCGCCTTCTGGGATCGCTATTTCGACATCGTCGAAATTCTCACCGGCGTCGAAAACGCCTATGCGAAGAACTACGATCGGCCCGTCGTGACGGCGTGACCGACGTCCCGGTCTCTCCTGTTTCCCGGCGCAGGCCGGGATCCAGTTGGGAGCGGTTTCAGCATCTCACGAGCCGACCGATCCTGGACCCCGGCCTGCCCCGGGGAACAGGAAAGGCATCCGCAAACGTCACGATCATGTCCGCAAGAGCCGACCTACCACCGCCTCACCCCGAATTGCGCAGCGCGGTCGCGATCGCGTTGATCGACAGCAGGATGCCGTGCCGCACGCGCTCGTCGTCCTCGCCGGCGCGGTGGCGCTTCATCAGCTCGATCTGGAGCAGGTTGAGCGGCTCGATATACGGTAGCCGCAGCCGGATCGACGCGTCCAGCGCGGCATGCTTCTCCAGCAGGTGCGCCTGCCCGGTCACCTCCAGCAGCCCGTCGTGCGTCTGCCGCCAGCCGTCGCGGATGCGGCCGAACACCTGATCGCGCAACGCCGCATCCTCGACCAGCCCGGCGTAGCGCTCGGCGATCCCCATGTCGGACTTCGCGAGCACCATCTCCATGTTCGCCAGCGTCGCCGCGAACAGCGGCCAGCCCTGCGCCATGTCCTTCAGCAGCGCGCGATCCTCGAACCCCGCGATCGCCTGCCCCACGCCGTACCAGCCCGGCAGCATCACGCGCGCCTGCGCCCAGCTGAACACCCAGGGGATGGCGCGCAGATCCTCGATCGCGTCGGATTGCTTGCGGCTCGCCGGACGGCTGCCGATCTTCAGCCCCGCAATCTCCGCGATCGGCGTCATCTGGCGGAAGAAGGTGCGGAACCCCTCCGTTTCGTACACCAGCCCGCGATAGGCGCGGAACGCGGCGTCGGACAGCCGGTCCATCGCCGCCGCGAAGGTGGCATTGTCGCCGTTCGACAGATGCGCCGGCTCCAGGCTGGCGAGCAGGGTGGCGGACGCCATCGCCTCCAGATTGGTCGTCGCACTCTCGCGCGTGCCGTATTTGCCCGCGATCACCTCGCCCTGTTCGGTGATGCGGATGCGGCCCTGCACCGTGCCGGGCGGCTGCGCGCGGATCGCGGCGAAGCTGCTGCCGCCGCCGCGCCCCACCGCGCCGCCGCGGCCGTGGAACAGCTGCATGCCGACGCCCGCCGCCTCGAACACCGGCTTCAGCGCGGTCGAGGCGCGCGACAGCTGCCACGTCGACGTGAGGTAGCCGCCATCCTTGTTGCTGTCCGAATAGCCGATCATCACCTCCTGATGCCCGCGCTGGCGCGCGATGCCGCGCACCTCCGGGATGGCGAACCATTCGGTCATGATCTCGGGCGCGGCCTCCAGATCCTCGATCGTCTCGAACAGCGGCACCGCCATCACCGCGGCGCGCGCCTTCTCGCCGTTGGCGGGGTGGTAGAGGCCGACTTCCTTGAGCAGCAGGTGGACCTCCAGCAGGTCCGACACCGACTTCGTCATCGAGACGATATATTGCCGGATGCACGCCGGGCCGTAGGCGGCATGCGCGTCCGCCGCCGCCTGGACGATCGCCAGCTCGGACGCGGTCTCCTCCGAATAGGTGGCGAACCGGCTGGTCAGCGGGCGTGGCGTGGCCAGTTCCTGGCGCAACAGCATGACGCGCTGCCCTTCGTCCAGCGCGGTGTAATCGTCGCGCACGCCGGCCTTGGCCAGCATCTCCGCCACCACCTTCTCATGCACCGCGCTGTTCTGCCTGAGATCCAGCGTGGCAAGGTGGAAGCCGAACACCTCGACCGCGCGGATCAGCCGCCCGATCGCGCCGCCGGTGCCCAGTAGCCCGTCACCATCGACCGACAGCGCGCGCGCGATCGTCTTCAGGTCGGCGCGCAGCGCGACGGGATCGGTATAGGGTTCGCCGGTCAGATGGCCGGGACGCGGCGCGGCCTGCCCGGTCAGCTTCGCATAGGTGGCCGCGACGCGCGCGTAGATGCCCGACAGCGCGCGGCGATACGGCTCGTCGCTGCGGCTTTCCGCCACGTCGCCGCTCGCGTCGGCCAGCGCCAGCACGCCCGCATCCACCGTCGCATGGCCGGCGGAGATCGACAGCTCCGCCCCCATCGCGTGCAGCTGGTCCATATAATAGCCCAGCACCGCCTGCGCCGCCTTGCCGAGTGCGGTGCGCAGCGAATCCGCGGTAACGAAGGGATTGCCGTCGCGGTCGCCGCCGATCCAGCTTCCGGGCCGCAGGAACGCCGGCACCCGCTCCCCCATCGCGCGGTCCCAGCGCTGGTACAGCGCCGGGATGACCGGCAGGAACACGTCGCGCAGATAGCTGAGCGCGGTATCCACCTCGTCGACCACGTACAGCCGCTCGCGCCGCAGCACGCGCGTCTGCCACAGCAGCGCGACCTGCCGCACGATCGCCTCGTCCACCTGATCGCCGTCCGGCGTCGCCTCCACCCCGCGATCGCGCATCGCCATCAGCTGCGCGATGCGGTTGCGGTGGTCGATCATGCTCTTGCGCCGGACCTCGGTCGGGTGCGCGGTCAGGACGGGCGCGATCAGCCCCTCGCCCAGCAGCGCCAGCACCTGATCGTGTCCGACGCCGGCCTTCTCCAGCCGCGCCAGCGCGGCGGCGAGATCCGCCCCCTCCTCCGCGGCGATCCCCTGCCGGTCCTCGGCCAGATTGGCCAGCATCGAGAACAGCATGAAGCCGCGGACGAAATCCAGCGTCTCGTCCAGATCTAGTGTACCCAGTTCCGCATCGGGCCGCGCCTCGTGGTTGCCGCGGTGACGCTCCACGGAGGCGGAACGGATCGCCTCGGTCCGCTCGTACAATTTGTCGCCGCCATAGGCACGGATCACATCGCCCAGCACGCGGCCGAGATAGCGGACATCGGGATTGTTGGTGATCGGGGGCAGCGTGCTCATGACGCGCATTGCTGCGCCGCAACAGCGGCGCGGTCAACCGGACGTGCACGTCAGGTGCGAACGATTGTGAGCGCTCTGTTCCCCGGCGCAGGCCGGGACCCAGTATCGAGCCAGCCGCGAACTATCGAACCACTCCCCACTGGACCCCGGCCTTCGCCGGGGAACGGGAGAGTTGGCAGACCCAACGGCCGACACGTCACCCCGGACTTGTTCCGGGGTCCAGGGTTCCGCGCACCGGATCCGGTGAGGCGCGTGGGACGCTGGATGCCGGGACAAGCCCGGCATGACGAACGAAGGTACGGCCCGCCGCTACTTCGCATTCCCCGCCGGCTCGTCCGCCGGCGTCGGCAGGTCCGTCTCCTGCAACTCGCGCGCGCGCTCGCGTTCGTCGCTGGTCACGTTGCCGTCGTGATTGGCGTCCTGCGCGTCGAATCGCGCCAGCATCCACGCACTCCACTCGTCGTTGGAAATCGAGCCGTTCCTGTCGCGGTCGATCTCCTCGAACCGGCCCTGCAACCTCTTGGGCAGCTCGTTGCGCGTCAATTTGTCGTCGGCATTGACGTCCAGCCGGCGGAAGCGCCGCTCCACCACGCCGCCGAAGTCCAGCCGCGACATCACGAAGGGCGGCACGTAATTGGCCAGCACCTCCTCGTTCGCCTCCGGCACCTCCGATCCGCCACCCGAGCATGCGGCCAGCGCCATCGCGCCCGCCGCCATCATCGCCATTCTCATGCCCGTGTCGCCCTTTTCTACGCTTCGAGTTCGACGTCCCAGTAGAGCCAGTCGTGCCACGTCGCATGCAGATAATTCGGCGGGAAGCGGCGGCCATGTTCCTGGAGCTGCCAGCTGGTCGGGCGGATCGGCTCGATCGACAGCGGCATATGCGCCTGGCGCGGGGTGCGCCCGCCCTTCTTCAGGTTGCACGGCGCACAGGCGGTGACGACATTCTCCCATGTCGTGCGCCCGCCCTGCGCGCGCGGGATGACATGGTCGAACGTCAGCTCGCGCGTGGCGCTGCCGCAATATTGGCAGGCGAAGGTATCGCGCAGGAACAGGTTGAACCGCGTGAAGGCGGGGAATTGCGATGGCTTCACGAACTGCTTCAGCGCGATGACCGAGGGCAGCTGCATCGTGCGCGTCGGGCTGCGCACCTCGCGCTCGTAATGCGCGACGATGTCGACACGGTCGAGGAACACCGCCTTCACCGCCGTCTGCCACGGCCAGATGCTGAGCGGGTAATAGGACAGCGGCGTATAATCGGCATTCAGCACCAACGTGGGGCAGCTGTCCGGATGCCGGATCAGGTCGGGATGGAACACGTGTGGACGTCCCCCTTTCCGTTACTTGCACGCCGCCTCTCGCGCAGCGGCGTGACGGCATGATGACAGGTGGGCCGATCGGGTCAAGGCTGGTGGGGATGGCGTGGTTGTGGCAGCAGACGGGTAGAAGGTCGCCCTCACCCTTCCCACCCGGCTGCGCCGGGCAGGCCCCTTCCCTCTCCCGGCGGGAGAGGGAGGGAGGCGCGAAGCGCCGGAAGGGTGAGGGCGACGACCTCTGGATCACGGAACCCCCATGTCGACCCATTCCGCCCGCCTCGCCGCCCTTCGCGACCAGCTGTCCCGCGACCGGCTCGACGGCTTCGTCGTCCCGCTCACCGACGAGCATATGAGCGAATATGTCGGCGCCTATGCGCAGCGGCTCGCTTGGCTCACCGGATTCCAGGGCTCGGCCGGCACCGCCGTCGTGCTGCCGCAGGAGGCGGCAATCTTCACCGACGGCCGCTACACGCTCCAGGTGCGCGAACAGGTGTCCGGCGACGATTGGCAGTTCGTCGGCGTTCCCGACACCAGCGTCGCGGCCTGGCTGGGCGACCATGCCGCGGACGGCGCGCGCATCGGTTACGACCCCTGGCTCCACACCCGCGCCTGGGTCGAGGAAGCGCGCACCGCGCTCGCCCGCGTCGGCGCGACGCTGGTCCCGGTCGATGCCAATCCGGTCGATGCGATCTGGCCCGACCGCCCCGCCCCGTCCGACGCCGTCCTGACCGTCCAGCCGGACGCGGTCGCCGGCCGCGCGTCGGCCGCCAAGCGCGCCGAGGTCGCCGACTGGCTGGGCGAGGTGGGCGCCGACGCCACCGTCATCGCCGCGCTCGATTCGATCGCCTGGCTGCTCAACGTGCGCGGCGCCGATGTGGCACGCACACCCGTCGCGCTCGCCTATACGATCGTCCATGCCGACGGCACCGCCGACCTGTTCGTCGCGCCCGAGAAGATGACCCCCGAGGTCGCCGAGCACCTCGGCAATGCGGTGCGCGTCCACGATCGCGCCGCGTTTGCGCCCGCGCTGGCGACGCTGGCCGGCAAGCGCGTCGCGATCGACCCCGGCTTCGCGGTGTCCGCGATCTTCGATCGCGTCGAGCAGGCCGGCGGCTCCGCGCTGGCGCTGCGCGACCCGGTGGTGCTGGCCAAGGCGACCAAGAATCCGGTCGAGATCGCCGGCCACCGTGCCGCCTCGACACGCGACGGCGCGGCATTGTCGCGCTTCCTGCGCTGGATCGCCGACGAGGCGCCGAAAGGCGGGCAGACCGAATTGTCCGCCGCCGCGCGCCTTCACGCCTTCCGCGAAGAGACGGGCATGCTCAAGGACCTGAGCTTCGACGCCATCTCCGCCACCGGCCCGCACGGCGCGATCCCGCATTACCACGTCACCGAGGCGTCAAGCCTGCCGATCGAGCGCGGCCAGCTCTACCTGATCGATTCGGGCGGCCAGTATCAGGACGGCACCACCGACGTGACCCGCGTCGTGCCGATCGGCACCCCCACTGCGGAGATGCGCGATCGCTTCACCCGCGTGCTCAAGGGGCATATCGCGCTCGCCACCGCGATCTTCCCGCGCGGAACCTGCGGCGCGCAGCTCGACGCCTTCGCCCGCGCGCCGCTGTGGCAGGCCGGGCTCGATTTCGCGCATGGCACCGGGCATGGCGTCGGCAGCTTCCTGTCGGTCCACGAAGGTCCGGCGCGGATCGCCAAGCCGACCTATGGCGGCCCCGCCCCGGCCGAGCCGCTGCTGCCCGGCATGATCCTCTCCAACGAGCCCGGCTATTACAAGGCGGGCGAATACGGCATCCGCATCGAGAACCTGCTGCTGGTGGTAGAGCGCGCGATCGCCGGCGGCGAGGCGGTCATGCTGGCGTTCGAGACGCTGACGCTGGCGCCGATCGACCGCGACCTGATCGAGGTCGGCCTCTTGACCGACTACGAGCTGTCATGGCTCAATGCCTATCACGCCCGGGTCGCCGCGGAATTGTCGCCGGCGCTGGGCGCGGAGGACGCAGCATGGCTCGCATCAAGGTGTTCGCCCGTCACGCGTTGATCCTGGCCGGATTCGCCGGGCTGATGGGCGCGGCGTCGCTCGGCACCTGGGCCGGGATCGCCGCCGCCTTCAGTCTGGGTCATTATGCGGTGGCGGACGTCTGACGGGTTCGTCGTCCGCCGCGGCGGCACGGGCCTGCGCCTTCCGCCGCCTGAGATTCTCGCGCAACTGTGCGGCCAGTCGCTCGGCCCGTTCGTCCCGGTCGCTCATCGTTTTTGCTCGCTACCGCGCGCGATCCGCCTTGACAATCACGCCCACCTCGTCTCTTAGGCCCGCTCCCGCCGCGAAGGTGGTGAGTGCTGCCGTAGCTCAGTGGTAGAGCGCATCCTTGGTAAGGCTGAGGTCGTGAGTTCAATCCTCACCGGCAGCACCATTTCTTTTCAGACACTTACGCCTTTCCTCCAGGCTCACCTGAAGAGACGAACGAGATCGCGGACGATACACGGGTAACGATCCGCCGGCATTCGGGCCGTGGTCGTCCCCGCTTCGGTCGTGACGGCGAAGGCCCGACGAATCACTGCCGCCCGTCGGCAATCGGCGCAGGCGTCAGCGTGGCCGGCGAACGCCGGACGACACACCGCGGGGGGCGCCCGTGCCGTCCTGCAGCCATGCACGCAGCAGCATGGTGACTTCCCCGGGTCGTTCCATCGGCGCGAGATGGCCGCAGCTGTGCAGCATGTGGAAGCGCGCGTCCGTGATGCGGTCGGCCAGCGCTCGCGCATCGTCGGGCAGGCAGATCCGGTCGCGATCGCCGACCGCCACCAGCGTGGGCACGGCCACCGCATCGATGGCGGGGGCGATGTCCGGCCGGGCGAGCAGGGCGCGCTGCTGCCGTTCGAACACCGCCGCGCCGACCCGCTCCGCCATCGCCTGCACCGGGCCGCTGATGTTCGCGCTCAACGCAGGATCGGCGAGCGGCGCGGTGGCGAGCAGGCCCTGTTCCCCGACCGTGCGCGGGCGCAGCTGCATGGTGGCACGCGTGGCGAACAATGCCAGGCGATCGATGCGCTCCGGGGCCTGGCGGATCATCTCGAGCGCGACATAGCCGCCCAGGCTCACGCCCGCCACGGCGAAGCGCGGCGGGGCATGGGCCAGCACCCGCGCCGCCATCGCCGCCAGCGTATCGTCGACGGTGAGATCGCCCAGCTCGGGATGGGCGATGTCGCCGAGGTCGAGCACCTGCCGCGCCCAGAGCTGCCCGTCGCAGCCCATGGCGGGAAGAAGGACGAGCGGAAGCGGCTTGCGGATCATGATGCAGGGTCCTGACGAGATGGTCGGAAGACGAGCGGGGCGACGACGAGGACGAGCACGACGCGGGCGAGATGGTGGACGATGACCACGCCGGGTTCGAGCGCGAGGCTGAGCGCGACCATGCTCATCTCGGCCAGCCCGCCGGGCGAATAGGCGAGCGCGACAAGCGCGATGTCGAGCCCGGTCCACCGACCGATCAGCGCGGCGAAGGCGAAGGTGAGCGCCAGCAGGATCAGCGTCGATCCGGCGGCCAGCGCCAGCACGCGCGCGAACGCGCGCAGCGTCAAGCCGGCGAAGCGGCAGCCGATGGTGGCGCCCAGCCCCACCTGCGCCGCGGCGAGCAGCCAGACGGGCACGCGAAAGTCGGTGATGCCCGTCGCGTGCAGCACCGCGCTGACGGCGAGCGGTCCCATCAGGTGCCAGGCCGGCAGGCGCAGCAGGCGGCCGATCAGCAGCCCCGTAGCGATACTGCCGCCGCCCCACAGGAGCAGCGCGGCATCTGGCCACAGCGCGCTGCCAGCGATGGAAACCGGCGCCGGGATGGCGACGGGCGGGTGAAAGTGGCGGATCACGAACGGGAGGGCGAACACCACCAGGAAGATGCGCGCGGCGTGGATCAGCCCCACCGTGCGCTCGTCCGCGCCGCGCTCGCCGCCCATCAGCACCATTTCCGCGATGCCCCCGGGCATGCCGGCGAAATAGGCGGTGGCGGGATCGAAACCCGCAACCCGGCGGAACCAGGTGACGCAGAGCAACGCCGCCACGCCGAGGAACACGGGCAGCAGCGCAAGCGGCAGCCACCAGTCGCGCGCCGCGGCGAACAGGCCGGGGTGGAAGGAACTGCCCAGCACCACGCCGATCACCGCCGCCATCGGCCGCCGCGTGGCGGCGCCCGCGGCGATCGGCGCACCGACGATGCTGGCCACCGCGCACGCCGCCATGGAACCCAGCACCCAGGGCAATGGCGCGCCGATGCCGGCGAACATCGCGCCGCCGAGCGCGCCGACCGCCACCGCCGCCACGAAGCGCATCGCGACCCGGGCGGCGTCGCCGTCTCCCTGCCGCCACGCCATCAGGCGGACGCCGCCGTGGTGGCGCACGCGGCCGCGCCGGCGAGCCTCATCCCAACAGCCCCAGCACGCCGCGCGCCGGATCAGTCAGGCCTTCCCAGATCATCCGCGCGGCGACGTAGAGGATGACGAGCAGGCCGACATAGGCGAGCCAGCGATAGCGCTCGATCACGCGTGCCAGCACGTTGGCGGCCAGCCCCATCAGCGCGACCGACAGGATCAGCCCGACCGCCAGGATACCGGGATGGTCGCGCGCCGCGCCGGCGACCGCCAGCACGTTGTCGAGGCTCATCGACACGTCGGCCACCGCCACCGCCCAGGCCGCCGCCCAGAAGCGCCGCGGCGCCGCGTCGGCCACGGGTTCGTGTCCGCCCTCGGCCGCATCCGCGCGCAGCTCGCGCCACATCTTCCACGCCACCCATAGCAGGAGCAGGCCGCCGGCGAACACCAGCCCGACGAGCTGGAGCAGCTGGGTGACGATCAGCGCAAAGGCGACGCGCAGCACCAGCGCTGCCGCCACGCCGATCAGGATCACCTTGCGCCGCATCGCCGACGGCAGCCCCGCCGCCAGCGCACCCACCACGATGGCGTTGTCGGCGGCGAGCATGACGTCGATCGTCACCACCTGCGCGAAGGCGGCCAGCGCGGAGGGCGAGCCGATGGTCGAGAAGTCGGCGACGATATGCTGCCACAGATCGTTCATCGGATCAGCCGACCAGCGGGAAGGCGAGCACGAGCATGCCGACGATCGTCATCACCGCGCACACCGCCGCCGCGGGCACCAGCGTGAAGCGCTGATGATCGGCCAGGTCGATACCCGCCAGGCTGACCAGCAGATAGGTGGAGGGCACCAGCGGGCTGAGCAGGTGCACCGGCTGCCCCATCAGCGAGGCCCGCGCGATCGCCATCGGCTCGACCCCATAGTGCGCGCCTGCCTGGGCCAGGATCGGCAACATGCCGAAGTAGAAGGCATCGTTGGAGATGAAGAAGGTGAACGGCAGGCTGAGCGCGGCGGTGATCGGTGCCATGTACGGCCCCAGCACCGGCGGGATCAGGCCCACCACCTCCTGGCTCATCGCCTCCACCATGCCGGTGCCCGACAGGATACCGGTGAAGATGCCCGCGGCGAAGATCAGCGACACCACCGACAGGACGTTGCCGGCATGCGCCGCGATCCGCTCCTTCTGCTCGGCAACCTGCGGATAGTTCACGATCATCGCGATCGCGAAGGCCAGCATCATCAGCACCGACAGCGGCAGGATGCCCAGCACCAGCCCGGCAAGCAGCGCGATCGTGAGCGCCGCGTTGATCCAGCGCAGATGCGGACGGCGCGCCTCGGGGAATTGCGACACCGCCATGCCGGTGAACGCCACCGGCTCGTTGGTCTTCACATGGCCGATCCGCCGGCGTTCCTTTCGCCCGAAATAGACGGCGAGGGCGATCAGGCCGAACAGTCCGGCGATCATGCCGGGGATCAGCGGCAGGAACAGCGTCGCGGGGTCGAGTTTGAGCGCGCTCGCCGCGCGCGCGGTCGGGCCACCCCACGGCGTCAGGTTCATGATGCCGCTGGTCGTCATCAGCAGGCAGCACAGATACAGCCGGTTCATGTCGTAGCGCTTGTAAAGCGGCAGCAGCGCGGCGATCGTGATGATGTACGTCGTCGATCCATCGCCATCGAGGCTGACGAGGGCGCACAGGACCACGGTGCCGATCAGGATGCGCAGCGGATCGCCGTGCACCACCCGCAACAGCCGGTTGACCAGCGGATCGAACAGGCCGGTGTCGGTCATGGTGGAGAAGAACAGGATCGCGAACAGCAGCATCACGCCGGTGGGCGCGAGGTTCTTGATCCCGTCGATCATCATGCCGCCCAGCCCGGAGGCGAAGCCGGCGAGGAGCGCGAAGGCGGTGGGCACGACGATCAGCGCGACCAGCGGGGTCATCCGCTTGGTCATGATAAGCGTCATGAAGGTGGCGACCATCAGGAAGCCGAGCAGGGCAAGGTTCATGGAAAGGCGTCCTCGGGTCGGATCAGAAGGTGACGGCGACGCGCGTGCTGACGGTCTGCCCGTCATCGGGACTGACATAGGGTCCGGCGCGATTATCGGTCTTCCAGTGGATCGCGTTCAGCTGAAGCCGGGTGAAACTGTTGAGATACCAGTTGACGCCCGCGGTCGCCGCCCAGCCGCGCCCGCCGGTGAGCAGGTCGCTGTAGTCGAGATTCTCATAGCGGGCGGTCAGCTCGATCGCGCCCGGTCCGCCATCGAAGATCGGCCTGAGCACGCGCGGCTGGCCGAAGCTGCCGAGACGCGGATTATAGGGTGGCAGGTCGCCCGTCAGGAACCAGCCGCCCGACAGGCTCCATGCCGTGCTGACGAAGTCGGGACGGCCTGCGTCGAGGCGGGCATGGCGCTGCCCCGCCTCCCCCATCAGCCACGCCGGACCGATGTAGCCGCCCACCTCGGCGCCGTAGCCGGTCGTGCCCGTGCCGCCCGTCAGCGGTCCCGTGCCGACCCTGAGCGCACCGTTGAACCGCCCGCCGATCACCGTGTTGCGGGTCAGCGTCGTGGCGGCGGAGGACAGCGCCTCGTCGAAGCCCCAGAGGCCCAGGTGCAGGACCTTGTTGTCGTCCTTGATCGGGTTCCAGTGCGCGCGCGCCAGGACGGTGCGGCTGTCGCTGACCGCCTGGTTGCCGTCCACCCGGTCGCCGGTGAGGGTCAGCGACGCGTGTCCCGTCTTCCAGAACAGGCGCGGCATGATGCCGATGCCATAGAAAGCGCGTTGCGGAATGATCGCCGTCGCCACGACGGTTCGTTCCAGGAAGGGCGTCGAATCCGACCCGGTCGAGCCTTCGAACCCGCGATCGTTGAACAGGTGGCCGGCGCGCACGTCATAGTCGAGGCCGGGCGCGATCCGGTTGCGCCACCCCAGAAAGGCGGTGACCACGTCCGTCTCGTTCTCCGAAAAATCGATCTCGAACTGGTAGAAGAAGTGCGAAGCGACACCCCCCTCGATGCCGAGGCGGAGCGCCCGCATCCCCGTGGTGGTGATGTTGCGCCCGTCGTACCCGGACCCGAAGGTCGAACTCACATCGGTGAGGATGCGGCCGCGCGGCTTGAAGGTGTAGATCCCGTCGGCCGAGTGGAACACCGGCAGCCCGGCCCCCCATTCCGTCGTGACGCCGGCGGCGTTCGCCTCGCGCGCCCGTGCCACGTCGCGCTCGGCCGGGCCGGGCGGCACCAGCTGCGGCGCGAACGGGGCGGTGACGAGCGGCGGACGCTCCGTCTGCGCGACCTGTACCGGCGGACTGGCCGCGGACGTGGACGCGGGCGCCGGTATCGCGGCGTCCGCTGCGAGCCGCTGCGCCTCCAGCCGATCCAGTCGCGCGCGAAGGGCGGCGATCTCCGCCGCCTGCGCGCGGACGATGGCACCGAGATCCTCCTGCGAGGGTGTCTGCGCAAGCGCAGGTGTAGCGACGGCGATCGCCATCAGCGCGCAACCGGTCTTCAGGAAGGTCATTGGCGTTCGGCCCCTTCGGCGAGAATGGCGCGCCAGTCGGTCAGGAACCGCCGGCGCTTGATCGTGTCGAGATTGACGAGAAGCTGCGGGCCGACCCGGATCGGCCGCGTCTGTGCGGACGACAGGCGCGGCGCCCGCACGTCGCCCCGCACGGGCAGCAACCACTGGCGCGCGAGCAGCGTCTGCCCGGTGCGCGAGAGGAGGAAGTCGAGGAACAGCTTTGCCGAGGCCGGGTGCGCCGCAGTGCGCGGGATGAAGGCGACGCGCGAGGCGACGATGGTATAGTCGCGCGGAAACACCACGCCGATCCGAGGGTCGCGCCGGCTGCGGACCAGCGCATAGGGTCCGACGACGTTATAGGCGATGACGGCCCGGCCGTCCGCGACGGCATCCAGCATCGGCCCCGTGGTGTGCGACAACAGCGGTCGCGTCGCCGCCAGCGCCCGGATCAGCGAGCGCGTGTCGCGCGTGATCGCGTAATCCTCGGCCAGAAACATGTAGCCCACGTTCGAGACCGCGGGATCGTAGGTGGCGACCCGCCCGGTGAGGGCGGTACGCCCCTCGCGCAGCAGGCGCTCGAACGCCTCATGCGTGCGGGGCACATGCGCCGACGCGATCGCTCGCCTGTTATAGACGAACGCGACCGGCTCCGCGGTGACGCCATAGCCCATGTTCTTCCACACCGCGGCGGCCGGCAGCGACGGCTTCTCGGGGCTGGCATAGGCCTGCGCATAGCCGTCGTTGATCAGCTTGGCCTGCAAGTCCATCGCTGACGACCAGACCATGTCGGCAACGGGACGGCCTGCGCGCGTCTCCGCCACGACGCGACGGTAGATCTCGCGCGATTCCAGATCGTCGTAACGGACGCGAACACCGGGAAAGGTGCGGTGGAACACCGCCATCACGGGCGCCATCGCCGCGGCGTCGGCGTTGCCGTAGATACGGACGTCGCGCTCCGCGCGCGCCTCGGACACCAGGGCATCATAGGATCGGGGGTAACCCGCAGGGCGCTGCGCCGCTGCCGGTATGGCTGTTGCGAACCCCGCCGCAAGCATCAGTAGAATACGCATCGTCCCGGCTCCTCTCGCCTCCCGCCTCTACGTTCGGGTAAGCATCCGACATGGACTATGCGCGAATACTGTCATCCACCTTTCACGCAGGCCGGCCATGCGCATCCTGATCGTTGAGGACGACGCCGCGCTCGCCCGCAGCATCGTCGCGCTGCTACGCGCTGCGGGACACGCGATCGATCACGTCTGTACCGGTGGCGACGCTTTGGCCGTGATCGCCGGCGAGCCCTATGCGCTCGTGATCCTCGACGTGGGCCTGCCCGATCTCGACGGGTTCCAGGTTCTCCAGGCGCTGCGCCGCCGGGGCGAGCGGGTGCCGGTGCTGATGCTCACCGCACGCGATGCGCTGGACGACCGGGTGCGCGGACTGGACCTCGGCGCCGACGACTATCTGCGCAAACCGTTCGCCCCGGAGGAGCTGGAAGCGCGGATCCGCGCCCTCGGCCGCCGGCGAGGCGGCGATCCCACGCCGGAACTCGTCCTGGGGTCGCTGTCGTTGAACCGCTCGACCGGCGAAGCCCGGGTCGGCACCCGCATTCTGGATCTGCGCCGCCGCGAATGGAGCGTGCTCGATGCGCTGGCGGCACGCGCCGGGCAGATCGTCTCCCGCGACACGCTCCAGTCCGAGGTGTTCGGCTTCGACGAACCCGTGGGGCCGAACGCCATCGAGGTGAATATCACGCGCCTGCGCGGAAAGCTCGCGCCCGACGGCCCGACCATCCGCACGGTGCGCGGCGTCGGCTACCTCCTCGATGTCGGCTGAAGCGCGCTCGCTCGCGCTGCGAACGCGCCTGCTGGCGGCGATGCTGGTGCCCCTTCTCGGGCTTGCGGTGCTGCTTGGGCTGGCGGGCGCCACCCTGATCGCCGACGTCGTCCGCCGTACCAACGACCGCGTGCTCGGCGGGGCACTCGGCGCGATCGCCGAAACCGTGCAGGTCGAGCGCGGCGAGGTGACCCTGGATCTCCCGCCCGCGGCGTTCGGGATGCTGGAGAACAGCGAGCGCGACAACGTCTATTACCGGGTGGCGGTCGGCGACCGGCTCCTGACGGGATATGCCGACCTTCCGCCCCCCGATATGGCGGCGCTGGCGATCGACGAGACGCGCTTTCGCGACGCCCGTTATCGGGATCAGCCGATCCGCATCGCCGAAGTCAAACGATCTCTCCCCCGCGTGGACGCGCCCGTCATCGTCCAGGTGGCGGAGACGCTGGATGGCCGGGCCGCGCTGCACCGCCGGCTGATCGTCGCGCTGCTCGCGGGAGAGATCCTGCTGGTCGGCGTTGCGCTGATCCTGATCCGTCCCGCCCTCGCCTGGTCGCTGCGCCCGCTGTCGCGCCTGCGCGATGCGGTCTCCTCACGGGACACGCGCGCCGCTCCCGACCTGTCGCCGCTGGACACGGGTCCGCTACCCACGGAATTGCGCCCCTTGGCCGATGCGTTCGATCACCTGCTCGCACGTCTCGACACGGCCACCGCAGGCGTCCGGCGGTTCACCGCGGACGCGTCCCATCAGATGCGCACGCCGCTGTCCGTGCTCAAGCTACAGGTCGCGCTCGCCCGCCGGGGCGAGGCGACGGCGCTGGGCGGGATCGCCGATGCCGTGGAGCGGCTGGAGCGCTTGGTCACGCAATTGCTCGCTCTCGCGCGTGCCGACGAGGCGGGGACGTCGCCGCCGCTGGAGCAGGTCGATCTGCGTGAACTGGTCGTCGCCGTCATCCAGCGGCGCATCGCACAGGCGATCGAGGCATCGGTCGAGGTGCATCTGGATGCCGCCGACGGGACGGTGGTGATCGCAAGTCATCACACATTGCTGTTCGAGATCCTGTCGAACCTTCTCGACAATGCCATCCGCTACAATCGGCCGGGCGGCACCGTAGCGATATCCTTCGGCGCCTCCGAACACGAGGTGCGCATATCCGTCGCCGACGACGGACCCGGTCTGCCCGAGGACGGGCTGACGCGTCTCGGTGAGCGCTTCCTGCGTTTCGACAACAGCGCAGGCCACGAGGGAAGCGGCCTCGGCATACCGATCGTTCGCTCTGCCGCACAACGACTGGGCGCCAGGCTCGAATTCCTGAACACGCATCCCGGCCTGCGGGTCACCCTGTCCTTCTCCGGACAGTACCTCGTTCGGCCGGCGTGGGATCATCGGGGATCGAACACCCTTCCGCCCTCCTGACGCCACTGCCTTTCCCTGATCGTCGCCGGCCCCTGCGTCGCGAGTCGCGACCTCGCCGGCCCATCGCCGCGGCGTCCCGACGCCTCCATACCTTCTAAGCCACTGACAACGAACGACCATTCGACACCGCTTGCAATCGATATGTGATATAACTAATCTCCTCCCGACAATCGATTGCAGGCACAATCTGCATCAAGGGGGAGGAATGATGATGCGCGCGTTCGTGAAGGCTCGGTCCGCGGTTCTGCTGGCGGGCGTCGCCGGCGGCTTGGTCGTCACGCCGGCCTGGGCACAGGAGGTGCCGGCCGGCAAGGAAGCCGACACGACCAGCGCCGACATCATCGTCACCGCACAGCGTCGCGAGGAGCGGCTTCAGGACATCGCCGCCGCCGCGACCGCGCTGAGCGGCGATGCGCTTCAGGATCGCGGCGTCCAGCGCCTCGACGACCTGCAAACCGCCGCCCCTGCCCTGTCGATCAGCGACGCGGGCCTGACGCAGAGCGTCAACATCCGCGGCGTCGGGCTGGCGAGCGGCTCGCCCTCGGTCACCAACGGCGTCGCCACCTATGTCGACGGCGTGTTCCAGCCGCCGATCGTCTCCACCAATTCCTTCTACGATCTCGGCACGGTCGAGGTGTTCCGCGGCCCGCAGGGCACGTTCGTCGGCTCCAATTCGACCGGCGGCGCGATCTTCATCAACAGCCGCAGCCCGGTGCTCGGCGCGACCGAGGGCTATGCGGAGCTGACCGCGGGCAATTACCAGGCGTTCGGCGGCGAGGGCGCGCTGAACCTGCCGGTCGGAGAGACGCTCGCGCTGCGCGGCGCGGTCAAATATCGCCGGCGCGACTCCTTCTACACCGACATCGGCCCGCTCGGGAACAAGCCCGGCCGGCTCGACGAGATCGCGGGCCGCATCGGCGCGCTGTGGCAGCCGGTCGAGGCCTTCCGCGCGCTGCTGAAGGTCGAGATGGCCGGCAAGGAGACCGGCGGCTATGCCTATCGCCCGTTCACCGGCTCCGCATATGCCGGCTATCGCCGCAACGACATCCGGGAGCTCGACTACGACAGCCCGACGCGCAACGACGAACGGGCGTTGCAGGCCTCGCTGGAGCTGCGCTACGAAACCGACGGCGGCACGACGCTGCGCTCGATCAGCGGCTATCAGAACAAGCGCGTCTTCAACCTCTACGATGCCGATAGCACGAACGCCGCGCGCTATGCCGCCGCCGATCTGGCGCGCCTGCCGGTGACGACGTCCGACCAGTTCGTGCGCGAACGCGTCTGGACGCAGGAGGTCAACCTGATCTCCCCCACTGATGGCCGGCTGAGCTGGATCCTGGGCGGCTATTTCCAGCGCAACGTGATCGACGTCGACATCACGCAGAAGTCCAACGGCTTCCCGACCGATATCGACATCCTGACGCACAAGACCACGCTGGGTGCGTTCGGACAGGCGACGTACAAGCTGACGCCGCAGTTCGCGCTCGATATCGGCGCGCGCTATTCGCATTACACCACCAACGGCCAGGGCAGCGTCGCGATCGGCGCGGGCATCCCGGGCTTCCCGGTCACCGGCCTGCCGGTCGCCAACCTCGATCGCGATCACAAGGACGGCCGCGTCACCGGCAAGATCTCGCTCAACTGGACGCCGAACGCCGACAATCTGATCTATGCCTTCGTCGCGCGCGGCTACAAGCCCGGCGGCTTCACCTCGGCAACGGTGGAATTCCGCCCCGAAACGGTGATCGACTATGAGGCGGGCTGGAAATCGACCTTCGCCGGGGGCCACCTGACCACGCAGGTCGGCGGCTTCTACTACGACTACAAGGACTTCCAGTTCGACGTCCTCGATCCCACCACGGGTCAGGTCAATCCCGTCAACCTGGCCAGCGCGACGCTGAAGGGGCTGGAGGCGCAGGTGCAGGCGCGCGCGGGTGGCTTCACCTTCGATGCCGGCGTGGCCTATGTCGACTCGTCGCTCGGCAGCGTCTCGTTCGTCGACCAGCGCGCGGCATCCCGTGCGCTCCCGGGCGTGACGTTCGTTCCGCAATGCCCCGCGGGTCAGCCCACGACGATCCCGGCGTGCATCGACTATACGCCGTTCGTGCGCAACACCGCCGGCGGGCCGAACCTGTTCTCGCCGCGGTGGACCTACAATCTGGGCGCGCAATATGCGTTCGAGGTCGGCGACGTCCGCATCGCGCCGCGCGTCAACTACGCCTATATCGGGCCGCAATTCACCTATATCGGCTATTCGCCGATCAGCGACCGGCTCGCCGGACGCGGCGTCCTCAACGCGCAGATCTCCGCGCGGCAGGGCAATGTCGAGGTCGAGCTGTACGGCACCAACCTCGCCGATGTCGAATATGTCACCGGCCAGAGCCAGAACAACGAATTCTACGGCGCACCGCGCGAGTTCGGCGTGCGCGCGCGCGTCAACTTCTGACCGGATCGGCCCGCTTGCCGGGCCACCACTGCCATCATGGGTGACGATCATGTTCGATGTCGATGACCAATCCGGTTCGCTGTCGCGACGTGGCCTGCTGGGCGCGACCGCCGGCCTCGCCATGGCCGGGATCGGCACGGGCGCCAGCGGCGCGGCACCGGCGGCGGTCGCGCCGCCGCCGCGGTTGAGCCAGCTGCCGCTCGACTTCGCCTATGAGGCGATCGTCACGCTGGGCCCCGTCGAGCAGGTCGGCACCACGCCGCTCGGCCGGCGCGTCCGCATCCCGATCACCGGCGGCACCTTTAGCGGCCCGCGGCTGAGCGGGACCATCCTGCCCGAGGGGATGGACTGGCAGCTGATCCGCGCCGACGGCTTCACCGTGGTGGAGGCCGCCTATCTGATGCGCGAGGCGGACGGCACGCTGATCCACATCGTCAACAAGGGGCTGGCCGGCAAGGACTATGTCCGCACCACGCCGACGTTCGAGGTGCCCGCCGGCAAGCACCAGTGGCTGAACGAGGCGCTGTTCCTGGGCACGATCGGGCCGGTGCCGGAGCGCCGGGAGCCGGCGGTGCGCATCACCGTCTATCGCATCGGCTGATCGCGGCGATGCCGTCGTGTCCGGGTGAACCGACGCCGGGCGAACCGCAGAAGGTTCGCACCATCGGCGATCTGGCGCGACTGGCCGGCGTCTCCCCGGCCACGGTCAGCCGCGCGCTGGCCGGCAACCGGCTGGTCAACGCCACCACGTCGCAGCGCGTCCGCCAGCTGGCCGAGGCGCATGCGTTCAAGCCCAGCGCCGTGGCACGCAACCTGCGCATCCGCCGCCGCGGTGCGATCGCGGTCGTCATCTGCCTGGGCCACGAACGCGGGCAGCATCTCTCCGACCCCTTCTTCATGACGATGATCAGCCATCTGGCCGACGAGCTGACCGACCGCGGATTCCAGCTGATGCTGTCCCGCGTCGTGCCCGACAGCGACGACTGGCTGGACGATATGATCGCGGCGGATCCGGTCGACGGCTTCATCCTGATCGGCCAGTCCGATCAGCTCGCCGCGCTCGAACGCGCCGCCGCGGGCTATCTGCCGCTCGTCGCCTGGGGCGCGCATGGCGCGTGCCAGCGCCATTGTTCGGTCGGGTCGGACAATGTCGAGGGCGGCCGCCTCGCCACCCGCCACCTGATCGAGCGCGGCTGCCGCCGCATCGCCTTCCTCGGCAATCCACGCTCGGTGGAGATCGCGCACCGCCTCGCCGGCGCGCGCGAGGTGGTGCGTGCGCAGGGCGGACGGGTATCGCTGATCGAGACGCCGATCCATCTGTCGACGACCCTCAGCGGCCACGACATCGCCGCCTTCCTCGCGAGCGCGGACGCGCTGCCCGACGGCATGTTCGCGGCGACCGACTCGATCGCGGTCAACGCGCTACAGGTGCTGACCGGCCGGGGGGTGGCCGTCCCCGGGGACGTGAAGCTGGTCGGCTACGACGACCTGCCGATCGCCGCCGCCTCGGTGCCCGCGCTCACCACCGTGCGCCAGGACTTCGCGCAGGGCGCGCGGATGCTGGTGCAACGCCTGTTCGACCGCATCGCCGGGGAGCGCAACGAGTCGGTCGTGCTCCCCGCGGAGCTGGTGGTGCGCGCCACCAGCTGACCCGCCGACCCCGCGACGCGGTCAGCGCCCCGTCGCGAAGGCGCGGCGCAGCGCGTCCAGCTTGGCCCGGGTGAAGCGGCGCGAGATCGCCGCCTCCGGCGCCGCCCGCTCCGACGCATGGAACATGCCCGGCAGCACCAGCAGCTCGGTCGGCACCCCCGCCTCGGTCAGGCGACGCGCATAGTCGATATCCTCCGCGACGAAGAGGTCGAGCCCGCCGACCGCGATATAGGCGGGCGGCAGCCCCGCGACCGACGCGACGCGCGCCGGAACCCCGGCGGCCGGCACGCGCGGCGTCCCCGGCTCGACCCCCAGGAAGGAGCGCCAGCCATAGCGGTTGTTGCGGGCGTTCCACCCGACCGAGCCGATCGGCGGCGGCGGCTGGATACCGCTTCCGGTGCGGTCGTCGAGCATCGGGTAGATCAGCGCCTGGAACAGCACCGGCACCTCGCCCCGATCGCGCGCCTCGATCGCCAGCAGCGCGGCGTGGCCACCACCCGCGCTTTCCCCCATCACCGCGATGCGGCGCGGATCGGCGCCGATCTGCGCGGCATGGCGATAGGTCCACGACAGCCCGGCATGATTGTCCGCGACGGAGCCGCGGAAATCGGTTTCCGGGGCCAGGCGATAGTCGACGCTGACGATCACGCAGTCGAGCGCGAGCGCGATCTCCTGAAGGAAGCGCGTCTCTCCTTCCAGCGCGCCCAGCACGAACCCGCCGCCGTGCATGTGGACGATCGCCGGTCGCGCATCCCCGCCTCGCGCATTGACGATCATGATCCGCACCGGCGGCTGGCCCCGCGCGCCCTCGATCATCTGAAAGGATACCGCCACGTTCGGCAACGGTGCGGGTGCCGGTGGAGCGTCGGCGCGAATCGCGTGGATCGCGGCATCGTCGAGCACGCCCATCGCAGTCTGGATCGCCTGCTCGCGCCGCGCCGCGTCGCGCAGGTCCGGATCGACGAAGCGCAGCGGGTCGAGCGACGGTCCTGCCGCCGCGGCGGCGACGGCGTGCCGCGTACCCAGCGCCACCGCGCTCCCCAGCGACGCCGCGGTGAACTCCCGCCTGTCCATCCATCCCCTCCCCTGCCGACCGGTTGGTCCGTCCATACGGCATTATGTTATGCATGAAAACAAAATCGTGGACATCTTCGGCGAAGGATGCCAGTCAGGCGGCGCGGATTACGGGGGCAGACGATCTCCACCGCGGGAGTTTGGATGTGCGGAAGGCGGCGTGGTCATGCCCGATCGACAGCGACGGGCAGCGCGCGATCTCCCCCGCCGGCGCCCGCGTCGCGGCCTGCACGCGCCCCCGCTCACCGCTCCGCGAGACAACGGAGAGCGTCATGACGTGGATTAACAATCGTTGGTATGTCGCGGCCTGGGACAGCGAAGTCGACCGCGCGCCGATCGCACGGACGATCTGCGGCGAGCCGATCGTCTTGTACCGCAAGCTCGACCGCACCGCCGTCGCGCTGCGCGACGCCTGCCCCCACCGGCTGCTGCCGCTGTCGATGGGCTACAAGGAAGGCGATTCGCTGCGCTGCCGCTACCACGGCCTGCTGATCGGCCCGGACGGCGCCGCGCAGGAGATGCCGATCAAGGCGGAGGCGGTGCCCAAGGGCATCTGCGTCCAGCGTTATCCGATCGTCGAGCGGCACCGCTTCGTCTGGGTCTGGATCGGTGATCCTGCGCTGGCGGACCCGGCGACGGTGCCGGATTTCTGGCCGTGCAGCGCGCCCGGCTGGACCTTCGACGGCGGCTACAATCATATCGCCTGCGATTTCCGCCTCGTCATCGACAATCTGATGGATCTCAGCCACGAAACCTATGTCCATCAGGGATCGATCGGCCAGATCGAGATCACCGAGACGCCGATCGAGACGAGCGTCAGCGACGGCGAGGTCACCGTCAGCCGCTGGATGCCGGGGATCGAGCCGCCGCCCTTCTGGCGCGACGCGCTGCGCGCCGACGGTCCGGTCGATCGCTGGCAGATTTGCCGCTTCCTGGAGCCGTCCTCGGTCCTGATCGACGTCGGCGTCGCGCCGGTGGCGTGCGGCGCGACGCTGGAGCAGCACGATCAGGGCGTCCGCGGTTTCGTGATCGACGCGATGACGCCCGAGAGCGAGGGCACGACGCATTATTTCTGGGGCATGGCGCGCAATTTCGACATCCATGACGCCGGCTTCACCGCGCGCTTCAAGGCGCAGCAGGGCCATGTCTTCGACGAGGATGTCGAGGTGCTGGAAGCGCAGCAACGCTCGATCGCGGCCAATCCGGACCTGAAGCTGCGCGGTTATTCGGTCGATCAGGGGGGCGTGCGCGCGCGCCAGATGATCCAGCGCAGCATCGCGGCCGAGGCCGCGCGATGACGCCATTCGCCGCCGACGATCCGCGCACGCAGATCGACGCAAAGCCGATGTTGCGCGCGCAATGGACGATCGTCGCGATGATGATCGGGCTGAACGCGCTCGACGGGTTCGACGTGCTGTCGATCAGCTTCGCCGCGCCGGGGATCGCGGCGGCCTGGGGCATCGATCGCGCCGCGCTGGGCATCGTCCTGTCGCTGGAGCTGGTCGGCATGTCGCTCGGCTCGGTCCTGCTGGGGCGGCTGGCGGATCGCATCGGGCGGCGGACCACGATCCTGTGGTGCCTGGTCGTGATGACCGCGGGGATGGCGGGCGCGGCGGCGGCGGGTGGCATCCTGTCGCTCGCCGGATGCCGCCTGCTGACCGGGTTCGGGATCGGCGGCATGCTGGCGGCGACCAACGCCGCGGTGGCGGAGGCGGCCAATGCGCGCCGCCGCTCGCTGTGCGTGGTCCTGATGGCGGCGGGCTATCCGGTGGGCAGCGTCGTCGGCGGGATCGTCGCGGCGCGGCTGCTGATGTCCTACGACTGGCGCGCGATCTTCGTCTTCGGCGCGCTGGCGACCGCCGCGTTCATCCCGCTGGTGCTCGCCGCGGTGCCCGAGTCGCTGCCCTTCCTGATCCAGCGCGGCGGACGCGACGCGCTGCCGCGCGTCAACCGCCTGCTCGCGCGGCTGGGGCATGACGCGATCGCGCACCTCCCCGCCGCCACGACGGAACGCGGCGGCACGCCCACCGCCGCGGCATTGCTGCGCGGGGCGCATCGCGGCGCGCTGGCCACGCTGACGATCGCCTATCTGGCGCATATCATGACCTTCTATTTCATCCTGAAATGGATCCCCAAGATCGTCGCCGACCTGGGCTTCGCGCCATCGACCGCGGCGGGCGTGCTGGTCTGGGCCAGCCTGGGCGGCGCGACGGGATCGGTGCTGCTGGGCCTGCTGACCGGGCGCGCGCGCCTGCTCCACCTGACGGTGGCGGCGATGATCGCATCGACCGCGATGGTGGTGCTGTTCGGCTTCACCGGGCAACGCCTCGCGCAGCTGTCGATCGCGGCGGCCGCGGCGGGGCTGTGCACCAATGCCGGGGTGGTCGGCCTCTATGCGCTGATCGCCCAGACGTTTCCGACCGAGCTGCGCGCCAGCGCGACCGGGATCGTCATCGGCATCGGCCGGGGCGGTTCGGCGATGGCCCCCGCGCTCGCCGGCTGGCTGTTCGCCGCCGGCATCGGCCTGCCCGGCGTCGCCACGGCGATGGCGCTGGGATCGACCGTCGCGGCATTACTGCTAATGGCGCAGCGCCGACGGATCGTCGCTTGAAGCCCGCCCCTTCCCGCGCCTAGGCAATCCCGGAAAGGAACGGGAATGGCGATAGAGGACAACGGTATTTCCCTGGGGGCACTGGACACGCTCGTCGGCTATCATATCCGGCGGGCGTCGTCGTTGATGGCGACGGACTTCACCAACGCCATGGCGGGCACCGGCATCCGGCAGGTGCTGTTCGGCGTGCTGTCGATCATCGCCGCCAATCCGGGTATCAACCAGAGCCGGATCGGCGAGGCGCTGGGTATTCAGCGCGCCAATATGGTGAGCCTGATCAACGAGTTGATGGCTGCCGACTTCCTCACGCGCAAGGTCTCTCCGGACGATCGCCGCGCCTTCGTCTTCGAGCTGACCGCGCATGGCGAGCACGTCGTCGCCGACGCGCTCGCGCGCATCCGCCAGCACGAGGAGCGGTTGCTGTCCGGCTTCTCCGCCGCCGAACGCGCGCTGCTGGTGGAAATGCTCACCCGGATCGAGGCGGTGCCGCTGGAATAGCGAAACACCGCTTGCGTCGCCCCCGTGAATACGTTATGGTACATAACAATAAGGGGAGAGGCGCGATGTCCGTCATGGCCGAGCAGAATATCAGGACGTTCGACCGGCTGGGTCCGGTCACCGGCCAGGTCGCCTCCTCCTGCCCCGCGGCCAGCGTCGGCGATGCGATCGCCGCCGTGGACCGCGCCGCCGCCGCCTTCGCGACCTGGTCCGCGCTCGGCCCCACCGCGCGCCGCGCCGCGCTGACCCGCGCCGCCGACGCGCTGGAGGCCCGCGCCGACGCCTTCGTCGCGGCGATGATGGACGAGATCGGCGCGACCGAGGGCTGGGCACGGTTCAACCTGATGCTCGCCGCCAACATGGTCCGCGAGGCGGCCGCGCTCACCACCCAGATCGGCGGCGAGGTGATCCCGTCCGACAAGCCCGGATGCATCGCCATGACCGTGCGCGAGCCGGTCGGCGTGCTGCTGGGGATCGCGCCGTGGAATGCGCCGATCATCCTGGGCGTGCGCGCGATCGCGGTGCCGCTGGCGTGCGGCAATACCGTGGTGCTGAAGGCCAGCGAGCAATGCCCGCTGACCCACAGCCTGATCGCGGAGGCCTTCGCCGATGCCGGCCTGCCCGATGGCGCGGTGTCGCTGGTGACCAATGCGCCGGAGGATGCGCCCGACATCGTCGGCGCGCTGATCGACCATCCGCGCGTGCGGCGCATCAACTTCACCGGCTCGACCGCGGTCGGGCGGATCATCGCACAGCGCGCCGCCCGGCATCTGAAGCCGGTGCTGCTCGAACTGGGCGGCAAGGCGCCGCTGATCGTGCTGGAGGACGCCGACCTGGACGAGGCGGTGAAGGCCGCCGCCTTCGGCGCCTTCATGAACCAGGGCCAGATCTGCATGTCGACCGAGCGGATCATCGTGGTCGATGCGGTGGCCGACGCGTTCGTCGACAAATTCGCCGCCAAGGTCGCGACGCTGGCGGTCGGCGATCCGCGCGACGGCACCGCCCCGCTGGGCGCGGTGGTCGACCGCAAGACCGTCGATCACGTCCGGTCGCTGGTCGCCGATGCCGTCGCCGCGGGCGCGGTGCAGGTGGCGGGCGGCGTGGCGGACGGGGTGCTGATGCCCGCGCATGTCGTCGATCATGTGACGCCGGCGATGCGGCTGTTCCGCGACGAGAGCTTCGGCCCGGTCGTCGGCATCGTCCGCGCCGCCGACGAGGAAGCGGCGATCGCGCTGGCGAACGACAGCGACTACGGCCTGTCCGCCGCCGTCTTCACCCGCGACACCGCGCGCGGCCTGCGCGTCGCGCGCCGGATCTCCTCCGGGATCTGCCACGTCAACGGCCCCACCGTCCACGACGAGGCCCAGATGCCGTTCGGCGGCGTCAAAGCCAGCGGCCACGGCCGCTTCGGCGGCAAGGCCGGCATCGACGCCTTCACCGAGCTGCGCTGGATCACGATCGAGACGCAGCCCGGCCATTATCCGATCTGAACCGCAAAGGACTGTACATGACCGAAACGAGCAGCAACGGCGTCGTGGCTTACGACGTCGAGGGCGGGATCGCGTGGGTCCGCTTCAACCGCCCCGAAAAGCGCAACTGCATGTCGCCGACGCTCAACCGCGACATGATGGAGGTGCTCGACGCACTGGAATTCCGCGACGACGTCGGCGTGCTGGTGCTCAGCGGCGAGGGCAGCGCCTGGTCCGCGGGCATGGACCTCAAGGAATATTTCCGGGAAACCGAGGCCGGCGGGCTGGGCGCGGTGCGCAAGGCGCAGCGCGAGAGCTATGGCTGGTGGCGGCGTTTGCGCTGGTATCAGAAGCCGACGATCGCGATGGTCAACGGCTGGTGCTTCGGCGGCGGCTACGGCCCGCTCTTCGCCTGCGACCTCGCCTTCGCCGCGGAGGACGCGCAGTTCGGCCTCAGCGAGATCAACTGGGGCATCCTGCCCGGCGGCGGCGCGACCAAGGTGGCGGTCGAGCTGACGTCGTTCCGCAACGCCATGTACCACGCGATGATGGGCGAGAACATCGACGGCCGCACCGCCGCGCAATGGGGCTTCGTCAACGAGGCGCTGCCGCTCGACCAGCTCAAGGCGCGCGTCACGGAGGTGGCCGCCAACCTGTTGCGGAAGAACCCGGTCGCGCTGAAGGCGACCAAGGATGCGATCCGCCGCGTCTCGGTGATGAGCTACGACGATGCCGAGGATTATCTGGTCCGCGCGCAGGAGGCGGCGAACAGCTTCGACAATGACGGGCGCAAGGAAGGCATCCGCCAGTTCATCGACGAGAAGAGCTACAAGCCCGGGCTCGGCGCCTACGACAAGGATCGCGCCCGCGCCTGACCCCTCTTCCCTGTCGACACGCCCTCCCTGTTGAGACGCCCTCCCTGTTCAGACGGATGCCCGCGATGGATCTTGCCCGCCTGCTTACCCCGCGTTCGGTCGCCATCGTCGGTGCGTCCGACAAGCCCGGCGCGCTGGGCACCACCGTGCTCGACAATCTCGTCCGGCACGGCTTTGGCGGGGACATCCACCTCATCAATCCCAATCGGGAGACGATCGGCGGCCGGCCCTGCCTGCGCAGCATCGCCGATCTGCCCGATGCGGTGGATGCGGCGGTGCTGGCGATCCCGGGGCCGGCGGTGCTGGACGCGGTGCGCGCGCTGGCGGCGCGCGGCGTCGGCGCGGCGATCATCTTCGCGGCGGGCTTCGCGGAGGGGGGCGCCGAGGGGCTGGCGGCGCAGGCGGAGGTCGCGCGGATCGCGCGCGAACACGATATGGTGGTCGAGGGGCCGAACTGCCTCGGCCTCACCAACTATCTCGCCGGCGTCCCGCTGACCTTCGTCGAGACGCTGCCGATCGCGACCGCCGACCGGCCCTGCGTCGGCATCGTCTCGCAATCGGGCGCGATGGCGGTCGTGCTGGGCACGACGCTGATCGCCAAGCGGCTGGGCATTTCGGTGTCGATCTCGACCGGCAACGAGGCCGCATCGGGGGTGGAGGATTATGTCGCCTGGCTGATCGACGAGCCGTCGTCGCGCGTCATCGCGATGATCGTCGAGCAATTCCGCCAGCCCGCGCGCTTCCTGGAATTGGCGGCGCGCGCCGCCGCGGCAGGCAAGCGCATCGTCCTGCTCCACCCCGGCACCTCCAGCGCGGCGCGTGACAGCGCGGCGACCCATACCGGCGCGATGGCGGGCGACTGGGCGCTGATGAAGACCAAGGTGACGCGCGCCGGCGTGATCCTGGTCGAGACGCTGGAGGAACTGGGCGACGTCACGGAGATCCTGGCGCGGACCCGGCCGCTCGCCACGGGCGGCGTGGCGGTGCTGACCGAATCCGGCGCGTTCAAGGCGCTGACGCTCGACCTCGCCGAGCGGATCGGCCTGTCGCTGCCGCCGCCGGGCGACGGGACGAGCGCGGCGATCCGCGCCACCATCCCCGACTTCATCGGCGTCTCCAACCCGATGGACCTGACCGCGCAGGCGCTGGTCGACCCCGACCTGTACCGCCGCACGCTGGCGCCGCTGCTGCTGGACCCGGCCTATGCCGCGGTGGTGCTGGGCATCATCCAGACCGACCCTGCCACCTGCGGCCGCAAGTTTCCGCCGATCACCGAGGCGGTGCGCACGCTGGCGCCCGACAAGCCGGTGATCTTCGCCGGGCTGGACGACGGCGCCCCGGTGCCACCCGCGATGATCGCCGCGCTGCACGATCAGGGGGTGCCGTATTTCCCCTCCGCCGACCGCGCGTTTCGCGCGCTCGCCCGGTTGCTGGACGACGATCGCGACACGGCCGCGGCCGCGGTGGCGCCGCTGACGCTCACGCTGCCGGCGGGCGTTGTTCCCGAATATCGCGCCAAGGGCGCACTCGCGCCGCTCGGCATTCCCTTCCCCGACGGCGGGTTCGCCACTTCCCCCGATGCGGCGGTCGCAGTGGCGGCGCGGGTCGGCTATCCCGTCGCGCTGAAGGCGCAGTCCGCCGCGCTCAGCCACAAGAGCGACGCCGGCGGGGTCATCCTGAACATCCCGGACGAGGCGGCGCTGCGCGCGGCCTGGACGCGGCTGTACGCCGATGTCGCCGCTTATGATGCCGCGATCGCGCTGGACGGCGCGCTGGTCGAGGCGATGGGCGCGCGCGGCGTCGAGCTGATCCTGGGCGCGCGCAACGATCCCGAATGGGGCGCGGTGATCCTGGCCGGCATGGGCGGCACCACCGCGGAGCTGATGAAGGACGTCCGCCTGCTGCCGCACGACCTGACCCGCGAGGGCATCGTCGCCGCGCTGCGCCGGCTGAAGGGGGCCGCGCTGTTCGACGGCTATCGCGGATCGCCCGCGGTCGACCTCGCCGCGGTCGCCGCGATCGTCGAGACGCTGGGGCGCCTACTGGCGGGAACGCCGTCGATCCGCGAGATCGACCTGAACCCGGTGATCGTGCGACCGGACGGGGCGGTGGCGCTCGACGCGCTGATCCTGACCGCCTGATCCACGACACCGATAAACAAGGGAGGAGAGCGAATGAGCCGCCGATTGATTCTGGCCACCGCGACGGTGGCGAGCGCGACGCTGGCGGGGAGCAGCCAGTTGCTCTCCACCCGCGCGCATGCCGCCACCGACGCCGGCGTCGCCGCGCCGGGCTGCACCGCGCTGGCGCAGCGGATGCGCACGGCCTGGCCGACGCCGGGGGGCGGCCGGGTGGAGAGCGCGCGCTTCCACGACGCCGGCCCGGCGCAGCTGCCGCCCGCCCCGCCGGGCATGATGACGATGGGGCCGCCCCCGATGCTGCCCGCGCATTGCGAGGTGATCGGCGTCCTGAACGAGCGTGAGGGGCGCGACGGGCAGCGTTATGCGATCCGCTTCCACCTGCGGCTGCCGCAGCAATGGAACGGGCGGCTGCTGTTCCAGGGCGGCGGCGGCACCAATGGCGAGCTGGGCGATGCGATCGGCGGCGTACCCGGCGGCCCGGCGCCCGCGCTGGCGCGCGGCTATGCGGTGCTGTCGCAGGATTCCGGGCACGACAATGCCCGCAACAGCGATCCCGCGCGCGGCGGCCCGGTGGCGTTCGGCTTCGATCCGCAGGCGCGCGCCGATTACGGCGGCCTGTCGCTGCGCCCGGTGACGCTGGCGGCGAAGGCGGCGATCCGCGCCTTCTATGGCCGCGCCCCGCGCCACAGCTATTTCAACGGCTGTTCGAAGGGCGGGCAGGAGGGCATGTTCCTCGCCCAGCGCGAACCCGATCTCTACGACGGGATCGTCGCCGCGGCGCCCGGCTTCGCGCTGCCGCGCGCCGCGGTCGCGGAAACCTACAATACGCAGGCCTTCGCCCGCGTGTTGCGCGCGCAGGGACAGCCGCTGACGATCGCCGCGCTGGCGCGCAGCTTCACCGACGGCGACCTGCAGATCGTGCGTACCGCGGTGCTCGACGCGTGCGACGCGGCGGACGGGCGGCGCGACTCGATCGTCGGCGCGTTCCGCCAGTGTACCAGCGCGCGCGTCCTGCCCGCGCTGCGCAAGGTCACCTGCACCGGCGCGAAGACCGCGCAATGCCTGTCGCCCGATCAGGTCACCGCGCTGGTCGCGGTCCATGACGGCGCGCGCGACGGCAAGGGGCGACAGCTCTACCCCGGCTTCCCGTGGGATGCCGGCTGGTCCGATATCGGCTGGCGCATCTGGATGCTGGGCAGCCCCGATGGGCAGGTGCCCGCGATCAACGTCGCGATGGGCTTCCCGTCGCTGTCGGCGATCTTCAGCACGCCGCCCACCGTGCCGGGCGCGACGCCGCAGGACAATTTCCAGCGCGCGCTGTCGTTCAGCATGGATCGCGACGCCGCCGCGATCACCGCCACCGATGCGCACTTCCCCCGCTCCGCCTGGGCGATGATCGGCGCGCGCTCGCCCGATCTCTCCGCCTTCGGTCGCCGCGGCGGACGGCTGATCGTGCCGCATGGCGTGTCGGACCCGGTCTTCTCGATCAACGACACGATCGACTGGTGGGAGGAGATGGATCGCGCCAGCCACGGCCGCGCGGCCGATGTCGCGCGCGTCTTCCCGGTGCCCGGCATGGGCCATTGCCGCGGCGGCCCCGCCACCGACGGCTATGACGCGCTGGAGGCGGTGGTGCGCTGGGTCGAGCAGGGCCAGGCACCCGACAGCCTCGCCGCGGTCGCCGGGCCGATGAGCCCCTGGCCCGGCCGCGCGCGCCCGCTGTGCCGCTACCCGCTGATCGCGCGGCCCAAGCCCGGCGCGAGCGGCGATGCGGCCGACGACTTCACCTGCGCCGCCGCCTGACCGGCATGGACTGCGGCGTGGCGGATCGACCCTCCGCCACGCCGCGTTGGCGCCTTACGCCAGATCGTCTTCCCGCGGCCGATCCAGCGCGTCGATGATCTTCTGCGCCTCGGCAAAGCCGGTGTTGGCCGCAGGCACGCCGGCGTAGATCGCGGCCTGCATCAACACTTCCTTCAACTCGTCGCGGGTGAAGCCGCCCTGCTCCAGCCCGGCGCGGACATGCAGCGCGAACTCCTCCCAGCGTCCCAGCGCGCAGGTGATCGCGAGCACGAGGAGACGCCGCGTGCGATCGTCCAGCCCGGCGCGGCCCCAGATCTCGCCCCAGGCGATGCGCGTGATCATCGCCTGGAAATCCGCGGTCAGGGGGGTGCGGCGCGCCAGGCTCGCATCGACCCACGCATCCCCCAGCACGCGGCGACGGTGGACCAGCCCCGCCTCGAACAGCGTCTCGCGCGCCGTCTCCGTCGCTGCGTCATCGGTCAGGAAGCGGCGCAGCGCGGCCGCCAGCGCGCCCGGCGCCTCGATCGGCGTCAGGTGCGCGCCCTCGACGCCGACATGACGCGATGCGGGAATGGTCAGCAGATGCTCGCCATGCCCGGCATAGGGGGTCGAGACGTCGAGCGTCGCGGTGACCACCAGCGTCGGCACCGCGATCCCGCCGATTCGCCCGGCCAGCGCCATGTCGCGGATCGCCGCCCCCGCGCCGGCATAGCCCGCATCCGACTGACGCGCGATCGCGTCGCGCAGCGTGTCGGCGAGGTCGGGATGCCGCGCGGCGAACCCCGGCGACAGGAACCGGCCGACCGCCATGTCGGCGATCGCGGCGGTGCCGTGCTCGCGCACGGTGTCGATCCGCGCCTGCCACGCTGCCGCGTCCATCGTCGCCGAGGTGCAGATCAGCGCCAGCCGCGACACGCGTGCGGGATGGTCGAGCGCGAGTTGCATCGCCACCATCCCGCCCAGCGAGACGCCCGCCACCGCCGCCTGCGCGAGGCCCGCATCGTCCATGATCGCGGCGACATCGGCCGCCAGCATCGGCAGGTCGTAATCGCCCTCCGGCGCGTCGGAACCGCCCGCGCCGCGCGTGTCGATCCGCAGCAGGCGGAACGCGGGCGACAGCAACGGAACCGTCCGATCCCATAGCGACAGGTCGGTCCCGATCGAATTGAGCAGCACCAGCACCGGCCGCCCAACCGCGCCGTCCAGACGCCAGTGGAGGCGCACGCCATCGCGAAGGGTGAAGGCCATGTCAGTCCTCGTCGCTGCCGAGCAGTCGGGCGATGATCGCCGCGCTCTCGCCGATATCCTCACCCGCCTCCGCGGCCTCCAGATGGCGCGCGATCGCGGCTCCGTCGATCTCCAGCCCCTCGGCCACCACCGCCATCGCCGCCGCGCTGCCCGATGCGAGCAGGAACAGTTCGGCGAGGACCGGCGCTTCCGCCTGCCAGCCGCCCAGCCCGCGCTCCTGTTCCTGCGGCATGGCCGCGAGCAGCGAGGCGACCAGCCCCGGCGCGCGCGTCGCCGCGGACAGCGCGACCTGACAGCCCGTGGGGTTGCGCTTGTGCGCCATCGCGGAGGAGCCGCCGCGCCCCGCGATCCGCGGCTCATGCGCCTCGCCGACCGCATTCTGCGCCAGCAGCGCGACATCGCGCGCCAGCTTGCCGAGCGCACCGGTCAGGATGCCCGCCGCCGCACCGATCGCGCACGATCCCGTCCGGCGCGCATGCCATGGCGCCCTCGCCTGCAACCCCAGCGCCGCCGCCATGTGCGCCGCGATCGCCGCACCTTGTCCGTCGAGACCCGCGCGCGTTCCCGCCGCGCCGCCCAGCTGGACGACGGCATGATCCGCGACCGCCGTCTCCAGCAGCCGGGTCGCATCGGCGATGCCGCGCGCCGCCTGCGCCAGCCGCAACCCGAACGCGACCGGCACCGCATCCTGCAACAGCGTCCGCCCGATCGCCCGGGTCGCGCGATGCCGCACGGCATGGCCAGCCAGCGCGGCCGCGACACGGCGCGCGTCCGCCGCCAGCAGGCGGGACGCCGCCGTCACCTGCATCATCATCACGCTGTCGGCGACATCCTGGCTCGTCGCCCCGCGGTGCAGCGCGTCGGCCGCCGCCCCCGTCAGCACGCCGCGCCACCGCCGCACCAGCGGGATCGCGAGCGTCCCCGCCAGCGCCGCCTCGTCGGCCAGATCGGCCGGATCGATCGTGGCGGCGGCCAGCCCCTGCGCGATCGCCTCCGCCACGTCGGCGGGGATCAGGCCGTGCGCCGCCTGCGCGCGAGCCAGCGCGATCTCGAACGATCGGGCCTGCGCGATCGTCGCCGCATCGTCGAACACGGCGATCATCGCCGGCGTCGCGGCGGGGCGGAGGCGCAACCAGTCGCTCACAGATCGAAGAACACCGTTTCACCCGCTCCCTGCAACATCAGGTCGAGCGACCATATGCCCTCGCCCGTGGATCGCGCGATCAGCGTATCGCGTCGCCCGGCCGGCACCATCGCCAGGATCGGATCGTCCGCAAGCCCCTCGGTCGCGGCGAAATAGAATCGCGTCACCACTCGCCGGACCAGCCCGCGCGCGAACACCGACATCGCGACATGCCGCGCCTGCGGGACGCCGCCCGGCCCCGCCACCCGCCCCGGCAGGATCGTGCGGAAGCGGTAGCGGCCGTCGTCGTCGGTCGCGGCCCGGCCGAAGCCCACGAAATGCGGGTCGCTGCCCGCCTCGCCCGCGAAGCGGCCGTTCGAATCCGCCTGCCAGATCTCGATCATGGCATCGGGCACCGCGGCGCCCGCGCCGTCGATCACGCGGCCGGTCAGCTCGATCACATGCCCGTTGGGGACGCCGCTGCGCACGGCGACGTTCAGCACGTCGTGCTCGGGCGGAAACAGGTCGGTCCTTGCCCCCATGCCGGACGCGCCGATCAGGTCCGCGCCGCCCTTCCACGGCAGACCGTAATGGAAGAAGGGGCCGACCGTCTGGCTGGGCGTCTGGCCGAACAGCGCCGCGTCCTGATTGTCGACGCGGGCGGCGGGGCGGCGGTCGGCGGGATCAATGGTCATGATCGCCCTCCTCGAACGGCGTCTGATCGCGGCCCTTGAGCACCACGTCGAAGCGATAGCCGAGCGCGCGCGCCGGCTCGGTCACGTCCATGTCCAGCCGCGCCACCAGCCGCTGGCGGTACGGCATCGGCACCGCATTGGCGATCGGATCGATCTCGATCAGCGGATCGTCGGGGAAATACAATTGCGTCACCAGCCGCGTCGCGAAGGCCGGCCCCAGCAGCGACAGATGGATATGCGCCGGCCGCCACGCATTGCGGTGGTTGCCCCAGGGATAGGCACCCGGACGGACGGTGACGAAGCGATAATGCCCCTCGGCATCGGTCACCACGCGGCCGGCGCCGGTGAAGTTCGGGTCGTGCGGTGCGTCCCACTGGTCGCGCGCGTGGATGTACCGGCCGGCGGCGTTCGCCTGCCAGATCTCGATCATCGTATGCGGCACCGCGCGCCCGTCCTCGTCCAGCACGCGCCCGGCGACGATGATCCGCTGGCCCAGCGGCTCGCCGCGATGCTGCCGCGTCAGGTCGGCGAGCGCCGGCCCCATCAACCGCTCCCAGCCGTCGTGCGGCCCCGTCACCTCGGTCGGCGTCGCGGGGATCGCGATCGGCGCATGCCGCGGCGCGCGCTGCACGGTGGAGCGATAGTCGGGCACCAGCAGCGGCGGCGCGCCGGCATCGTCGCGGGCATAGCCGGGAATCGCGCTCACGCCGCCACCCCGTCCGCCACCTCGAAGCGCGCGCCGGTCCGCGCCCGCACCGCATCCACCGTCACCCCCGGCGCCAGCTCGATCAGCCGCAGCCCGGGCCGGTCGCACGCCATCACGCACAGATCGGTGACGATCAGGTCGACGCACCCCTTGCCGGTCAGCGGCAGGGTGCAGGCGGGCAGGATCTTCGGGCTGCCGTTCTTGCTGGCATGCTCCATCACGACGACGATGCGCTTCACCCCCGCGACGAGGTCCATCGCACCGCCCATGCCCTTCACCATCTTGCCCGGGATGGTCCAGTTGGCGATATCGCCGCCCTCGCTGACCTCCATCGCGCCCAGCACCGCCATGTCGATATGGCCGCCGCGGATCATCGCGAAACTGTCGGCGCTCGAAAAGAAGCTCGACGTCGGCAGCGTCGTCACCGTCTGCTTGCCGGCGTTGATCAGGTCGGGGTCCGCCTCCCCCTCGAACGGGAAGGGGCCGATACCCAGCAGCCCGTTCTCCGACTGCAACGTCACGTCGATCCCCGCCGGTACGTGGTTGGCGACCAGGGTCGGGATGCCGATCCCCAGATTGACGTAATAGCCGTCCTTCAGCTCGCGCGCGGCGCGCGCGGCCATGTCGTCGCGGGTCCAGCTCATGCCATCGCCTCCCGTTGGCGGGTCGTCAGCTTCTCGATCCGCTTCTCGTTGATCGTCGAGCGCACGATGCGGTCGACATAGATGCCCGGCGTGTGGATCGCATCGGGGTCCAGCGCGCCCGCCGCCACGATCTCCTCCACCTCCACCACGGTCACCTTGCCCGCGGTCGCCATGTTCGGGTTGAAGTTGCGCGCCGTCTTGCGGAACATCAGATTGCCCGCGGGGTCGGCCTTCCACGCCTTGATGATCGACAGGTCGGCGCGCAGCCAGGTTTCGCGCACATATTCCTCGCCCTCGAACGTCTCCACCGGCTTGCCCTCCGCCACCACGGTGCCGACGCCGGTCCTGGTATAGAAAGCGGGGATGCCCGCCCCGCCGGCGCGGATACGCTCCGCCAGCGTCCCCTGCGGGTTCAGCTCCAGCGCCAGCTCGCCCGACAGATATTGCTGCTCGAACAGCTTGTTCTCACCGACGTAGCTGGAGATCATCTTCGCGATCTGGCGGCTTTCCAGCAGCATCCACAGGCCGAAGCCGTCGGCGCCCGCATTGTTGGAGATGACGGTCAGTCCCGACACCCCGCGCGCGCGGATCTCGGGGATCAGGCTCTCGGGATTGCCCGACAGGCCGAAGCCGCCCGACATGATCGTCATGCCATCGAACAGCAGCCCGTCCAGCGCGGCGGCGGGGCTGTCATAGATCTTGCTCTTCATGCTGCCTCCAGCGGTAGGCCGACGTAATTCTCGGCAAGCGCGCGCTGCGCCGCGGTCGAGCCGCGCAGATAATCGAGTTCCGCGACCTGGATGCGCCGGTCGAACGCATCCATCGTCGGGAAACGGTGCGTGATCGAGGTGAACCACCACGAAAAGCGCTCCGCCTTCCACGCCCGCGCCAATGCGCGCGCGGAATAATGGTCGATGCCCGCGTCGCTATGGTCGCGATAATGTTCGGCCAGCGCCGCGCCCAGCATCGTCACGTCGGACACCGCCAGGTTCATGCCCTTGGCTCCCGTCGGCGGAACGATGTGCGCGGCATCGCCGGCCAGGAACAGCCGCCCCCAGCGCATCGGCTCCGCGACGAAGGAGCGCAGCGGCGCGATCGACTTCTCGAACAGCGTGCCGCGCGTCACCGTCGCCGCGGTGTCGCGGCCCAGGCGCAGGCACAATTCGTCCCAGAAGCGGTCGTCGGACCAGTCGGCGACATCCTCGTCCAGCGCGCACTGGATATAATAGCGGCTGCGCGTCGGCGACCGCATCGATGCCAGCGCGAAGCCGCGCTCGTGGTTGGCATAGATCAGTTCGTGGCACGCCGGGGGCACGTCGGCCAGCCCGCCCAGCCAGCCGAACGGATAGACGCGCTCGAACGTGCGCAGCACGTCCGCCGGGATCGCGCCGCGGCTGACCCCGTGATAGCCGTCGCAACCGACCACGAAGTCGCAGTCCAGCCGGTGCGCCACGCCCTCGCGGCGCCACGTCACGCCCGGGTGATCGCCGTCCAGCCCGTCCAGCGCCACATCCTCGGCGTCCCACACGATCGGCACGCCGCGCGCCTCCGCCGCACCGAACAGGTCGCGCATCACCTCCTGCTGGCCATAGACGGTGACCGTCGCGCCATCGGTCAGCGCCGCCATGTCGATGCGGAAGACGTCGCCGTCGACGGAAAGGTTGGTGCCGCCATGCACCAGCCCCTCGCGCTCCAGCCGGTCCGACAGCCCCAGTCGGCGCATCAGCGCGACCGTTCCCTGTTCCAGCACGCCCGCGCGCACGCGCCCCTCGACATAGGCGCGGTCGCGGCGCTCGATCACCAGCGCGTCGATTCCGTCCGCGCGCAGCATATGCGCCAGGAACATGCCGGCCGGTCCCGCGCCGATGATCGCCACCTGCGTGCGATGCCTCATGCCACCTCTCCTCGCGCCGTCCTTTCGCCGCGCCGCCATCATGCCCGCGCCCACCGCCCGCCACGATGGACGCGCCGCGCGAAAAGTTGGACAATCCGCTTGACCCCATCTAGCGTCGAGCGATGGAAACCCGCCCGGTTCCCAGCTTCTATCTCTATGGCGAGCCGCATCGGGCGGTGGCGCCCGACTTCGTCCATGCCGAGCTGCTCGACGATCGCTCGCGCCCCAGCGATTGGACGATCCTGCCGCATGCCCATGCCGATCTGGCGCAGATCTTCCTGCTGGAAACAGGCGGCGGCACGATGCGCGCCGAGGCCGAGACCTTCGCGATCCACGCCCCGTCGCTGCTGATCGTCCCGCCCGGCGTCGTCCACGGCTTCGACTGGCAGCGTGAGTCGACCGGCGCGGTGCTGACCGCGTCGATCCGTCACCTCAACGATCTATGCGCATCCTACCCCGACCTGGCCACCGTGTTCGACCGCGCGACGGTACAGCGCATCGACGCGACCAGGGCCGCGCTGGTCCGCGCCGCGATCGGCGACCTGATGCGCGAACTGGGCTGGTCGGCGCCCGGGCATCGCGCCGCGGTCGATGCGGCCTTGCTCGCCATCCTCGTCGGCGCGCTGCGCACCGTATCGGGCGCATCCTCCGGGGTCGTCGCCGCACCCGGCCATCACAGCGCGCTCGTCGCCCGGTTCCGCGCCCGGGTGGAGGAACGCTTCCGCCTGCGCGAGCCGATCGTCGCTTATGCCGCCGCGCTGGGCAGCAGCGAAAGCCGGCTGCGCGTCGCCTGCGCGCAGGTGGCCGCACAGTCGCCCGCCGCGATGCTCGACCAGCGCGCCCTGCTGGAGGCGCAGCGGGCGCTCCTCTACACCAACCTGTCGATCGCTGAGGTCGGCTATTCGCTGGGGTTCGCCGACCCCGCCTATTTCAGCCGCTTCTTCACCCGCCACGCCGGCATCTCGCCGCGCGGCTATCGCAGCGCCGCGACGTGGGAGACGAACGCGCGTCGTGCCGGCACCGGGAACCCGCCGCCGGTCCCGGGCATCGACGCGGCATGACCGACACGATCGAAACCCTGCAACAGCGGATGGAGGCGGCGGCGCGCGCGCTCGATTTCGAGGAGGCGACGCGGCTGCGCGACCGGATCAACCTGATGCGCGGCGGCGCCAGCGCGCCGGCGGCGGAACGCGCCGACACCAGCGGCCTGACGCGCCAGCGCCCCGGCGCGATGGGGCTGGGCACCAGCCAGCAGCGCGTCGCGCCACCGCCCGGCTGGACACCCCCGCCGCGGCCGGATCCGATGACGCGCGGGCGCGGCACGCGGCGGCGCTGACGCGCTACAGCAGGGCGCGGATCTGCGTCGGCAGCGTCATCGGGTCGAACGGCTTGACGATCACCCCCGCGGCACCGCGCGCACGATAGAAGTCGAGGTCCGCCTGCCGCCCGCGCGCGGTCATGAAGATCACCGGCACGGTCGCGGTGGCGGGCAGCGCGCGCAACCGCTCCAGCACCGCCGGTCCGTCCATCCCCGGCATCATCACGTCCAGCACGATCGCATCGGGGCGATAGCCGCCCGCCACCGCCGTCAGCGCCTCCGCGCCCGACGCCGCGACGCGCAGCGCGATGTCTGCGTCCAGCGCCAGCGCCATCTCCACCACGGTGCGGATATCGTCGTCGTCGTCGACATAGAGGAGCGCGAGCCGCGTCATGCCGCGCCCCCGTCGCGCGCGTGGAGCAGGCGGCGGATCGTCGCCTTCAGGTCGGGGATCGCGTCGCGCGCCTTGACCACCACCGCATCGACGCGCTGCGCCACCTCGGCGGAGACGTCCTGCGCCGAATAGATGATCGTGGGGATCGCCGCACCATCGGCATCGACCAGCAGCGGGATCAGGTCCGGACCGGCGCCCGCCGCCAGCTTCATGTCGAGGATCGCGACGTCGGGCGACACGCGTTGCAGGATCGCGCGCGCCGCGGCGAGGTCGGTCGCGATCATCACCCGCGCCTCCGGCTCCAGCGCCGCGGCCACCACCGCCAGCAGGTCGCGATCGTCGTCCAGGTGCAGGACGATCGGGCTGCGCGACGAACGCCGCGCCAGCGCCGCGCGCAACGCCTGCGTCAGCCGCCCGGTGTCGCTGGGCATGTCGATCCAGTCGATCATGTCCAGCCCCGGACCGCGCCGCTCGCCGTCTTCCGGCGGCACCACCACCACCGGCACGTCGACGCGCGGCGTGTCGCGGCGCAGCGCCTGTGCGAAGGCGGCCCCGCCCTCCTCCGTGAAGGACCAGCCGACCAGCAGCGCGCTATAGCCGTGGCGCGCGATCGCGGCGCGCGCCTCGCCCGCGGTCCGCGCCAGGTCATAGCCGCATCCCTCGCCCACCACGATCGCGATCAGGTCGCGCGCCGCCTGCTCGTCCGCCTCGCAGACCAGCACGGTGACGCAGCCGGGATGGTCGCGGTCGGCGCACACCGGCAGCGGCAGCGCGACGACGAAGCGCGTACCGCCGCCGACACGATCCTCGAACCAGATGCTGCCGCCATGGCGCACCACGATCTCGCGCGAGATGGCGAGGCCCAGTCCGGTGCCCGTCGCGCCATCCTCCGGGGTGGCGCGTTCGAACCGGCCGAAGATGCGATCGCGGAACGCCGCGGGGATGCCGGCGCCGCGATCGTCGATCGCGATCGATGCGCGCCCCTCCTCCACCACCAGCGTCAGGCCGACGCTCGATTCGCGCGGTGCGGCGCGGATCGCGTTGGACAGCAGGTTGGTCACCACCTGCAACAGCCGGTCGCCATCGCCCTCCACCATCACCGGGTCGGGCGGCTGGACGCAGTCGAGCGACACCCCCGCCGCGCGCGCCAGCCCCTCGCTCCCCTCGCACGCGCGCGCCAGCACGTCGCGCAGGTCGACGGGCGCGCGCGCGATCTCCAGCCGCCCGGATTCGATGCGATCGATGTCGAGCATGTCGTTGATCAGGCGGATCAGGCGGCGGCTGTTGTTCTCCGCGATCTCGATCAGCCGCGCCGGCCCGCTCGGCACCTCGCCCGCCGCACCGGCGCGCAACAGCCCCAGCGACCCGACGACGGAGGTCAGCGGCGTGCGCAGCTCGTGACTGACGGTGGACATCAATTCGTCCTTCACCCGCTCGATCCGCTTGCGCTCCGAAATGTCGCGCAGCGACACCACCAGATGCACGCCGCTCGGCAGGTGCATCACCCCGATCGCGACATCGACCATCACCTCGCGCCCGTCGCGATGCCGGATCGTGCGGTCGGGGAAGAAGGCGCGGCGCAACTGCCCGTCGACCAGCCCGATGCGCTGGTGGAAGCTGCCCTGCCCCGGCGCCAGGTCGATGATCGTCGCGATATCGCGCCGCTCCAGCTCGGCGGAACTGTGCCCCAGCATCCGCGTCGCCGCCGCGTTCATGCTTTCCACCGTGCCGCTGGGGTTCAGGATCAGCAGCGCGTCGATCGTGCTGTCCAGCACCGTCGCATTGCGCTCCGCCGCCTCGAACGCCTCGACCAGCGCGGCGTGGCGCTGCCGCCGCAGCCGCCACACCGCCGCCAGGAACGCGCCCAGCACCGCCACCAGCATCGCGCTGCCCAGCCAGAGGACCATGCGCAGCCGCTCGCGATAGCGCGCATAGGCCAGCCGCTGCGCCTCGTAGCGGCGCTCGTCGGCCGCGATCATCCGGCCCAGCACGGTGCGCAGCGCGGCCATCACCCGCCGCCCCTCGCCCCGTGCCACCACGCGGCGCGCGCCGTCGGCGTCGCCCCGGCGGAACAGCGCGATGGTGCGGTCCAGCTCGGCGAACTTGGCCGCGACCAGCGGCGCGACGACGCGATCGTCGGGATGGCGCGCCAGATGCCGGCGCGTCGCGATCCGCGCCGGTTCGTACAGGCGCAGGAACGCCGCGTCCCCGGTCAGCAGATAGCCGCGCTGCGCCGTCTCCGCATCGGTCAGCCGCGCCAGCAGCGCCATGCGCACCGCGCGCCGCTCCGCCGAGGCCACCGCGCCGACGCGCACCGCCTCCGCCCGGTCCCAGTCCGATCCCAGCCATGCGATCAGCGCCGCCAGCAACGCCGGCACCGCCAGCGCCGCGAGCAGGAACCACCGCAGCGACGGTGCCTTCAGCGGCAGTGCGGCGCGACGGTCCGGCCGGATCATGTGGCGTCCGCGCTGCCGACCACCTCGCCCAGCAGCGGCTGCATCGCCAGCATCGCCTGCGCGCGGTTGCTGACGCCCATGCGACGGAAGATGGCGGACAGATGCGCCTTGATCGTCGCCTCGGTCACGTCCAGTTCGCGCGCGATCTGCTTGTTGGAGCGCCCGTCCGCCAGCGCGATCAGGACGCGGTGCTGCGCCGGCGACAGATTGTCGATCCGCGCGCGCGCCGCCGCCACCGCCGGGCTCGCCCCCACGTTGGTGGGAAAGCTGGTCTGTCCGGCGTCGATCTCGCGCAGCCTGGCCGCGATCATGTCGAGCGGCAGGCTCTTGAACAGGAACCCCGCCGCGCCCAGCGCCTTCGCCGCCTCCACCAGCGCGGGATCCTCGTGCGCGGTCACGACCACGATCGGCACCCCCGGATCGTGCATCTGCAACGCCAGCAGCCCGGAATAGCCGCGCGCATCGGGCAGCTGGAAATCCAGCAGCACCATGCGGAACCGGCCCCGTGCCTCGGCCTGCGCGGTGGCCTCCGCCACCGTGCCCACGCCGACCACGGTCGCGCCCGGCAAGGCCGCCCTGGCGGCCAGCGAGAGCCCCTCGCGAGTCAACGGATGATCGTCGGCGACCAGCACATGGCCACCCATTCTTTCGTTACGCCCCATTGCCCGGTATCTTATCCGAACATATTGATCTACCAACATTGTTTCAGGACCAGCCGCGAATGTCGAGCGGGGACGGATTAGAAAATAACTTACAATTTAGAGGCGCCGGTGAGGCGCCGGCGGCACCGCCGCGGGCGGTGATCGCCGATACCGACGCGACCGCGCGCGACCGTGCCGCGCGCGTGCTGGCCGACCACGACTGGGTCGTCGCCGCGGTGGCGGACGGCACGGGGGCGATCGCGGCGATGTCACCCTGCCCGGCGTTGGTCCTGCTCGACATGCGCGTTCAGGCGCCGTCCGCGCTCGACACGATCGCGACGATCCGCCGCCTGCCCGGGCCGGCGGCGACCGCGCCGGTGATCGCGCTGACGACGACGCGGCCGACCGGTCCTTCAGTGCTGCTGTCGCTCGGCTTCGATGCCGTGCTGCCGCGCCCGTTCACCGTGGACGAGCTGGCGCGGGTCGCCGCGCATTGGCACCCGGGCGTGGAGCATCGCTCGCTCGACCGGCTGGAACGCAGCTTCGGCGCGGCACAGATCGCCTCGATGATCGCGCGGCTGCGCGACCTGTTCGCCACCGCGGTCGCCGCGCTGGACGGGGACGAGGTGCGCGATTTGGCGCATCGCATCGCCGGCGTCGCGGGCACCCTGGGGTTCACCGCCACCGGGCAGGCATGGCGCGCGCTGTCGGAACGGGACGGCGGCGACCCCGCGGTCCGCGCCACCGCCCGGCGCGAGGCCCGCCGCGCGATCGCGCTGATCGATCGTCGGCTGGCGGAAAATGCAGCGACACCTTCGACTTAGGTCGAACCGCGGGAACCGGGGCCGGCACAGGTAAGAACGCCTTTACCAGCCCCGGAGAGGTCTGTGCGCATCAACGCGAACAGGAACCGCCCGTATGTCCAGGACCGCCGCCCTCGCCGCTGCCGCCGCCGTCGCGGTTGCCGCTCTTTCCCCCGCCGCGGCGTCCGCGGATACCGCCACGGGCACGATCGCGGTGGCGCTGACCGTCACCAACGCCTGCGTGGTCAACGGCGCGCAGGCGCCGCAGGCCAGCCTGGGTTCGCTCGGCGACATCAACTTCCCCGACCAGCCCGGCATCTTCGGCAATGTCGATGGCCAGCTCGTCGGGTCGCTCGGCGCGCTCCAGATCCTGTGCTCGCCCGGCGTCGCGCCGCAGCTGACGATCGGCGCGGGCAGCAACGATGCCGCGGGCAAGCGCCGCATGGCGTCGAGCGGCAACATGCTCGACTATCGCCTGTTCACCGATGCGCAGCGCACGTCGGAGCTGACGATCGGCAGCCGCATCACGCTCGGCACCGCCAGCACCACGCCGTTTTCCGTGCCGATCTATGCGCGCGTCAACAGCGGCGGCGCGGTGATCGCGGCGGGCCGCTACACCGACACGGTCCAGGTCACGCTGAGCTGGTGATGCGCGCCGCGCCGGCCCTTCTCCTGATCGCCGCCAGCCCCGCCGCGGCGGAAACGGCGAAGCCGTTCGAGGTGTCGGCGCGCATCCTGCCCGGCTGCCTGGTGGCGACCGATGCGGGCGGGCGCTGGGGCACGATCGACCTGGGGCGGGTCGCGGGCGTGCCCGGCAGCATCGGCGACGCGACGCTCGTCTCCACCGCGGGCGCCGGTCTGTCGATCGAATGCACGCCGGGGATGACGGTCAACGTCACCGCCGACACCGGCGATCACGCTGCGGCGGGCGAGCGGCGGCTGCAACGCAGCGGCGGCACCGACACGATCGCCTATCGCCTGTTCGCGGACGGATCCTCGACCCCTTGGGCGGGTGCCGCCGTGCCGCTGTCCTTCGCGGCCGGGGGCACGCGCCTGCTGCCGGTGCGCGCGCGCGCCACGCTGACCGCGCCCGTCGCCGCGGGCACCTACACCGATACCGTCCGCATCACGCTCAGCTGGTGACGACAGGAGACGATCCCGCCATGCGCCTTCCCCTTTTCGCGCTGCTGACCAGCGCGCTCGCCACCGTCGCGCTGCCGCACCCGGCACTGGCCGCCACCGTCGTGATCTGGCCGGTCGATCCCGTCATCCGCGCCGGCGAGCAGACCGCCGCGATGTGGCTGGAGAACAAGGGCGCGGAGCCGGTGACGCTACAGGTTCGCACCTTCGCCTGGTCGCAGGCGCGGGGCGAGGACCAGCTGGACGCGCAGGAGGCGGTGGTCGCCAGCCCCCCGATCGCCACCGTCGCCCCCGGCGCGCGCCAGCTGGTCCGCATCATCCGCCGCGCGCCCGAGGGCGCACCCGAAACCGCCTATCGCCTGCTGATCGACGAACTGCCCCGCCCCGCGCCCAGAGGGCCGGACGGCGCGGTGCAGGCGCGCCTCGGCGTGCAGATGCGCTATTCGATCCCGCTCTTCACCCACGCCACCGCCACGCCCGGCACGCCGCAGCTCGACGCGCGCATCGCCGCCGGCCCCGACGGGCGCGTGCTGTCGATCCGCAACACCGGCACCGCGCACGCGCGCCTCACCGACCTGCGGCTGGTGACCGGCACGCGCGAGGTGACGGTCCACGCCGGCCTCACCGGCTATGTCCTGCCCGGCGCGACGGTCACCTTCGCGCTGCCCGGCGGCGAGGCGGGGCGCGTCAAGGTGACGGTCAACGGCACCGATCGCCTGCTGGACGAACGCGCCTGACGCGAGCGGGACGATGCGGACCCTGGACGAAGGATGCCGTGTTCCGGCGAACGCCGGAACCCACGGCCACGCAGAACGACGTCCGATGGGAAGCGCCACGCCGAACGCTTGCTGCCGCGAAGGCTTTGGCAGACCCCGTCCGTCATGCCGGACCCCGGAACACGTCGGTGCGTATCCCTTTCGAACAAATATTCTTACTGCCTCCCCGGCGAAGGCCGGGGTCCAGTCGGGGGACAGGAGTTGGCGAGCGCTGTGCGTCGTCACCGCGACCTTCCCGACTGGACCCCGGCCTTCGCCGGGGAGGCGTACTTGTCTGAATGGGATAAGCACCGAACAAGTCCGGGGTGACGACCGTCCACGGCGTCGTGAGCGCCCCGCGCGAACGTGTCGCCTTGGCCAGCGCATCGCGGCGGTGGCGTGGTTATGGCTGACCATCCTGGCGCTGCTGCTGCCGGCAACCGCGCACGCCGATCACGCCGTGCCCCCCGCCACCTTCGCCCCCGCGACCGCCACGCTGTTCGTCGAACTGATCGTCAACGATCAGCCCGCCACCGCGCTGGTCGAGATGCGGCAGGAGGGCGATCGCCTGTTCGTCGCCGCCGACGTCCTGCGCCACGCCGGCATCGCGCTGACCGAGACGGAACCGATCGACGTCGCGCACCACCCCGGGCTGCGCACCAGCTACGACGCGGGTGCGCTGCGGCTGTCGATCGACGTGCCCCCCGCCTTGCTGCCGGTACATCGTATCGCGCCCGCGGCGGACGCACGCGCGACCCCGGTCGTCGATACCGGTGCGCTGCTGAACTACGACCTCTATGCCCAGCGCATCGGCACGCGCACCACCGCCTCGCTATGGAGCGAGCAGCGGCTGTTCGGGCGTATCGGCACGCTGTCGAACACCGGCGTGGCGACGCAACGCGGCTATACCCGCCTCGACACCCGCTATAGCTGGGTCGACGAGACGCGCGCGCTGGAGGCGAATGCGGGCGACCTGATCTCGCGCGCCTTGCCGTGGACGTCGGCGGTGCGGATGGGCGGCGTGCAGCTGACGCGCAACTTCGCGCTGCGCCCCGACCTCGTCACCGTGCCCATGCCCAGCTTCGCGGGCGAGGCGGCGGTGCCGAGCGCGGTCGACCTGTTCGTCAACGGCTATCGCCAGGCGCGCAGCGAGGTCGCGCCGGGGCGGTTCGTGCTCGATTCGGTGCCGGTGGTGAACGGCGCAGGCGAGGCGCGCGTCGTCACCACCGATGCGGTCGGGCGACAGGTCGCCACCGTCATCCCCTTCTATGTCGCGCCCGAGCTGCTGCGCCCCGGCCTGACCGACTTCAGCGTCGAGGCGGGGGCGCTGCGCCACCGCTACGGCATCGCCGGGTTCGGCTATGCCCGCGCGGTCGCCTCCGCCTCGGTCCGCCACGGCGTCGACCGCACGCTGACGCTGTCGGGGCATGTCGAGGCATCGCCGGGGCTGCTCGCGGGCGGCGCGGGCGCGGCCTGGGCGCCGGGCCGCTGGGGCGCGCTCAGCGCCTCGGCGCTCGCCTCGCGCACCGCGACCACGACCGGAGTGCAGGTCACCGCCGGCTATGGCTATGTCGCACGCAACGTCACGATCGGCGTGGAGCATGTCGCGCGCTCCGCCGGCTTCACCGACATCGCCGGGTTCGACCTCGGCCGCTACGCCGGCAGCCGCCGCAGCGATCGCGTGACGCTCAGCGTCCCCGTCGCGGGCAACGGCAGCCTCGGCGCCGCCGTCATCGCCGCACGCGCGCGCGACGGCGAGCGGGTGCGGCTGGCGTCGCTGTCCTGGGCCATGCCGGTCGGGCGCGGCGCCTCGCTGTTCGCCGCGGTCGACCACGATCTGGGCCGCCGTTTCAGCGCGCAGCTGCGCCTCGTCGTGCCGCTCGGCACGCGCGGGCTGGCGAGTGCGGGCGTCGCGCGCGATCCTGCGGGCGGGACGCGCGTCCAGCTCGGCACCGCGCGCTCGATGCCGTCCGACGGCGGGCTGGGCTATGCCGCCGACCTCGCCACCGCGACGCGCGGCGGCGTGGTGGGGCAGGCGAGCGCGACCTGGCGCGGACAGGCGGTGCAGCTGGATGGCGGCATCGCCGGCACCGGCCGCGCCACGTCGATATGGGCCGGGGTGGCGGGATCGGTCACGCTGCTCAACGGCCGCGCCTATGTCGCCAATTCGCTGCCCGGCGCCTTCGCGGTGGTGGCGACCGGCATGCCGGGCGTGCCCGTCTATTACGAGAACCAGCAGATGGGGAAGACGGGCCGCGACGGCCGCCTGTTCGTCCCCGCGGTCACCGCCTGGCACCCCGGCAGCTTCGCGATCGATCCCGTGATGCTCCCCGCCGACGCGGTGGCGAAGGACACGCAGGCGCGCGCGATGCTGCGCGGCGGTACCGGCGCGGTCATCCGCCTGCCCGTCGTCTATCGCCGCAGCGTCACCGCGCGACTGGTCGATGCGCAGGGCACGCCGCTCGCCCCCGGCACCCCCGCGACGCTCGACGGCGCCACGGGCGCGGTGGTCGGCTGGGACGGCGTGCTGCTGATCGAGGGGATGCGCGGCGCGGTCCCGATCGACGCCACGCTGCCCGACGGCCGCCCCTGCCGCGCGACGGCGCAGGTGCCGGAGACGGCGGGGGTGCTGCCCGACCTGGGCCAGGTGACGTGCCGCTGACCGCACTCCCCGCCGTCATGCCGGACGTGTTCCGGCATCCAGGGTTCCGCGCGCCCGACGCTCGCCAGGTTTGGACACCGAATGAGAATATTCGCGCAGAGACGCGGAGATGATGCGCCCGATCGCGCGCGAAGCGCTCGATCAACCAGCCGCTTGGTGCAGGGCGCTGGCGCGCCGGTAGCACCACCTCTCTGCGCCTCCGCGTCTCCGCGCGAACAACGTCAGAACGTGACGACCACCGTCAGCTGGTCCGCATAGGCGCCCGCCACCGGCGTCGCCTGCGCCGGGTTCACCTTCGCGACATAGGCCTGCGCCTGCGCCGGCGTGACCGCGCCCGTGCCCGCCGCGGCGGCAGGCAGCGGGTTCGTCTCGTCCCAGATCGTCACGCCGTCCGCACGGTACAGATTGTATTGCAGCACATGCCCCGCGCCGTCGGTCATCGTGCGCCACGGCCGCGCATTGCCGCTGCGCCCCGCGGTGAAGGCGACCTTGTAGGTCGTCCCCAGCGTGCAATCGACCAGCACCGATTGCGCCACCGGCTGGAACTGCCGCACCAGCGCGACGCTGCCGAACGACAGCGCGGGCGCGGCGATGCGGCAATCGTTGGTGACCACCAGCGTCACCGCCACCGTCGTCGTCACCTTATTGCGCTCGTAATCGACGCACACCAGCGCGACCTGCACCCCGTTGCAGATCGAATAATCCCACGCGATCGTCAGCGTGTCGCGATAGGTGCCCGCGGGCAGGTTCGGCTGCGCGATCAGCCGCGCGTACAGCGACGTGTTGAACGCCGTCCCCCCGCCGATCCCCAGCAGCGACAGCAGGGTGCCGCTGGCATAATCGACCGTGCCCCCCTGCGTGAACGTCTGCTGCCCCGCCGCATCCGCCGACACCGCATAGGCGACGCCCGCGCCGCCCGTCGTCTTCAGCACATATCCGTTGGCACTGGTGACGGTGGCGCGTGCATAGCTGCCGCCCAGCAGGCTGATCGCCGCCCCGCTGCAATTCAGCCCCGCCGATCCCGCCACCACCGGCACCGTGCCGGCGCGCACGTCATAGGAGGTCGACGACGCCAGCGTCGCCGCGCCGCTGCTCACCGTGCAGCCCGCCTCGGCAGGCGCGGCATAGCCGACCGCCGCGGCGACGCCGATCGACAGCAGACGGAGGAGACGACGCGCGGTCATGCGCGACACCGTCGGCACCAGATGCTACCGAAGCCTTGCGCCGCGCCGGCCGCGGCGCGCGATTAGACCGAAGTCGGACGGGAGAGGATATGTATCGGCTGTTGCCCGACCTGTCGGTGATCGAGGCATCGTCCTTCGTCGCCAGCCCCACCGCCGGGCTGTACCTCGCGCAGATGGGCGCGGAGGTGATCCGCGTCGACCAGATCGGCGGCGGCCCCGATTTCCGCCGCTGGCCGGTCACGCCCGCGAACGATTCGCTCTATTGGGAAAATCTGAACCGCGCCAAGAAGTCGGTCGCGCTCGACCTGTCGCGTGGCGAGGGGCGCGAGCTGCTTCAGGCGCTGGTGCAGGCGACGGGGCAGTTCGTCACCAACTTTCCCGTCGACGGCTTCCTGTCGCACGCCACCTTGTCGGCGAAGCGCGCCGATCTGGTGACGGTGCGCGTCATGGGCTGGGCGGACGGCAGCCCGGCGCTGGACTATACCGTCAACAATGCCGTGGGCTATCCGATGATGACGGGCGCGGGGCCGGATCCGGTCAACCATGTGCTGCCCGCCTGGGATCTGCTGACCGGCGCCTATGCCGCCTTCGCGATGCTGGCCGCGCTGCGGCGGCGCGACGCCACCGGCGAAGGTGGCGAGGTGCGCGTGCCCTTGTCCGATGTCGCGATCGGCACCGTCGCCAATCTGGGCGGGATCGCGGAGGTGCTGGCGGCGGGCGGCGACCGCGAGCGGCTGGGCAACACCGTCTATGGCCTGTTCGGGCGCGACTTCGCCACCGCCGACGGCCGGCGGGTGATGATCGTCGTCGTCACCCCGCGCCAGTGGCGCAAGCTGGTCGACGCGCTTGGCCTCGCCGACGCCATCGCCGCGGTGGAGCGCGACCGCGGGGTCGACTTCGCCACCGACGACGGTCTGCGCTTCCGCCACCGCGATGCGCTGTTCCCGCTGTTCGAGGCGGCGATCGGCGCGCGCGACCACGCCACGCTCGCCCCGCTGCTCGACGCGGCGGGGATCGTCCACTCCGCCTATCGCACGATGCACGACGCGGCGCAGGACGCGCGACTGGTGCGCGACAATCCGATCTTCGCGCACGACGTCGCCAATCCCAGCGGCATGGCCTATCCCGCCGCCGGCGCCTTCGCGACCCTGCCGCAGCACGACCGCCTCTCGCCGGCCCCCGCCCCGCGCAACGGCCAGCATAGCGAGGAGGTGCTGAGCGAACGCCTGTCGCTGCCTCATGCCGAGATCGCGCGGCTGGTGGATGCCGGGGTGGTGGGGGTGGCCTGACCCACGTCATGCCGGGCTCGACCCGGCATCCATCTCTCCACACATGCTAGGCCCGCGGCCAGATGGCCGAAACCCCTGCGAAAGCCCCAGCCCCTTCTGTTCCCCGGCGCAGGCCGGGGTCCGGTTGCGAGCGGTTTCAGTATCTTTACGAGCCGACCGTTACTGGACCCCGGCCTTCGCCGGGGAACAGGAGGGATCAAGCCCGGCATGACGCAGGGGCTCACGCCAGCTTCAACCCCGCCTTGTTCATCGCCGCGGTGACGTGCCTGTTCTGCTCCTCGCTCAGCCCGCCGCGCAGCCGGGGGAACAGCTCGTCCTCCTCCTCGCGCATATGCTTCTCGATCATCGCGCGGAACTCCCGCACCTTGGGCAGCCACCCGGCATCGTCGCGCGGCAGCTCGGTCAACTCGAACAGATATTGCTTCACATAGCCGTGATCGTGGTTGAGGTGGTCCGCCGCCTCCTTCAGGTCGTGATCGCGCATCATCGCATAGATCACATTCTCCTCCTGGAACGCATGTTTCCCCAGCGCATGCTTCAGCTGCATCAGCAGGAACCCGCGCCGCGTCGCCTGCGTCTCGTCGGTCTTCTCCAGCAGGTCGAAGATCTTCAGCGTCGCGGCATGTTCCGCCGCCAGCGCCTGGTCCCAATTGCCCGCGAACACGGTCGGCGCCTGCACCACCGCCTTGCGCAGCAGGTTCGCCATCAGCCCGGTCGCCACGCCGGCCACCGCCCCGATCGCGACCGGGGTCGCCAGCTCACCGAACATATCGTCGCGCGTCGTCGTCGTCGCCATCGCATCTCTCCCGATTGATGGCGCCGCAACGTCGCGGACAAGGCGCTGTTTCCCTCTCGTAATCCAGATCAATCGCGGCGGAACCCGCGACCCGCGTGGCGCTTTGTCCGCGCCACATGACGACCACCTCCGGCATCGCCGAAACCGCCGCCGCGCTCGCCGAGGCACTGGAGAAGGGCGACCTCCTCTTCGCCACCACCGACGAGGCGCGCGGCGAGGCGATCGCCCGCGCGCTCGCCGTCGCCGCGCCCACGGCGACCGTCGTCTTCTGCCCCGCCAGCGACGCGCTGCCCGGCGATGCCGCCCCCGCCTCGCCGATCAACGTCGGCCAGCGCGTGTCGGCGCTGCGCCGCCTGCGCCAGCGTCGCGGCCGCGTCGCCTGCGTCACCACCGGCGAGGCACTGGCGCGCGCCTATCCCCCGCCGCCCGCCTTCGACGCCGAACCGCCGCAGGTCGCGGTCGGCGCGGCGGCCGACGGTGCCGCGCTGCTCGATACGTTGCAGCAGCTCGGCTATATCGTCGACGAGCGCGTCGACGAACCGGGCGAGGTGGCGTGGCGCGGACAGGTGCTCGACATCTTCCCCGCCGATGCCGACCAGCCGCTGCGCATCGAGATCGTCGACGGCGCGGTCGCGTCGCTGCGCACCTACGATCCCGCCGATCAGCGCACCACCGGCGACATCGACCGCCGCGAGCTGGGCCGCGTCGCCGAACCGCCGCTGGGCGACGAGCGCGTGACGCTCGCCGATCACCTGCCCGACGCGCGGCTCGCGATCGAACCGGGCGCGGAGGAGCGCCGCCGCCGCTTCCTCGACCTCGCCGCCGACGCCGCACGCCGCCGCCCGGCGCGCGCGGTCCACGAGCTGGTCGACGATGCCGCGTGGCAGCGCGCCGCGGCCGAACGCGCCACGCTCGACCTCGCCCGCGCCGGCGATCCGCCGCCCCGCTTCGTCGAGCATCGCGCCCCCTTGCGCGCCTTCGCCAGGGCGGCACGCGACGCGCTGGACGCGGGCGAGCGCGTCGTCCTGCTCGGCAGCGCGCGCGACCTGCGCTTCCTCACCCCGCGCGTGGCCCGCGCGATCAGGGCGGACGTCACGCCCGTCGACCGGTGGCGCGCCGTCCGTCGCGCGAAGAAGGGCGCGCTCCTCTCCCTCGCCATCGCCGCGGAGCGCGGCTTCCGCCGCCGCGGCGTGCTCGCGGTCGCCGCCGCCGACCTGCTCGGCAGCCGCGCCGACCGCGACGACACCGCCGCCGGCGCCGGCGATACCGCCTTGTTCGACCTGGGCGAGTTCCGCGTCGGCGACGTCGTCGTGCACGAGGATCACGGCATCGGCATCATCGACGGGCTGGAGCCGCTCCCGGAGGCGGGCGGCGACGCGATCCGGCTGCGCTACGCCGGCGACGGCGTGCGGCTGGTCCCCGTCACCGAGGCCGACCGCATCTGGCGCTATGGCGCGGAAGCCGATGCGGTGACGCTCGACCGGCTCGACGGCAGCAGCTGGCAGAAACGCCGCGGCGAGATCGACGCCGCCATCGCCGAGAGCGCCCGCGCGCTCACCGATCTCGCGCGCGACCGCGACGCGCGCACCGCACCGAAACTCGAACCGGACACCGCCGCCTACGAGCGCTTCGCCGCCACCTTCCCCTTCACCGAAACCGCCGATCAGGCGCGCGCGATCGCGGCGGTGCGCGCCGATCTCGCCGCCGGGCGGCCGATGGACCGGCTCGTCATCGGCGACGTCGGCTATGGCAAGACCGAGGTCGCGTTGCGCGCCGCCGCCGTCGCCGCGCTGGCCGGGCATCAGGTCGCCATCGCCGCCCCCACCACCGTGCTCGCGCGCCAGCATCTGGAGACGTTCGCCGCCCGGTTCGAGGGCACCGGCATCGCCGTTGCCGGGCTGTCGCGCCTGACCACCGCCGCCGAGAAGAAGCGCGTCAAGGCGGGGCTGAAGGAGGGCAGCATCCACATCGTCGTCGGCACCGGCGCGGTCGCGGCGAAGGGCATCGCCTATCACGACCTCGCGCTGGTCGTGATCGACGAGGAACAGCGGTTCGGCACCGCCGACAAGGACCGCCTGCGGGCATTGTCCGCCGGGCACGTGCTGACGCTGTCCGCCACCCCGATCCCGCGCACGCTGCAAACCGCGCTGATCGGGCTGCAACAGCTCTCCGTCATCGCCACCCCCGCCCGCGCGCCGCCAGCCGATCCGCACCGCAGTGGGTGCGTTCGACCCGGAGACGGTCCGCGCCGCGCTGCTGCGCGAGAAGAGCCGCGGCGGGCAGAGCTTCGTCGTCGTCCCCCGGATCGAGGACATGGCGGCGCTGGCCGACACGCTGGCCGGGCTGGTCCCCGAACTCGACCTGCTCCAGGCCCATGGCAAGATGCCCGCCGCCGATATCGACGAGGTGATGGTGCGGTTCGGCGGCGGCGGCGGCGACGTGCTGCTGGCGACCAACATCATCGAGGCGGGGCTGGACGTGCCGCGCGCCAACACGATGGTGATCTGGCGCGCCGACCGCTTCGGCCTGTCGCAACTCCACCAGCTCCGCGGGCGCGTCGGGCGCGGCAACCGCCGCGGGCAGGTGCTGCTGCTGACCGATCCGTCGCATGAGATCGCGCCGCGCACGCTCAAGCGGCTGCGCACGCTGGAGGCGTTCGACCGGCTCGGCGCCGGCTTCGCGATCAGCGCGCGCGACCTCGACATGCGCGGCGCGGGCGACCTGCTGGGCGAGACGCAGGCCGGGCATATGAAGCTGATCGGGATCGACCTCTACCAGCAGCTGCTCGAATCCGCCCTGCGCACCGCACGTGGCGAAACGGTGGAGCGCTGGACCCCCGACTTGCGCCTCGGCCTCGCCGGCCGCCTGCCCGAGACATGGATCCCCGAGGAGGAATTGCGCGTCACGCTCTACGCCCGGCTCGCCCGCCTGACCGACGCCGGCGCGCTCGACCGGTTCGAGGAGGAACTGGAGGACCGTTTCGGCACGATCCCGCCCGAGGCGGCGACGCTGCTGACGATCGCGCGCATCCGCGCCGAGGCACGTGCCGCGGGCGTCGCCCGGATCGACGCCGGCCCCGCCGCGATCGCCCTGACGCTGCGCGAGGACGCGACGCTGGACGCGGCGGCACGGGGGCTGGAGCAGAGCAACGACCGCTGGCTGCTGCGCGAACGGATCGAGGATGCCGGCGACCGCCTGACGCGGGTACAGGCGCTGCTGGAGGGAGGGTGACCCCCGCCCCGTCCACATCGTCACCCCCGGGGTCCAACCCTCCGCGCACACAACGACGCCCAGCGTCCACGGAACCCTGGATGCCGGGTCAAGCCCGGCATGACGAAGGGGCGTAACACCCGCCTCGCCCACATCGTCACCCCGGACTTGTTCCGGGGTCCAGGGCGCCGCGCCCCAACGCCCCGGATACGTGCGGAACCCTGGATGCCGGAACAAGTCCGGCATGACGAAGGGGCGTAACCCCCGCCCCACCCACCCGTCACCCCGGACGTGTTCCGGGGTCCAGGGCGCCGCGCCCCAACGCCCCGGATACGTGCGGAACCCTGGATGCCGGAACAAGTCCGGCATGACGAAGGGGCGTGACACCCGCCCCGTCCATCCCGTCACCCCGGGCTCGACCCGGGGTCCAACCCTCCGCGCACGCAACGATCGTCAGCGTCCGCGGAACCCTGGATGCCGGGTCAAGCCCGGCATGACGAAGGGGCGTAACCCACGCCCCACCCACACCGTCACCCCGGACGTGTTCCGGGGTCCAGGGCGCCGCGCCCCAACGCCCCGGATACGTGCGGAACCCTGGATGCCGGAACAAGTCCGACATGACGGAACGACGTAACACCCGCTTCACCCAAACCGTCACCCCGGCCTCGACCCGGAGCCCCGCTCCCTCACCGACGCCGCGCGCCCGTCACCGCACCTGATCCCACCACCCCAGCGCCATCGCATTGTACCGCTTCATCGCCGCCACCATGCGTGCCCGCAGCGCGGCATCCACCAGCTCTTCCGGCAGCATCGGGTCGGAGTTGATCGCGCGCAGCACCGATTGCCCCAGCAGGTACGTCTCGCGCGCCGCGTCGATCGCCGTCGCGTTTGTCAGCCGCTCGGTGCTCGCCGCCATCTCCGTCAGCCAGTAGCGATATGCCGTCTCCAGCGCCGCGGCCGGCCACAGGGCGCGGAACGCCGCATCCTGCTCCGGTGCGGCGCGGCACGCCGTCATGACGATCGCCTGCTCCTCCAGCCCCAGCCCGCGGGCCTCCTCGCGCACCGCCACCGTCAGATTGTCGGGCCGTACCCACACGCCCGGCCCCGCCGCGGCCAGCCCCGCCAGCCGCAGCGCGCGCTCGCGCACCGTCAGGCGCGATCGGTCGGTGCGCCCCAGATGATGCGTCAGCACCACCACCCATGCGCCGTCCCAGGCGCGCACCCGCTCCTCCGCGCGCGTCCAGCCCCGCGCGCGGACATGGAGCGCCGCCGCCGCCGGCCCCAGCGCATAGACGCCGCGCTCCGGCTGCACCGCCATCCGCTCGCGCACCAGCCGCCCCAGCGCGACCCGCATCGCCGCCGGCTCGATCGCGAAGATCGCCGCGCGCCCGATCAGCGTCGCGGTGCGCAGCGGCGCGGGCGCCGCGGTCGACAGGAACCACAGCGCCAGCGACCGCGGCGTCACCGGCTGTCGCCAGTCATATAACATCTTTTGACTCATGCTGGCGTTTTAAGTTACTATCGTGGTCGAGAGAGGATGCCCGCGATGACCGTAACCGATTATCTGTCGAAGGACGAACTGGCCGCGCTGATGCGGCGGTCGGATGCGCGCGCCTGGTGGGCCGTCGCGGTCAATTGGGGGATCATCGCGGGCGCGTTCGCGCTGGCGATCGCCTGGCCCAACCCGCTGACGATCCTGCTCGCGGCGCTGCTGATCGCGGCGCGGCAGCTCGGACTCGGCATCCTGGTCCACGACTGCGCGCATCACGCGCTGTTTCGGGAGCGGCGCACCAACGAGCGCGTCGGCCAGTGGCTGGCGGGGACGCCGGTCGATATCTCGCTGGCGGCCTATCGTACCTATCATCTCGCGCATCATCGCCACGCCGGCACCCCCGACGACCCCGATCTGGGCTTCGTGCGCAGCTATCCTATCACGCGCGCGACGCTGCGCCGCAAGCTGTGGCGCGACCTTTCCGGCCAGACCGGGGTGCGCGATCTCGCGCGGTCGCTCCGGCGCTTCCAGCTGAAGCGGCAATGGCCATGGCTGACCTTCCACGTCGCGCTGTTCGCGGTGCTGGCGCTGGCGGGTGGCTGGTGGGCCTATGCGCTGTGGTGGGTCGCGCAGCTGTTCGTCTATCCGGCGATCGTCCGGCTGCGCCAGATCGGCGAGCACGGCGTCGTGCCCGATCGCGGCGACGCCGATCCGCGGCGCAATACCGGCACCACGCTGGTGCGTTGGTGGGAGCGGCTGTTCATCGCCCCCAACCACGTCAATTATCATATCGAGCATCATCTGACCGCCGGGGTTCCACCCTATCGGCTGCCGGCGATGCACCGCTTGCTGCGCGCGCGCGGCTTCTACGACGGCCACGATTCGCTGTCCTACGGCTATATCGATGTCATGCGCCGCGCGACGCGGCAGCCGGCCTGACGGGATCGACCGCGCCGGCGCGACGTTGACCTCGCGACAGCGAGGAATACCGTCATGAGCGACGCCGACACCCGTCCGGAACCGACCGCGAAGGAAGCCTTTGGCGAGAATTCCGGCCCGCCGATCTATGCCGGGATCGTCTATCTCGGCTTCCTGATGGTCGCGACGCTGGGAATCCTGCTCCACGCGGGTGACGTTTTTTAATGCGAATCTGCTGTTTTACCTCCGATCCGACACCGACTTTAGGATAAAAATCTGCGACTTGGCCGGTGCGGTTAACGGTCGGGTATGATTGTCGACTTACCACGCCCCCGACAACACCGAACAGGTTGGGGGCTTGAATGCGACTTTGGGGTATCCTGCTGGCATCGACGGCAGCGTTGACGGTAACGGGGACGGCGTCGGCACAGGGGCTGCGCACCGTGGCGCCCACGCCGCAGGACAAGGCGGCCGCCGCGACGCCGCAGCCGGCCGAATCGGCCAATACCGCCGATATCGTCGTCACCGCGACTCGCCGCTCGCAGCGCCTGTCCAGCGTGCCCATCGCGGTCAGCGCCTATGGCGCGGCCGCACTCCAGAACTCCGGCGCGACCGACATCCGCCAGATGACGCAGCTCGCACCGTCGCTGCTGGTCGCCTCGACCGGTTCGGAGGCGAACGCCACCGCGCGCGTCCGCGGCATCGGCACCGTGGGTGACAATCCCGGGCTGGAAAGCTCGGTCGCGGTCTTCATCGACGGCGTCTATCGCAGCCGTACCGGCTCCGGCCTCAACGACCTCGGCGAAGTGGAGCGGATCGAGGTGCTGCGCGGGCCGCAGGGCACGCTGTCGGGGCGCAACTCCTCGGCCGGCGCGATCAGCATCTACACCAAATATCCCGAGTTCACGTTCGGCGGCTATGGCGAGGTCAGCTACGGCAATTACGACGCGGTGCGCGTCGCCGGCGCGGTCACCGGCCCGGTGGTGAGCGACACGCTCGCCTTCCGCATCGACGGCGTGTACGGCAAGCGCGACGGCTTCTATCACGACGTCGTCAACAACACCGACTACAACAACCGCGACCGTGTGTTCGTCCGCGGGCAGCTGTTCTGGAAGCCGACGACCGACTTCTCGGTCCGCCTGATCGGCGATTACACGCATCGCGACGAAAAGTGCTGCGGCGCGGTCTATGTGGACACGCGCGAGAAGATCGACCCGACGCCCGGCGTCGCGGGCGACTATGCCGTCAACCCGCAGAACCGGATCGTCAACATCCTGCGCTCTTTGGGCGGGGTTCTGCCGAGCGACGGCAACCCCTACAACCGCCTTATCGCCCAGACTCCCGGGCGTTCCTATTCCAACGTGACCGAGGATTACGGCGTTTCGGCGCGTGTTGGCTGGAACTTCGACAACATCCAGCTGATCTCGATCTCGGCCTATCGCGAGTATAAGGCGGGCGGCGCGGGCGACGTCGATTACGGCAACGTCGACCTGATCTATCGCGCCGACGACGGCCTGTCCTATCGCCAGTTCAAGACCTTCACGCAGGAAACGCGCCTCAGCGGCTCGATCTTCGACAACCGGCTCGACTGGCTGGTTGGCGGCTATTACGCGCATGAAGACCTTCAGGTGTCCGACAATCTGAAGTTCGGATCGCAATATGGCGCCTTCGCCGCCTGCCGCATCGTCGCCACCGTCAACCCGGCCGCGGCGCTGCAGAACCCGGCCAACCCCGGCTGCCTCAGCACCGCCGGCCGCAGCGTGCTGACCGGCGCGCTGGGCCAGACGCTGATCGACGGCATCGACCGCCTCTCGACGATCCGCAACGTCGGCGCGGTGCGCGACCTGTACGACCAGACCAGCAGCAACTACGCCTTCTTCACGCACAACATCTTCCGGCTGACCGACACGCTCAGCCTGACCGGCGGCCTGCGCTACACCAGCGAACACAAGAAGTTGCGCGCCAGCTTCGACAACAACAACACCGCCTGCCCGGCGCAGCAGGCCGCGCTGCGCCCGCTGCTCGCCAGCAGCAACGCGACGCTGGCGGGTCTCGCCGGCGGCATCATCACGCTCAGCTGCACCGGCAATTCCTCGTCCGCGATCACCGGACTGCCGGTCGCCGACAAGATCGACGAGGGCCAGTTCACCGGCACCACGGTGGTGTCGTGGAAGCCGGTGCCCAGCACGCTCCTCTACGGCTCGTATGCGCGCGGCTACAAGGCGGGCGGCTACAACCTCGACCGGTCGGACCTGACCGCGAACGTGTTCGGTACGCCCACCGCGGCCAATGCGGCCAATTTGCGCTTCGATCCGGAAACGGTGAACGCGTATGAGCTGGGCGTGAAATACACCTCGCGCAAGTTCACCGCGAACGTCGCGGCGTTCCGCTCGGAGTTCAAGAACTTCCAGCTGAACACCTTCAACGGCACCAATTACATCGTCCAGAACATCGGCTCGTGCAGCAACGACCTGGCCGGTGCGGACCGCGACAATTCGGCCACCACCGGCACCTGCACCGGCACCGTCAAGGCGGGCGTGGTGACGCAGGGCGTGGAGCTGGAGGCGGGCGCCTATCCCGCGCCGGACGTGACGTTCAACATCGGCTACACCTATGCCGAGACGAACTATCGCAACAACCTGGTCGGCAGCAACGCGGGCGAGGCGCTCAACAACGCGCTGTTCCTGCTGCCCGGCAGCATGATGTCCAACGCGCCGCGCCATGTCGTCACCACCTCGGCCACCTGGTCGCCGGAGATCGCCGGCAGCGGGCTGACCGCGCTGTTCTACGTCGATGGCCGCATGACCAGCGACTATAACACCGGGTCGGACCTGTTCGCCGAGAAGATGCAGGACGGCTTCTTCCTGATGAACGCGCGCATCGGCCTGCGTGGGCCGGAACAGCGCTGGGCGGTGGAGTTCTGGGGCCAGAACATCCTCAACACCAACTATCAGCAGGTGGCGTTCAACTCGCCGTTCCAGGGCGCCAACAGCCTGTCGCAGGTGCAGCGCTTCGGCTCGCCCAGCTTCGCTACCGCGAACACGCTGTTCCAGTCGTTCCTGGCCGAGCCGCGTACCTACGGCATCACGCTGCGCTCGCGCTTCTGATCGCCGACTGACGGGGGAGGGCACCGCCGCCCTCCCCACCCCCTACTGACGGATCCCGAGAGCCATGAAGATACCGCGCAAGCTGGCATTGTCGTTCCTGACCATCAACGCGTCGGCGGCGCTGGTGATGGCGGTGTTCCTGGCCAATATCATGATGATCTCGGGTTCGACCGAGCGCAGCAACTTCAGCCAGTCGATCTTCGCCAAGGCGCTGACGCTGGAGACGTCGATCCTGCGCCAGAACAGCCAGTTCCGCGGCTTCCTGGTCACCGCCGACCCGACCTACCTCAAATCCTACGAGGAAGGGCGCAAGGAGTTCGACGACACCGCCGACGAGCTGGAGCGCCTGCTGACCGATCCCGCCAAGCTGGCGATGGTCCGCGAATCGCGCGCGGAGACGCTGAAGTGGCGCCGCGACTGGGGCGATCGCCTGATCGCCGAGGTGAAGGCCGGCAACCGCGACGGCGCGCAGGAGGCGGTACGCAACGCCGGCGCCGCGGTGCTGGTCAGCAAGGTCGCGCTGCCGCTGCGCGCGCTGCGTGCCGAGGAAACCAAGGATATCGACGCCGCCGCCGCGCAGCAGGCGAAGGCGATCGAGATCGCGCTGGTCACGCTGGCGATCGGCACGATCGCGCTGATCGGCATCGCCATCACGCTGTCGCGCGTGCTCAGCCGCCAGATCGCGCGCCCCATCTCCTCGCTGACGCAGGTGATGGCGGACCTCGCCGCGGGACGCCACGACATCACGATCGACTCCGCCGATCGCGGCGACGAGCTGGGCGACATGGCGCGCGCCATCACCGTCTTCCGCGATACCGCCGTGGCCAAGGTGGTCGACGATCGCGACCGTGAAGCCGCGCTGTCCGCGATCGGGGGCGCGCTGCACAAGCTGTCGGAGGCGGACCTGACCACGCGCATCCATGACGTGCCGCCCGCCTTCCGCACGCTGTCGGACGATTACAATGCCGCCACCTCCAGCCTATCGGGCGTGCTCGCCGGCGTCCGCCGCAGCGTCGAATCGATCAAGCGCGACACCGGCGAGATCAGCCACGCCGCGTCCGACCTGTCGGACCGCAGCGAGCGCCAGGCCGCCAGCCTTCAGGAATCTGCCTCCGCGCTTGACGAGATCACCAAGTCGGTCGGGGCCGGCGCCAGCGCGGCGGAGGAGGCCAGTGCCTCGATGACCGCGGCACAGGGCGAGGCGCAGCGCGGCGGCGAGATCGTGCGCCAGGCGATCGGCGCGATGAACGGGATCGAGCAGGCCAGCAACGAGATCGCGGAGATCATCTCGCTGATCGACGGCATCGCCTTCCAGACCAACCTGCTGGCGCTGAACGCGGGCGTCGAGGCGGCGCGCGCGGGCGAGGCGGGCAAGGGCTTCGCGGTGGTGGCCAGTGAAGTGCGCGCGCTGGCGCAGCGTGCCGCGGACGCCGCGACCGACGTGAAGACCAAGGTCACCTCCGCCTCCACCCATGTCCGCACCGGCGTCGAGCTGGTCGACCGCACCGGGCAGGCGCTGTCGCGGATCATCGAGAGCGTCGGCAGCGTCAGCGGCGCGATCGACGGCATCGCGCGCTCCGCCGACTATCAGGCCAAGAGCCTGGGCGAGATCAACATCGCGATCAGCGAGATGGACGGCATGACGCAGCAGAATGCCGCCATGGTCGAGGAGACGTCGGCCGCCGCGCGCAACCTGGTGAAGGAGGCGGAACGCCTCGCCGCCTCCGTCGCGACCTTCGCGATCGAGGACACGGCCCCGGCGGCGAACGTCGCGCGGATGCCCGCGCGTCGCGTCGAGGGCAAGGTGATGCCTGCCCCCGCACCGATGCGCCGCGCCGTGGCGGGTGGCGACGACTGGTCCAGCTTCTGATAGCGCGCCCGCTCGCGCCCATCCGATGATGACGGACCTGCCGATCGTGACGTCGAAGCCCTTCCACGACCAGGCCGCCGCGGTGCGCGCGATGGGTTCGCCCTTCGTCGCCGCGGTGCTCGACGCGGTCGGGCGGCAGCTGGCGCGCGCGCCGCTCACCTCCGCGCTGGTCGCCGACTGGCCGCGGGACGAGGCGGCGGACGCGCTGGCGATGCGCGTGGCAGGCGCGCTCCATGCGCTCGCCCGCGCGGGTGATGACGCCGCGCTGGCGCTGCTGTACCGCGATCGTACCGGCGACATGGACCGCACGATCGGCGATGCGCTGGCACGCGCCGACGCCTTCGTCGCCGACTGGATCCGCGATCCGCCACAGACCAACGAGGTGGGACGCACCGCCGCCACGATGGCGGCGCTGATGGTGCTGCGCGCACGCTTCGCGATGCCGTGCGCGCTGCTGGAGCTGGGCGCCAGCGCCGGCCTGAACCTCAATCTGACGCGCTATGCGCACGATCTGGGCGGCGTGGCGGCGGGCGATGCCGCCTCGCCGGTGCGCATCGCGCCCGATTGGCGCGGTCCCCCGCCCCCGGCGCATGCGGTCGAGATCGCGTCGGCGCGCGGGGTGGACCTGCACCCGCTCGCCGCCGACGAACAGGACGCGCGCGACCGGCTGATGGCGTTCGTCTGGCCCGACGATGCCGCGCGCGCCGATCGTCTTTCCGCCGCACTGCGCATCGCGCGCGACGCGCCGCCGCGGGTCGACCGCGGCAATGTGGTCGATTGGCTTCCGGCGCAGCTCGCCGAACCGCAGCCCGCCGGCACCTGCCGCGTCGTCGTCCATTCGATGGTGCTGCAATATCTCGCCCCCGCCGCCCGCGCGGCGGTGGAGGACGCGCTGGCCATCGCCGGCGCGCGCGCCACCGCGGAGCGGCCGCTGGCGCGCATCGGCTTCGAATGGACGCCCGCGCGCGACGCAGTGCGGCTGCGGCTGACCAGCTGGCCCGACGGCCGCACCGTCGACCTCGCCACCTGCCACGCCTACGGGGCGTGGATCGACTGGCACCAACAAGAAGCCCGCTAAATCCCTCTTGCATCACGATTATCTCGCCCACATGCTCGCCCGCATCCACGGATCGAGCGAGAGGTGAGCCATGGCCACGGCCGACGTCCACAAGGTGGCGAGCGCCATCGAAGCGGTGATGCACCAGGCGGACACCGCCTATATCGGCGTCGTCGCGCTGCTCCAGACGCTGTTCAACCGCGGCGTGCTGACCCAGGCCGAGGTGAAGGGCATCGCCGATGCCATGGTCTCCTCGATCCCGGTCGAGCGCCACCACGCCTTCGCACAGTCGATCGCGGGGATGATCCCCGACTATAAATCGCCGCAGGGCGCGAAGATGGCGCACGACTGACGCGCGACGGCAGGCCCGGCCGAGGCCGGACCTGCCTGTCGCTTCCGTGGGGTCGATCGAACCTTGCTCTTCTCCCGTCACCCCGGCCTTGAGCCGGGGTCCCGCTTCTGCCGCGATGGGTGAAAGCGGGACCCCGGATCAAGTCCGGGGTGACGGTAAAATGTCGAAGATCGTCGAATGACGGACCAGGTCAGAACTGGAAGCCGACCCCCGCATTCGCCGCGACGCGCTTGCGGCTGTCATAGGTCGCGCCCAGCTTCACGACGGTGCGGCCGTCGTTCATCACGCGCGACACGCCCATCGCCACCGCCGACTGCCCCTGGAAGGTGCCGACGCCCATCGCGACCATGCTCTTCCCCTCCTCATAGGCCTGCGGCATCCCGGCCATGGCCAGCGCGCCGGCGATGCCGGCATGGGCGTCGCGATTGACCCGCGACAGGTCGAAGGACAGCGCCGCCACGCGGCGATCGGTATAGCCGTTCGCCTCCGCCACCGCGCCGGCCAGCGCGTTGCTCATCTGGCCGACGTTGACCGCATCGGTGGCCGCCACGCCCGGCGCCACGTTGCGCAGCGCCACCGCCTGTCCGCCGGCGCCCAGCGTGACCGAGGTCTTGGCGGCGTCGTCATAGGCCACCGCCTGCTCCGCCTTCGCCTCCACCGTCGTCACGCGCGTTTCCACCGCGACGATGCGGGTTTCGGTTTCGGTCGACATCGGCGGCGCGGAGGGCGTGGTGGTGCCCGTCGTGCTGCCGATCCGCGAGGAGATCGCCTCCAGCGCATCGCCGACGCTGGAATAGGTCACCCCGTTCAGCGTGTAGCGCGGCGTGCCCAGCGCGCCGGTCGCACCGTCGTAGCTGGCGCCGCCGCCGAACCCGGCGACGAACGCCGCGCCCAGCGTGCCGGAGACGCCGCGCAGCTGCGCCACGTTCACCGCATCGCTCGCCTGCGCGCCCGCCGCGACGCCCGTGATCTGGCGGTTGCCGACCGGGGTCGGGTTGCCGCTGACCGGATCGGGATAGGCGATGTTGCGCGCGACCGCGATCTCGCCCTGCGACGCCTGCGTGCCCGCCACGCCGAAGGCGGTATAGGCCGCCACCGCGCCGCGCGTGGTCTGCGCCGCGGAGCCGAGCGCCACGCTGCCCTCATGATCCGCGATCGCGCCGGAACCCAGCGCGGTCGCGGCGAAGCCACTGGCGCTGGATACCGTGCCGATCGCGGTCGCCCCGTATCCGGTCGCGCGGCTGGCGGTGCCGATCGCGGCGGCATAGTCCGACTGCGCCTGCGCGCCATAGCCGAACGCGGACGACATCTCCCGCGATGCGTCGGCGGCGTTGCCGATCGCCACCGCGCGAAGGCCGGTTGCGCGAGTGTTGCTGCCGATCGCCAGCGTCTCGTCGGCGCTGGTGGTCACATTGGCGCCGATCGCCAGCGCACCGTTGCCGACCGCGGCGTTGTTCGCGCCGATCGCGATCGCGCCCGTGCCCTGCGCGGTGTTGGTATAGCCGAGCGCAGCCGCCCCCATGCCGTCCGCCGTGTTGAGCGAGCCGATCGCGGTGCTGCCGTCGCCCTGCGCGACGTTGACGTTGCCCAGCGCGATCGCGCCGGTGCCGGTGGCGTTATTGTCCTTGCCCAGCGCGGTCGCGCCCTCGCCGGTGGCGTAGTTGGGGTCGCCGATCGCGACCGCACCGTTGCCCGAGGCGACGTTGCCCAGGCCGATCGACACCGCCTTGCCGTCCATCGCCATCGCGCCGTCGCCGATCGCGACCGAGCTGTCGCCGCCCGCCATCGCGTTGCGCCCCACCGCGATCGCGGCGACGCCCATGGAGGTCGATGCCGGCCCGATCGCGGTCGAGTCGAAGCCCAAAGCGGCGCTGTCCGCCATCGACGAATTGGCCTTGAAATAGCGCAGCGTCGTCGGCGCGACACCGGTGCCGCCTCCGCCGACGACCGGCGCGGTCGCCTGCGCCAGCGACTGTTCGATCGCGCCGAACACCGACTGAATCGAGCCATGCTGCGCGCCCTGGAACGTGAAGTTGCCGGCGAACCCGGTCAGCGGATCATAAGCGACGCCGTTGCCGAACATCCCCGCCGCGGCATTGCCCAGCGAGAACAGCTGCGCGCCGTTGACCGCGTCGGTCGAGGTCGAGGCGATCACGCCGGCCGCGACATTGTGCAGCCGGACCGCACCGTTCGCCGCGCCTACCAGCGTCAGGTCCTGCGACACCGTACCCGCATTGGGAACGGTCGGCGTCGCCGCGTCGGCATAGCGCATCGGCCCGCGCGCGCCCGTGTCGACCGCATCGCGCAGCCGGTCGAGATCGTCGCCCAGATCGCCGATCGTGTCGGTCAGCTGCGCGCCCAACGTCCCCAGCCGCAGGTTGGTGTCGTACAATTGCCCCGCGGTCGCCGCCTCGCTCGACTGCGCCGCCAGCGTGCCCGCGGCGAGGTTGCGCAGCGTCACAGGCGTACCGGCACGCCCCAGCGTCGCGGCATTGCGGTCGGCATCGTCGTAGCGCACCGCCAGATCGGCCAGCCCCTGATAGCTGGACGCCAGCGCGAACAGCTGCCCGCCGTTGACCGCGTCTGTCGACCCCGATGCGACGGTGCCGTCGGCGACATTGTGCAGCATCACCGGTGCCGGATCGCGCCCGACCAGCACCAGATGGTTGGTCGTGCTGCCGCCGTTGGGCACCAGCGGCGCGGAGGGATCGGCATAGCGCACCGGCCCGATCGCGCCGTTCTGCGTATCGCGGCGCAGGACCGCGATCGCATCGGCATTGGCACCCAGCAGCATGCCCTGCGCCGACACGCTGGTCCCCAACGTCCCCAGATCGTCGCGCACCGCCGCGACCGCGGCGTTCGTATCCGCCAGCTGCCCGCCGTTGACCGCATCGGTCGATCCCGTCGCCACCCGGCCCGCGGCGACGTTGCCGATCGTCACCGGCGCACCCTGCGCCCCCAGCGAGATCCGCGCGCGCGTCGCGTCCTCATAGCGCACCGCGACCGCGTCCAGCGCGCCCACCTGCTGTCCCATGTCGAACAGCTGCCCGCCGTTGACCGCATCGGTGGACCCGGCCGTCACCTGTCCGGCGGCGACATTGTGGACCCGCACCGGCCCGGCCTGCGCGCCCATGATCGCGACATCGTTGGTCGCCCCCGTGGTCGCCACCAGCGGTGCCGCCGGCGTCGTATATTGCACCGGGCTGGCGTTGCCGCTGACCGCCATGTTGCGCAGCGACAGGATCGCGTCCGCATTGGCGGTGATCCGCGCGTCGTGCACGGCGACGTCGGCGCCCAGCGCCGTCAGCGTCCCGCCCTGCACGGTCACCAGCCCCTGAAGGCTGGCGATGTTCGCCGCCGCGGTGGCGAGATCGCCGCCCTGCGTCGCTACCGTCGCACCCAGCGTGCCCAGCCCGGCGGTGTTGGCGGTGATCCGCACCTCGTGATCGCTCACCTGCGCCAGAAGGTCGCCGACGTCGCTGCCGGTCGACCCGATCGTGGCGCGCAACCCCGCGATGTCGGCGACATTGGCCGAGACGTCCGCCCGCAACGCGCCGATGTCGCTGTTGGCGCGCACGACCTGCGTCGCGGTCGCGGCGAGGTCGGTCGCGATCGTGCCGACCGTGTTCGTCAACGCGCCGACATCACCCTGTGCCGTCGCGACGGTATCCCGCAGCGCGCGGATCGCGCCGTCCTGCCCGGCCACCGCCGTGCCCAGCGTCCCCACCGTTCCCGACAGCGTATTCACCGTCCCTGTCAGCGCGCCGACATCGCCCTGTGCCGTCGCCAGCGTCGATTGCAGCGTCTGGATCGCGCCGCCCTGCCCGGTCACGGTGCCCGACAGCGTCGACACCCCGCTGCGCAGCGCATCCAGCACGCCCAGATTGGCGGTGATCTGCGCCCCCTGCTGGTTCACGGTCGCGGAAACGTCGGCCAGATTGCCGACCGTCACGCCCAGCGACGTCTGGAGGTTGCCGAGCGTCGCGGCCTGCTGCCCCACGGTCGAGGTCAGCGTCCCCAGCCCCGAGGTGACCGCCCCCAGCCCGCTGGTGACCGTGGTCAGCGCATCGGTATTGGCGGTCAGCAGCGCCCGCTGATCGTTCACCGTGGCGGTGACGGTGGCAAGGTTGGTGGCATTGCTGGTCGTGGCGTTCTGCAACGCGGTGACCTGGCTGTTCACCGTGCTGGTCAGCGTGTTCAGGCTGCTGTTCAGCGTATTGGCCAGATTGGTGGTCGCGGTGATCTTCGCGCCCTGGTCGGTCACCGTGCCGGTCAGTGCCAGCAGGTCGGTGGACAGGCCGTTGAGCGTCAGCAGCTGCGCATTCGCGGCCGCCGGCGCCAGCGCGGAGATACCCGCGAGCATGGTGGTGATGCAGGTCGTGCTGCGCAGCCGACGGCTGTTGACGGAACGATGATGAGACGACGAACGGGGCATGACAGGATCCGATCTGAATGACCCTGCCGATCACGCCGTCGCACGGTAAACGAATCCGTCCGGATATGGTTAACCGCCGCGCGGTTATACCGATGTATTAGGTTCGGCTGATTTTTCATGGCGTTGGCACGAGCGCCGCCGGCATCGTACCATCATTCGGGGCGCCGGACCGCCGGCGCCCTGCCGTCACATCTTCGACAGCAATTCGCGGATCTCGACGAACGCGAAGCCGACCGAGCTGTCGGCAATGCCATAGGGCATGAACAGCTTGTCGCCGTGCTTCATCGCGCCGCAGGTATAGACCACGTTGGGCACATAGCCCTCGCGGTCCTGATCCGCCGCCGCGAGGATCGGCGAGCGCGTGCGCCCGATGACCCGCGCCGGATTGTCCTTGTCCAGCAGCGCCGCGCCGATCGAATATTTGCGCATCGCGCCGACGCCATGGGTCAGCAGCAGCCAGCCTTCGTCGATCTCGATCGGCGGGCCGCAATTGCCGATCTGCACGAACTCCCACGGGAAGACGGGCTTCAGGATCAACTCGCCATCGTCCCAGTGCGTCAGGTCGTCGGTCTTGAGCAAATACAGGTTCTCGCCGTCCTGCCGGCCGATCGCGATATATTGGTCGCCGACCTTGCGCGGGAACAGCGCGATGCCCTTGTTGCGCGACGCGCTGCCCGTCATAGGTACCAGATCGAACGCGCGGAAATCCTTGGTGCGCATCAGCTCGGACTGGATCGCGCTGCCGTTATAGGCGGTATAGGTGCCCAGCCATTCGGTCGTCCCGTCGCCATGCGCGAACTGGACGAGGCGCAGGTCCTCCAGCCCCTTGGACTGCGCCTCGGTGATCGGGAAGATCACCGTGCCCGACAGCGTGCTGTCGCGGTGGCGATAGACGGTGACGGGACCGGACGGCATCTCGCCCTCGTCGCTGCCCACCGCATCGGTCGCGGTCGCGAACGGCGGCTCGGGCGCCAGCTTCAGCTCGTTGTCGCTGGTGATGATCCCCTCGCGGAAGGCGACCGAGGAGATATGCCCCTCCCCCACCGCGCGCAGCGACATCAGGATACGCTGCGCGCCGTCGTCCATGCCCGTCTGGTCGGGGTGCGCCACCACGCTGGGGTTCATCAGCGCGGCGGCGGCATAGCTGTATTCGTGGCAGAAATAGGCGCCGATCAACTGCCGCTTCTCGTCCGAGATGCGGCTGCCGTCGAGGCCGTGCGCCGAGGCGATCTCGTCATAGCGCGTCATGAAGACGCGCCGCGTCTGCCAGTGGCGCGCCTCGAAATCCTTGAGCACCAGTTCCAGCTGGTCGCGCGCGGCCTGCGGCGGCAGGTCGAGCACCTCCGCGATCAGCCGTTCCGACCGGCTGATCCCGCCGGGCTGCGGCGCCATCCAGCCGATGTGGAACGGGCGTACCACGACGCGCGACGGGTCGGCATGCAAGCGCAGCCGGTGGTTGAACAGCTCCAAGGACCAGCCTCGCCTTTTTTTGACGTCGTACCCGAACGCGCCATGTGCCGGTCAGGCGACGGCGCGTCCCGTCCCTGCCACGCTTTTCACGCGCTTTGAAAGCCCCGAAATCGCGCAGGACGCCAATTGCAGCGCGAGAATCGACTCTGCACCCTGGTTGCGGTTGAGCCCGGTCGGCATCAATCCGTCGAAACAGCCGCCATCGCGCTGCGTCGCCAATGGCAGGTCGAGGTCGTTGACCCCCAGATACCAGTCATAGGCGCGCTTCGCCTCCGCGAACCAGCGCGCGTCGCCGGTCGCATCGAACGCCGCGCAACAGGCGTCCACCGTCGCCTGCGCCTCCAGCGGCTGCTGGTCGAACGGCAGCGGCTCGGCATAGACGCGTCCGAAGCTCTCGGAGCCGACCGCGCGGAAATGGCCTTCCGGCGCGGTCTGCTTGGCGATGATCCAGTCCAGCGTGTCGAGCCCGCAGGCGACCAGGTCCTGCCGGTCCAGCGCCATGCCGGCGCGGATCATCGCTTCGGGCAGGCGGGCGTTGTCATAGGCGAGCACGATCTCGAACCAGCCCCACGCCGGGCGGCGCGCGGCGTCGAGCAGCGCCAGATGCTCGTCGGGGAAGCGGCGCAGGATCTGCATCGCCAGCTGGTGCCCCGGCGACGCCTCGATCATCGCCGCCGCGCCCAGCATCGCGAACGCCTGCGCGCGCGGGCTTTCCAGCTCCAGCGCGAGCGTCGCAGTCGAATCGAACATCGCGGTCGCCCAGTCGCGATGCTTGGCCTCCGCCGCGTCGCGCGCGGTGACGCCCAGCGCCCAGATGGTGCGGCCGTTCGAATCCTCCGACCCCACATCCTCGCACCACGTCCGGTCGTAGTTCATGAAGTTGCGGAACCGCCGCGCATCCGGGTTCCACGCATATTGCACGAACGAGGCATAGGTGCTGGTCCAGCGATCGCGCGTCGCCGCATCCAGCCCCGGCATCGCACTCATCAGGATCAGCGCGCGCGCATTGTCATCGATGCAATAGCCGTGGCGGCGATCGGGGATCGAGAAGATCGAATGCTGGAGCATCCCGGTCGAGTCGCTCATCCGCTCGACGGCCGCGATATCGGGGGCCAGCACCTTCGTCTCGCCCGCGGGTCCGGCGGGCAGGCGCGACGGCTGGGTCGCGATCGCGGTGGCGATCTCGGTCATGGCATTCTCCACCACGCGCGGCCAGATCATCGTGCGCCCGCGGGCATAGGCGCGTGCCGACAGGCGGCCGATGTTGCGCTCGCTGCCGAGCAGGTCGTTGATCTCGCGCGCGAAGGCGGCGGCGTCGCGGAAGTCGACCAGCACGCCGTGCCCGTCCGCCAGTATCTCGGTCGCATGGACATAGGGGGTGGACACCACCGCCTTGCCGACGCCGACCGCATAGCTGAGCGTCCCGCTCGTGATCTGTGCCGGGTTCAGATACGGCGTGGCATAGATATCCGCCGCCTGGAGATAGTCGATCAGATCCTCGTGATCGACGAAGGCGTCGATGAAGGCGACATTGCCGCCGACGCCCAGCGCCTCGGCCTGTGCCTTGAGCGAGTCGCGATAACGCTCGCCCTCGTGCGCGACCAGATTGGGGTGCGTCGCGCCCAGCACCACGTACATCGCATCGGGATGCTTCGCGACGACCGCGGGCATCGCCTCGATCAGCGTCTCGATCCCCTTGCCCGGCGCCAGCAGCCCGAACGTCAGGATCACGCGCCGTCCGGTCCAGTCGAAGCGCGGCTTGAACGTCGCCGGATCGGCGAAGACGCGATCCGGCACCCCGTGCGGGATCACCGCGATCGACTTCGGACTGGCGCCCCACACCGTCTCCAGGATCGCGCGGCCGCGCTCGGCCATCACGATCACCTTGGCAGCGCGGCGCAGGATGCCCTCCAGCACATTGCGCTCCGCGACGCTCGGCTTCTCCAGCACGGTATGCAGCGTGACGATGACCGGGATCGTCAGCCGGTCGAGCAGCGCCAGAATATGCGCCCCCGCCTCGCCGCCATAGATGCCATATTCATGCTGCAACCACAGCGCCTGCGCGCCGCTCGCCTCGATCGCACGTGCCGCATCGATATAGGCGGCGCGATCGTCGTGCGGGATCGCGGCGGTGACGCCCTCGGGATAGTCGTAGCGCCCGGGATGGTCGTCCATCGCATAGACGTCGACGCGCAGGTCCGGGAACCGAGCGCGCAACGCGCTGTGCGTATCGGTGGTGAACGTCGCGATACCGCATTTGCGCGGCAGGTAGTTGCCGATCAACGCGATGTGCCTGACGTCGTGCAGGGCGGGCGACTGCTTCATTCCGGTCTCTTCGCTTGGGCAGCAATCCTGTACGGACCGCCGCGGGTACGAGCATCTGAACCAGTGATGACGCAGATAGTTGCAGTTTTGCGGCAGCGCACAAGAGGGATTCTATCCAACGTGCATTACCGAAGGCCGAAAGAGGCCCATGCAATTTCGTTAACCTCTCATGCACGATTGCATCCTGTGCAAGCAAGATTGTTGCGCACGTTTGTTGCGCCGCAGCGTAACGATCCGTACATGGCTCCGTGTCGGACGCTTCCGACGACAGGAGACCCCAGATGCGTATCTTCGAAACCGCCGCCAGCACTGCGCTGGTGCTCGCGGCTCAGGCGCTGGTGGTCGGCGTGGTCTTCACCACGCTCTGATCCCCACGCCCTGACCAGCGGCGACCGCCCCTCCTTTGCGGGGGGCGGTTGAAGCCGTTTTTGCGCTTTGCGCGCGCGCCTGCGACAAGGGCGCCATGACCCGTCTTCTCGGCGCCGTCCTCGCGGGCGGTCGCGCCACCCGCTTCGGCCGTGACAAGGCGCTCGCGCCCTGGGGCCGGGCGACGCTGCTCGACCATGCGCTGGCCAGCCTGCGCCCGCATGTCGCGGCGCTGGTGGTGGTGGGCCGTGCAGACGCGCCGGTCGCGACGGCCCCGGATCTTCCCGCACCCGACCTCGGCCCGCTCGGCGGCATCGCCGGCGCGCTGGCCTATGCCGTGCGCGGCGGGTTCCACGCGGTGCTGACCACCGCATGCGACACACCGACGCTGCCGCCTGCGCTGGTGGCGGCGCTGCTGGCGAGCGACGGCGCGCATGCGGCGGAGGCGCCGACGGTGGGGCTATGGCCGGTCCGGCTGGCACCGGTGCTGGCGGCGCATCTGCGGGCGGGCGGGAATCGGTCGATCCGCCGCTGGGCGCACGATGTGGGTGTGCCGGCGATCATGCCCGGTGTCATCGTCCCCAACGCGAACACGCCGGAGGATCTGGCGCAACTTTAAAGCCCCGCCCCTTCAGGGGAGGGGCTCAGACGGGCTAGAACCGTTCCGCCTCGCCGGCCTCGTACAACCGCAAGTCCCTCTCGCCGATCCCCAACGCCGGCCAATGCGCGCGCCATTCTGCCAGATGCGCGCTCGCGACATGCCGATCCAGCGCGGCGCGATCGCGCCATACCTCCGTCACCCGGATCAACCCGGCATCGGCGATGTCCTGCGCATAGGCATAATCGAGGCACCCATCCTCCGCCCGGCTCGCCGTCACCATCGCGTCCATCGCCGGACGCGCCGCCGCGATCCGGTCGACCGGCACCCGCACCGTCCCCACGACCACCAGCGTCATTTCCGCTCCCACGCCTTCTGCCCGCCGATCCACGTCTCCTGCACCGCGGTCCGACGCAGGTCCGCCGGCGCCGCGGCGAGCGGATCGCGGTCGACGACGATGAAGTCGGCGCGCTGCCCGGGGGCCAGGATACCGAACTTGCCTTCCGCGAACCCGGCGTAGCTCGCTCCGCCGGTGAAGCCCCACCATGCCTGTTCGCGCGTCACCGCCTCCTGCGGCTGCCACCCGCCCGGCGGCTGACCCTGCGCGTCCTCCCGCGTGAACGCTGCCGCCCAGCCGGCCCAGGGATCGGGCTTCTCGACCGGGAAGTCGGACCCGAACGCCAGCTTCGCGCCCGCCGCCATCACCGACCGCCATGCATAGGCACCCGCCAGCCGCGCCTGCCCCAGCCGCGCCTCCGCCATCACGCGGTCGCTGGTCTGGTGCGTCGGCTGCATCGACGCGATGATGCCATAGCGGCCGAACGCCGCCATGTCGGCCGGGTCCAGCACCTGCGCATGTTCGATCCGCCAGCGCCGGTCGCCCTTGTACGTCGCCGACAGTTCCGCGATCGCGTCCAGCACCTGCTGGTCGGCGCGGTCGCCGATCGCATGGACCGCCACCTGATAGCCGTCCATCGCCGCGCGGCTCATCAGATTCTGCAACCGGTCGTCGCTCAGGAAGCCCAGGCCGCGCTGCCCCGGCGCATCGGCATAGGGCGCCTTCAGCCACGCGCCGCGCGATCCCAGCGCGCCGTCGGCGTACAGCTTCACCCCCTCCAGCCGCAGCCGGTCGTCGTACAGCCACGGCGTCGGCCCGGTCCCCCCGATCGCGACCGCCGCGTCGATGCCGCCGCCATAGGCCATGATCCGCACGCGCAGCGCGCCGAGGTCGCCCATCCGGCGATAGGTCATCCAGTCGTCGATCGACGTCCCCATGTCGGCCACCGCGGTCACGCCATAGCCGAGCAGGATCTGCTGCGCCTTCAGGAAGGCGGCGGTGCGATCCTTCGGGCTGACCTTCGGCACCGCGCGCTCCATCAGCGCCTGCGCATTGTCGACCAGCACGCCCAGCGGCTTCTCGATGCGCCCGCCCGCCGGATCGGCGGTCGCGGCGGTGACGCCCGCCGCCTTCAGTGCGGCCGTATTCGCCCAGCCGGCATGGCCGTCCGCCCGCGCCAGCCACACCGGGCGGTCGGCCACCGCGGCGTCCAGTTCCGCCGCGGTCGGGAAGCGGCCCAGCCCCCATTGCTCCTGATTCCACCCGCGCCCGATGATCCATGCGCGCTCCGGATTGGCGCGCGCATAGTCGCGGATCCTGGCCTGCGCCTCCGCCAGCGAGCGCGTGTCCGACAGGTCCAGCGTCAGCGCCGCCAGCCCCTGATCGATGACATGCCCGTGCGCGTCGATCATGCCCGGAAGCACCACCCGCCCCTTCATGTCGGCGCGCCAGTCGTAGCGCGGACCGGGGTTCTTCTTCGTCGGCTTGGGCGGCTGTTCGCCGACGGGGACCAGCCGCACCACCTTGCCCTGTGCGTCGATCACGATCGCCTGAAACCGCACCACGCGCTGGTCGCGGTCCAGCGTGATGCCGCGAACGTTGTCGATCAGCGCATCGGCCCCTGCCGACGATGGCGCCAGTGCGGGCGTCAGCACCATCGACATGGCGACGGTCAGGCGGCGTAAAGCTTGGGAAGCGGACATGGACCCGCCATATGGCGATGGCGTTTCGTTGGCGAGAGGATTGAGATGCGGATCGGATACCTGTGTACGCTGCTGGCCACGCTGACGCCGGCGGTCGCGATCGCGGCGCCGGCCACGACGGAGACATCGGGCTTCAGCTACGCCTATCCACCCGCCGCGGCGCGCGTCGCGCCGTTGCGCGCCTGGCTGGAGGCGGATCGCAAGACGCTGTACGCACGCTTCGCCGCCGATGTCCGCGAGGCGAAGCGCGATGCGAAGAAGGACGGCTATCCCTATCGCGACTGGGATTTCCAGAAGGGATGGTCGGTCGTCACCGAGACGCCACGCTTCCTCAGCCTGTCGGGCAGCCTCTACACCTACACCGGCGGCGCGCACGGCGGCACCGGATCGCTGGCGCTGCTGTGGGACAAACGCGCGCAGCGCCGGCTGGCGCCGACCGCGGTGTTCGCCTCCTCCGCTGCGATCCAGTCGGCGATCGGCCGCGCCTTCTGCGACCGGCTCGACATCGAGCGCGCGAAGCGCCGTGGCGGCCCGGTGAAGCGGTCCTCCGGCAGCACCGGCTTCGACAATTGCCCCAAGGTGTCGGAGGCGACGCTGATCCTCGGCTCCACCGACCGCCGCGCGATCGACCGCATCGGACTGCTGGTCGATCAATATGTCGCGGGGCCGTATGCGGAAGGGATGTACGAGGTGACGCTGCCGGTCACGCCCAGGCTGCTGGCCACGGTGAAGCCGGACTATCGCGCGGCGTTCGCGATCGGGCGGTAGATCCGCGACCCGTCACCCCGGACTTGATCCGGGGTCCCGCTTTACCGCCACGTCACAGAAGAAGCGTCACCCCGGATCAAGTCCGGGGTGACGTAAAAGACGAGGCTATTTCGCCAGCCGCCGCACCAGCGCGCTGGTATCCTGCCGTGCGCCGCCCATCGCCTGCACCTCGGCATAGAATTGGTCCACCAGCGCGGTCACCGGCAGCGTCGCGCCGTTCGCCCGCGCCTCCTCCAGCGCCAGCCCCAGATCCTTGCGCATCCAGTCGATCGCGAAGCCGAAGTCGAAACGGTCCTCCGCCATGCTCTGCCAGCGGTTGACCATCTGCCAGCTCTGCGCCGCGCCGCCGGAGATCGCCTCCAGCACGCGATCGAGGTCGAGGTCGCTCTTCTGCGCGAAGCGCAGCCCCTCCGCCACGCCCTGCAACACGCCCGCGATGCAGATCTGGTTGACCATCTTGGTCTGCTGCCCCGCGCCCGCCGCGCCGACATGGACGATGCGCGCGGCATAAGCCTCCATCACCGGGCGTGCCGCCGCCATCGCCGCCTCGCTGCCGCCGCACATGATCGACAGCTTGCCCGCCTCGGCGCCCGCCTGCCCGCCCGATACCGGGGCATCGACCACCAGATCGCGTGCCTCCGCCAGCCGGCGCGCGATCCGCGCCGACACCGTCGTATGGTCGACGAACACCGCGCCCGCGTCCATCGCGGCAAAGGCACCGTCGGCGCCCAGCGTCACCTGCTCCAGATCGGCATCGTTGCCGACGCACGCGACCACCGCCTGCGCGCCGTTGGCCGCCGCCGCGGGCGTGTCCGCCACCGCGAGGCCCGTCGCCTCCGCCTTGCCGCGCGTGCGGTTATAGACGGTGACGTCGTGCCCCGCCGCCGCCAGATGCCGCGCCATGGGAGCGCCCATCACCCCGGTGCCGATGAATGCGATCTTCATGCGGACGGCTGATAAAGCCTCCCGGGACAGGCCGCTAGGGTCCGGGTGTTCCTATCGCGCGCGCGATCGGCTAGGTGCCGCGCGATGGCCACTCAGCTTGCGTCCGCCCCTGCCCTGCCCGTGTCGATCGAGGACGTGCGCGCCGCGCACGCGCGGATCGGCGATGCGATCGTGCGCACGCCGACCCTCATCAGCCGCACGCTGTCGCAGATGACGGGTGCCACCGTGTACCTGAAGTTCGAAAACCTCCAGTTCACCGCCGCCTACAAGGAGCGCGGCGCGCTCAACACGCTGCTGCAACTCTCCGCGGAGGCGCGCGCCAAGGGCGTCATCGCCGCCTCGGCCGGCAACCATGCGCAGGGCCTCGCCTATCACGCCAACCGGCTGGGCGTGCCCGCCACGATCGTGATGCCGAAGAACACGCCGATCGTGAAGGTGGTGCAGACGCAGGGCCATGGTGCCACCGTGATCCTGGAAGGCGACACGTTCGACGCCGCCTATGCGCATGCGCGCACGCTGGAGGCGGAGCGCGGCTTCACCTTCGTCCATCCGTTCGACGATCCGCGTGTCATCGCCGGGCAAGGCACGGTCGCTGTCGAGATGCTGGCCGACGCGCCCGACATCGACACGCTGGTGGTCCCGATCGGCGGCGGCGGGCTGGTGTCCGGCATGGCGACCGTCGCGCGCGCCGCGGATCGCGCGATCGAGGTGGTGGGCGTGGAGGCGGAACTCTATCCGTCGATGTACAACCGCATCAACGGCACCGACCACCCCTGCGCCGGCGACACGCTGGCGGAGGGGATCGCGGTCAAGGAGCCGGGCGGCATCACGTCGCAGATGGTGCGCGCGCTGGTCGATGACATCGTCCTCGTTTCCGAACGCTCGCTGGAAGAGGCGGTCAGCCTGCTGCTCCAGATCGAGAAGACGGTGGTGGAGGGCGCCGGCGCCGCCGGCCTCGCCGCGCTGTTCGCGCATCCGGAGCGGTTCCGCGGGAAGACGGTCGGCGTGGTTCTGTGCGGCGGCAACATCGACACCCGGCTGCTCGCCAATGTCCTGCTGCGCGATCTGGCGCGGTCGGGCCGGCTGGCGCGGCTGCGGCTGCGGCTGCAGGATCAACCGGGCGCGCTGTTCAACGTCGCGCGCGTGTTCGACCAGCAGCGCGTCAACATCATCGAAATCTATCACCAGCGCGTCTTCACCACGCTGCCGGCGAAGGGCCTGATCACCGACATCGAATGCGAGACGCGCGATCGCGCGCATCTCGATCAGTTGATCGCCGCGCTGCGCACCGCCGGGTTCGAGGTCAGCACGGTGGAACACGCCTGACCCGTTGCGGGGCAGTACGAACACTGGAAAAGGCGGCGCGGGGGGCGTACCGTGCCGGCCTGACACGTACAGGGGATAACAGGCGGTGACAGCGCCCTTCCGGTTTCCGCGCTTCTTCGTCACCAGCCCGCAGCCCTGCCCGTACCTGCCCGGCCGGCAGGAGCGGAAGGTGTTCACCGAGCTGTCCGGCCCCGACGCGACCGAGCTGAACGACGCGCTCGGGCGAATCGGCTTCCGCCGCAGCCAGTCGGTCGCCTATCGCCCCAGCTGTGCGGGCTGCGCCGCCTGCGTCTCGGTCCGCGTCATCGCCGCGCAATTCCAGCCCAACGCCACCCAGCGCAAGCTGATGCGCCGCCATGCCGATCTGGAGGTGACCGCCTGCCGCCCCTGGGCGACCGACGAACAATATCAGCTGCTGCGCCGCTATCTCGCCACGCGCCATCCCGGCGGCGGCATGGTGGGCATGGACGAGATGGACTATGCCGACATGGTCGAACAGTCCCCGGTCAATTCGGTCATCGTCGAATATCGCGAGCCGGGCACCGGCGGGATGCCGGGGCGGCTGATCGGCTGCTGCCTCACCGACCGGCAGGCGGACGGGCTGTCGATGATCTACAGCTTCTTCGACACCGATCAGGACGTGCGCCCGGGGCTGGGCAATTTCATCATCCTCGATCACATCGCGCGCGCGCGGGAAGCGACGCTGCCCTATGTCTATCTCGGCTATTGGGTGAAGGGGTCGGCGCGCATGGCCTACAAGACCCGCTACCGCCCGATCGAAATGCTCGGCCCGCGCGGGTGGACGCTGCTGGACGAAGAGTGACTCACCCCGTCATCCCGGGCTCGACCCGGGGTCCATCTCACCGCGCGCACAGCGTTCGTTGAACGATGGATGCCGGGTCAAGCCCGGCATGACGGCCGCCTTCCGTGTTCCGGCGAACGCCGGAACCCAGGGTCAAGCAGACTCACGATCGTTGTACCGTGTACCCTGGGCTCCTGCGTTCGCAGGAGCGCGAGTCCGCTCAATGCCGCGTCGACGACGCCTCCAGCGACAAATCCTCCGCGCGCAGCGGAAACACCGTCGCGCAGAAGGCGCAGTCGACCGCGATCACCCCTGCTTCGTCCGCCATCGTCATCCGCTCCTCGGACGGAAACTTGGCCAGCACCGAGCGGATGTGCTCGATCGTGCAGCGGCACCCGCGCACGATCGGCTGCGCGGCGAGCACGCGCACCTCGCTCTCTTCGTTGAACAGCCGCCACACCAGCGTCTCCAGCGGCAGCGCGACGTCGGTCAGTTCCTCCGCCCCGACCGTCTGCCCCAGCGCCGCGACATGCTCCCATTCGGGATGGTCGAGCCGGGTATGCAGCCGCTCGCGCCCCACCTCGCCCTCGGGCAAATGCTGGAGCAGCAGCCCGCCTGCGACGCACCGCCCATCTGCATCCTTGGCCATGCCGACGCGCACCAAAGTCGGGATCTGCTCCGACTGATAGAAATAGCTCTGCGCCGCATCGGCCAGCGTATCGCCGTCGAGCGGCACGATCCCCTGATAGCGCTCGCCGGTCGAGGCGAGGTCGAAGGTGATCGCCAGATAGCCCTTGCCGAACAATGCGAACAGCGATGGCTCCGCGGGCGCCTGCGCCAGCCGCTCGGCGTCATACTGGACGTAGCCGCGCACCTCACCGTCGCGATAGTCGCACACCAGCAAGGTGACGACGCCCGCCTCGGTCTGCGTCTGCATCGTCAGCTGTGCCGACGGATCCTTCAGCGTCGCGCCGATCAGCGCGGTCAGCGTCAGCGCCTCCGCCAGCAGCCGCTCGATCGCGGGGGGATAGGCGTGCGCGGCCAGGATCGTGTCCAGCACCGGCCCCAGCCGCACCACGCGCCCGCGCGCGTGGCGATCCGGGATGGTGAAGCCCAAGGCGCGGTCCCAATCGGGGCTGGCGAGGTCGGGAGTGGTCGTATGGGTCATCGGTCAGGTCCATCCGCCAACAGACGTCACCCCGGGCTTGACCCGGGGTCCCGCTACCTCGTGGCGCAGAAAAAGCGGGACCCCGGGTCAAGCCCGGGGTGACGAAGAACAATCAGGCGAGGCACCATGTGGTGGCGCCCCCGCCCGCGATCAACCGATCTGCCCGAAGCACCAGCGCAGCACCGCCTTCTGCGCATGCAGCCGGTTCTCCGCCTCGGCCCAGATCAGCGATTGCGGGCCGTCGATCACCTCCGCGGTCACTTCCTCGCCACGGTGCGCCGGCAGGCAGTGGAGGAACGCCGCATCGGGCTTCGCCGCCGCCATCAGCGCGGCATCGACCTGATAGGGCATCATCGCCGCGAGCTTGGTCTCGGCATGCGCCTGCCCCATCGAGATCCAGGTGTCGGTGACGACCACATCGGCCCCCGCCGCCGCCTCGCGCGGGTCGGACACGACGCGCGCGCGCCCGTTGCCGCGCACGATCGCCTCTTCCTCCGGCTGGAACCCCTGCGGACAGGCGGCGACGACGTCGAACTGCATCAGCCCGGCGGCCTCGACGATCGAGGCGAGCACGTTGTTGCCGTCGCCCAGCCACGCGACCTTCAGCCCGGGCAGCGCCTTGCCGCGCTCGATGATCGTCAGCAGGTCGGCCATGATCTGGCACGGGTGCGACGCATCGGTCAGGCCGTTGATGACGGGGACGGTCGCATACTGCGCCATCTCCTCCACCTTGGCATGGTCGTCGGTGCGGATCATGATCGCGTCGACATAACCCGACAGCACGCGCGCGGTGTCTGCCACCGTCTCACCACGGCCGAGCTGCATCTGCCCCGCCTCCATCACGATCGACTGCCCGCCCAGCTGACGGATCGCCATGTCGAAGCTGACGCGGGTGCGGGTGGAGTTCTTCTCGAAGATCATCGCCAGCACGCGACCGGCGAGCGGCGCATCGGCGTCGACCTTCCCCTTGGGCCACTGGCTACGCGCCTGCTTGCGGTCGAGCGCGTCGGCCAGCATCGCGGCGATCGCGTCCGCGCCGGCATCGGACAGGTTCAGGAAATGACGCATGGTATCAGCTCCTCCCCGCGGAGCGGGGAGGGGGACCGCTCGCGTAGCGAGTGGTGGAGGGGGATCGCCACGAACGATCCGCCTGCCGCGATCCCCCTCCACCAGCCTGCGGCTGGTCCCCTCCCCGTGCGGGGAGGATAAATCGATTATTCGTCCGCGACGGGCACGTACACGCGCGCCGCCTCGCTCAGCTTCTCGATGAACTCGGCGACGTGCGATTCCTCGATGTTGAGCGGCGGCAGGATCCGCACCACATTCTCGCCCGCCGACACCAGCAGCAGCCCATGGTTGTCGCGGCAATGCGCCACGAACCGCCGGCTGTCGCTGGTCAGCTTGATGCCCAGCATCAGGCCATGCCCGCGCACCGAATGGAACAAATGATCGTGGTTGGGGATCAACTGCTCCAGCGCGGAGCGCAGCCGCTCGCCCATCTGCGTGACATGGTCGAGGAAGCCGTCGCCCTGGATCACGTCCAGCACCGCCTCGCCCGCCGCCATCGCCAGCGGGTTGCCTCCATAAGTGGAGCCGTGCGTGCCGAACACCATCCCCTTGGCCGCCTCCGCGGTGGCGAGGCAGGCGCCCAGCGGGAAGCCGCCACCGATGCCCTTGGCCACCGCCATGATGTCCGGCACGATGCCGTACAGCTCGTGCGCGAACAGCTTGCCGGTGCGGCCATAACCCGCCTGCACCTCGTCCAGCACCAGCAGCAGGCCGTGTTCGTCGCACGCCTTGCGCAGACCCTGGAGGAAGTCCATCGACGCCGGGCGGATGCCGCCCTCGCCCTGGATCGGCTCGACCAGGAAGCCCGCGGTGTTGCCGTCGATCAGCGCGAGCGCGCCCTCCAGATCGTTGAACGTCGCATATTTGAATCCGGGCAGCAGCGGCTCGAACCCGTCGCGCATCTTCGCCTGATTGGTCGCCGAGATGGCGCCCAGCGTCCGTCCGTGGAAAGCGGTGTCGAAGGTGATGAGGTCGTGCCGCTCCGGATTGCCGTTGGCATAGTGATAGCGGCGCGCGGTCTTGATCGCGCACTCCACGGCTTCCGCGCCCGAATTGGTGAAGAACACCGTATCGGCGAAGGTCGCATCGACCAGCCGCTGCGCGAACTTCTCGCCCTGCGGGCTGCCGTACAGGTTGCTGACGTGCATCAGCGTCGCGGCCTGGTCCGCGATCGCCTTCACCAGCGCCGGATGGCCATGGCCCAGCGCGTTGACCGCGATGCCGGCGGCGAAGTCGAGATACTTCTCACCGCGCTCGCCATAGAGGTACGCCCCCTCGCCTCGCACCGGTCGCACGTCGCACCGCGGATAGACGGGCATCAGCGCGGGAACGGTTGCGGCGACGGACACGGGGCAGTCTCCTCCTGAAAGAGCAAGGGCGACCCGATGCGGATCGCCCGAGACGCGCTGATACCGGGAAAGCACGGCGCGAACAACACCGCACGGTGACGCTTCCTCACTCAAACCGTCATCCCAGCGAAAGCTGGGATCTTCTGCTGGTCTAGCCCGACGCCAACCACGCAAATGCCCCAGACTACGCTGGGGCGACGGCAGTAAGGATCAGGTCAGATCGGGCGCCACATCGAACCGCGCCTCCTGCGGCGGATCGAACGCCACCGCGGCCGGAACCACGCGCATGCCGTCGCCCGCATCGCTGGGGAACAGCATGTCCTCCGACGCCAGCGCACGCTCGGGCATCGCATAGCCGGCGGTATAGACCGGATTGAGCCCGGACACCGCATATTCGCCGGCCAGCGCACCAGTGCCCAGGCTCAGCGGCACGCCGGCGGCAAGGGCCAGCAAGATCAGGGTGTTGCAGGAACGGGTACGCATCGCTGCCTCCTCCTGTCCCCCACGCCGCGGATAACCGGATCGACGGCGAACGGTTCCCGAAGGGCGGTGAGGCATGCCCCACTCCGTCATCCCCGCGGAGGCGGGGATCCATACGCGCAGGTTCTCGAAAGATCCGGGACGGCAGCGTCAATGGATCCCCGCCTTCGCGGGAATGACGATCAGAAACGGACGCCCCCTACCCCACCACCGCGCGCGCGATCAGGTCGCGCTGGATCTCGTTCGACCCGGCGTAGATGCTGCCCGCGCGATTGTTGAGGTAGCGCGGCATCGCCACCGCGATCGCATCCGGCGCGTCATCCACCTCGTCCTCCCACCCGGCGGCGATCTCCAGCGCGAGATGGTCGATCCGCTGCGACGTCTCGGTTCCCAGCACCTTCAGCATCGACGGGCGCACCGCCGCGGACGGCCCGCCGCCCTCCAGCGCCGCCAGCTCGATCGCGCGCAGCCCGGCGACCGCCACCTCCTCGCGCGCGAACCGCTCGCGGTTGCCCGCATCGTCCCACCAACCCGTCGCCTGCGCCGCCTCGCGCACCAGGTCCAGCCACGCCGACAGCGATGGCGCGTAACGCCCACCGCGCTCGAAGGTCAGCAGATGCTTGGCGACGGTCCAGCCGTCATTTTCCTCGCCCAGCCGCCCCGCGACCGGCGCACGCACGTCGTCGAAGAACACCTGGTTGAACTCATGCTCCCCCGCCAGCGTCAGGATCGGCGAGACGGTGATGCCGGGCAGGTCCATGTCGAACAGCAGGAAGCTGATCCCCTGCTGCGGCCGTCCCTCCGCGCTGGTGCGCACCAGGCAGAAGATGCGGTTGGCGAAGTGCGCGTGCGTGGTCCAGATCTTCGACCCGTTGAGCACGTAATCGTCGCCGTCGCGCAGCGCGCGCAGCCGCAGCGCGGCGAGATCGGATCCGGCGCCCGGCTCCGAATAGCCCTGGCACCACAGATCCTCCCCCGACAGGATCCGCGGCAGCAGCGTCGCTTTCTGCTCGGGCGTGCCGTAATGCATGATGACAGGCGCGACCATCTTCAGCCCCTGCGGCGGCAGCGACGGCGCGTGGGCGCGCGCCGACTCCTCCGCGAAGATATAGCGCTGGATGTCGCTCCATCCCGGCCCGCCATGCTCGACCGGCCAGTCGGGCGCGGCCCAGCCGCGTTCGTGCAGGATCGTCTGCCATGGCCGCGTCACGTCGGGGTGGAAGAACACACTGGTCGCGCGCCGCCCCGCGCGGGCAAGATCGGGCGGCAGCCTCTCGGCCAGAAAGGTGCGCACCTCGTCGCGGAAGGCGCGGTCGGCGGGGGTCAGCAGATGCTCCATGGAACGGAGGATGACGCGGCACGGAAGCCGGCGCACCTGACGCACCTGTCAGGCCCCAGCCGCTCCAACCAAACCGTCACCCCGGACTTGATCCGGGGTCCCGCTTCTTCTGCTACCGACGTGAAGAAGCGGGACCCCGGGTCAAGCCCGTGGTGACAGCGAAACAACAGATCGAACCCACCTTACGCCAGCGTCCCCACGAACCCGTGCCCGGTCGCCAGCTGGATCATCCGCGCGCGCGTCGCCGCGCCCAGCTTCTCCGCGGCGTTGCGCAGGTGGAAGCGCACCGTCGACACCGACAGCGTCAGGATCGTCCCGATCTCCGCATTGGTCTTGCCCGCCGCCGCCCAGCGGACGCATTGCGCCTCGCGCGCCGATAGCTGTCCGGGGGTGAAATGGCGGCGCGGTGCGGACCATTCGGCATGCGCCGCCAGGAAGCGGATCGCCGCGGCGAACATCGCCTCGCCGCGCTGTGCGAAGACCGCGGCGACATCGACCGGCGTATCCGCCGCCCAGACGACCGCGCCCAGCCGCCCGCCCGGAAGATGCACCGGCGCGACCACCGCCGCGACGACGCCGGTGCGCGCGGTCACCGCGCTGAGGTCGACGCCGTCGAGCAGCCCGCTCGACCGCCACGTGCCTACGCGTCCCTCGCGATACCAGAACGGCTCCGCGATCAGCCGTGCCGCATGGAGCAGCGTCGCCTCCAGCGCCAGCCGCCGGTTGCGCCAATAGTCCGCATCGCGATCCAGCCAGCGGAAGCGCGCCGCGAACGGGCGCCCGTCGCGGTCCGCCATCGCGCCGGGATCGCCCAAGTCGCTCTGCGCCGCGAGATAGGGCAGCCCGGTCGCGCCGCCCAGCGCGACGACCGCATCGGCCAGCGCCTCCACCTGTGGCCAGGCGTGATCCTCATCCCCTCTCGCCATGTCGGGATCATGATCCCGCATCCTTCCTTACGCAAGCACTTAAACCACTTGGCAAGCCGGTGCCGGATGGTAGATGTCGGCGATGGCAAGGGGGCGGAAGGCCGGCGTGGCGGCCAATGATCAGGCGGGTGCGGGTGCTGGGCGCACATCGGCGGACGTGCTGCTGGATGCCGCCAGCGCGCTGATGGCGGAACGCAATTCGGTCGACATCACCTTCACCGACATCGCGGCGCGATCGGGGCTCAATTCTGCGCTGATCCACTATCGCTTCGGGGGCAAGGCGGGGCTGTTCCGCGCGCTGCTGGAGCGCGATGCCGGCGCGACCTTCCCGCATCTGGAGCGGCTGGTCGCCGCCGACCTGCCCGCGATCGAGAAGCTGACGCACCATATCCACGGCGTCATCAAGGTCTATTTCCGCCACCCCTATATGAACCGGCTGATCGCCGCGCTGGCGGTGGAAACCGATTCGGACACCGCGCGCTTCATGTCGGAGCGCTTCACGCGTCCGCTGGCGGCGGCGCAGCGCGCGATCCTGGAACAGGGCGAACGCGAGGGCGTGTTCCGTCATATCGATCCAACGCTGTTCCATTTCTCGCTGATCGGCGCGTGCGATTATCTGTTCACGGCGCGCCACGCGCTCAAATGGGCGTTCGGGGTCAGCGACATCGATGATGCGATGCGGCGACGCTACGCCGATCACATCACCGCACAACTGCTCCACAGCGTGCTGATCGCACCCATTCCCTTTACATCCATTCAAGGGGATTGATTTACGCGGGCGCGTAAGCAATTCTCCGGGTCGACAAGCGGGCAAACCGCATGACCGGGAGGATGGGATGAAGGGTACGACCGTATCGCTGCTGACGCTGGCCGTTATGCTGGCCGCGACACCGGCCTGGGCACAGGATGCCGCCAACGCCAGCACGCCGGGCACCACTGCGCAGGACCAGCCGGCCTCGCCCTCCGCCCCCGGCGCTTCCTCCAGCGTCGATCCGCGCCGCGAACCGCAGGCTGCCAGCGACAACGGCATCGCCGACATCGTCGTCACCGCGCAGAAGCGTGAGCAGAATCTTCAGGACGTCCCCGTCGTCGTCTCCGTGCTGAACCAGGCGCAGCTGGAAAGCGCCGGCGTGCGCGACATCAAGGACCTGCAGACGATCACACCGGGCCTCAACGTCACCTCCTCCACCAGCCAGGCACAGACCTCGATCCGCATCCGCGGCATCGGCACGGTGGGCGACAATCCGGGGCTGGAAAGCTCGGTCGGCACTGTCATCGACGGCGTCTATCGCGCGCGCTCCTCGGTCGCGTTCGGCGACCTGGGCGATCTGGAGCGGGTCGAGGTGCTCAAGGGGCCGCAATCGACGCTGTTCGGGAAGAACATGTCGGCCGGCGTCATCAACGTCGTCACCGCCGCGCCCTCGTTCACGCCCAAGGCGGAATTCATCGCCAGCTACGGCAATTACAACGCCTGGACCGTCTCGGGCAGCGCCACCACCGGGATCATCCCCGACAAGATCGCGATCAGCGTCTTCGGGCTGAAGCGCGAGCGCGACGGCTTCATGACGGTGCGCACCGGCGCCGGCCCGCGCACCAACACGCGCGACGCCGACGTCAACAATTACGCGCTGCGCGGACAGATCCTGGCGCGTCCGATCGACGGCCTCGATATCCGCATCATCGGCGATTATTCGAAGCGCGACGAGAATTGCTGCGCCAACACGGTGCTGATCGCGGGGCCGACGCGTGCCTTCGTCGACGCGCTGTCGCCGGACGAGGGGCTGTTGCAGAACGGCAAGCCATTCTCGCGCATCGCCTATGCCAATCGCGATACGCCCAACGTCATCACCGACTGGGGCGTGTCGGGACAGGTGGATTACGACCTGGGCGGCGACTTCTCCGCCACCTCGATCACCGCGTGGCGCTATTACAAGGGCGCCTATGGCTCCGATATCGACTATTCGTCGGTGGATATCTGGTATCGCCCGATCGACCAGAGCCAGAATACGTTCAACGTCTTCAGCCAGGAAGCGCGGATCGCATACAATGGCGAGCGATTGAAGTCGATCGTCGGCGCCTTCTATTCGAACGAGCGGCTGTATTCGGAGGTCGGCACCCGCTTCGGCCGCGATTACGAAAGCTATTTCGGGCTGCTGCTGTCGCAGGGCGCCAGCCGCAACACGGTGTCGGCGCTGACCGGGATCCCGGTGGGGCAGAATTTCATCAGCGATTCCGGCGCCTATGACCAGCATTACCACAATTCGGTGTCGTTCGCGGCCTTTACGGAGAATACGCTGACGCTGGTCGACGGTCTCGATGTCACGCTGGGGCTGCGCTATTCGGACGAGGTCAAGAACGTCACCTCGATCTTCAGCAACCTGACGCCGGGCAACGCCTGCCGCGCCGCGCTGGCACGGCCGATCCCCGCGGCGGCACAGACCGCGATCTGCGCCCCCACCGCCGATTTCGCGTTCGACAACGTCACCACGCAGCAGCGCCGTACCGAACGCCGCTTCAACGGCTCGGCGAAGGTGCAGTACCGCTTCTCGCCGCAGGTGATGGTCTATGGTTCCTATGCCAACGGCTTCAAGTCGGGCGGCATGAACCTGGATCGCGCGCGCATCCGGCCGGGCGTCATCAACCCCGACACGCAGTTCGATACCGAAAAGGTCGACGCCTATGAGATCGGTACCAAGACGACGCTGTTCGATCGTCGCGTGCTGGCCAATCTCGCGGGCTTCCACCAGCGCTACACCGGCTTCCAGCTCAACACCTATACCGGCATCAGCTTCCTGGTGGCGTCGATCCCGGAGGTGACCAGCACCGGCGTCGACTTCGACTTCCTGTGGAACACCGGGATCCAGGGGCTGACGCTGAACGCGGGCGCGACCTATGCCGATACGAAGTTCGGCAGCTTCACCCCGCCCGCCGGGATCAGCGCGCGCCTGCCCAACAACACCCTGCCCTATGCCGCGAAGTGGAACGTGACGGGCGGCTTCACCTCGACCCAGCCGGTCGGTGCCGGGCTGGAACTGACGTCCAGCGCCTCGGTGAAATGGACCTCTGCCTATAACACCGGATCGAACCTCGACCCGCTCAAGGTGCAGCAGCCGTTCGCGCTGGTGAACGCGCGGCTGGGCGTCGGGCCGGAGAGCAAGTCGTGGTCGCTGGAGGTCTGGGCGCAGAATTTGACCGATGCGCAGGTGACGCAGGTCGTCGTCGACCAGCCGCTGCAATCGGGCACCTACGGCACCTTCCTGGCCCCGCCGCGCACCTATGGCGTGACCGGGCGGGTGCGGTTCTGAGGAACGGAACGGGCGTCACCCCGGGCTTGACCCGGGGTGACGGGAGACAATCAGCCCCGCGCCACCAGATACCGCAGCGCCGCCAGATCCTGCACGACATGGCCCAGCGACTTGTAGAGCGTCACCTGCTCGGCCGACTCGCGTCCCGGCACCATCCCGGCCAGCACCTCGCCGATCTCGCCCGCGATATGGTCGTCGCCTACCGCGCCGTCCGCCTTCGCCACCAGGAACTCCGCCGCCGCGGCCAGCGCGGAGCGGCGGCTGTCGGCGATATAGCGGCTGCGCACCACCAGCGCGGTGTCCACCTCGACCGGGCCGGCGTGGCTGGAACCGACGATGTTGACGTGCGCGCCCGCGCGGACCCATTCGCCCAGCAGGATCGGGGAGGTGGCGCCCGTGACCGTCGTCACGATGTCGCACGCCGCGGCCGCGCGCGGGTCGGCCACCGCGCGGAGCGGCAGCCCGGTGGCGGCGGCCTCGCGCGCCACGAAGGCCTCGACGCGCGCGGCGTCGCGGCCCCACACCAGCACCTCAGACAGCGGCCGTACCAGCGCCAGCGCGCGCAGGTGCGACGCCGCCAGCGCGCCGCAGCCGAACAGCCCCAGCGTCGTCGCGTCCGCGCGGGCCAGCGCGTCGGTTGCCACCGCGCTGGCGCAGGCGGTGCGGATATCGGTGATCGCCGCCGCATCGCCGATCGCCGCCACCGCACCGCTGTCGGGATCGAACAGGATCACCACGCCGCGATGCGCCGATCGCCCCGCGCGTGCCGGATCGGAAAAGGCGGTGATGACCTTGGCGCCGAACGCCGCCGGCGCGCCCAGCCCGCCGGGCATCAGCGCGAACAGCTTGCCCGGCGCGGTCTCGACGATCTGGCGCAGCGGCTGGTCGACGCCGTCGCTGCTGAACCGCTGCATCGCCTCGCGCACCGCGGCGATGCAGCCGGGATAGTCGAGCGCGGCGACGACCGCATCGTGATCGAAGAAGGGAAAGTCCGCCATGCCGCGCACCTTGTCGGCATCCCTGCGCGACGTCATGCTTGATCTGCGCCCGCGCGTGCATAATCATGCCGGGATGAGCGACGACCTGTCCACCATCGACCTGAAGATCCTCGAACAGGTGCAACGCGATTGCTCGCTGTCGACCAGCGAGCTGGCCGATCGCGTCGGCCTGTCGCAATCGCCATGCTGGCGCCGGCTCCAGCGGCTGCGCGACGAAGGCTATATCAAGGGGCAGGTGGCGCTGGTCGACCGCACCCGCTTCGGCCCCAACCTCTTCATCTTCGCGACGCTGAAGATCGCGACGCTGACCGAGGAGCAGCGCGCCGACTTCCTGCGCAAGCTGGAGCTGACGCCCGAGATCCTGGAATGCTATTCGATCTTCGGCGAGCGCGACCTGATGATCAAGGTCATCGCGCCATCGATGGACTGGTATCAGAATTTCATCTTCAAGACGATCCTGAAGCTGCCCGGCGTCATCGACATCCAGTCGACCGTGACCCTGTCCGAGATGAAATACACCACCGCGCTGCCGGTCCGCGGCACGCGGGCGTTGTAGCCGCCGCTCCCCACCTCCACGTCACCCCAGCGAAGGCTGGGGTCTTCCGCGGTCATCCGTCACGTCCGCCAATCAGGAGATCCCAGCCTTCGCTGGGATGACGGTGGCAGCCTCACACCTTCGGCAGCGCCCCCAGAAACCGGTCGATATCCGCATGCCCGTTCTGCACCGACGGCGTCAGGCGGAAGCGGTTCGCGCCGATGGTCAGCCGCACCTTCGCCGCCGCCATCGGCGCCGTCAGCCGCTCGCGCGCGCCCGCCAGCACGCAGGTGACGATCGGCGTGCGCGCCTCCGGCGGGGTCATCAGCGGATAGCCGCGCCGCGGCAGCTCCTGCTTCAACCGGTCGGTCAGTTCCTGCGCATGGCGCTGGATCGCGGGCACGCCCAGCGCCGCGATATAGGGCAGCGTCGCGCCCAGCTGCGCGATCACCGCATGCGCATGCGTGCCCAATGCAAAGGCGCCGGTGGCATCGGGCGAGAAGTCGTAATCCGCGATCGTCGCGCCGGGCGGGTCGAGCGGATAGACGTGCGGGGTGAAGGTCTTCATCCCGTAATAGCCGTAATTGCTCCGCTTCAGCCGCGGCAGCACGTCGCGCCGGACATAGAGGAAGCCCAGCCCGAAATCCCCCATCAGCCATTTGTAGGTGGCGCACGCCGCAAAATCGACGCCGCTGGCCTTCACGTCGACCGGCACCGCGCCCGCGGCATGGATGATATCGGCATAGACCAGCGCGCCGGCGGCATGCGCGATGTCGCACACCGCCTTCAGGTCGTGCTCGAACCCGTTGATCGTGGAGACCAGAGACAGCGCGACCAGCTTCGTGCCTTTTCGCACCGCGCGGCGCATGTCCTCGATGCGGATTCGCCCGTCGACCGGGCGCAGCCACGTCACCTCGCATCCCTGCCGCGCCATCTCCTCGTACAGCGGGATCGAGCCGAAGAAGTGCAGCGTATCGGTGACGATATGCCCGCCCGCCTGCGGCAGGCCCAGCGCGCGCAGCACCATCTGCTCGCCCGCGGTGGTGCTCTGCACCCAGGCGATCTCGTCCGCGTCGGCGTTGATCAGCTTTGCGAAGGCGGCGCGCGGCGCCTCGTCGTCCAGCACATAGCCCTGCGCCGCGGGATCGAGCGTGCGCTTCGCCAGATACGCTTCCACCGCCGCCTTCCCCACCAGCGGCATCGGATGCTGCGACCCATTGTCGAGATAGGCGATGTCGGTCGCGGCGAAGTCACCCGCACGCGCCAGTGCCCCAGCCGGCGGCGTGGCACGGACGGCAGCGGCGGGCAGCGCGGCGGCGGCGGTGCTGGCGGCGAGATATTGACGTCGGGTGAGGCGCATCGCGCTGCTCCTTGGATAACGGACACCGGGCTACGCACCGCCGCGCGCCATTTCCATGCGATTGTCGGGCACAAATCGGCAAGTTTGTGCGCACGCCGCCGGGTAGTGACGTCGGCGACGATCATGCGGGGACGATTGCGATGACCGACAGCCTTTTCGCCAACCTGCGCGAGCAGGCACCCGACGGCCTGATGGCGCTGATGATGGCATTCCGTGCCGATCCGCGCGCCGGGAAGGTCGACCTGGGCGTCGGCGTCTATCGCGACGATCACGGCAACACGCCCGTGATGGCGGCGGTGAAGGCGGCCGAGCGCATCCTGCTGGAGCGGCAGGAGACGAAGGTCTATCTCGGCGTCGATGGCGACCTCGCCTTCGTCGAGCGGCTGGCGCCGATCGTGTTCGGCGACGCGGCGCATCCCTTCCGTGTCGGCATGCAGACGCCGGGCGGCACCGGCGCGCTGCGGCTGTCGGCGGAGCTGGTCGCCGCCATGTCCGACACGCCCGTGGTGTGGGTGGGCGAACCGACCTGGGCCAACCACATCCCCCTGTTTCGCGCCGCCGGGGTGACGGTGCGCACCCACCGCTTCTACGACGCGATGGCGGGGCGCTTCGACCTCGACGCGATGCTCGCCGACCTGGAACAGGCCGAGGCGGGACAGGCGCTGCTGCTCCACGGCTGCTGCCACAACCCGGCCGGGGTCGATTTCACGCTGCCGGAATGGGAGCGGATCGCCGAATTGGTCGCACGCCGCCGCCTGCTGCCGATCGTCGATCTCGCCTATCAGGGGCTGGGCCGCGGGCTGGAGGAGGATGCCGCCGGGCTGCGCCTGCTCGCCGACCGGGTCGAGGCGGTGGTGGTGGCGTATAGCTGCGACAAGAACTTCGGCCTCTATCGTGAGCGTACCGGCGCGCTGTGGGCGCAGGTGCGCGACGCCGGGTCGCTGGCGAAGGTGCGCAGCGGGATGCGCAATCCGGCGCGCACCTGCTGGTCGATGCCGCCCGATCACGGCGCGGCGGTGGTCCGCATCATCCTCGAGTCGCCCGAGCTGACCGCGCTGTGGCGCGAGGAGCTGGAGGTGATGCGGCAGCGCGTGCTGGCGTTGCGCGAGCGGCTGGCGGCGGCGCATCCCGCGCTCGCCCCGCTGGCGGCGCAGACGGGCATGTTCGCGCTGCTGCCGATCCGCCACGACGCGGTGCTGGCGCTGCGCCGCGATCATGCGATCTACGTCGCCGACGACGGCCGCGCCAATCTGGCGGGGTTGCACCCCGACATGATCGATACGCTGGTCGCGGCGCTGCGGCCGTATCTGGGATGACCTCCGTTCGTCTCGAGCAGTCGTCGAGCCTGTCGAAACGGCGTATCGAGGGATCGCCCGGTTGCAGTCTCTCGATACGGGACTCGACAGGCTCGATCCCTACTCGAGGCGAACGGCGGACGTTATCAGCTCTTCAGCTTCCACCCGCGCCGCAGCAGGACGTAGCACAGCACGCCCAGCACCACGTCGATCGCCAGGATCACCACGCTGCCCAGCAGCACCGGCGAATCGGCCGTCCCCAGGAAGCCGTAGCGAAAGCCGGAGATGACGTAGAAGAACGGGTTCACATGGCTGAACGCGCGGAACGCGGGCGCCAGATGATCGACCGAGTAGAAGGTGCCCGACAGCAATGTCATCGGCGCGATGACGAAGTTGGTGACCGCCGCGGCATGATCGAACTTCTCCGCCCAGATCGAGGTCAGCACGCCCGCCAGCGCCAGGAACGCCGCGCCCAGCAATCCGAACCACAGCACCGCGCCCGGATGCCGCGGCACCACGTTGACGCCGGGCCACAGCGACATGGCGAGGAACACCGCGAATCCGACCAGGAACGCGCGCGTCACGGCCGCGCCGGTCAACGCCGCCAGTACCTCGGCGGAGGACAGCGGCGGTTGCAGGTAATCGACGATATTGCCCTGGATCTTGCCCACCAGCAGCGAGAAGCTGGCGTTGGCGAAGGCGTTGTTGAGCATCCCCATCACGATCAGCCCGGGCGCGACGAAGTCCGCGAACGGCACCACCTCGCCCCCCAGCATCACCGGGCGGCGCGCACCGTTGGCGATGGTGAAGATGACCAGGAACAGCAGGGTCGTGACCGCCGGCGCCCAGATCGTCTGGAGCTGCACCTTGAAGAAACGGCGCACCTCCTTCACATAGAGCGTCTTCAGACCACCCCAGTTGACGTTGCGGATCACCGGCTCGCCGGGGGCGCTGCGGATCGCCGAAGGGATCTGACCGATAGGAGGCTGGCTGCTCATCGCGTCTGCGGTTAAACGCTGGCGCCGCCGCCTGCAACCGGCCCGTGCCGGCACGTGTGAAGTGAGGAAGTGACGAATGTCGTGGACCGAAGAGCGCATCGATACGCTCAAGACGATGTGGGAGGCGGGGCAGACCGCCAGCCAGATTGCCGAGGCGCTGGGCGGCGTCAGCCGCAACGCCGTGATCGGCAAGGCGCATCGCCTGGGCCTCCAGTCGCGCCCCTCGCCCGTCGTCAGCAAGGAGGAGGCGCGTGCCAAGGCCGCGCCCGTCGCCGCTGCGCCACCCGCCGCAGCTGCACCGCCCGCGCCGCCCCCCGCGCCCGAGCCGGAGCCCGTCGTCGCGGCACCGCCCCCCGCGCCCGAACCCGCCACCCCCGCCGCCGTTCGTGACCGCCGCCGCGCCGCGCCCGGCCGCGCCCGCGATCGAGGACGAGGAGGAGGAAGACGAGACGGAGGAGGCCGCCCCCGCGCAGGCCGCCGCCCCGGCGCCCGCGCCGCAGCCGGTGCTGCGTTCGGTCGGCCCGGGCGGGTTCGTTCGCCAGGCGCCCGGCGAGCAGCAGCCGCCGATCGCCCCCGCCCCGCCGCGCCGTCTGGTCCCCGCCAAGGTCGCGCCCGAGTTCGCCAACAAGACCTCGCTGCTCGATCTCAACGACAAGATCTGCAAATGGCCGCTGGGGCATCCGGGCGAGCCGGACTTCCACTTCTGCGGCGAGAAGGTGAACCCCGGCTTCCCCTATTGCGTCGCGCATTGCGGCCATGCGTATCAGGCGCAGCTGCCCCGCCGCGACCGCCGCGCCCCGCCCCTGCCGTTCGGCGGACCGCGGGCGCGCTAGGCCCGGCTGGCGCGGGGGCAGGCTCATGGGGCCGCCCCTGGGCAGGCCTGTTCCACCCGTCACCTCAGCGAAGCTGGGGCGAGAAATTCCGGCATCGCCGGGATGAGGACGTCGGGCGAACCCATGCGCAAGGTTGGTTGCTGACGCACATCAAGGCGTTAACGACCATGGTCGTGCAGAATCGAGACATGATCCGCCGCCTACTCGCTCACCTCGTCCGCCCGCTTCACGCCTCGTCGAGCGCAACGTGCGACGTCTGCGGCGATGACACGCCCCCGTCCGAACGCCGCTGCCGGACGCTGGCCTGCGCCCTTTACTGGGTCGCGTGGTAGCAACCTGAAATCCGTCGCCCCTGCGCAGGCAGGGGCCTATCTCTGTTTCCACGAGCGACATCGTCGAAGGATAGAGAGACAGGCCCCTGCCTGCGCAGGGGCGACGGTTACGAGGCGCGCCGCGGCGAAGCCGCGTCGTCGGTCGTGACCACGTCACGCCGGCCGGGCGGGCGTGAGTCCAGCGCCAGCCCTGCTGGCGCGGGCCACGCGCCGCCTAGAACCGAAACGCCGCGGTCGCGCGCAGGCTGTGCCAGCGGAACTTGTCGTCCGATCGCCGCAGGTCGGTGCCGTCCACCGTCCCGCCGTTCGCCGCATTGGTGAACGGCGTCCCCGCCGGCCCCGCCACGCGGACGCGATAGTCGTTGTCCTGATATTGGTGGTACAGATATTCGAGCCCGACCGAGAAGTTGTTCCCGATCCGCTGCTCGATCCCGCCGCCGCCCTGGATACCGAACTGGTTGCGATCGCCGCGCCCGGTGAAGGTGTTGGTGCTCTGGCTGGACGAGAATTCGCGGTTGATCCGCGCATAGCCCGGCCCGAACGTGCCGTAGAACAGCGTCGAATCGTTGGGCGTGAACCCGGCGCGCGCGCGAATCCCCGCTTCCCACGAAATGTCGCGGTACATCACATAATTGGCCGGCGTGCTGGAGAAGCCGGAGACGCTGTCGTTGATCTCGGTCTTGCCGAACTCGCCGACCACGCCGACCACGATGCCGCCCATCTGATGGTCGAACCCGATCCGTCCGTAATAGCCCCAGGCGTCGCGATCCTTGCGGCAGCCGGTGCCGGCGGCAAGCGCAGGCGCGTTCGCGCTGGTCGCGCCCGGCGCGTTGGCGCTGGTCGCCCCGCCGCCGCAGAAGCCGGGCGCGAAGGCGTTGCCGCCGGTCGCGGTCAGCACGCTGTCGCCGAAGCGCCCGTCGAGATTGCGATCGAACAGGATGCGCGACCCGCCGTCGTTGGGCTGCACGTCATAGCCGCCGGCCGCGCCGACATAGATCCCGCTGAATCCCTTGCTGACCATCGGATCGCCGCCGACCGATTCCTGCGCCAGCACCGGGGTGGCCGCGAGCATCGCGCCCGCGGCGAAAAGATACGCCTTCATCCATACGCTCCCTGATAGTCGACACCGCAACGGGGCTGATCCGGATCAGGTTGCGTGACATTTGGTTTCCCGCCGCGCGGTGTTGGTTTCCACCGCGCACGCTATATGACGGTGGCATGTCCGATCTGTTCGCCTCCTCCACCGCCGGCTCCCCCAGCTACGATGCGTCGTCGATCGAGGTGCTGGAGGGGCTGGAGCCGGTGCGGCGCCGGCCCGGCATGTACGTCGGCGGCACCGACGAGCGCGCGCTCCACCACCTCGCCGCCGAGGTGCTCGACAATGCGATGGACGAGGCGGTGGCGGGGCACGCCACCCGGATCGAGGTCACGCTGGAACCGGGCAACCGCCTGACCATCGTCGACAACGGCCGCGGCATCCCGGTCGACCCGCATCCGAAGTTTCCCGACAAATCGGCGCTGGAGGTGATCCTCTCGACGCTCCACTCGGGCGGCAAGTTTGCGGGCAAGGCCTATGCGACCTCGGGCGGTCTCCACGGCGTCGGCGTGTCGGTGGTCAATGCGCTGTCGTCGGAGACGGTGGTGGAGGTGGCGCGCGACCGCCAGCTCTACCGCCAGCGTTTCTCGCGCGGGGTGACGATGGGCGCGCTGGAGACGGTCGGCGCCGCCCCCAATCGCCGCGGCACCACGGTCAGCTTCGTCCCCGATACCGAGATCTTCGGCCCCGAACTGCACTTCAAGCCCGCGCGCCTCTACAAATTGGCGCGGTCCAAGGCGTACCTCTTCGCCGGCGTCGAGATCCGCTGGAAATGCGCGCCCGAGCTGCTTCAGGACCAGACGCCGGCGGAGGCGGTGTTCCAGTTCCCCGGCGGCCTGTCCGACCATCTCAAGGAACAGATCGGCGCGCGCGAATGCGCCACCGCGGATTTCTTCGCCGGGCAGCAGGACTTCGCCGACCAACAAGGCAAGGTGGAATGGGCGGTCGCCTGGCCGTTGTGGAGCGAGGGCAGCTACAGCTGGTATTGCAACACCATCCCGACGCCCGACGGCGGCACCCACGAACAGGGGCTGCGCCAGGCGCTGGTGCGCGGCCTGCGCCAGTTCGGCGAGCTGGTCGGCAACAAGAAGGCGAAGGAGCTGACCGCCGACGACGTGATGGTCGGCAGCGAGCTGATGCTCAGCGTCTTCATTCGCGACCCGCAATTCCAGTCGCAGACCAAGGACCGGCTGACCTCGCCCGAGGCAGCCGGGCTGGTCGAAAAGGCGATGCGCGACCATTTCGACCACTGGCTGGGCCAGAACATGGAGCGCGGCCGTGCGCTGCTCGGCTATGTGCTGGAGCGGATGGACGAACGCCTGCGCCGCAAGGCGGAGCGCGAGGTGAAGCGCAAGACCGCGACCTCCTCGCGCAAGCTGCGGCTACCCGGCAAGCTGACCGATTGCGCCGCCGACAGTCCGGAGGGGACCGAGCTGTTCATCGTCGAGGGCGATTCGGCGGGCGGCTCCGCGAAACAGGCGCGTGATCGCAAGACGCAGGCGATCCTGCCGATCCGCGGCAAGATCCTGAACGTCGCCAGCGCCACCAGCGCCAAGATCCTCGCCAATCAGGAAATCGCGGACCTGATCCTCGCGCTGGGCTGCGGCACGCGCAAGGACTGCCGCCCCGACAATTTGCGCTACGAGCGCGTCGTCATCATGACCGACGCCGATGTCGACGGTGCACATATCGCGACGCTGCTGATGACCTTCTTCTTTCAGGAGATGCCCGATCTGGTGCGCCGTGGGCACCTCTATCTGGCGCAGCCGCCGCTTTATCGACTGACGGCGGGGACAAAGAGCCTGTACGCGCGCGACGACGCGCACCGTGCCGAGCTGGAGCGCACCGCGTTCCGCGGCAAGAAGGTGGAGGTGGCGCGGTTCAAGGGCTTGGGCGAGATGAACCCGGCGCAATTGCGCGAGACGACGATGGACCCGGCGAAACGCAGCATGATCCGCATCACGTTGCCGCAGGAATATGAGGAGCGCGCCGGGGTAAAGGATCTGGTCGACCGGCTGATGGGGACGAATCCGGCGCACCGCTTCGCGTTCATCCAGGAGAATGCGGCGCGGCTGGATGGAGAAGCGATCGACGCGTGAGGGCTATAGAGCACCCCCTGCCCCCCCGTTCGCCCTGAGGAGAGGCTGAGCCTGTCGAAGCCTCGTCTCGAAGGGCACGCGCAACGCTTGTGCTTCGAGACGGCACTTCGACAGGCTCAGTGCCTCCTCAGCACGAACGGGGAATGGCTCGCGGAGTGAAAGCCCCCAATACTAAGCCGCCATCCGCTTCAACATCCTCCGCGCCGTGCCATCGCCCTGCATCAGCACGCGCAGCCGCCGGAAATAGCCGCCGACCCGCAGCTCCGCGGTCAGCCCCATCGCGCCGTGCAGCTGTACCGCGCCCTCCCCGACCACACGCGCCGCATCCTCCGCCAGCACCCGCGCCGCCGCCACCGCGCGCGCATCCTCCGGCGTGTCGACCGCCGCGCCCACCGCCGCCTCCGCGAGCGCCAGCGCCATCGCCATGTCGGCCATACGATGCCGCAGCGCCTGGAACGACGCGATCGGCACGCCGAACTGGCGCCGCTCCTTCAGGAACGCCGCGGTATCCGCCAGCAGCGTCGCGCACAGCCCGACCATCTCGGCCGAATGCAGGATCGCCAGCGCGTCCCGCGCATCCTCGTTGGTGGCGCCATGACGGTTCGTGACCCAATGCTTCGCCCAGTCCAGCCCCGCATTGGCGCGCCCGAACGCCGCCGCGACCACCGCGGCATCGCGCAGGTCGGTGCCCAGCCCGCCCGCATCCTCCGCGATCCCCAGCGACGCGACCCCGCTGTCCTCCACCGCGCTCGCCCAATCGACGCCACCGCGCGCCAGATGCGCGTCCAGCATGTCGGCCAGCTGCCGCTGTTCGTCGGTCCGTGCGAAGGTCATCAGTTCACCCGCCTCTCGTGACCGGCCCAGAACGGCTCGCGCAGCGCGCGGCGCAGGATCTTGCCGGAGGGATTGCGCGGCAATGCCGCGATGAAATCGACCGTCTTGGGGCATTTGAACCCCGCGATCCGCGCGCGCGCATGCGCGATGATCGCGTCGGCATCGGCCTGTGCGCCCGGGTGCAGCACCACGATCGCCTTCACCGCCTCGCCCCATTTGGGGTCCGGCACGCCGATCACCGCGACGTCGGCGACCGCCGGATGCGCATAGATCGCGCTTTCCACCTCGGCGGGATAGACGTTCTCCGCGCCCGTGATGATCATGTCCTTGATACGGTCCTGGATGAAGAGATAGCCGTCCGCATCCAGCAGCCCCGCGTCCCCTGTCCGCAGCCAGCCGTCGCCGTCCAGCGTCCGCGCCGTCTCCTCCGGGCGGCCCCAATAGCCCGCCATGTTGTTGGGGCTGCGGATCGCCACCTCGCCGATCGTACCTGGCGGCAGCACCGTCCCGTCCTCACCCAGGATGCGCAGCTCGACACCCGGCAGCGCCTTGCCCGCCGCGGTCATCTTCGCCTCGCGCCCGGGCAGGTGATCCTCGGGCGGCAGCGCCACCACCGATCCCCATGTCTCGGTCATGCCATAGACCTGGACGAAGCCGCACCCCATCCGCTCCACCGCCTGCTGGAGCAGCGGCAGCGGGATCGGGCTGGCGCCGTAGGACAGGGTCAGGATCGAGGAGAAATCGGCGGTTGCCGCATCGGGGTGCGCCAGCATGATGCCGATCGCGGCGGGCACCAGGAACAGCCGCTTGACGCGATGCGCCGCGACCGCCGCCATCACCTGCGCCGGATCATATTCGGCATGGACGATCAATTCCTGCCCGCTGTTGACCGCGCCCAGCGCCACGCCCACTCCGCCGATATGGCCATAGGGCATGGCGATGATCGTCGCGTCGCCCGGGGACGCCAGCAGCCAGTCGATCCCCGCCGCGATCTGGTTGGCGCGGCTGCGGATGCCGTTGGCATGGGTCAGCATCACCCCCTTGGGCGTGCCGGTCGTGCCGGAGGTGTAGAGCTGGAGCACCACGTCCTGCGCGTCCACCGCCACGTCGGGCGCGGTATCGGGCTGCGCATCGCGCCACGCCGCGAAATCGTCGCCCATCGTGACGACATGGTCCGGCACGACCGCGCGCCCGGCGAAGGCGGGTTCGACGAACAGCGCACCGGGTGCGGCATCGCGCAGGATCGCATCGACCTCCGCAGGCGCCAGCCGCCAGATCACGGGGACGAACACCATCCCCGCGCGCGCCGCACCCAGCGCCAGTTCCACCGCCTGGTCGCTGTTCTTGCCGACATAGGCGACGCGATCGCCCTTCCCCAGCCCCAGCGCCCGCAAGCCGTTGGCGATCCGCGACGCATGGCGGTCGAACGTCGCATAATCGGTGACCCGCCCGTCATACCGCAGCGCCACCTGCGTCGGGCGTTCGCGCGCATGATGCGCCAGTGCCGCACCGAAGGTGGCGGGCAGTTCGCTCTCTCCTGTCATGCGCGCCAGCCTAGCATCGCGGGCGGGCGCGTCCCCTGACACAGCTGACAGGTTCACAGCTGACAGGTCCACAGCTGACAGGTGGCCGACCTTCGCATAGATCACTGACAAAGCCACCGATCGCGCTATGGACGGTCGACACCTCACCCAAGGACCCGCCGCCATTCGCCAGATCGCCGCCCTTCCCTATCGCCTCGACGGCGAATCGGACGATACCGCCGTCGTTCGCGTCCTGCTGGTCACCTCGCGCGGCACGCGCCGCTGGGTAATGCCCAAGGGCAATATCGCGCCCGGCGTCTCCCCGCATGATGCCGCCGCGCAGGAAGCGGAGGAGGAGGCCGGCGTCGTCGGCGCGTTGTGCCCGATTCCACTCGGCACCTATCGCTATCGCAAGCGGCGTAGTAGTGGCGCCTCGCTGATGGCAGATGTCGAGGTGTTTCCGCTGGCCGTCACGCAGGAGCTGACGTCCTGGAAAGAGCAGGATCAGCGCGAGCGGCGCTGGTTCGCTCTCGCGGAAGCGGTCGAAGTCGTCCATGAGCCCGACCTGCGCGATCTGCTTCGGTCGTTCGCGCCGACGGAATTCAAGGCCGCGCTGCGTCGCCCCGGTGCGGCGCGCGCGGCGCAACAGGGATCGGGATGGGGTTCGATGTTCGGCTGGTTTCAACGTCTGCTGCCGCGGACGGGCAATTTCTTCGAGCTGTTCGAGGCACATGTCGCGACGGTGCAGGCCGGCGCGGAGGCGACCGCGCGGCTGCTGTCGTCCGACGGCGCCAGTGCGCGCGAGCATATCCGCGAGATCGTCGAGCGCGAGCATGACGCCGACAATATCACGCGCGAGGTGCTGACGACGGTCCGCAAGACGTTCCTGACGCCGTTCGATCGCGGTGCGATCACCGCACTGATCGGCGCGCTGGACGACACGATCGACGAGATGCACGCTGCGGCCTCCGCGATCGACCTGTACCAGGTACAGGATTTCGCGCCGGAGATGCGCGACATGGCGGCGATCATCGTCGATGCCGCGCGGCTGGCGGCGGAGGCGATGCCGTTGCTGCGCGACATCGGGCGCAACGGCGACCGGCTGCACGAACTGACCGAGCGGCTGATCCGGATCGAGGGCCATGCCGACGAGATCCACGCCGCGGGCCTGCGCCGCTCGCTCCAGCAGCACGGCCAGACCGACACGCTGCGCTTCGTCGTGGAGCGCGAGGTGTACAAGCATCTGGAGCGCATCGTCGACGCGTTCGAGGATGTCGCCGACCAGATCGACGGCATCGTCATCGATCACGCCTGACGCGCCGCCGCCATGCACCAGATCGCCTTTCCGCTGCTCGTGGCGCTGATCGTCGTCGCGCTGGCGTTCGACTATCTCAACGGGCTGCACGATGCGGCCAATTCGATCGCCACGGTGGTCGCGACGCGGCTGCTGTCGCCGGTCACCGCGGTGCTGTTCGCCGCCTTCTTCAACTTCGCGGCCTATTTCCTGACCATCGCCTTCCCCAGCCTGCATGCGGTGGCGGAGACGATCGGCAAGGGGCTAATCGACCAGGACGTCGTCACGCCCGCGGTCATCTTCGGCGCGCTGGGCGGCGCGATGTCGTGGAACGTCATCACCTGGCTGCGCGGCATCCCCTCGTCCAGCAGCCATGCGCTGATCGGCGGGCTGATCGGTGCCGGCGTCACCCACGCCGGGCTGAACGGCATCCACTGGTCCGGGCTCAACAAGACGCTGCTCGCGATCGTGCTGTCGCCGACGCTGGGGATGATCCTGGCGATGGCGGTGATGCTGCTGACCAGCTGGCTGTTCCGCCGCTCCACCGCGCACGGTGCGGAGAAGAGCTTCCGCGCGCTCCACCTGCTGTCGTCGGCGGCCTATTCGCTCAGCCACGGGCTGAACGATGCGCAGAAGACGATGGGGATCATCACCGTCCTGCTCTATTCCACCGGCTATCTGACCGGCCCGTTCGAGGTGCCGCACTGGGTGGCGATCAGCTGCTATGTCGCGATCGCGGCCGGCACGATGACCGGCGGGTGGAAGATCATCGAGACGATGGGATCGCGCATCACCAAGCTGTCGCAGCATCAGGGGTTCAGCGCGTCCGCGGCGGGATCGATCGTGCTGTTCACCGCCTCCGCGCTGGGCATCCCGGTATCGACGACGCACACGATCACCGGATCGATCATCGGCGCGGGCGTGGCGCGGCGTGCGTCCGCGGTACGCTGGGGCGTGGCGCAGAACGTGGTCACCGCCTGGATCATCACCATCCCCGCCTCCGCGGCGATCGGCGCGCTGTTCTACGCGATGACGCTGCCGTTCTGACGCTGGACGGGCGATGCTGTCGCGCCTGGTCCTCACCGATTTCCGCAATCATGCCGCGCTGACGCTGGCGCCGGGCGCGGGGTTCGTGGTGCTGACCGGCGCCAATGGCGCGGGCAAGACCAATGTGCTGGAGGCGGTGTCGCTGCTGGCACCCGGCCGCGGCCTGCGCCGCGCGCCCCTGTCACAGATGGCGCGCAGCGACGGCGCCGGCGGCTTCGGCGTCGCCGCGACGCTGGCGGACGGCGTGGAACTGGCGACCGGCACGCTGCCGTCCGCGCCCGAGCGGCGCGTGGTCCGCGTCAACGGCGCCGCCGCCAATGCCGGGGCACTGGCGGAGCGGCTGGGCGTGCTGTGGCTGACCCCGGCGATGGACCGGCTGTTCACCGATGCCGCGGGCGAGCGCCGCCGCTTCCTCGACCGGCTGACGCTGGCGCTGGCGCCCGATCACGCGCGCCACACCGCACGCTATGAGGCGGCGATGCGCGATCGCAACCGCCTGTTGGCCGATGCGGCGCCCGATGCCGAATGGCTCGCCGCGCTGGAGGCGCAGATGGCGCTCCACGGCGGCGCGCTGGACGCCGCCCGCCGCCGCACCATCGCCGCGCTGGACGCGGCGCTGGTGGCGCAGCCTGCGGGCGATCTGCCGCGCGCGCGCGTCGCGCTGGAGGGCTGGTCGGGCGAGGGGGAGGCGCTCGCCGAGGCGCTGCGCCAGGGCCGCGCGCGAGACGCCGCTGCGGGACGGACGCTGGCGGGGCCGCACCGCGCCGATCTGGCGGTGACGCATGTCGACAAGGCGCGTCCCGCCGCCACCGCCTCCACCGGCGAGCAGAAGGCGCTGCTGCTGGCGATCGTGCTCGCGCATGCCGAACTGGTTGCGGCGCAGGTCGGGCGTGCGCCCGTGCTGCTGCTGGACGAGGTCGCCGCGCACCTCGACCCCGATCGTCGCGCCGCATTGTTCCGGCGGCTGGAGCCGCTGGGCCAGACGTGGATGACCGGCACTGAGCCGGCGCTGTTCTCCGCGACCGGAACCGCGACGCGGATCGCGCTTTGATCGCCTGTCCTACTCCGATTGCGTTATGACAAATTCGTGAAATCCCGCCATGGTCCGCGGCATGGGGGCGTGCGGCGTCCGACCGACGGAGGGAGCGATGTCAGGGCTGTGGAACATGCGCAGGACCATATTCCATAGCAGCGACGCGCACCCGGGCGAATGGCGCCGCGGCTGGCCGATCGTCGCCGCCGCGATGCTGGGATCGGGGCTGGGGCCGGGATTGTACCAGAATCTGTCGAGCCTGTTCGTGCCCGGGCTGGAGCACGATCTGGGCTGGACCCGCGGAGAAATCGCCACGGCCGCTGGCGTCGGCATGATCGGCGCGCTGGCGGCACCCGCGGTGGGTCGCGCCGCCGACCGGCTGGGCGTGCGCCCGGTCGTGATCGCATCGATGCTGGTGCTCGCGCTCGGCTATCTGTGGCTCGCCTCGGTCGACCGCGCACTATGGCATTATACCGTCGGCGTGCTGCTGGTGGTGGCGGCGCTGCCGGGGACCAGCAGCCTGTCGTTTGGGAAGCTGATCGCGGCGCGCTTCGTCGCGCATCGCGGCATGGCGCTGGCGCTGGGCACGTCGGGGCTGGCGACGATGACGATCGTCGTCGCGCCGCTGCTGGGGCTGGTGATCGACCGCTATGGCTGGCGCACGGCGCTGCTGGCGCTGGCGATCACCACGGTGGCGGTGGCGCTGCCGCCGATCCTGATCGCGATCCGCGACGCGCCGCTCGCGACATCGGCGCCGCGCGCGGACGCCGCCCCGGCGGCGGAACTGCCGGGGCTGACCGCGCCGCAGGCACGCCGCGACGCGCGCTTCTGGTTGCTGATCCTGTCCGCGCTGCTGATCAATTTCGCGACCACGGGACTGGTGACGCAGATGGTCCCGATCGGGATCGAGCGCGGGCTGCCCGCGGGCGAGGCGGCGTTGCTGCTCACCGGCTTCGGCGTCAGCGCGATCGCCGGGCGGCTGCTGGTGGGGGTGCTGATCGACCGGCTGCGCCCCTTCCCGGTGGCCGCCGCGATCGCGATCGTCTCCGCGCTCGCCTTCCTGCTGCTCGCCTGGGGGCCGGGCGGGCTGGGCGCGTTGCTGACGATCGTGTTCCTGTGCGGGCTGATGAACGGCGCGGAGAACGACCTGCTGCCCTTCCTCGCCGCGCGGCTGTTCGGGCTGCGCGCCTTTGCCGAGATCTACGGCAGCGCGATGCCGATCGCGCTGTCGGGATCGGCGATCGGCATCGTCGGGTTCGGGCGGCTGCACGACTGGACCGGCAGCTATGCCGCCGCGCTGGTGACGGGCAGCGTCGCGCTGGCGCTGGCCGCGACCTGCTTCCTGCTGCTGACGAAGGTGCGCGCCGCCGGGGGGTGACGCGGCCGGCGCGCCTGCTACGCTAACATCATGGAGAGGGACGCGAATCGCGTCGCCGCGCGCGCCGAATGGCGGCGTGGGTGGCCGCTGGTGCTGGGCGCGCTGATCGGGATCGGCGCCGGGCCGGGGCTGTTCCAGAATCTGTCGAGCCTGTTCACGCCCGGGATGATGGCGGAGTTTGGCTGGACCCGCGGGCAGATCGCGACCGCGGCCGGGATCGGGTTGATCGGCGCGGTCGCCTCCCCGCTTCTCGGGCGGGCCGCCGACCGGCTGGGTATCCGCCCTGTGATCCTGCTGTGCATGACGCTGCTGGGCGTCGCCTATGGCGGGTTCGCGATGATGCAGGGCGAGATCTGGCAATATCAACTGCTCGTGCTGCTGCTCGCGCTCAGCGTGCCGGGCACCAGCGCGATCGTCTATGGCAAGCCGCTGGCGGCGTGCTTCCGGGCGCATCGCGGGCTGGCGCTGGGGGTCGCCACCTCGGGCCTGTCGGTCACGACGGTGCTGCTGCCCCCCGCCGTCGCCTGGGTGATCGCGGGCTGGGGCTGGCGTGGCGGCTTCGTCGCGCTCGCGATCGTGACGACGCTGGTGGCGATGCCGCTGGCGCTGCTGGCGGTGCGCGGCGCCGCCGCCGGCCCCACCCGCCCCGACGCGGACGCGCCCGCCGCGCAGGTGCCGGTGGACGGCCCCACCGCGGCGGAGACGCGGCGCGACGCGCGCTTCTGGCGGCTGGGCGCCAGCGCCTTCTGCATCAACCTCGCCACCGCCGGGCTGGTCACGCAGCTGGTGCCGTTCGGCCTCGAACGCGGGCTGACCGCGGCACAGGCGGCGCTGCTGCTCGCCGCGTTCGGCGGCGCGCAGGTGGTGGCGCGGATCGTGATCGGCGCGCTGATCGATCGCTGGACGCCGCAACTGATCGCCGCCGCGGTGGCGCTCGTCTCCGCACTCGCCTTCGCGCTGCTGGAGGTGCCCGCGCCCGGCTTCGCGCTGCTGATGGTGCTGGTCTTCTTCGCGGGCATGATGAACGGTGCGGAAAACGACCTGCTGCCCTTCTTCACCGCGCGGCTGTTCGGCTTGCGCGCCTATGGCGAGATCTATGGCTGGCTGGTGCTGATGGCGCTGGGCGGCACTGCGACCGGGATCGTCGGGTTCGGGCGGCTGTACGACGCCACCGGCAGCTATGATGTGGCGCTGGGCATCGCGTCCGGCGCGCTGACTCTGACCGCGATCCTGTACCTGTCGCTGCGCGAGCGCGCGCTGCCCCATGCGCAGGCGGCGGCGACCGCCTGAAACGCCCCTATTTCGCTTTCGTTGCACGCCCGCCATGCCTATATGATGGGCATGGCAGAACAGCAGAATACCAGCGACTACGGCGCCTCCTCGATCAAGGTGCTGAAGGGTCTGGACGCGGTGCGCAAGCGTCCGGGCATGTACATCGGCGATACCGACGACGGCTCGGGCCTCCACCATATGGTGTTCGAGGTGAGCGACAATGCCATCGACGAGGCGCTGGCGGGGCATTGCGACCGCATCGACATCACGCTGAACGCCGACGGCTCCGTGTCGGTGACCGACAACGGGCGCGGCATCCCCACCGGCATCCACCCGGAAGAGGGCGTGTCCGCGGCCGAGGTCATCATGACCCAGCTGCACGCGGGCGGCAAGTTCGAGAATACGTCCGACGACAATGCCTATAAGGTGTCGGGCGGCCTCCACGGCGTCGGCGTGTCGGTGGTCAACGCGCTCAGCGAGTGGCTGGACCTGACCATCTGGCGCGACGGCGAGGAGCATTACATGCGCTTCGCGCACGGCGACGCGGTCGCCCCGCTCAAGGTCGTCGGCAAGGCCGAGGGGCAGAAGGGGACGCGCGTCACCTTCCTCCCCTCCCCCGCCACGTTCAAGATCGTCGAGTTCGATTTCGACAAGCTGGAGCATCGCTATCGCGAGCTGGCGTTCCTCAATTCCGGCGTGCGGCTGTTCCTAAACGATGCGCGGCACGAGGAGCCGCGCTCGGTAGAGCTATATTACGAGGGCGGGATCGCCGCCTTCGTGAAGTGGCTGGACCGCAACAAGCAGCCTTTGTTCCCCGATCCCATTTCGGTGAGCGGGATGCGCGACCAGATCGGGATCGAGGTCGCGCTGGAGTGGAACGACAGCTATTACGAGAACGTCTTGGCCTTCACCAACAACATCCCCCAGCGCGACGGCGGCACGCATATCGCGGCGTTCCGCGCCGCGCTGACGCGCACGCTCAACGCCTATGCCGACAAGTCGGGGCTGTTGAAGAAGGAGAAGGTGTCGCTGACCGGCGACGACATGCGCGAGGGACTGACCGCAATCGTTTCGGTCAAGCTGCCCGACCCGAAATTCTCGTCGCAGACCAAGGACAAGCTGGTCTCGTCCGAGGTGCGCCAGCCGCTCGAAAGCCTGATGGCGGACAAGATGGCGGAATGGCTGGAGGAGAACCCCCAGCACGCACGCTCAATCGTGCAGAAGGTGATCGACGCCGCCGCCGCACGCGAGGCGGCGAAGAAGGCGCGCGAACTGACGCGGCGCAAGGGCGTGATGGACATCGCCTCGCTGCCCGGCAAGCTGGCCGACTGCCAGGAGCGCGATCCCGCCCGGTCCGAACTGTTCCTGGTGGAGGGCGACTCCGCCGGCGGCTCGGCGAAGCAGGGGCGCGACCGGCATTTTCAGGCGATCCTGCCGTTGCGCGGCAAGATCCTGAACGTCGAGCGCGCGCGCTTCGACCGGATGCTCGGCTCCAAGGAGATCGGCACGCTGATCCAGGCGATGGGCACCGGCATCGGGCGCGACGACTTCAACCTCGCCAAGCTGCGCTATCACAAGATCGTCATCATGACCGACGCCGACGTCGACGGCGCGCATATCCGCACGCTGCTGCTGACGTTCTTCTACCGCCAGATGCCCGAGATCATCGAGGCGGGGCACCTCTATATCGCGCAGCCGCCGCTCTACAAGGCGACCAAGGGGCGGTCGGAAGTGTATTTGAAGGACGATGCCGCGCTGGATAATTACCTCGTCGACGCCGGGCTGATCGCGATGGCGCTGGAGCGCGGCGCGGAGACGCTGACCGGCGCGCACCTGCGGCCGCTGGTCGAGCACGCGCGCCGCATGCGCACGCTGATGCGCTACGTCCCGCGGCGCTACGATCCGGTCATCATCGAGGCGCTGGCACTGGGCGGCGCGCTCGACCCCGAGGCGACGCGCGCCAGCCGCGAGGCGGCGGTGGCGGAGGTGACGCGCCGGCTCGACCAGGGTGACGTCGAGGCGACCTGGACCGCGCAGCTGACCGAGGAAGGCAGCATACATTTCCAGCGGCTGTGGCGCGGCGTGACCGACCATCACATCGTCGAGGCGACGTTCCTGGCATCGGCGGAGGCGCGCAAGCTCCACACGCTGGCGGCCGAACAGGCGGAGGTGTTCGCACATGCCGCCAAGCTGGTGCCGGTGAAGGGCGCCGCGGTCGAGGCGCCCGCGGATGCCGTCGCCACCGACGAAGAGGGTGAGGACACGCTGGCCGTCGGCAAGGGCGAGGCGCTGGTGGCACGTCCGTCGCAGCTGCTCGACGCGATCCTGGCGGCGGGGCGCAAGGGCCTGTCGATCCAGCGCTACAAGGGGCTGGGCGAGATGAACGCGGAACAGTTGTGGGAAACCACGCTCGACCCCGCCAACCGCTCGATGCTGAAGGTCGCGATCGATCAGGCGGACGTCGCGGACGAGATCTTCACGCGCCTGATGGGCGACGTGGTCGAACCCCGCCGCGAGTTCATCCAGGAGAATGCGCTGAGCGTCGCCAATCTGGACGTGTGACGCCCTCCGGCACCCCGGGCTTGACCCGGGGTCCCGCTTCTCCCGCAACGTCAGGGTGAAAGCGGGACCCCGGATCAGGTCCGGGGTGACGAAGAAAGCAAACTGTCCACCCACGCCGGCACCAGCGTCCCCGCCGGCCCCAGCCGCGTCTCGTCGAACCACGCGCTCCCTTCCGACCGATCGAGGTTCAATTCCAGCGTCGCCGCGCCATAGGCCCGCGCGGCGCGCACGAACCCCGCGGCGGGATAGACCGCCCCCGACGTCCCGATCGACACGAACAGATCGGCACGCGCCAGCGTCGCCTCGATCCGCTCCATCCGGTACGGCATCTCGCCAAAGAACACGATGTCCGGGCGCATCGCCGCCGCCCCGCACGCCGCGCACGCCGTCCCCGGCGGCAGCGCCTCCGTCCACGCATGCCGCTCGCCGCACGCCGCGCACAAGGCGGAGCGCAATTCGCCATGCATGTGGAGCATCCGCGTCGCGCCGGCACGTTCGTGCAGGTCATCGACATTCTGCGTCACGATCAGCAACTCGCCCGACCATGCGCGATCGAGCCGCGCCAGCGCCTCATGCGCCGGGTTCGGCCGCACCGTCTCCAGCGCCGCACGCCGCAGGTCGTAGAAGCGATGCACCAGCGCCGGATCCGCCGCCAGCGCCTCGGGCGTGCAGACGTCCTCGACGCGATGCCCCTCCCACAGGCCACCGGGGCCGCGGAAGGTGGCGATGCCGGATTCGGCGGAGATACCGGCGCCGGTAAGGATGACGATGTTGCGCATGGGAGGAGGATAGGCCGATCAAATACCCCACGTCACCCCGGACTTGATCCGGGGTCCCGCTTCCCACCGGCCTGAAGGAAGAAGCGGGACCCCGGATCAAGTCCGGGGTGACGAGCGCCCTATTCCACCATCCCCATCATCCGCTCCATCGCGCTGGCGAAGCCCTGCTTGAAGTCCTGCACCACCTGCCCCGCCGGGCGGACCTGCTCGACCAGCCCGACGCCCTGCCCGACGAAATAGGTCACCATCGCACGCGCCTCCGCGTCGCCGCGCTCGGCCACCTTCTCGCACGCGCGGATCGCGGGTTCGCTGATCAGGCTTTGATACGGCATCGGCAGCGCGCCGGGTGAATCTTCGCCCTCCCATGCGTCGGTCCAGGCGGAGCGCAGCTGGCGCGACGGCTTGCCGGTGCGGCTCTTCGATCGCACCGTGTCGCGGCTGGTGGCCGCCACCATCTTCTCGCGGAACACGTCGGAGCATTCGCTCTCCGGCGTCGCCAGCCAGACCGATCCGGTCCACACGCCGTCCGCGCCCATCGCCATCGCGCCCGCCATCTGCTCGCCGGTCATGATCCCGCCCGCCGCCAGCACGGGGACGCGGCTGCCGCGCCGCTCCAGTTCGCGGATCACCTCGGGCACCAGCACCATCGTCGACACCTCGCCGCAATGCCCGCCGGCCTCGCCGCCCTGCACGACCAGGATGTCGACCCCGGCAGCAACCTGGCGCAGCGCATGTTCCTTCGCCCCCACCAGCGCGGCGACGGGGACGCCGTGCGCCTTGCCCATCTCGATCATCGCGGGCGGCGGCACGCCCAGCGCGTTGGCGATCAGCCTGATCGGATGGCGGAACGCGACGTCCAGCATCGCCAGCGCCAGATGGGGGTCGAACGGCGCCGGCGCCCCGCTGTCGGCACGCTCGGCGGGCATCGTGAAATGATGCCGCTCCGCCAGCGTCTCGACGAAGGCGCGGTGCTGCGGCGGCACCTTGTCCGCCAGCGAGGCGCGGTTGATCCCCTTCGCGCCGCCGGTCGCGAGATTCTCGGGGATCAACACGTCGAGGCCATAGGGCTTGCCGTCGACATGCGCGTCGATCCACGCGAGTTCGGTCTCCAGCGTCTCCAGCGTATGTCCGGTCGCGCCCAATACGCCGAACCCGCCGGCGCGGCTGACCGCGGCGACCACGTCGCGGCAATGACTGAAGGCGAGCAGGGGAAAGTCGATCCCCAACATCGCGCAGATCGGCGTGCGCATCCTCTCATCTCCCGCTCGGCCGCTCAGGCGGCGGCCTGTCGGGGCGGAGGCTAACGGCTCGCCAGCAGCGGGTCGAGTCCGCGTTCGCCGCCCAGCGGCGCGCCACCACCCGAGACATAGGCCATGTCGGTCACCTCAACGGTAGCGCCCAGCTGCGTCGCTTCGAACAGCTTCTTGGCAAAGGCGGACGGCAGCCGGACGCAGCCGTGCGAGGCCGGGAAGCCCGGGTTGCGCCCGGCGTGCAGCGCCACCCCGTCCCACGTCAGCCGCTGCATATAGGGCATCGGCGCGTCGTCGTAGAGGTTGGAGCGGTGCATCGCCTTCTTCTGCAGGATGGTGAAGGTGCCCGTCGGTGTCGGCTTGTCGTCGGTCCCGGTCGACACGGTGGAGGCGGCGATCAGCGTCTGCCCACGAAAGACATAGGCGCGCTGGTCGGGGATGGAGATCAGCACGCTGACCGCGCCGTCGACCCTGGCGTCGGTCCACAGGAAGCGGTTGGGCGCGAGATCGGCGGCCGCCTCGGTCAGCGCATATTCGTCCATCGCCCCGTTCGCGGCGCGCGCGTCGGCGGGGGCGGAGGCGAGCGTGATCGCCAGGATGCCGGCAAGGACCGGCGCGATCGTGAGGGTGGCGAATCGCCGCATCTCGGATCCCTTTCGTCCATGCTCGCCCGAACAGACCGGGCGGGCGTCACCCGATGGAACGTGCGGCGCCCGAATTGGTGCCGGGGCGACGAAACGTTGGGATTCTACGCCGGATGTCCGCAACTTGATCGCAAGCAGTCGCGGAGGTTGCGGATTGTTCACTCATTTTCTGCTATTTGACCGTCATTCGAGCGGGGATAATTCGAACCGATGAAGTGGTCGCAGGATGCGGTGCCGTCGCGCCGTGCATTGTTGAAGACCGGCGGTCTGTTTGCCGGCGCGTTGATGATCCCGAGTGCGGTGTCCGCGGGGATGCGCGACGGACGCGGGGTGCGGGGCAAGCCGGAATCGCTGCTGCCCGATACCTTCCACACGCCGCGTGCCGCGGTCGCGGCACAGCCGGTGTCGCGCAGCGTGCTGGCGCCCGGCGTCAACCAGCGGCTGATGCAGCGTGCGATGGCGGCGATGGACCGCCACGGCAGCCGCATCGCGCGGCGTGACCGGATCGCGGTGGCGGACTTCTCGGCCGGCTCCAGCCGCCCGCGCTTCCACCTCATCAACCTGGAGGACGGGCGCGTCACCAGCAAGCTGGTGGCGCACGGCAGCGGCTCCGATCCGGCGCACACCGGCTATGTCCAGCGCTTCTCCAACGGCAACGGCTCCAATGCGTCGTGCGAGGGCGCGTTCCTGACCGACAATTATTACGTCGGGAAACACGGCAAGTCGCAGCGGCTGATCGGGCTGGACCCCACCAACGACAATGCGCTGGAACGCGCGATCGTGGTCCATGCCGCGTGGTACGCCAACCCCGACATGATCGCGCGACGCGGCATGCTGGGCCGCAGCCAGGGCTGCTTCGCGGTCGGCGAGCATGAGCTGGCCGAGGTGTTCGAGCGGCTGGGGCCGGGCCGGATGATCTACGCCGCGAAGGTGTGAGGCGACCGAGGTCCGTCACCTTGGCACGCGTCACCCCAGCGAAGGCTGGGGTCTTCTGCCTGGATGGCGCCGCGCGTACCATCGGGAGATCCCAGCCGTCGCTGGGATGACGTGAGGGGCGTTAGCCCGCCCGCTCGTCGAACGACGCCAGTTCATAGGCGATCGACGCCTCGACCAGCCGCTCCCACAGGTCCGCGATCGCCGCCCCCGGCAGCCCTTCCGCCTCCGCCGCGGCGCGTGCCTGCGCGATCACCTGTGCCTTGCGGGCCTCGTCGCGAACCTGCCCGCGCGCCGGCTTGATGCGCGCGGCGGCGTCCATATAGTCGAAGCGGCGGCGCAGCAGCGCGACCAGCTCGCGGTCCAGCGCGTCGACGCCGGCGCGTACCTCCGCCATCGTGGTGCAGTCCGGGCCGGGCAGGATGTCGCTCATCCCCGTGCTGCTAGGCGGACCCGCAGGCGGCGTCCAGCTTGACTCTGCCTGCTGCCGCGGCTAGGCGCGCCGCTTCGCAATTGCCCCCGTACCCCGGTGAAGCGGTGGGCCTGCGTATCTTCCACGATACACGGCGCGATACCGGGAAAAACGTCGTTCGTTAGATTGCTGAGGAATACACATGTCGAAGCGCCAGAGCGCCAAGTACAAGCTCGATCGCCGCATGGGCGAGAACATCTGGGGCCGTCCCAAGTCCCCGGTGAACAAGCGTGAATACGGCCCCGGCCAGCATGGCCAGCGCCGCAAGGGCAAGATGTCGGACTTCGGCATCCAGCTGCGCGCCAAGCAGAAGCTGAAGGGCTATTACGGCGACGTCACCGAGAAGCAGTTCCGCCACTGCTACGACGAAGCGTCGCGGATGAAGGGCGATACCTCGCAGAACCTGATCGGTCTGCTGGAGCGCCGCCTCGACATGATCGTGTATCGCGCCAAGTTCGCGCCGACGATCTTCGCCGCGCGCCAGCTGGTCAGCCACGGCCACATCCGCGTCAACGGCGTGAAGTGCAACGTCGCCTCGCGCCGCGTCAACGTCGGTGAGGAGATCTCGCTGGGCAACAAGGCGACCGAGATGGCGCTGGTGCTGGAAGCGCAGCAGCTCGCCGAGCGCGAAGTGCCCGATTACGTCGCGCCGGACGGCAATGCCAAGGTCACCTTCATCCGCGTGCCGACGCTGGACGAGGTGCCCTATCCGGTGAAGATGGAACCGAACCTCGTCGTTGAATTCTATTCGCGCTAAGCGCCGAATAGAATCCGACGACCGGCCGGCCTCGCTAAAGCAAGGACCGGCGACGCGGCTCCGCCGCGGCGGGTTGGACAACGAGAAGGGGCGGCCTCGCGAGGGGCCGCCCCTTCTCTTTCCAGCGTGGGCCAGGCCTTTAGCCCCTTCTGTTCCCCGGCGCAGGCCGGGGTCCAGTCGCGAGCGGTTTCAGCATCTTACGAGCGAACCATTACTGGACCCCCGCTTTCGCCGGGGAACAGGAACGCTGCGAGCAGGTGGCGCGGTTTCATCGGCGTCGGCGTCGATGGATTCTCGCCGTCGCGGACGTTTACGTCCGACGCTCGTGACTGCCCCACCCCAACCCCTCCCCTGAAGGAGAGAGGCTTTTTCCGCCCTCACATCCCGAACGCCTTGCGCAGGAAGGCGTCGCTCTTCGCCAGCATCTCGGTGCGCACTGCGCTGTCGTCGAGCTGGTGGTCCAGCTTCGGGAAGACGATCAGAGTCGATTCCTTGCCCGCGGCGCGCAGCCTCTTGTCCATCAGCCGCGACTGGCCGACGCCCACGTTGACGTCGGTATCGCCATGGAACAGCAGCACCGGTGCCTTGAACCGCTCGGCATGGCGCGCGGGCGAGCCGTTGGCGACATTCTCGCCCGATCCGATCTGTCGCTGGACCAGTTCGCGGTTGGTGAAGCCCTCCGCCTCGTCCTTGGTCCGGCCCAGGTCGGTGACGGGCGCGATCGCCACCACCGCCTTGAACAGGTCGGGGTCGACGACGTTGCTCTGCAACGCGGCATAGCCGCCATAGGACCAGCCGACGATGCCCAGCTTCGCCGGATCGGCGATCCCCTCCTTCACCAGCCAGCGCCCGGCATCGCCGACGTCGCCGATCGCCAGCTGCCACGAACGAAAGCCGTTGTTGGCAAACCAGGCATCGCCATAGCCGGTCGAGCCGCGGAACTGCGGCTGGAGCACGGCATAGCCCGAGGCGGCGAAGAACTGCACCAGCCAGTCGAACCCCCATTCGTCGCGATAGGCCGGGCCGCCATGCGGCATCACGATCGCGGGCAGCCCCTTGGTCGCGCCGCCGGGCGGCAGCGTCAGATAGGCCGGGATCATCGTCCCGTCCGCCGCGGGGAAACGCACCGCGCGCATCTGCCCCAGCGCGACATCCTCCAGCGTCGGGCGCGCCCGGACCAGTTGTTCCAGGTGGCGGTTCGCCTTGGTATAGAGATAATAGCTGCCGGGATCGACGTCGCTGCCCGCGAACACCAGCAATTGGGACTCATCCGCGGTCGCACTCATCAGCCGGATCAGCGGCGTCTTCGGCAAGGCCCGCGCCAGCGCCGCCGCCAGTTTCCTGTATTCCGGATCGAAATAGTCGATCTGCCGCCGGTCGGTGACATAGGTGGCGCCGATGATCCGCCCGCGCCGCCCGATCCGCACGATCGAATCGACGTCGACGTCGGGGTTGCTCGATACCAGCTCGCTCTTCATCGATCCGTCGAGCGCGACGCCGTACAGCGCCAGCCGCCCGTTCAGCCGCTTCGTCGCGAAGGCCATGTTGCGCGTGCCGTCGACGCCCAGCGGGTCGAGCGAATCCTTGTCGTCGCGCAGCGACCGGCTGAACAGCTTCCACCCCGTCTCGCCGGTCGGGCGATAGGAATAGATCACGTCGCCCTTCAACTGCCCGGTGCCCGACGTCGGCATCACCGCCTTCATACGGATGACCCCCTGCCCGTCGGCGTAGAAGTCGGTGGCGTCGGGGTCGGGGCGCTCGATCAGTTGCGCCTTGCCGGTAGCGGCATCGACCAGCTCGACCCCCATTCCGTCGCGCGCATCGCCACCCATATGCGATCCGGTGCTGGTGCTTTGCGGCACGAAATCGCGCGTCATCAACACCTTGCCATCCCCCATCCGCCAATCGATGACGTTGCCGTCGAACTGGTTGAGCCGGTCGCCGCCACGCGCGTTGCGCCCCAGATAGAGCGCATGGGTGCCATCCGCGTCGAAGCCCAAGGTCCGCGTGTAGGAAATGCGCATCCCGACATAATCGTCGATGCCGTAGAATTTGCAGATCAGCCGCGCGCCCGAGGCCCAGCCACAATTCACCGGCGTCATCCGGTCGCCCTCGCTCAGCCGGATCCCCGACAGCTTGCCGCTGTCCAGATCGACCACCACCGCCGCGCTGCCGCGCGTGCCGGTCGGGGTGACATAGACGATATGCTTTCCGTCCGGCGCCAGGCTGATCGCCGCCACCATTTCACGCGCGCCGAACCGCGTCGCCAGATCGCCCGGCGCGCCCGCAATCGCCGTCGTCCCCCACAGCAGCGACAGCACCGCCACCGCACCCCGTCGTCCGTTCATCGGTATCTCCCCCGCCGCGCAGCTTAACGCCGCGGATCGGGGCCGCAACCATCGCGTGGACAGCCGCGCGCGGTCTTGGCACAAGGCGCGCCATTCCCTTGCGGAGTTTGTTCATGCGTCATCGCCTTCTTCCCGCTCTCCTGCTCGCCAGCGCCACTCCCGCCGCGGCGCAGACCGCGCCCGCCATCTCCGAACAGACGCTGAAGGACGTCACGAAGGAGCTGTCCTCCGACGCGTTCGAGGGCCGCGCGCCGGGCACCGCGGGCGAGGAGAAGACGATCGCCTATCTCGCCCGGCGCTTCGCCGCGGCGGGGCTGCAGCCGGGCAACAAGGGCAGCTGGTATCAGGACGTGCCGATGGTGGAGATCACCGCGACGAACGTCTCGCCGCTGGTGTTCCGGGGCGCCGGCGCGCCGATCGCGCTCGCCTACGGCCCGCAGGCGGTGATCGGCAGCTATCGCGTCGCCCCGGCGATCGCGGTCAAGGACAGCCCGGTCGTCTTCGTCGGCTATGGCATCGTCGCGCCCGAAAAGGGGTGGAACGACTATGCCGGGGTCGATGTGCGCGGCAAGACGGTGCTGATCCTGGTCAACGACCCGGACTGGAAGACGCCGGGGCTGGACGGGCCGTTCGGCGGGCGCGCGATGACCTATTACGGCCGCTGGACCTACAAGTTCGAGGAAGCCGCGCGACAGGGCGCCACCGCCGCGATCATCATCCACCAGACCGAACCTGCGGCCTATGGCTGGAACGTCGTCCAGTCGAGCTGGACCGGCGCGCAGCAGGTCGCCGCGACGAAGAACGATGGCGCCGACCAAAGCGCGGCGATCGGCTGGATCCAGCAGGATGCCGCACGGAAGCTGTTCGCGGGCAAGGACATGGATTTCGACGCGTTGACCGCTGCCGCGGGGCGCAAGGGCTTTCGCGCCGTGGCGCTGCCCGGCGTGACCGCGTCGGTGTCGTTCGACAATACGATCCGCCGGCACATGTCGCGCAACGTCGTCGGTGTGCTGCCCGGCACCACGCGCAAGGACGATTACGTCCTCTACACCGCGCATTGGGATCATCTGGGTCATTGCGAGAAGGCGCCCGACGGCGACGACATCTGCAACGGCGCGATCGACAATGCGACCGGCACCGCCGCGCTGGTCGCGCTGGCGGAGGCGAACAAGCGCGCCGGTCCAACGCCGCGCAGCCAGCTGTTCCTGGCGGTGACGGGCGAGGAATCGGGGCTGCTCGGCTCGGCCTATTACGCCGCCAACCCGATCGTGCCGCTGGCGAAGACGGTGGGCGGGGTGAACATGGACGCGCTGTCGATGGCGGGGCCGGCGCGCAACGTCGTGGTCGTCGGCAAGGGCAAGTCGGAGCTGGACGGCTATCTCGACCGCGCGCTCGCCGCGCAGGGCCGCGTCGCCACCGCGGAGCCGACGCCGGAGAAGGGCTTCTACTATCGCTCCGACCATTTCAGCCTGGCGAAGCTGGGCGTCCCGATGCTGTACTTCGATGCCGGCGACGATCTCGTGAAGGGCGGCAAGGCGGCGGGCAAGGCCGCGGCGGAGGATTACGAGGCGCATCGCTATCACGGCCCCAAGGACGAATATTATCCCGCCTGGGACTGGTCGGGCGTGGTGCAGGACGTGCGGGTATATTATGCGGTCGGGCGCGCGCTGGCCGAGGGCGACGCCTGGCCCAATTGGGTCGCGGGCGACGAATTCCGCGCCATCCGCGACAAGAGCCGCGCCGGAGCGCAGTGAGGGGATGACGAACGTGACGACTCTGGGTCAGATCACCCCGCCGCCGGAATGGGCGGCGCACAAGGCGGTGTGGATCGGCTTCCCCAGCCATCCCGAGTTGTGGGAAGACGATCTGGAACAGGCGCAGGCGGAGGTCGCCGCCTTCGCGCGCGCGGTCCATGCCGAGGGGCGCGGCGAGGACGTGATCCTGGTCGCCGCCAACAAGGACGCCGCCGCGACCGCGCGCCAGCTGGCGCCCTTCGCGGAGGTGACGATCGAGCTGTTCGGCGACATCTGGCTGCGCGACACCGCGCCGATCATCGATGGCAACGGACGCGCGCGCGATTTCGGGTTCAACGGCTGGGGCGGCAAGTACGACCTGCCCGGCGACGAGGATATCGGCGCGCGGCTGGCGCGGCGGCGCGGCATCTCGATCCTGCCGTGCGACTGGGTGCTGGAGGGCGGCGCGGTCGATGGCGACGGCACCGGGCTGGCGGTCACGACCGAGCAATGCCTGCTCAACCCCAACCGCAATCCGGGGCTGGCGAAGGCGGGGATCGAGCGGCTGCTGTCGCAGGACCTGGGCTATGAGCGCGTGCTGTGGCTCGGCGACGGTCTGCTCAACGACCATACCGACGGCCATGTCGACAATCTGGCGCGCTTCGTGGGCGAGAACCGGCTGGCGATCCCGCGCGCGCCGGAGAACGATCCCAACTGGCGCGTCTATCAGGATGCCGCGGAGCGCGCGCGTGCCGCCGGGGTGGAGGTGGTGGAGATCCCCTCCCCCGGGCGCGTGATGCGCGAGGAGGAAGTGGTGCCAGCCAGCTACATGAACTTCTACATCGGCAATGTCGCGGTCGTGGTCCCGCTCTATGGCACCGATCAGGACGAGGCCGCGGTCACCGCGATCCGGGCGATCTTCCCCGATCGCGAGGTCGTGGGGCTGCGCGCCGACGCGATCCTGACCGGCGGCGGCAGCTTCCACTGCATCAGCCAGCAGATCCCGGCATGACCGCCCCCGCCACATTGCTGTCGCGCACGCTCGACGCGGTCGACCTGCCGTTCCTGCCCAACCATTATCGCGGCAAGGTGCGTGACAATTACGACCTCGCCGACGGACGCCGTCTGATCGTCGCGAGCGACCGGCTGAGCGCGTTCGACCGCATCCTGTGCGCGGTGCCCCATAAGGGGCAGGTGCTGACCCAGGTCGCGCGCTGGTGGTTCGAGCGGACGGCGGACATCTGCGCCAACCACGTCATCGACTATCCCGATCCCAACGTGCTGCTGTGCCGGCGCCTCACGATCCTGCCGGTCGAGATCGTGGTGCGCGGCTATCTGGCGGGGACCACCGGCACCTCGATCCTGACGCTGTACAAGGCGGGCGAGCGGACGATGTACGGCACCACGCTGCCCGACGGGATGCGCGACAACCAGCGGCTGCCCACACCGATCATCACGCCGACCAGCAAGGAGTTCGACGGCGGCCACGACGCGCCGCTGACCCCGGACGAGATCCTCGCCAACGGCCTGCTGACCGCCGCGCAATGGGACGAGATCAGCGCCACCGCGCTGGCGCTGTTCGCGCGCGGGCAGACGCTGGCGGCGGAGCGCGGGCTGATCCTGGCGGACACGAAATACGAATTCGGCGTCGATGAAGACGGCCGCATCCTGCTGGCGGACGAGGTCCACACGCCGGACAGCAGCCGCTACTGGAAGGCCGCGACCTATGACGCGCGGTTCGATCGCGGCGAGCGGCCCGACAGTTTCGACAAGGACGTGGTGCGCGCCTGGGTGGCGGAACGCTGCGATCCCTATGGCGACGCGATCCCCGCGATTCCCGACGAGATGATCCTGCATACGTCGGGCGTGTACGTCGAGGCGTATGAGACGATCACCGGCGAACGCTTCGTGCCCGACATGGCCGGCGCGACGGTGCTGGAGCGCGTGCGTGAGCGGCTGGCGGGGTTTGCGGGCTGAACCCTCCCTCCGTCGTCCCAGCGGAAGCTGGGATGACGGTTGGCGGATTCAATCTCATGCGTCGTCCCAGCGAAGGCTGGGATGACGGAGGGAGGGTTCAATCTCATGCGTCGTCCCAGCGAAGGCTGGGACCTCCCGCGACTCTTGCTCTTCCCTGCCGCGAAAGACCCCAGCCTTCGCTGGGGTGACGTTACGAGGCCATCACCGCGTCGGCACCGGCTCCGCGCCCGCATAATCGTAGAACCCGCGCCCGCTCTTGCGCCCGTACCACCCCGCCTCGACATATTTCACCAGCAGCGGCGCGGGCCGGAACTTGGGATCGCCCGTCCCCTCGAACAGCACGCGCGTGATCTCCAGGCAGGTGTCCAGCCCGATGAAATCCGCCAGCGTCAGCGGCCCCATCGGATGGTTCAGCCCCAGTTGGCACGCCAGATCGATGTCGCGGATCGTCGCCACGCCCTCGCCCAGCGCGAAGCACGCCTCGTTCAGCATCGGCATCAGCACGCGGTTGACGATGAAGCCCGGCGCGTCGTTGGCGCGCACCACCTGCTTGCCCAGCGCCGCGGCATAGGTCTCGACCGTCGCCACCGTCGCATCCGCCGTCGCCAGCCCGCGGATCACCTCGATCAGCCCCATGACCGGCACGGGGTTGAAGAAATGCACGCCGATGAAGCGCGCGGCGTCGGGCGCCGCCTGCGCCAGCCGCGTGATCGGGATCGACGAGGTGTTCGACGCCAGCACCGCATCGGCGCCCAGCACCGGGCCGACGGTGGCGAAGATCGCGCGCTTGATCTCCTCGCGCTCGGTTGCGGCCTCGATCACCAGCCCGCACGGCGCCATCGCGGCGACATCGCCCACCGCCTCGATCCGCTCCAGCAGGCGATCGCGCGCGTCGGCGTCGATCTTGCCCTTCTCCACGTCGCGTGCCAGCCGCCTGGCGATCCCTGCCTTGCCCGCCTCGGCGCGCGCCTGGTCCACGTCGCTCAGGATCACGCGATAGCCGGCGGCCGCGCTCACCTGCGCGATGCCGGCCCCCATCTGTCCCGCACCGATCACCCCGACAGCCTGCATGCCCATCTCCCGTTCATCCTCGATCCCCTCTAAGCAGGCGGCGCACGGTTGCGCCAGCATGGAGGTTCGATGACGCCCTTTGCGATCCTGCTCGCCACCGCCGTTCAGGCTGCCGCCCCGGCACCCGGCGACCTGCGCACCTTCACCGACTGGACGATGGGATGCGACAATGCACGCGTCTGTCAGGCGGTGGCGCTGGTACCGGAGGCGGAGGACGGCGACCACTACCTGATGCTGGTGCTGCGCCGCGATGCCGCCGCGGCGGCGCTGGCGCGGCTGACGCTGCCGATCCCGGACGCGGTCGCGCGCGGCACGAAGCTGTCGCTGGCGGTCGACGGCAAGGTGCTGGCGCAGGTCGTCGCACCCGGCAAGGGCGGCGGGCTGGCGCTGCCGTTCCAGGGCACGCTGGCCGAGGCGCTGATGGAGGGCAAGCAGGTCACGCTGGCGGACCCGCGCGGGCGCAAGATCGCGCACGCCTCGCTCGCCGGGCTGGCCGCCACCGCGCTCGCGATCGACGAGGCGCAGCGCCGCATCGGCACGCGCACCGCGCTGCGTCGCCCCGGCGCCGCCCCCGCGTCGCAGGTGCCGCCGCCGCCCGCGCTGCCGGTCGTCCAGCAGCCGGCGGTCACCGGCAGGCCGCCGCGCACCCTGTCCGTGAAGGACGCCACGCGGCTGATCGGCGCGGAGGCGGCGGTGTGCGATTATGCGACCGGCCCCGTCGCGCCCAAGGCCTATCGGCTGGATGCGACGCACAGCCTGGTGACGATCGACCATCCGTGCGGCAATGGCGCCTACAATCTCTATACCAGCCTGTTCGTGGTGCCCGACAAGGGCAGGCCGGTGCCCGCGGTGCTGGACGCGCCCTCCGGCTTCGGCGAGGCGCCCGACAATCAGGTCGTCACCGGCGGATGGGATGCGCGCACGCGGCGCCTGACCAGCTATGTCCGCGCGCGCGGGATCGGCGATTGCGGCTCGCACCAGTCCTTCGCCTGGGACGGCGCGCGCTTCCGGCTGGTGGAGCAATCGCTGATGGGTGAGTGCCGCGGGTCGGTGGATTACATCACGACATGGCGTGCGCGGGTGGTGGTGAATTGAAGGACAGCGTCTCCGTCGCCCTCACCCTTCCCATCGGCTTCGCCGATGGGCCCCTTCCCTCTCCCGGCGGGAGAGGGAGGGAGGCGCACAGCGCCGGAAGGGTGAGGGTGATGGCAGCGTGTCAGGGCGCCGGCCGTTCCGCCTGCGCCTCCGCCAGGATCACCGCGAACTTGCCGTCCGCGTCGGTCCATTCGCGCACTGGGGTCCAGCCGCCCGCGCGCAGCAGGATGCGTGCGTCGCGCGGCCCGTACTTGTGGCTGTTCTCGGTATGGATGGTCTCGCCCGCGGCGATGTCGAACGCGCGGCCGTCGACCTCGAACGCGGCGTCGCGGCGCGCCTCCAGATGCATCTCGACGCGCGCGCGGTCGTCGTTCCACACCGCCTTGTGCGCGAAGGCGTCGACCGGCACCGTGCCGTCCAGCTCGCGGTTGATCCGCGCCAGCAGGTTCAGGTTGAACGCCGCGGTCACGCCCTGCGCATCGTCATAGGCGGGGACCAGCACGTCCTCGTCCTTTATCCGATCCATCCCGATCAGCAGCATCGCCCCCTCTCCCAGCGACGCACGCATCGCGCGCAGCAGGTCGATCGCGGCGAGCGGGATCAGATTGCCGATCGTCGAACCCGGAAAGAACCCCAGCTTGGGCGCGTCCGCGATCGTGCGCGGCAAAGTGAGCGGGCGCGTGAAGTCCGCCTCGAACGGCAGGATCAGCAGGTCGGGGAAACGCTGCGCCAGATCGCGCGCGGACTCGCGCAGGAAATCGCCCGAGATGTCGATCGGAACGTAAGCAGACGGGTGGACGCAATCGAGCAGGATCGGCGTCTTGGTCGAGGAACCGGACCCGAACTCCACCACCGCACGCCCCTCGCCGGTCAGCTCGCGCAGCTCGGGACACAGCGACTGCAACAGCGCGGTTTCGGTGCGCGTCGGATAATATTCCGGCAGCGCGGTAATCTCCTCGAACAATTGCGAGCCGCGATGGTCGTAGAACCAGCGCGCCGGGATCGCGCGCGGGCGGCGCGCCAGCCCGGCCAGCACATCGGCGCGGAATTGCGGGTCGGCGAGGCTCGCCTGACCGTCCTCGATCTCCGGCTTCAGCATCGTGTCACACATCCTTTGCAAGCCGCACGCCGGTGAACTGCCAGCGCTGGTGCGGGTAGAAGAAGTTGCGGTAGCTGGCGCGCGCATGCCCGCGCGGGGTGGCGCAGCTGCCGCCACGCAGCACGAACTGCCCGCTCATGAACTTGCCGTTATATTCGCCGACCGCCCCCTCCGCCGCGGCGAAGCCGGGATAGGGGCGATAGGCCGATCCGGTCCATTCCCATACATCGCCGAAGAAGGCCGGGCCGCCCGCGGCCGGGCGCGGTTCGACCGCGCCGGCGGTGTCCAGCTGGTTGCCACCGCGCGCGTCGTGCCCGGCGGCGGCGACCTCCCATTCGATCTCGGTCGGCAGCCGCGCCCCCGCCCAGGCGGCATAGGCATCCGCCTCGAAGAAGCTGACATGCGTCACGGGCGCGGCGGGATCGATCGCGCGCCGCCCGTCGAGCCCGAAGCGGGTCCACGCGCCGTCGCGCTCCTCCCAATAGAGCGGTGCGGCAATGCCCTCGCGCTGCACCCACGCCCAGCCGTCCGACAGCCACCAGCGGGCCTCGCGATAGCCGCCATCGGCGATGAACGCCGCCCATTCGCCGTTGGTCACGGTGCGATCGGCGATGGCATGGGCAGGAACCAGCGCGCGGTGCCGCGGCCCCTCGCAATCGAACGCAAAGCCGCGGCCGTCATGGCCGATCTCCACCACCTGTTCCTGCCGCTCGATCCAGGCGACCGGTCCCGGCAGCGCGACGGGCACCTTGCGCGCCGCGGGCCAGATCGCCGGCTCCAAGGGGTTTTCGGAAAAGAGGTGCAGGATGTCGGTGACCAGCAGTTCCTGATGCTGTTCCTCGTGTTGGCACCCCAGCGCCACCAGCGCGACCGCCGCATCGGGCAGCGTCGGCAGCGCATCGAGCAGCGCGGCGTCCACCGCGGCGCGATACGCCATCACCTCCGCCAGCGCCGGGCGCGTCACCATCCCGCGCCGCGCACGCGCGTGGCGCTTCCCTTCCGCCTCGTAATAACTGTTGAACAGGAACGCGAAGCGCTCGTCATAGGCGCGATAGCCGGCGACATGATCGCGCAGCACGAACGTTTCGAAGAACCAGGTGGTGTGCGCCAGATGCCATTTGGCGGGCGAGGCATCGTCCATCGACTGGACGGTGGCATCGGCGTCCGACAGCGGCGCCACCAGCGCCTCGGTCAGCGAACGCACCGCGTCATAGCGCGCCGCGAGCGTCGTCGCGTCGTCGGTCGCGGGCCGTACTGCTTCCATGAAACCTGCTCCTGCCGCCGCGAAAGGCGACGGTTGCAGGCGTCACCGATTTATCGATTGGCCCCCGCTACCCACAGAACGTCTCCGCCCCGGCTTTGGTTCACCACCCGGCACGCGACGAACAGAAAATCCGACAGCCGGTTGAGGTAGGTGAGCGCCTGCGGATTGGCGCCGTCCGCGATCGCCACCGCGGATCGCTCCGCGCGGCGCACCGTGGCGCGCGCGACGTGCAGGTGCGCCGCCGCGCCGCCGGGCAGGATGAAGCTGCGCAGCGGCTCCAGACCGGCGTTGAGCGTGTCGATCGCGCGCTCCAGCCGCTCGACCTGCGCGGGCACGATCCGCAGCACCATCTCCGACGGCGCGAAATCGTCATTCTGGTCGACGCGCGGCGTGGCGATGTCCGCGCCCAGATCGAACAGGTCGTTCTGCACCAGCGCCAGCTCGCGCCGCACCTCCTCATGCTCCAGCGTGGTCAGCGCGACGCCGATCGTGCTGTTCGCCTCGTCCACGTCTCCAATCGCCTGCATCCGCGCGTCGGCCTTCGACACGCGGCTGCCGTCGACCAGCCCCGTCGTCCCCGCGTCGCCGGTGCGGGTATAGATGCGGTTGAGCCGGACCATCGCGGTCAGGTCCGTCCGGCGGCGAACAGGATGACGACGACGATCAACACCGCCAGCGCCTGAAAGAAGATGCGCATCTGCATCATCTTGTTCGATTTCAGCTGCGCCGCGGTCGGCCCGTCCCCCTCGCCCCGCGCCTCCAGCGAGGCGGTCTGGAGGAAGGTGACGATCCCGCGCACCAGCGCGACGACCGTGGCGATCATCGCCGCAACCAGCAGGATGACGAGGAAGGTGTTCATGCGAGAGATGTAGGGGGTGGCGAGGCAGCGGGCAACATCTTCACCACCGTCACACCGGGCTTGACCCGGGGTCCATGTCACCGCGCACGCATCGGCGGCAGCGTGCGCGGAACCTTGGATGCCGGATCAAGTCCGGCATGACGCTGTGCCAATCGCCCGCAACCGCGCCGCCAGTGCCGCGCCGTCCTCGCCGGCCGCGCGCATCGCCGCCAGCGTCGGCGCGCCGTGGCGCTTCGCCAGCCGCTCCCCGTCCGGCCCGGTCAGCAGCGCATGGTGGTGATAGTCCGGCACCCGCAGGTCGAGCAGCGCCTGGAGCAGCCGGTGGATATGCGTCGCCTCGAACAGGTCGCGCCCGCGCACCACATCGGTCACGCCCTGTGCGGCATCGTCCACCGTCACCGCCAGATGATAGCTGGCGGGCGCATCCTTGCGCGCCAGCACCACATCGCCCTGCGCCTGCGGGTCCGCCACCACGGCGCGTCCGTGATCGCGCCACGTCAGCGGTCCGGTGCGCGCCACCGCCGCCGCCATGTCGAGGCGCCAGCAATGCGGCGCATCGCGCTCGCCCGCATGGCGGCAGGTACCGGGATAGACCGCGACCGCCCCGTGCGGCGCGCTCATCGCCTCCGCGATCTCCGCGCGGGTGCAATAGCAGCGGTAGAGCAGCCCCATCTCCCGCAGCCGGTCGAGCGCCGCGGCGTAACGGTCCAGCCGCTGCGACTGGAACACGATCGGCGCGTCCCATGTCAGCCCCAGCCACGTCAGGTCCTCGACGATCGTCGCGACATGCTCGGGCCGGCTGCGCGTGCCGTCGATGTCCTCGATCCTCAGCAGGAACCGCCCGCCCCGCTCGCGCGCGTAATCATGCGCCAGGATCGCCGACGCGGCATGGCCCAGATGCAGCCGCCCGGTGGGCGACGGCGCGAAGCGTGTCGTCACCATCCTTGCGATGTGCGCGGGCATGGACCCGCGATCAAGTCCGCGGCTATCACGCCGCGATGACCATCACGCCCCCCGTCGCGGCCACGCGCCCCCATTCCTTCACCCGCCACGGCATCACGATCGAGGATCCATGGGCGTGGCTGCGCGATCCGAACTACCCGGACGTCACCGACCCCGACGTGCTCGCCTATCTGGAGGCGGAGAACGCCTATTTCGAGGCGCAGATGGCGCCGCACCAGCCGCTGGTCGACCGCCTGTACGAAGAGATGAAGGCGCGCATCAAGGAAGACGAATCGAGCGTGCCGCAGAAGGACGGCGACTGGCTTTACTGGACCGCGTTCGAGACCGGCGGCCAGTATCGCTTGTGGTGGCGCAAGCCGGTGGCGGGCGGCCCCGACGAGCTGATCCTGAACGAACCCGCGCTGGCGGAAGGGAAGGAATATTTCCGCGTCGGCGCGATCGCGATCAGCGAGGACGGCCGCGTCATGGCCTATTCGGTCGATGACGACGGCGGCGAGCGCTACACGATCCGCTTCAAGAGCCTCGACGGGTCGGCCGATCTGGCGGAGGTCATTCCGGGCGCGTCGGGTAAATGGGGCGACGTGTCGATCGAGGGGACGATCGGCAACATCGTCTTCACCAGCGACGGACGCCACATCCTCTACGGCCTGACCGACGAACATTGGCGCACGCGCACGATCAAGGTGCATCGGCTGGGCACCTCCCCCGCGGACGACGCGACGCTCTATTACGAGGAGGATCCCGTCTTCTCGGTCGGGGTCAGCGAGACCAGCGACCGCCGCTGGATCGCGCTGGTCACCAGCAGCCACGACACCAGCGAAATCCGCCTCTACCCCGCGAACGATCCCTTCGCCGAGCCGATCCTGATCGCGCCGCGGCAGGCAGGGCGCGAATATGACGTCGACACGTATGGCGACACGCTGTTCGTCCACACCAACGACACCGATCCGATGTGGCGGCTGTGTACCGCGCCGATCGCGACGCCCGGCGAATGGACCGAGCGGATCGCGCCCAGCCCGCATTTCTACATGACCGGCGTCGAGTGTTTCCGCGACTTCTTCATCGTCGAGGGGCGCGAGGACGGGCTCGACCAGATCGAGCTGCATTCCTACGCCGGCGATGCGCCGAAGCGGATCGCGTTTCCGGAGGCGAGCTATGCCGCGGGCACCGGCGACAATCCCGAATATGACCAGACCGTGATCCGGCTGGGCTATGAGTCGATGGTCACGCCGGGCACCGTCTATGACTATGACACCGCCACCGGCGAGATGACGGTGCTGAAGGTGCAGGACATCCCCAGCGGCTATGACGCGTCGCGCTACGCGACCGAGCGGCTGGAGATCGTCGCGCGCGACGGGACGAAGGTGCCGGTGTCGATCGTCTATCCGGCCGGCTTCCCGCGCGACGGATCGCGCCCGCTATTCCTCTACGCCTATGGCGCCTATGGCCATGCGATCGCGCCGGGCTTCTCGACCGGGCGGATGAGTTTGCTCGACCGCGGCATGGCCTATGCCATCGCGCATATCCGCGGCGGCGACGATCTCGGCCAGCAATGGTATCATGACGGTAAGCTGGAGAAGCGCACCAACACCTTCACCGACTTCGTCGACGTGGCGCGCGCGCTGGTGGCGGACGGCTGGACCAGCGCAGGCAAGATCGCGATCGCCGGGCGCTCGGCCGGCGGCGAGCTGATGGGCGCGGTAGTCAATTCCGACCCCGAGCTATGGGGCGCGGTGATCGCCGACGTGCCGTTCGTCGACGTGCTGAACACGATGCTGGACGATACGCTGCCGCTGACGCCCGGCGAATGGCCCGAATGGGGCAATCCGATTGAGGACAAGGCCGCCTTCGAGCTGATCCGCAGCTATTCCCCCTATGACAACGTCCGCGCGCAGGACTATCCGCCGCTGTTCATCTCCGGCGGGCTCAACGACCCGCGCGTGACCTATTGGGAACCCGCCAAATGGGCCGCCAGGCTGCGCGCGACCAAGACCGACGATCATATCCTGCTGCTCAAGACCAACATGGGCGCGGGCCACGGCGGCAAGTCGGGCCGGTTCGACAGCCTGCGCGAGGCGGCGGAGGAACATGCCTTCGTGCTGTGGCAGCTGGGGGTGGAGGGGTGAGCAACTACGGCGACCCCTCGCCTATCCGTCATGCCGGACTTGTTCCGGCATCCAGGGTTCCACGCGCCTTGCCATCGTCAGGCGCGCGGAACCCTGGACCCCGGAACAAGTCCGGGGTGACGAGCGCGTGGGGCATGGCGGATACCACACGGACACGTACCGCATGACCATCGAGGCGCTGGTCGCGCGATACGGCCTCGCCGCGCTGTTCGCGGGTGCCGCGCTGGAGGGCGAGGCGGCGGTGGTCGCCGGCGGGGTCGTCGCGCACCACGGCCTGTTCCCGCTATGGGCGGCGATGCTCGCCGCCGCCACCGGGTCGTTCAGCGCGGATCAGGCGTGGTTCTTCGCCGGGCGACGGATGCGCGACCATCGCTGGGTGGTCGCGGCGCGCGCAAAGCCCGCCTTCGCGCGCGCGATGGCGATGCTGGAGCGGCATCCCGTCGCGTTCATCTTCGCCTTCCGCTTCATCTACGGCTTTCGCACGATCAGCCCGATCGCGATCGGCACCGCGGGCGTCTCGCCGCGGCTGTTCGCCGCGGTCAATGCCGCGTCCGCGCTCACCTGGGGCGTGATCTTCTGCGCGATCGGCTATTGGTTCGGCCATGCGTTCGAGGCGATCGTCGGCCGCCTGGCGGACGACCACCGCCTGTGGTGGCTGGTCGGCGGGCTGATCGGCGCCGGCATCGCGATCGCCCTCCTCCACCGCTATCGGAGCCGCCCGGCATGACCTTCACCCACGCCTTCACCGCACAGGCGGCCGACATCGACGAATTGGGCCATGTCAACAATGCGGTCTGGGTCCGCTGGATCCAGGACCTGGCGGTCGCGCACTGGGCGGCGGTCGCCCCGCCCGAGCAGCAAGCCGCGTTCGTCTGGGTCGTGACCCGACACGCCATCGACTATCGCGGCAACGTGGCCGAGGGCGAGAGGGTGACCGGCGAAACCTGGGTGCCGGAGGCGCCGCGCGGCGCGCGCTTCGACCGGCATTTCCGCTTCACCGGCGGCGACGGGCGGGTGCGGGTGGAGGGCGTCACCACTTGGGCGCTGCTGGATCGCGCCACCGGGCGGCTGCTGCGCGTGCGGCCGGAGATCGCGGCGCCGTTCCTCGACTGATCGTGGTCATTGCCGCCAGCACGCCGCCCCCGTAGAGCGCGCGCGTTACCGCTAAGGGATACAGCATGAAGATCACGATGATCGGCTCCGGCTATGTCGGCCTCGTCTCCGGCGCCTGCTTCTCCGATTTCGGGCACGACGTCACCTGCGTCGACAAGGATGCGGGCAAGATCGAAGCGCTGAAGGCGGGGCGGATGCCGATCTACGAACCCGGGCTCGACGCGCTGGTCGCGGCCAATGTCGAGGCCGGGCGGCTGACCTTCACCACCGACCTCGCCGGCGCGGTCGCGGGTGCGGACGCGATCTTCATCGCGGTCGGCACGCCGTCGCGCCGCGGCGACGGCCATGCCGACCTCAGCTACGTCTTCGCCGCGACGCAGGAGATCGCCGCCGCGATCACCGGCCCCACCGTCGTCGTCACCAAGTCGACCGTCCCGGTCGGCACCGGCGACAAGGTCGAGGCGATCCTGCGCGAGGCCGGGCATGACGCGGCCGCCGTCGCGGTCGTCTCCAACCCGGAGTTCCTGCGCGAAGGCGCCGCGATCGGCGACTTCAAGCGCCCCGACCGCATCGTCATCGGCACCGAAGACGCCAATGATGATGGGCGCGCGAGGAGCGTGATGCGCGAGGTGTATCGCCCGCTCTATCTCAACGAAAGCCCGATCCTGTTCACCGCGCGCCGCACCGCGGAGCTGATCAAATACGCCGCCAACGCCTTCCTCGCGACCAAGATCACCTTCATCAACGAGATCGCGGACCTGTGCGAGGCGGTCGGCGCCAACGTGCAGGACGTCAGCCGCGGCATTGGCCTCGACAATCGCATCGGGTCGAAGTTCCTCCACGCCGGGCCGGGCTATGGCGGGTCGTGCTTCCCCAAGGACACGCTGGCGCTGCTGAAGACGGGCGAGGATTTCGAGGCGCCGGTGCGCATCGTCGAGGCGGTGGTGAAGGTCAACGACGCCCGCAAGCGCGCGATGGGGCGCAAGGTGCTCCACGCGCTACACGCTGCCAATACGGACAATGGCGGCATCGAAGGCGCCAAGGGCAAGACGGTCGCGGTGCTGGGCCTCACCTTCAAGCCCGACACCGACGACATGCGCGATGCGCCCAGCCTCGCGATCGTGCAGGCGTTGCAGGACGCGGGCGTCGCGGTGCGCGCCTTCGATCCCGAGGGCGTCGAGGCGGCGCGCGCGCTGATGCCCGACATCACCTATTGCCGCGACGCCTATGACGCCGCGACCGGCGCGGATGCGGTGGTGATCGTGACCGAATGGAACGTCTTCCGCGCGCTGGACCTGAAGCGGCTGGCGGGGTTGATGACGCAGCCGGTAATGGTCGACCTGCGCAACATCTATTCGCTGGCCGAGGTGGAGCGCGCGGGCTTCGCCTATACGGGCGTGGGGCGCTGATCCCATCTTCGTCACCCCGGACTTGATCCGGGGTCCCGCTTTTTCTGCTACCGGGATGAGAAGCGGGACCCCGGGTCAAGCCCGGGGTGACGGTAGGGCGATGATTGCGCTCCCTTAACCCCTGCGCGCATACACGGGCCGCGCAGCACGGGAGCGTTTCGAACATGGCCACCCTCGTCACCGGCATGGCCGGGTTCATCGGCATGGCGGTGGCCGAGCGGCTGCTGGCGCGCGGCGAGCGCGTGATCGGCATCGACTCGTTCAACGATTATTACGACCCGCAACTGAAGGAGGATCGCTTCGCGCATCTGACGCGCCGGTTCGGCGAACGCGCGATCTGCCACCGCCTCGACTTCGCCGACATGGACGCGCTGACCGCCGCGGTCGCGGGCGAGGACGTCGACCGCATCATCCACCTCGGCGCGCAGGCAGGCGTGCGTTACTCGCTCCAGAATCCGCACGCCTATGTGCGCTCCAACCTGATGGGGCATGTCAACGTGCTGGAACTGGCGCGCCATCGCGGCGTGCATCACCTGGTCTATGCCTCGTCGTCGTCGGTCTATGGCGGCAACACGACGCTGCCGTTCCGCGTCGAGGACCGTGTCGACCATCCCGTCTCGCTCTACGCCGCGACCAAGCGCGCCGACGAACTGATGAGCGAGACCTATGCGCATCTTTATCGCCTGCCGCAGACCGGCCTGCGCTTCTTCACCGTCTATGGCCCATGGGGGCGCCCGGACATGGCGCCGTGGCTGTTCACCGACGCGATCCTGTCGGGACGCCCGATCAAGGTCTTCGGCGAAGGGCGGATGCAGCGCGACTTCACCTATATCGACGACATCGTCAGTGGCGTCGTCGCGGCGCACGATAATCCCCCGCCCGACGACGACGCGGCGAAAGCGGGCGGCAGCCACGCGCCGCACCGGCTCTACAACATCGGCAACAACCGCGCCGAGGAACTGGGGCGCTTCATCGCGGTGCTGGAGGCCGCATGCGGGCGCGCGGCGGTGAAGGACTATCAGCCGATGCAGCCCGGCGACGTGCGCGCCACCTATGCCGATATCGACGCGATCCGCGGCGACCTGGGCTATGCGCCGACGACGCCGATCGACACGGGACTGCCGGCGTTCGTGGACTGGTTCCGGGGGTATCGGAGGGTGTGAGGCGTCACCCCGGCCTTGAGCCGGGGTCCCGCTTTTCATCGACCGTCGACGAAGAAGAAGCGGGACCCCGGGTCAAGCCCGGGGTGACGGCAAGAAGCTCACCCCTTCGGCTGCTTCGCCTCGATCACCTTCAACAGATCGTCGAACGACTTGGAGAAGCTCGCCACGCCTTCATCCACCAGCGTCTTCGTCACGCCGTCGAGGTCCAGCCCCAGCCGCTCCGTCTCCGCCAATACGTGGCGGGCGTCGTCGACATCCGCGGTCAGCGTCGGTGCGACGGTGCCATGGTCGCGGAAGGCGTCCATCGTCTTGGGCGGCATGGTGTTGACCGTGTCGGCGCCGATCAGCGTGTCGACATACAGCGTGTCGGGATAGTCCGGGTTCTTGGTGCCCGTGGACGCCCACAGCAGCCGCTGCGGCCGTGCGCCCTTCGCCGCCAGCTTCTGCCAGCGGTCGGACGCGACGAATTCCTCGAACCAGGCATAGGCGAGCTTCGCATTGGCGATCGCCACCTTGCCCTTCAGCGCCTTGGCCTCGTCCCCGCCCGTGCCCGCATCGATCGCGTCGTCGATCTTGCTGTCGATCCGGCTGACGAAGAAGCTGGCGACGCTGGCGATGCGGTCGATCGACAGGTCCTTGGACGTGCGCTCCTCCAGCCCCTCGACATAGGCCATCGCGACCTTCTTGTACGCCTCGATCGAGAACAGCAGCGTGACGTTGACGTTGATCCCCTTGGCGATCGTGTCGCGGATCGCGCGCACCCCGTCGTCGGTGCCGGGAATCTTGATCATCAGGTTCGGCCGGTCGACCGCCTTCCACAGCCGCTCGGCCTCCTCGGCGGTTTCCGGCCCCTTGAGCGCGAGGTACGGCGATACCTCCAGGCTGACATAGCCGTCCGCCGCGTCCAGCTTTCGATAGACCGGCAGCAGCGTGTCGCACGCCGCCTGGATATCCTTGATCGCCTGGCTCTCGTAGCGCTCCATCGCCGACGCGCCGGGATGCGCCTCGTCGAACGCGGCGAAGCCCTCGTCATAGGCCTCGCCCGACCCCATCGCCTTTTCGAAGATGGTCGGGTTGGAGGTGACGCCGGTCAGCCCGTCCTCGTCGACCAGCTTCTTGAGGCCGCCTTCGCTGAGGAACTTGCGGTCGACGAAGTCGAGCCACACCGCGGTGCCGGCCTGCGACAGTTGCTGCAACTTGCTCACATCATACTCCTTCGTCACCCCGGACTTGTTCCGGGGTCCACCCGTCCACAAGCCCGCACGTCAGCGATATCGGCACCGTGGATGCCGGAACAAGTCCGGCATGACGGGTCAGCCCTTCATCACCTCTTTCGCCACCTTCACGACGTGATCGACCGTGAAGCCGTACTTGTCCTGCAACTTGGCGATCGGGGCGGAGGCACCGAAGGTCGACATGGTGATCGTGGCGCCATCGGTCCCGACATAGCGGTCCCAGCCGATCTCACCCGCCATCTCGATCGCAACCCGCGCGCGCACCGCCTTGGGCAGCACGCTTTCCTTGTAGGCGGCGTCCTGCAATTCGTAGCGATACCAGCTCGGCATCGACACGACACGCGCCGTCACGCCGTCCGCGGTCAGCTGCTCATAGGCCTGCACCGCCAGCGACACTTCGGAGCCGGTCGCGATCAGGATGACGTCGGGCGTCCCCTCACCACCGGCCAGCACATAGCCGCCCTTCTCCAGTCCCGAGGCGGGCGCATATTTGCTGCGATCCAGCGTCGGCAGCGCCTGGCGCGACAGCACCAAGGCGGCGGGGCGCGACGGATCGCGCATCACCGCGCGCCATGCCTCGGCCACCTCGTTGGCGTCGCACGGGCGGATCGTGTCGAGCCCGGGAATCGCGCGCATCGTGGCCAGATGCTCGATCGGCTGGTGCGTCGGCCCGTCCTCGCCCACGCCGATCGAATCGTGCGTGAACACCCAGACCGCGCCGATCTCCATGATCGCCGACAGCCGCACCGGCGCGCGCATATAGTCGAGGAAGACGAGGAAGGTGGAGCCGTAGCTGCGCAGGTGCGACAGCGCCATGCCGTTGACCACCGCGCCCATCGCATGTTCGCGCACGCCGAAGTGGAAGTTGCTGCCGCCGTAATTGCCCGCCTCGAACGAGGCCGCGCCCTTGATGTCGGTCTTGGTCGACGGCGCGAGGTCGGCGGAACCGCCGAGCAGCCACGGCACCTTCTTGACGATCGCGTTCAGCACCTTGCCGCCCGCGTCGCGGCTGGCCACGCCCTTCTCGTCCGCGTCGAACGTCGGGATCTCGCTGTCCCAGTCCGCGGGCAGCTCGTCCTTCAGCATCAGGTCCAGCTCGGCGGCCAGATCGGCATGCTCGCTGCGGTAGCGGTCGAACGTCGCGACCCATGCATCGCGCGCCGTGGCGCCGCGATCGGCGACGGCGGCGGTGAACGCCTCCTTGACGCCCTCGGGCACGTAGAAGTCCTTGTCGACCGGCCAGCCATAGGCCTCCTTGGTCTTGGCGACATTCTCCGCGCCCAGCGGCTCGCCATGCGCCTTCTCGCTGCCGGCGCGCGGGCTACCCCAGCCGATCACCGAATGGACGACGATGAAGGTCGGGCGCTCGTTCTCGTCGCGGAACGCCTGCAACGCGCGCTTCAACGCCTCGACGTCGTTGGCGTCGTCGACATGGATGACGTTCCAGCCATAGGCCTGGAAGCGCTTGCCCACATCCTCGTCGAACGCCAGGTCGGTCGCGCCCTCGATCGAAATCTGGTTGGCGTCGTAGATCCAGCACAGGTTGCTGAGCTTCAGGTGCCCGGCGAGGCTCGCCGCCTCGGCGGAAACGCCCTCCATCATGTCGCCGTCGCCGCACAGCGTATAGACGTCATGGTCGAACAGCGTGAAGCCCGGCTTGTTGTAGCGCGCCGCCAGCCAGCGCTCCGCGATGGCCATGCCGACCGAATTGCCGCAGCCCGCCCCCAGCGGCCCGGTGGTCGTCTCCACGCCGGTGGTGTGGCGATATTCCGGATGCCCCGGCGTCTTGGAGCCGAGCTGGCGGAATTGGCGGATATCCTCCAGGCTGACCGCCGGGTTGCCGGACTTCTTGCCGTCGCGATCGATCTCCTCGACGCCCGCCAGGTGCAGCAGGCTGTAGAGCAGCATCGAGGCATGGCCGACCGACAACACGAAACGGTCGCGATTGGGCCAGTCGGCATGCGCGGGATCGTAGCGCAGGAACTGCGTCCACACCGTCCAGCCGACCGGCGCCAGCGCCATCGGCGTGCCGGGATGGCCCGAATTCGCCTTCTGCACCGCGTCCATCGACAGCGTGCGGATGGTATCGATCTGGAGCCGCTGCGCGCTGCCGTCCTCATGAACGCCCGCGGGCGGGGTGGCGGTATCGGTCATGAACAACCTCTTGTCGGGAATGGCCAACGAACGCACCGGCGCCTTGCCGGTTGCCGAGTCCCGGCCCCCTTAACCGCTCGCAGCCCCGCGTTCCAGCCGCGTAACGACGCCGTTTTCCGCGATATAGGCCGCGTCCACCTCGGTGAGAAACAGCCCGTGCCCCAGCGCGCCGGGAATCTCCTCGATCGCACGCGCCAGCGCAGCGGGATCGGCCATCACGCCGAAATGCGCGTCGAGGATGATATTGCCGTTGTCGCTCAATCCGTTGCGTGGCTCCACCCGCGCGCCCAGCGCCGTCAGCCGCGCCGCGACGAACGCCCGCGCGAACGGCAGCACCTCGACCGGCAGCTTCGCCGCGCCTAGCGTGGCGACGCGTTTCGAGGCGTCCGCGATCACGATCATCCGCGCGGAGGCGGCGGCGACGATCTTCTCGCGCAGCATCGCCCCGCCCGCGCCCTTGATCGCGCGGAACTGCGGATCGATCTCGTCCGCGCCGTCGATCGTCAGGTCGACGTGCGCAACATCGGCGAAGTCGCGCACCACCAGCCCACCCGCCCGCGCCTTGCGCGCACTGTCCTCGCTGGTCGCGACCGTCTCGATCCGCGGCCGTGCGCGGACCAGCGCGTCGATCGCGAACGCGACGGTGGAGCCGGTGCCCAGCCCGACGAGCATCCCGTCCCGCACCTCCGCCACCGCGGCTTGCGCGGCCCGTCGCTTGTCGTCCTCGATCATCGTGGAATCAACGCGTCCGACGCGACTGTAGGTTCACGCGAAGACATGAAGATGCGAGGAAGTTGCACGTCGGACGCGCCAGCGCCCTTGCCCCCCGTCATTCCCGCGCAGGCGGGAATCCATACACGCAGGTGGTGCGGCCCGATCCGCCACGGCAGCGTGTCTGGATTCCCGCCTGCGCGGGGATGACAGGCAGATGGCGGGCAAGACGCCGCCTCTTTGCGCAACCTCTTTGCGTCTCCGCGTCTTCGCGCGAACCACAACCCGGTCACCTTGGGCGAACCGATGATGTTCACGCAGAGGCGCGGAGGCGCAGAGAGGATGCGCGCGGGGACGGCGCACCGCTCCATCCCGGTTCGAGATGAAGGCGCTGCGCGCCAGCATACGCAATTCTCCGCGCCTCCGCGTGAACCCCAAGAAAATCAGGAATACGCCTGCTCCTCCCACCACGGCACGAAGTCGGGCATGTGGCTGCTCACCCGATCCGGATAGCTCGGCTGGCGCTTTTCCAGAAACGAGGTCACCCCCTCCTTCGCATCGCCCGAGCGCCCGCGCGACAGGATCGCGCGGCTGTCCACCTTGTGCGCGTCCATCGGGTGGGTATAGCCCAGCCCGCGCCACATCATCTGCCGCGTCAGCGCGACCGACACCGGCGCGGTATTGTCCGCGATCTCGCGCGCCAGTTCCCGCGCCCGCGCCAGCAGCTGGTCGCCGGGCACGACCTCCTTGACCAGCCCGCCCGCCTGCGCCTCCGCCGCATCGAACACGCGGCCCGAATAGCACCATTCCAGCGCCTGGCTGATCCCGACCACGCGCGGCAGGAAATAGCTCGACGCCGCCTCCGGCACGATCCCGCGCCGCGCGAAGACGAAGCCCATGCGCGCGCCGTCGCTCGCCAGCCGGATGTCCATCGGCAGCGTCATCGTCGAGCCGATCCCCACCGCCGGCCCGTTGATCGCCGCGATCACCGGCTTCAGGCATTCGAAGATGCGCAGCGTCAGCCGCCCGCCCCCGTCGCGCGCGCTCTGGCTGGAATAGCGCAGCTCGCCGTTCGGCCCGACCGGCGAATCCTCGCTGCGATTCTCATAGTCGAACGTCTTGCTGCCACCCGACAGGTCCGCACCCGCACAGAAGGCGCGCCCCGCACCGGTCACGATCACGCAGCGCACATCGTCGTCGGCATCCACCTCGTCGAACGCGGCGATCATCTCCGCCATCATCGTGCCGGTGAAGGCGTTGAGCTTCTCCGGCCGGTTCATCGTGATCGTGGCGACGCCATCGGCCACCTCGTAGATGATCTGCTCATACGCCATCGCATCTCTCCTCATTCCGTTTGTCGTAACCATAACAGAACTTATGGAGGGCGAGGTCAATGGCATTGCGTCTTCGTCACCCCGGACCTGACCCGGGGTCGCGCTTTATCGCAGCCGTCGGAAAGAAGCGGGGCCCCGGGTCAAGCCCGGGGTGACGTGGCCATCACGCGGGCTTGCCGAACAGCTTGCCCAGCACCGCCTCGGCCGCCTTGCCGACGACATCGGCGACCGCCTGCGGATCGGGCGCGCGCGTCGTGCCCTGCGCCGGCTCGCCGGCATCGGACGCCCTGTCCCGCCCGTTGTCCCGCCCGCGCGCCATCGCCGCGGTGGCCGCGGCAGCGGCCATCGTCAGCGCCCCGGCGATCGCCTGCCGCCCTTGCGGCGAGGCGGCATGCTCGATCAGCTGGTCGCCCGCCTTGCGCAGCTCCTTGGGCAGCTTCACCCCCAGCACTTCCTTCGGCAGCCTGCCCTTCTTCGCCTTCTTGCCCATATCATCCTCACGCCGGTGTGGCAGGGATATAAGACACTGGAGGGGGAGTGCAACTCAGGGTTGGACGGCGTCGCGTTGCGCGCGCTGCTTCTCCTGCCATTCCCGAGCCATCCTCGCGCGGTACGCGCGATATTCCTTGTCCTCTATCCAGGCGCCGGGAAGGCTCCAGTCGACTCGCCGCGTCTGTACCGATCGGATCGGTTTGCCTGCCGCATCGCGCGCAGCCGTATAGCGTCCTCGCCGCCTGATCGCGTCACACGCGGCATTGTCGAGCGCGTCCGAACCGCTCGAATTCACGGTCCGGCAGGTTTCGATCTGCCCATCGATCCCGATCGTCCACAGGATCGCGGTTTCCCCGAATTCTCCCCGCTTTCTCGCCTCGGCCGGATAATCGTCAAAAGTGATCCAGTCGGCCAAACTGCCGACCGCCCTCGCCGGCGTCACGACGCGCGCCAACTCTGCCGGGTCGAGCCCCCACCGCTTCAGCAAGGTGGTGTTACATTCCATCACCGCCGACCACGCCTTGGCCAGTCCACCGACGGGAAACTGCAACGCCGGCTCATGCAAAGGCTCAATGGTCAGGACGGCGTCGGGTACAACGGCTGCGAATATCGCGGTGTCCACGCTTATCCGATAACGGCGCTTATCTTCGTCGCCGTAGGAGAAGGCGTCGAACGACACCGTCTGCGGCGGATTGGGTGGAAGCGAAATCGTCACCGTGCTTCGACGCCTGACATCCTTCGACATGCGTCGGTTGACGAGCAGATCCGCACGATCGCTGGCCGGCAGTACTCGCCAAGCCAGCGTGACATCGTCAGCGCCCTTGCCATAGGCACGCGCCAGAAGGCAGCCATTGCTCCCATAATCCACGATCCACTTGCCGCTCGGCTCCAGCCGCAACGGCGCCGCAGCCGCCGCCAGCAACATCCCCATCATCAACATCGGCCCGCCCCCTCGCCTGCCTTGCCCGCGCGGCATACCCGCCCCACATCGCGGCGCACAAGCCGCGCTGGACGCGGGCGAACAGATATGGAACATACCCCCGCATGGCTCTCACCACGATCTCGGTCCGCGGCGCGCGCGAGCACAATCTCAAGGACGTCAGCGTCGACATCCCGCGCGACACGCTGACCGTCATCACCGGCCTGTCGGGCAGCGGCAAGTCCAGCCTCGCCTTCGACACCATCTATGCCGAGGGGCAGCGCCGCTACGTCGAGTCGCTGTCGGCCTATGCGCGCCAGTTCCTGGAGCTGATGCAGAAGCCCGACGTCGACCATATCGAGGGTCTTTCCCCCGCGATCTCGATCGAGCAGAAGACGACGTCGCGCAACCCGCGCTCGACCGTCGCCACCGTCACCGAGATCTACGATTACATGCGCCTGCTGTGGGCGCGTGTCGGCATCCCCTATTCGCCCGCCACCGGCCTGCCGATCGCGGCGCAGACGGTCAGCCAGATGGTCGACCGCGTGATGGCGCTGCCCGAGGGGACGCGGCTCTACCTGCTCGCCCCCGTCGTGCGCGGGCGCAAGGGCGAGTATCGCAAGGAGATGGCGGAGTGGCAGAAGGCGGGCTTCACCCGCGTCCGCATCGACGGCCAGATCCACGAGATCGACGAGGCGCCTGCGCTCGACAAGAAGTACAAGCACGACATCGAGGTGGTGGTCGACCGCCTGGTGGTGCGCGAGGATGTCGGCACCCGGCTGGCCGACAGTTTCGAGACCGCGCTGAAGCTGGCGGACGGCCTCGCCTATGTCGACCCCGCCGATCCGGTCGAGCCGCGCACGCCCGAGAGCGTCGTGCTGGGCGATCACGCCCCGCCGGGACGCATCGTCTTTTCCGAGAAGTTCGCCTGCCCGGTCAGCGGCTTCACCATCGCGGAGATCGAGCCGCGATTGTTCTCGTTCAACGCGCCGCAGGGCGCCTGCCCGGCATGCGACGGGCTGGGCGAGAAGATGATCTTCGACGAAGACCTCGTCGTCCCCAACCACGACCTCAGCATCAAGAAGGGCGCGGTCGTGCCCTGGGCGAAGAGCAACCCGCCCTCGCCCTATTACATGCAGGTGATGGCCAGCCTCGCGCGCGAATTCGGCTTCTCGCTCGACACCGCCTGGGGCGAGCTGCCCGGCGAGGTGAAGCTCGTCATCCTCCACGGCACCGGGGGCAAGCCCGTCACGCTGACCTTCGTCGACGGCAAGAAGTCGTATGACGTGAAGAAGCCGTTCGAGGGCGTCATCGGCAACCTCAACCGCCGCCTGCTCCAGACCGAGAGCGCGTGGATGAAGGAGGAGCTGTCCAAATACCAGTCCTCGCAGGCGTGCGAGGTGTGCCACGGCGCGCGTCTGAAGCCGGAGGCGCTGGCGGTGAAGGTCGCGGGCGAGGATATCAGCCATGCGACGCGGATGAGCGTGGTCGACGCGCTCGCCTTCTTCACCGCGCTGCCGGAGAAGCTGGGCGACCAGCAGCGCGCGATCGCGGAGCGCATCCTGAAGGAGATCGTCGAGCGGCTCGGCTTCCTCAACAATGTCGGGCTGGATTACCTCAACCTCGACCGCACCAGCGGCACATTGTCGGGCGGCGAGAGCCAGCGCATCCGTCTGGCGTCGCAGATAGGCAGCGGACTGTCGGGCGTGCTCTACGTGCTGGACGAGCCGTCGATCGGCCTGCACCAGCGCGACAACGACATGCTGCTGGCCACGCTGCGGCGGCTGCGCGACCTCGGCAATACCGTGATCGTCGTCGAGCATGACGAGGATGCGATCCGCATGGCCGATTACGTCATCGACATGGGGCCGGGCGCGGGCGTCCACGGCGGCAAGGTGGTGGCGCAGGGCACCGTCAAGCAACTGCTGAAGAGCAAGACCTCGGTCACCGCCGACTATCTGAACGGCACGCGCGAGGTGCCGCTGCCGGCGAAGCGGCGCAAGGGATCGGGCAAGAAGCTGACGGTGCACAACGCCACCGCCAACAATCTGACCGGGGTCACGTCATCGATCCCGCTCGGCACCTTCACCTGCATCACCGGCGTGTCGGGGTCGGGCAAGTCGAGCTTCACGATCGACACGCTCTATGCCGCCGCCGCGCGCCAGCTGAACGGCGCGCGCATCCTGGCGGGCAAGCACGACAAGATCACCGGGCTACAGCATCTCGACAAGGTCATCGACATCGACCAGTCGCCGATCGGGCGCACGCCGCGGTCGAACCCGGCGACCTATACCGGCGCGTTCACGCAGATCCGCGATTGGTTCGCGGGGCTGCCGGAATCGCAGGCGCGCGGCTACAAGCCCGGCCGCTTCAGCTTCAACGTCAAGGGCGGGCGGTGCGAGGCATGCCAGGGCGATGGCGTGCTGAAGATCGAGATGCACTTCCTGCCCGACGTCTATGTCACCTGCGACGTCTGCCACGGCGCGCGCTACAATCGCGAGACGCTGGAGGTGAAGTTCAAGGGCCACAGCATCGCCGACGTGCTCGACATGACCGTCGAGGATGCCGCCGCCTTTTTCGCCAACGTGCCGCCGATCCGCGACAAGATGGCGATGCTGGTCGAGGTGGGACTGGGCTATGTCAAGGTCGGGCAGCAGGCGACGACGCTGTCGGGCGGCGAGGCGCAGCGGGTGAAGCTGGCCAAGGAACTGTCGCGCCGCGCGACGGGCAACACGCTGTATATCCTCGACGAACCCACCACCGGCCTGCATTTCGAGGATGTGCGCAAGCTGCTGGAGGTGCTCCATGCGCTGGTCGAGCAGGGCAATACGGTGGTGGTGATCGAGCACAATCTGGACGTCATCAAGACCGCCGACTGGATCATCGATCTGGGGCCGGAAGGCGGCGTCAAGGGCGGCGAGATCGTCGCCGAGGGCACGCCGGAGACGGTGGCGGCGGAACCGCGCAGCTTCACCGGCCGCTACCTCGCCCCGCTGCTGGAGCGTGGCGCCAAGGAGGTGGCGGCGTAGGACGGATCGACCGTCGGCGCTTTCCTCCTGTTCTTCTGTCATTCCCGCCGCCGCGGGGATGACGCAGGAGGATAAAGGTTCACGCGAAGACGCGAAGCCGCGAAGAGGTTGCGCGTCGCGGCGATGGCGCTTCCGTCCACGTCGGTGCAGAACGCTGCGGCATACGGGCCACCGTTGCGTCTTCGCGTGAACCTTTCCAACGCGCCGGTCGACGCATCGCCCGACGCGTGATACGTCCCGCGCGCGATGCGCACGCTGCTGCCCTTCCTGGCCTGCCTGATGCTGCTCCTGACGGGGCTGTCGGGCGCCGCCCATGCCGCCGAGGCAGCAGGCGGGGCGCTGGGGGGTGTCGCCTTCACCGTCCATAGCGACGGCGATGGCGACGAAGTGCCCGCCGATGGCGACTCGGGCGTCCTGCACCACCATGCCAGCTGTCACGGACACGATACCGGCGAGCCGGCGCGCCCTGTCGCCGCCCTCGCGCACATGAAGGCCGCCGCAAAGCGCCTGCCGCCCCCCGTCGCCACGCTGTCCGGCACCCGCGCCGCGGTGGCGGAGCGCCCGCCGCAAGCCTGACGATCCGCCGGGGCGCATCGTCGCGCCCCGACGTCCATCGTCGGGAGAACCATCACCATGAAATGCTTCGTCGCGGCCGTTACGGCCGCCGCGTCGTGCGCCCTCGCGGCGCCGGCGCCTGCACAGGATAGTGCAGCGTCAGGGGCGCCGCTCACGCTCGACCAGGCGGTCGTCGCGGCGGGCGGCGCTGCGCCCGCCGCCGATGCCGCCACCGCCGCACTCGCCGCGGCACAGGCCGCGCGCGATGTCGCCGCGCTGCGTCCCAATCCGCAATTCCAGGCGCAGGTCGAGAATATCGCCGGCAGCGGCGCCTATGCCGGGCTGCGCAGCGCGGAAACCACCGTCGGAGTCTCGATCCCGATCGAGCTGGGCGGCAAGCGCGGCGCGCGCGTCGCCGCCGCCGATGCCGCGCTGGCGCGCACGCGGCTGCACCGCGCGATCGCGGACGCCGATATCCGTCAGCAGGTGACCGCGCTCTTCGTCGAGGCAGCCGCCGCCACGCGCCGCGCCGCCATCGCAGGCGATCAGGCGCGCATCGCCGGCGACGCCGCACGCGCGGCACAGGCACGGGTGCAGGCCGGGCGCGCCAGCCCGCTGGAACAGCAACGTGCCGAGGTCGTGCGCCTCGATGCCGAGGCGCAGGTCGAGCGGAGCCGCCGCCTCGCGCAGACCGCGGCACAGAACCTGTCGCGGCGCATCGGCCGCGACGCCACCGTGCTCGACCCGAGGTGGCTCGACACCGTCCCCCCCGCCACCGCCGGGCCGCCGCTTCCGGCCGCCGTCGAGGGCACGCTCGCGCTCGCCGCCGCCGACGCCGACCTCGCCGTGGCCGATGCCGGCGTCCGCCTCGCGCGGTCGCAGCGCGTCCCCGATCTCGCCATCAGCCCGGCGCTGCGCCGGCTGTCGCAGACCGGCGACACCGCCGCGGTCATCAGCCTGTCGCTGCCGATCCCGGTCTTCGACACCGGCCGCCGCGCGGTGGCACAGGCCACCGCGGAGCGCACCCGCGTCGAGGCGCAGCGCCGCGCCACCCGCCTCGACGTCGAACAGGCGATCGCCGACGCACAGGCGGAGGCGGACAATGCCGCCGTCACCGCCCGCACCGCCAGCGGCCCCGCGCTCGCCGCCGCGCAGGAGGCCGCACGGATCGCGCGCATCGGCTATCGCGAGGGCAAGTTCGCGCAGCTCGAACTGCTCGACGCCGAACGCACCCTCGCCGACACCCGCCTCGCCGCGATCGACGCGCTCGCCGCCTATCGGCTCGCCCGCGCCCGGCTGGAGCGCCTGACCGCTCCCGCGCCCGCCCTTCAGGGGAACTGATCCATGACGCTCCGCGCCACCACCGCCCTCGCGCTGCTCCTGCTCGCCGCCTGCGGCAGCGCCGAACCCACCAGCGACGCCGCCCCGCAAGAGGAGGCCGGTGACCATCACGACGAAAGCGCCGTCACCCTTTCCGCCGAACAGATCGCCGCCGCCGGCATCAAGCTGGACCGCCCCACGATCGGCGGCGCCGCGACGATCGACCTGCCCGCGATCGTCGAGGGCGATCCCGCCGCGACGCAGGTGGTCGCCGCCAGCAGCGGCGGGCGCATCGTCGCGCTCACCCGCAACCTGGGAGAGGCGGTGACGCGCGGCCAGACGCTGGCGGTGATCGAAAGCCGCGAGGCCGCGCAATTGAACGGCGAAGTCGCCGCCGCCCGCGCGCGCCTGTCGCTCGCGCAATCCACGCTGGCGCGCGAACAACGTCTGTTCGCGCAACGCGTCACCCCGGAGCAGGACCTGATCGCCGCGCGCACCGCCGCCGCGGAGGCGCGGATCGCCCTGCGCCAGGCGCAGGGACAGGTCGCCGCCGCGGGCACCGGCGGCGCGGCCGGTTCCAACCGCCTCGCCATCGCCGCGCCCATCTCCGGCCGCGTCATCGCGCGCACCGCATTGCTGGGGCAGAGCGTCGCCCCCCGACGCCGAACTGTACCGCATCGCCGCACTGGGCAGCGTGTCCGTCGCGCTGAACCTGCAACCCGCCGACGCGGGGCGCGTGCCGCCGGGCGCCGCGGTCACCGTCCGCGCGCCCGGCCGACAGGGGGGAGCGCGCGTCACCTTCGTCTCGCCCGCGCTCGATGCGCAGACACGGCTGGTCCCCGCCATCGCCACGCTCGACAATCGCGCCGGGCAATGGCGCATCGGCGAGGCGGTGACCGCCTCGATCCGCCTCGCCGGGGGCGATGCCGCCGGCACGATCCGCGTGCCGCTGACGGCGGTCCAGTCGATCGAGGGCCGCCGCGTCGTCTTCGTCCGCACCGCCACGGGGTTCCGCGCCGCACCGGTCACGATCGGCGACACCGCGGGCGACAGCATGATCGTGCGCACCGGCCTGACCGGTCGCGAGCAGATCGCCACCGTCAACAGCTTCACGCTCAAGGCCGAACTCGGCAAGGGCGACGCCGGCCACGAGGATCATTGAGCCATGATCGCACGGATCGTGACCTGGGCGGTCGCGCAGCGCTGGCTGGTCCTCGCCCTCACCGCGGTGGCCGCGGTCATCGGCGCAGCCGCGCTCTACCGGCTGCCGATCGACGCGGTGCCCGACATCACCAACAATCAGGTGCAGATCAACGTCCGCGCGCCTGCGCTCTCACCCGAGCTGGTCGAGAAACAGGTGTCCTTCCCGATCGAGACCGCGCTCGCGGGCATTCCGGGCCTCGACCACACCCGCTCGCTCAGCCGCAACGGCTTCGCGCAGGTGACGGCGGTGTTCGATGACTCCACGGACGTCTACTTCGCGCGCCAGCAGGTGGGTGAGCGGCTGGCGCAGGCGACGGAGACGCTGCCCGCCGGCGTCCAGCCCGAGATGGGGCCGATCGCGACCGGGCTGGGCGAAATCTATATGTGGACCGTCCGGCTCGATCATCGGGCCGACGACCGCCACATGCCCGGCGAGCCGGGGATGCAGCCCGATGGCAGCTATATCACGCCGGAGGGTGAGCGGCTGACCAGCGAGGAGGACAAGGCGACCTATCTGCGCACCGCGCAGGACTGGATCGTCACGCCCTTGCTGAAGAACACGCCCGGCCTCGCCGGGATCGATTCGATCGGCGGCTATGCCAAGCAATATCTGGTCGTCCCCGACGTCGCGCGACTGGCGGCGATGCGCCTGACGCTCACCGAGCTCGCCACCGCGCTGGAGCGCAACAACACCAGCATCGGCGGCGGCGTGGTGGAGCGCAATGGCGAGGGGCTGGCGGTGCGCTCCGACGCGTTGATCCGCAACGCCGACGAACTGGCGCGCACCGTCGTCGCCACGCGCGAGGGCGTGCCGGTGACGCTGGACCAGGTCGCCAGCGTCCGCACCGGACAGGCGATCCGCATGGGTTCCGCATCGGAGAACGGCACCGAGGTGGTGGTCGGCACCGCGATCATGCGCATCGGCGAGAACAGCCGGACCGTCGCCACCGCGGTCGCCGACCGGCTCGCCTCGATCAACGCCTCGCTGCCCCCCGACGTCGTGGTGCAGCCGGTGCTGGACCGTACCGCGCTGGTCGATTCCACCATCCGCACCGTCGCACGCAACCTGACCGAGGGCGCGTTGCTGGTGATCGCGGTGCTGTTCGCCTTGCTCGGCAATGTCCGCGCCGCGCTGATCGCGGCGCTGGTCATCCCGGTGACGATGCTGCTGACCGGGTTCGGGATGCTCCATGCCGGCGTCTCGGCCAACCTCATGAGCCTCGGCGCGCTCGACTTCGGGCTGATCGTCGACGGCGCGGTCATCATCGTCGAGAATGCGCTGCGCCGCCTTGCCGACGTCCGTCACCGCGAGGGCCGCGCCCCCGACCAGCCCGAGCGCCTGGCCGCCATCGCCGCGGCGGCACGCGAGATGATCCGCCCGACCGTCTATGGCCAGGCGATCATCATCCTCGTCTATCTGCCGCTGCTGACGCTGACCGGGGTGGAGGGGCGGACGTTCGTGCCGATGGCGCTGACCGTCATCATCGCGCTCGCCTTCGCCTTCGTGCTGTCGCTCACCTTCGTCCCGGCGATGATCGCCTGCCTGCTGACGAAGCCGGTCGAGGAGAAGGACGGCCGCATCGTCGCGTGGCTCAAGCGCCGCTACGAACCGGGCCTGACCCGCGCCATCGCGCGTCCCCGGGCGACCGTCGCCGCGGGCATAGCGGGCGTCGTCCTCGCCGTCCCCGCCTTCCTCTCGCTGGGGCAGGTGTTCCTGCCCCAGCTGGACGAGGGCGACCTGCTGATCCAGGCGCTGCGCATCCCCGGCACGTCGGTGCGCCAGAGCCAGGCGATGCAGGTGCCGATCGAACGCATGATGGCGCGCCAGCCCGAGGTGCGCTTCGTCTTCTCCAAGACCGGCACCGCGGAACTCGCCTCCGACCCGATGCCACCCAATGCGACGGACATGTTCGTGATCCTGAGGCCGCGCCAACAATGGCCCGACCCGTCGCTGTCGAAGGAGGCATTGGTCGAGCGGATCGAGGGCAAACTGGCCACCATCCCCGGCAACGCCTATGAGATCACCCAACCGATCCAGATGCGCTTCAACGAACTGATCGCGGGCGTGCGCGGCGATGTCGCGGTCAAGGTCTTCGGCGACGATTTCGCGACGATGGGACAGACCGCGGAGCGCATCGCCGCGATCCTGCGCCGCACGCCGGGCGCGGCCGACGTCAAGGTCGAGCAGACCGAGGGGCTGCCGATGCTCGACATCCGCGTCAGTCGCGACGCGATGGCGCGGCTCGGCGTCACCGCGCAGGACGTGCAGGACACCGTTTCCGCGACCGTGGGCGGGCGCGAGGCGGGCGTGATCTTCGAGGGCGACCGCCGCTTCCCCGTGGTGCTGCGGCTGTCGGAGGCGGAGCGCGCCGACCTCGACCTGCTGCGCCGGGTGCAGGTGCCCACCCCCTCGGGCGCGTTCGTGCCGCTGGCGGGCGTCGCCGACATCCGCATCGTCGATGGCCCCAACCAGATCGGGCGCGAGAACGGCAAGCGCCGCATCGTCGTTCAGGCCAATGTCCGCGGGCGCGACGTCGGCAGCGTGGTGGCGGACGCTCGGGCCGCAGTCGCACGCGATGTCCGCTTGCCGCCGGGCAGCTACCTCGCATGGGGTGGCCAGTTCGAGAACCTCGCCTCCGCACGGGAGCGGTTGCAGTTCGTCGTCCCCGCCTGCCTCGCGCTGATCCTGCTGCTGCTCTACGGCGCGCTGCGCTCGGTGCGCGATGCCGCGATCGTCTTCACCGGCGTACCGCTGGCGCTGGTCGGCGGGGTGCTGGCGCTGGCGCTGCGCGGGATGGACTTCTCCATCTCCGCCGCGGTCGGCTTCATCGCGTTGTCGGGGATCGCGGTGTTGAACGGGCTGGTGATGATCTCCTCGATCCGCGACCTGATGCGCAGCGGGCTGGACCGCGCCACCGCGGCGCGCACCGGCGCGCTCCAGCGGCTGCGCCCGGTGGCGATGACCGCGCTGGTGGCCAGTCTGGGGTTCGTGCCGATGGCGCTGGGGCATGGCGCGGGCGCGGAGGTGCAGAAGCCGCTGGCGACCGTCGTCATCGGCGGGCTGATCTCCGCCACGCTGCTGACGCTGTTCGTCCTCCCCGCGCTGGCGGCGTTGCCGCGGAAGGAACCCTCGTCACCCCGGCCTTGAGCCGGGGTGACGCGAAGAGGATCACCCCTCCCCCGGCGCGCGCGCGACGATCGCCAGCGCGTGGACCCGTTCCGCCAGCAGGTCCGCCAGCGCGCGGTTGACCAGCCGCTGGCGGTCCACCCGCGAACGCCCGACGAACGCCGCGCTTTCCACCACGACGCGAAAATGGCTTTCGCCGCTGCCGTCATCGCCCATATGCCCGCGGTGCTGCGCGCTCTCGTTGACGACCTCCAGCCGCGTTGGCGACAGCGCGGCGGTGAGGCGGGCGGTGATTTCGGCCTGAACGGGGCCGGTGGAAGCATCGGTCATCCGCCCCATATAGGCGAATTGACACAAGGATGACGGTCTAAAAGGTGGCTTCGAACAAGGATCGCCCGCACACGCGCTTCCACGGGCGGATGGAAGGAACCGGTCAGCCCTGCGCGCACCCCGGCTGCGAGGCGGCGGGCGAGTTTCGCGCGCCCCCGCTGGAGGGACCGGGCAATGCAGAGGGCCGCCCGCGCTTCCGCTTCTTCTGCCTCGATCACGTCCGCGCGTTCAACGCGGGGTACAATTACTTCGACGGCATGACCGCGGAGGAGATCCACCATGCGCAGCGCCCGATGGCCGGCTGGGAGCGCGAGACGCGCGCCTTCGCCCGCGCCGGGATGGGCGATGCCGGACCGCGCTGGGCCGATTATGCCGACCCACTCGACGCGATCGGCGCGCGCTTTCGCCGCACTCATGCGCCGGAGCGGACCGATGGCAAGCCGCTGTCGGGCGAGGATCGCCGCAGCCTCGACGTGCTCGGCCTGCCCGCGGACGCGGACCGCAGCGCGCTGCGCAAGCGCTATTCGGAACTGGTGCGCCGCTACCACCCCGACCGCAACGGCGGCGACCGCAGCCACGAGGCGCAACTGGGCAAGGTCATCGCGGCGTACCAGCAATTGAGACAGGCGCCGGCGTTCGCCTGACCGCTCCCCACACGTCACCCCAGCGCAAGCTGGGGTCTCGATGAGGAAAGCGTGACGCCCCCCTCACAGAGATCCCAGCCTTCGCTGGGATGACAACGGAACACGGGTGTCAGATAATATCCAGCACCAGCCCCAGCCGCCGCGCCTCCTCGGCCTCGATATACCAATTCTTCGGCGCACGTTCCTTCAGCTCGTCCAGCGTCACCTGCGTCCCCTCGACCAGCGCGGCGAAGCCTTCTTCCTGGATGCGGATCGAATCCTCGATCTCGTGCAGCTTTGCCATCAGCAGCGGCGACAGCGTGTTGAGCGGGCCGGACAGCGTGATCGTCGAATTCATGATCCGCTCGTGGATCATGATCCGCGAATTCTTGGTCAGGAAGCGCTTGTCCGCGGGAAAGGCGGACATGAACGTCGCGCCCGCGGAATAGACCGCGACCTTGCCTAGGAACAGCGCCTCGCGCCCGGTATATTCGCGCAGCAGCCGGATCGAATCGCCCATCGCGCGCGCCATTTCGGGATCGCCGCCCAGCGTGGTGATCGACACCACCACCGGGCCGTCGCCCGGCGCATGGGCGAGCTGCATCTTGAAATTGTCGTACATCTGTCCGTCCACGGTGCCGTGGAGCTGGATGTGGGGGACGGCGAGGAGCGGATAGGCGCTGGCGCGGTTGTCGGTCATGCGCGCCCCAATCGGCGAACGCGGTCAGGGTTCCGCGATCACCGCCGGTTTCTCGGGCTTGATCCACCAGGCGGTCAGCACGAACAGCACCAGATTGGTCCCCTGCGTCAGCGCCGCGCCCGCCACCAGCAACCCCGCCATCGCATCGCGCGGCACCGTCAGCCCCCCGCTCATCTGCAATCCGGCGGCCATGAACAGCAGATCGCGATTGGGGATGAACGGCAGCCGCGCGATCACCAGCTGCGCGGTCAGGAAGCTGAGCCAGGTCGTCCAATGCTCGCCCGGCAGCACGATCACCCATTGCACCACCTGGATCGTCAGATTGACGATCGTGCGCGCGACATGGATGCCGAACACCTGCCCCGCGACGCGCCCGCTGACCGACAGGATCGCATGGCGGAAGCGCAGCAGCAGCGGCAATGTCAGGCTGCCGCACAGCACCACCGCCAGCATCACGCCCCAGCTGCTGTCGAGCCACGACGCGATCCGCCCCGTGGGCGCCCGCGCGATGAAGGTGACGATCAGCACGCCGGCCGCCGCCGCGCCCGCCAGCGACGACAGGATCGCATTGTCCTTCACCGCCAGCAGCAGCGTGCGCGAATCAATCCCCAGCCGCGACTTGGCCCAGCTATAGAGATAGAAATCGCCCGAATAATCGACCAGCACCGCGTTGACGATGCGCTTGCGGATCATCACCGGCAGCGCGCCGGGGATTTTCTGCCCCAGCAGCAACCGGAAGATCGGCAGCTCGCTGACCGGCAGCACCATGAAATTGACGAAGAACAGGATGTAGAACCACGGGTTCGCCGGCAACGACCGCAGCACCTCCGCCCAGCCGATCGCGCGCAGCTGAAGCAGCAGGATCGCGACGATCGCGACGAAGAAAAGGATACGGGCGACCCGCCCGATGCGCTTCGCACCGGGGGTCTGCGCCCACGCCTGGACGCGCGCGATCAGCGGAGCGAGCGTCATACCCTCCCCACCGTCACCCCGGGCTTGACCCGGGGTCCCGCTTTCTTCGCGAGGGTGGAGAAGAAGCGGGACCCCGGGTCAAGCCCGGGGTGACGAGAAGGCAGGATGCCCGCCCCCATCGCCCCGTCACCCCGGACTTGTTCCGGGGTCCAGGGTTCCGCGCACCCCACCAACGGGAGGCGCGCGTCACCCCGCATACCGGCACGAACCCGGCACGACGGCCGCACCGTGTTCCGGCGCACGCCGGAACCCAGGGTTCCGCGCGCAACCATCCGTTGGCGACCCAAACCCTGGGCTCCTGCCTGCGCAGGAGCACGGGGACGGGCAAGGCACCCGTTCGTCATCCCTAGCCCGCCCCTAGCCCGCCAGCGCCTCGACCAGCGCCTGCACCTTCTTCTGGCGCCATTGCGGCGTCGGTGCGACCAGCCAGTATCCCAGTCGCGACGGCTCGGGCGCGCCCAGCAGCACGACGCGGCCCTCGGCAATGTCGCGCGCCGCCAGCAGCTCGGGCACGGTCGCGCGTCCCAGCCCGGCCGCGGCGGCGTCGATCGCCAGCCCCGCATCGCCGACACGGATCAGCGCGGCGGCATCGGCCCCCGGCGCCCCCGGCCACAGGATGACCGTGTCCGCACCGCCGCCGGGACGCTCCACCGTCACCAGCCCCTCGCTCTCGATCGCCTCGCCCTCGATCCCGCCCGGCCCCTCGCCCCAGCGGATCGCGAGATCGAGGTTCGCCTCGGTGAAATCGACCGCCTCGTCCGCGGTCACCAATGCGAAGCGGATGTCGCTGTCCGCCGCCGACACCTCGGCCAGCCGCGGCAGCAGCCACTTCTCGATCACGTCGCGCGGCGCCGCGATCGTCAGCGACTTGGACGATTGCCCCGCCTGCATCGCGCGCACCGCTTCCTCGAACTCCAGGAAGCCCTGCCGCAGCGGCGCCAGCCCCGCCTCGCCCTCGGGCGTCAGCTCCAGCCCCTTGGTGGTACGGCGAAAGAGGACGACGCCCAGCGTATCCTCCAGCGCGCGGATCTGCTGCCCGACCGCAGCGGGCGTCACCGCCAGCTCGTCCGCGGCGCGCGTGAACGACAGATGCCGTGCCGCCGCATCCAGCACGCGCAGTCCGTTCAGCGGCAGGTGCGTGCGCTTCACTGGACCCCCGCGGGCGCGGCCAGCGCGAACTTGGGGATGGCGACGTCGAACGTCCGCCCGTCCTCCGCGATCATGCGATAGCTGCCCTGCATCGATCCGGTCGGCGTCGCCAGCGGGCAGCCGGAGACATAATCGTAGCTGGCGCCCGGCGCGATCAGCGGCTGTTCGCCGACCACGCCCTCGCCCTCCACCGTGTGGCGCGCGCCGCGCCCGTCGGTGATGATCCAGTGGCGGGTCAGCAGCTGCACCGCGCCCGCGCCCTCGTTCTCGATACGGATATGATAGGCCCAGAACCAGCGTCCGCGCGCCGGCTCCGACTGTTCGGGCAGATAGCTGACCGAGACGCGCACCGTCACCGCGCCCGTCGTCTCGGCATCGGGGAACAGCGCCTCGATCATCGCCGCTACAGCCCCACCGCGGTCAGCGCGCGGTCGAGGTCGTCGATCAGGTCGGCGGGATCCTCCAGCCCGACGTTGAGCCGCAACAGCCCCTCGGTCACGCCCATCTCCGCACGCGCCTCGGGCGCGACACCGTAATGCGTGGTGGAGGCCGGATGCGTCATCAGCGAGCGCGAGTCGCCGATGTTGTTGCTGATGTCGATCAACTCCAGCGCGTTGAGCAGCGCCTGCGCCTGCGCGCGGTCCGCCACCTCGAACGCGAAGATCGGACCGGCGGCCTCCATCTGCGACATGGCGAGGTTATGCTGCGGGTGGCTGGCAAGCCCGGGGTGCAGGATACGCGGCACGCGCGTCTCCAGGAAGCGCCCGACCGCCACCGCATTCTCCGACTGGCGGCGGATGCGCAGGTCCAGCGTCTCCAGCCCCTTCAGCACCACCCAAGCGTTGAACGCGCTCAGCGTCGGCCCGGTGTTGCGCGTGAACGGCAGCAGCGTGTTGAGGATGAAATCCTCCGTCCCGCACACCGCGCCGGCCAGCACGCGGCCCTGCCCATCCATCATCTTGGTCGCGGAATAAGCGGTCACGTCCGCACCGAATTCCATCGGCCGCTGCAACGCGGGCGTGGCGAAGGCATTGTCGACCACGCTGGTGATCCCGCGCTCACGCGCGATCGCGCAGACGGCGCGCAGATCGACCACGTCCATCGTCGGATTGGCCGGCGTCTCGAAGAAGAACACCTTCGTATTGGGCTTCACCGCATCCTGGAACGCCTGCGGATCGCGCGCGTCCACCGTCGTGGTCGCGATGCCGAACTTCGGCAGCAAAGTATCGACCAGCCAGCGGCACGATCCGAACGCGGCGCGCCCTGCGACGACATGGTCGCCCTGCTGCAACTGGCACAACAGCACCGCGGTCATCGCCGCCATGCCGGTCGCCATGGTGCGGCACGCCTCCGCTCCCTCCAGCAGCGCGATACGCTGCTCCAGCATCTCCACGGTCGGGTTCTGGAGTCGGGAATAGGTCATCCCCTGCTGCTCGCCCGCGAAGCGCGCCGCGGCATCCTCCGCCCGGTCGTAGCTGTAGCCGGAGGTGAGGAACAAGGCCTCCGACGTCTCGCCATATTCCGATCGCGCGGTGCCGCCGCGGACCGCCAGCGTCGCGGGACGCCAGTGTTGCGTGATCGATCGGTCCTGTCCGGTGCGCCGCTTCATGCGCGCCGCTTTGCCCCCCGGCGCCATTTGATACAAGGGGGCGGATGGCCGTGCAGAAGAAGCGGGACCCCGGGTCAAGCCCGGGGTGACGACAAGGGGAACCCTCACCCCGGGCTTGACCCGGGGTCCCGCTTTCTATCCTCCGCCGCTTCGGATACGCCCGGCTGCCATGCCGACCGTCACCCGTCACCCCGCGATCCTCGGCCTCCTGATCGCGCTGGCGGTCTGGCCACTGTTCCTCTTCCGCCTCGCCGTCCCGCACATGATCGTGTTCGACGAGGTGCATTACGTCGCCGCCGCGCGTGCGCTGATCGCGCTGTCGATGCCAGTCAATATCGAGCATCCGCTGCTCGCCAAGGAACTGATCGCCGCCTCCATGCTGGCGTTCGGCGATACGCCGTTCGGCTGGCGCTTCGCCTCCACGATCGCGGGCGCGGCGACGGTGGCGGGGGCGTTCGCGCTGGCGCAGGTGATGACCGGACGGGTCCGCGCGGGCGTGCTGGCGGCGGTGCTGACGCTGCTGGGCTTCACCGTCTATATCCAGGCACGGATCGCGATGCTGGACACGTTCATGCTCGCCTTCCTGATCTGGGCGATCGTGCTGCTGGCGGCGAGCATGCGCAGCGGCAGCTGGACGCGCTGGACCGCGGGCGCGGTGCTGCTGGGGCTGGCGACCGCGTGCAAATGGGCCGCCGCGCCCTATGTTGCCGCGGCCGGCGTCGCCTTCCTGGTGCTGCGCCGCGGGCGCGCGGATCGCTGGCCGGGGATGCACCCCGTGCTTGCGCTGGCGCTGCTGGGGGGCGTGTCGGTCGCGGTCTATTTCCTCACCTTCCTGCCCGCCTTCTTCTACGCGCACGACGCGCTGACGCTGCGCGGGCTGCTGCCGTTCCAGTATGAGATGTACCAGCGCCAGACGCAGGGGCTGCCGCCGCACACCTATCAGTCGAACTGGTGGACGTGGCCGCTGCTGATCCGCCCGATCTGGTATCTGTACGAACCCGCCGACGGCGCGCAGCGCGGCATCCTGCTGATCGGCAATCCGGCGGTGATGTGGGGCGGGCTGGTCGCGGTCGCGGCATGCTTCGCGGGCTGGGTGAAGACCGGCGCGGCGCGGCTGCTGGCACCGGCGATGCTGTGGACCTTCGCGGTCGGCATCTTCGCGGTGATCCCCAAGTCGCTGGGCTTCTATTATTATTACTATCCCGCCAGCGTGTTCGTTGCGATCGCGGCCGCGGTGGCGCTGGACGAATGGCGCGGCGACATCAGGCGCTGGGTGGAGGCGTATCTGCTGCTCGCCGTCGCGCTGGCGCTGTATTTCCTCCCGGTGCTCTCCGCACAGGCGCTGGCGCATGCCGGCGCGTTCAGCCGCTGGACGTGGTTCGCGAGCTGGGTCTAGCCGCTCCCGTCACCCCGGCCTTGACCCGGGATGACGCGGATCAGCGATACCGCCCCCAGGTGAACCGCGACGACAGCGCGTAATTCCACACCGCCCCCACCGCGACGCCCAGCATCGCGGAGGCCGCCCACGCGCCCTGCCGCACGTCGTGCAGGAACGCCGCGACCCCCACGTTCGCCACCGCACCCACCGAACAGACGAGGCAGAAGGCGACCCACCCGTCCAGCAGCGCGCGCGCGCCCTTCAACCGCCGGTCGCGATAGGTCAGCGCGTTGTTGAGGAAGAAGTTGAACGTCATCGCCACCAGCGTCGCCGCGATCGTGCCCGCCAGGAACGACCAGCCGGCGACGACGTAGGTCAACACCAGCACCGCCATGTGCACGCCCGCGCCCAGCGCCCCGATCGCGGAGAACATCGCGAACCGTACCGGCACGATCCGCCCGACCTTCCGGTCGTACAGCGCGATCAGATATTCCAGCGCCACGACATGGTCGAGCTTGCTCTCCCCCACCGTGCGCACGCGAAAGGTATAGGGCAGTTCGATCGCGTTCAGCGGTCGCGGACTGGCGCTCATGATGTCGAGCAGGATCTTGAACCCGATCCCGCCCAGCCCCGGCACCAGATCGCGCAACGTCGCGGTGCGGATCATGAAGAAGCCGCTCATCGGATCGCTGAGGTCGGAGCGCAGCACCATCCCCGCCAGCCGCGTCGCGAAAGCGGACTTGGCGACGCGGTCGCTGTCCCACTCGCCGGTCCCGCCGCCCGCGACGAAGCGCGATCCGACCGCCAGGTCCAGCGCCGCATCCGCCTGCAACGCCGCCGCCATCTTCGGCAGCAGCGTCTCGTCATGTTGCAGGTCGCCATCCATCACCGCCACCAGCGGCGCGGCGGTCGCGCACATCCCCTCGATGCACGCGGTCGACAGCCCGCGCCGCCCGATGCGCTGGATCACGCGCACCCGCGGATCGACCCGCGCCAGTTCGCGCGCGGCCTCGGCGGTGCCGTCCGGGCTGTCGTCGTCGACGAAGATCGCCTCCCACGCCCAGCCCGCCAGCGCGGCATCGAGCCGCGCGACGACGGTCGCGACATTGCCGCGCTCGTTGAACGTCGGGATGACGACCGCGAGGTCGAGGGGGCGGGTCATCAGCAACTCACCCTCACCCTTCCGGCGCTGCGCGCCTCCCTCCCTCTCCCAATGGGAGAGGGAAGGGGCCCATCGGCGCAGCCGATGGGAAGGGTGAGGGTGACCAGCATCACAGCGCCGCCAGCACCGCATCCCCCATCACCCGCGTCGACGCTTCACCGCCCAGATCCGGCGTCCGCACCCCGCTCCGCAAGGCCGCGGCCACCGCCGCCTCGATCCGGTCCGCCGGCGCCGCCATGTCGAGCGAGTGACGCAGCATCATCGCCGCCGACAGGATCGCCGCGCACGGATTGGCCTTCCCCTGCCCGGCGATATCGGGCGCGGAACCGTGGATCGGTTCGTACAAGCCCTTGCCCTGCGCATCCAGCGACGCCGAGGGCAGCATCCCGATCGAGCCGACGCACATGCTCGCTTGGTCCGACAATATGTCGCCGAACAGATTGCCGGTCACGATCGTGTCGAACGCGCCCGGGTTGCGCACCAGCTGCATCGCGGCATTGTCGACGTACATGTGCGTCAGTTCGACCTGTGGGTAGTCCGCCGCCACCTCGATCACCACGTCGCGCCACAGCTGCGACGTCTCCAGCACGTTCGCCTTGTCGACCGAACACAGCTTGCCACGCCGCTTCGCCGCGGTCTGGAAGCCGATATGCGCGATGCGGCGCACCTCCGCCTCGTCATAGCGCATCAGGTCGTGGCCCTCGCGCAGGCCGGCGTCGGTGGTGCGGCGCCCCTTCTCGCCGAAATAGACGTCGCCGTTCAGCTCGCGCACGATCACCAGATCGATCGCGCCCGCGATCTCCGGCTTCAGCGTGCTGGCCTCCTCCAGCCCGGCGAAGATCTTCGCGGGGCGCAGGTTCGCGAACGTCGCCAGATGCTTGCGCAGCCCAAGGATGGCCTGTTCGGGGCGCAGGTGCCGCTCCAGCGCGTCGCACGCCGGATCGCCCACCGCGCCGAACAGGATCGCGTCGGCGCGTTTGGCGAGGTCCAGCGTCGCGTCGGGCAGCGGATGGCCGTGCGCGTGATAGGCCGCGCCGCCCACCGGCGCCTCCTCGAACGCCAGCCCCAGGTCGAGCGTGTCGAGCACGCGGCGCGCCTCGCGCGTCACTTCGGGGCCGATGCCGTCGCCGGGCAGAATCGCGATCAGGTTCGTCATGGCCGCAGCGCATGGCGCGCCGCGCGTCGTTACGCAACCGCGCGCTGCAACCGCGCCACCAGCCGCTCGCGCGCCGCCAGCACGTCGCGCCGCCGGTCGGTCAGCACGTCGCGCGCCAGGAAATGCCCGGTGATCGCCAGCGCCGCAAGCGCCTCCTCGCCGGATGCCGCACCCCCGACGGTCAGGAAGGCCGGCAGCGCGAACAGCCGCGCCTCATATCCCGCCGCCGCGCCGCGGCTCACCGCGCCGCCGCTCTTGGGGCTGACGAAGGCGAGGTCGTCGGTCGCCCCGGTCGCGACACAGGCGGTCAAGTCCAGCCCGAACCCCAGCTCCGCCAGCAGCAGCAATTCGTACCGCGCCAGCGCCGCCGCCCAGCCGCGCGCGGACGGCGCCGCCTCGACCGCGTCGAGCACGCCCGACAGCGCATCGTGGAGCCGCGGATAGGGCTGCGCCTCAGGCAGCGCCGCCGCGGTCAGCGCGGTCGCCCAGTCCAGCGCCGCGGCGGGCAGCGCCTCGGCATGCAGCGGCGCGCGGCTGTGGACCAGCTCGACGGTCAGCGCGGGCAGCTGTTCGTCGTTCCGCGCGCGCCACTCGCCGCGCACCAGATTGGCCGGCTGCAACACCGGGCGCAACCGCCGCGCATGCCCGCCGCGGACATAGCCCGCACGTACCCCGTCGTCGCGGGTCAGCGCGCGCACCACCGCGCCATGCTCGCCATGCGCGCGAACCGACAGGACGATGGCATCGGCGATCAGGTGCATCGCGGCGGGTGATACACGCGCCGCCCCCGTTCGTCCCGCCCCCATCCGTCGCCCCAGCGCAGGCTGGGGCCTCCCGCGGCGCCTGCCCGCCTCCGTCGCCAGAGATGCCAGCCTGCGCTGGCATGACGTCCGGCGCGTCGCCTACCGCCGCACTCGCGCCGCCAACGCCCGCGCCACCGGCACCCGCTTCGCCGCGGTCACCGCGTTATCGAACCCGCGCACCACCCCCAGCGCCGCGCGATTCGCCCATGTCCGCCGCAGCACCACCACGTCGCGGCACGCCACCCCGCCGCTCGCCAGCGTGCGCTTGTGCTGCCCCTCGCCCTCGGTGAAGTCGAACCGCGCCAATCGATCACCGAACAGGTCGCCCAGCGCCGCCTCCATCAGCACCGCGCCGGGCGACAGCGCCGCGAACGCCGGATCGTGCCCGACATGGTCGTACCGCCACGCGGATCCTTGCGCGGTACACCATAGATACGCCGCCGGCGCGTCGCACACGAACAGCAGCCAGCCGCGCGCGCCATCCCCCGCCGCGGCCTGCGCCACCGCCGCCGGATCGGCCGGCAACGCCGCCCCCAGCAACCGTTCCTGATAGGTGGTCGCCGCCACCGCGCGCGCCGGCGGGTGGAACGCGGCCATCTCGTCCGCGGTGCGATAGCGGCGGATGTCGATCCGGCCGCCGCCGGCCGCCGCCAGCCTCTTCGCCTTGCGCTTCATCGTCGCGCGGGTCGCGGCGGACAGGCCCGCCCGCCACGCCGCCTCCCCCGCGGCCAGATCAACATAATACCGCATGTAGCGCTGCCGCACCCACGCCAGCCCCGGCGCCTCCAGCGCCACCGCCGCGGGCAGCGAGGTCACATGCCAGCCGTCCGCGCCGTCCAGCGCGGGCAGCACCGGCGCCCCGCCCGCCAGCGCCTCGTCCAGCGACAGCCCGACGCGCACCAGCCGCCGCGGGATCGTCGCCAGCGTCCGCGCGCCGACCTGCAACGCCAGCGCCCGGGATTTGGGGGGATGCGTCACGCCGCGCGCTCCGCGACCAGCGTCGACCACGCCTGTTCCACCTGCCGCCAGTGCCGCCGCATCGCGCTGGGCGGCAGCGGCCGGTCGGCGCGATCGAGCGGCAGGTCCGGGCGCTCCGCAAAGTGCCGCGTCGGCAGCACGTCGGCGCGTGCCGCCAGCATCGCGCACAGCGCGTCGAAGCGGCGGACATGGACGCGGTTGGGCGCGGTGCCGGCACGATTGGCGAGTTCGAAGCTGTGGCTGACGATCGTTACCGCGGCATGGTCGTGCGCCACCGCATGGTCCAGCGCGGCACGCATCTCGGCGGCCGACAGCGCGCAGATCTGAAGGTTGCGATAGCTGCCCGGGCGATCCTCGATCACCGTCACCGGCACCTCCACCAATCCCCGCCGCGCCACCGGCGCGATCTGTCCCGGCGGCAAGCCGATCGCGCTCGGCCACGGCGCGTGCGCGCCATTGTGGCTGCTGTCGTAGCGGATGCCGAGCATCGCCAGCGCCGACAGCGTATCGTCGTTCGCGGCATAGCTGCCGGCGCGGAACGCGACCGGTGCGGGCGCGCCCGCCGCGGCCAGCAGCGCGATCGCCTTCGCCAGCAGCGCGCCTTGCGCGTCGCGCGAATGGTCGATCAGCTCGAACCGCCCGTGGCGTGCGCCGCGGTCGCCGGGACAGGCCCCGACCCAATTGGGGTGGAGATGCAGCTGCACCTCCTGCCCCGCGGCCAGGATCGGCGCGACGATACGCTCGATCGCCGCCGCGCCATAGACCAGCGCCGGCATCGGATCGACGAAGAAGCACGCCTTCAACCCGTGCCGCGCCAGCACCTCCAGCTGCCACGCCAGCCCCACGCCCGCGGGCTCGATCGACCGCGCCCCGATCGCGGGCAGCGCCAGTCCGGCGGCATGATGCCCCCAGCGGAACTCGGTATCGATCGTCAGGAACACGGCGGGCATGATGCCCGTCCGTGTACCGACAAGAGGTAAGGGCTTCGTTGCCGCTATTCGGTCACGCCGAAGCGCCGGAACTCGGTCGCCACCTGCGGGTCCATCAGCGTCGCCGCCGCCACGTCGGCCGCGCCTTCCGCCTGCCGCCCGGCGCGCCGCCGCGCCAGCCCGCGCAGGTACAGCGTGCCCGCGCTTTGCGGCATCAGCTCGATCGCGGCGTCGAGGTCCGCCAGCGCCTCCTCGATCTTCCCCATCCGCAGATAGGCGAGACCACGGCTGTCGAGCGCCGCCGCCGGACTGTCGCTCAGCTCGATCGAGCGCGTGCAATCCTTCAGCGCGCTGTCGAGCATGACATTGCCCAGCCCCTTCACCCAGCAGCGCGAGTTGAGCAGGTTGGGATCGCCCGGCCGCTCGACGATCGCGGCGTCGACCAGCGCGACGCCCTCGGCCGGCTTGGCCTCCAGCGCCAGCAGTTCGGCCCGCTCCACCACCGCGCCGAACCGGTCGCGATCGCCGCGCGCGATCCGTTCGTCCAGCAGCGCATAGGCGGCGGCGCGGTCGCCGGTGCGCGCCCTGGCGTTGGCCAGCCCGATCAGCGCGCCGTCGTTATCGGGTTCCAGCGCGCGCGCCGCCTCGTAATCGGCGATCGCCTCGCGCGGCTTGCCCGCCTTGGTGAACAGCGCGGCACGGCGCAGCCGCAGCTCGACCGAATCCTTCAGGTCGATCGCGCGCGTCAGGTCGGCAACCGCGCCGGTCACGTCATAGATGCCGGAGCGGAACGAGGCGCGGCTGATATAGCCCGTCTCCTCCTTCGGATCGCGCGCGATCGCCGCCGCGAACGCCTGTTCCAGCCTGGCGAAGCGGCCGTCCTTGCGCGCGGCGACCACCTGCTCGACCCGCGTCGGCACCTGCACCGGCGCCAGCACGCGCAGCGCGTCCGCCTTGGCCTGTGCATAGCGCGCGCGCTCGCCCGCCAGCGCGGCGGGCGCGATCTCCGCCCCCACCGCATCGACGCGATCCTCGATCGTCAGCGTCGCACCGGTCAGCGCCACGGTCCGGCGCACCTGCCGCCCGGCGAGGGTCGCGGGCAGCGTGCGCGCGCCTTCCAGCTCGAACCCCGCGCCACCGTCCGGCAGGGTCATCACGGTGCGATAGGCGGTGCTGCCGGGCATGCCCGTCGCCACGGGCAGCTCGCGCCAGGCCTGCCGCGCACGGTCGGGGGCGAAATCCATCGCGCCCACCGCGCGATCGACGATGCGGCGATAGCGCCGGTTCTGCCGCCACCAGCCGGTGCTGGCGATCCCGCTGCCGGTGATGACGACGGTCGCGGTGACCGGATCGTAGCGCAGCGCCTCGGCGGAGAATTGCGCCTCCCCCGCCTCCGACGCGATCATCTGGTCCAGCCATTCGCGCTTCTGCTCGGCATCGGCCTGGTTGGCGAGCGTCGCGATCATCTCCGCCCCGCGCCCGCGCAGCGTGATCCTGGCGTCGAACGTCGCCGGGAAATCCAGCCCGGCGCGCTGGTCCCACGTCAGCTCGACGATCCGCTCGGGGCGGGCATCGGCGCGCTGCGGCAGCGTCTCCAGCCCGGTGCCCGCGGTGCGCAGCGGCAGCACGGAATGGAACGGCGGCACGTCGCGGATGTCGTCCAGCCGCGCGCCCAGCCCGGTGCCGTCCAGCCACAAGGTCTCGCCCGCCACCGTCGCCCGCACGAGGATATGGTCGAACGCCGCCGCCGACGGCAGCCGCGCGGTCACCAGCCCGCCGGTCTGGACGCTGGCGATCGCGGGTTCCGCCTCCACCCCCAGCGCATGCAGCATCGCCAGCAGCAGCAGCGTCTTCGCCTTGCAGTCGCCGTAGCGCAATTCCCACGTCGTCGCGGGCGGCTGCGGGGTCAGCCCGCCGCCGTCCATCGCCACCGCCAGATAGCGGATCTTGCCCTGCACCAGTTCCAGTGCCCGTTGCGCGCGCCGCAGCGGGTCGCTCTCCGCCGCCGCGATCGCCTTCACCTCGCCGTCCAGCGGGCTGCCCGGCGCGATCAGTCCCGCGGTCGCATACAGCGGCGCCATGGTGCGCGACACGTCGGCCCAGTCGGCAAACGACGCCGCCTCTAGCACCGGCAGCCGCACCAGCCGCGTCGGCAGGTCGTCGGGCATGTCGGTCGGCTTGGGCAGCGGCAGCGCGGCGGTCACCTCGTGCATCCCGTCCAGGTCGCGCTCGCTGGTGGTCAGCCCCTCGCCATAGCCCTTCCACCGCACCGCCTCCGCTTTGGGCCACAACAGCCGCGAGCGCGCGAAGCCGGCGCGGAACGGCGCGGGCGGGGTCGGCACCGTCGCGGTGGTATGGCCGCCCAGCGCCTTGTCGCTCTGACCGATCGTGAACGACACGCGCAGCACGTCGCCCAGTTGCAGCCCGGCCACCGGCAGCGTCGCGGTCATCATCCCGGTCAGGACGTTCTGCTCCATCTGCTGTTCGCGACGGATCGCGGTGAAGCGCTGCCCGCCCGCCAGCAGGTCGATCACCTTGCCGGCGCGCAGGATCTCGACGCGATGCACCGTCAGGTCGCCGCGATCGGGCATCCAGGGGATCGACACATTGCCGAGCTGCGTCAGCAATTGCTCGGTCGCGACGCGCGTCGCGGCATCGACATAGGTGTCGGTGGTCGCACCCGACAGCCGCGCCTGCGTGTCCATCAGCACGATCACCGGCGCATCCGCCGCCAGTTGCGCCGGCGCGATCGCGGGCGCGGGCGTCACCCACGCCGCGGCCGGCGCATAGCGTACCGTGTCCGACGCATGCGCGCCCGCCGCGCTCGCCAGCAATGCGAAAAACAACGGCGCTCGCCGCATCGATCATTCCCCCCGGATATGTCCCCGGGGAGCACCCTAGCGAGCGTCGCGGTCGCGCGAAAGCGCGCGCCGGTCACCGCGCGTGATAGAAATCGTACACCTGCTGCGCCACCGCCGCCGACACGCCCGGCGCCTTGCGCAGATCCTCAAGGCTCGCGTTGCGCACCGCGCGTCCCGTTCCGAAATGCATCAGCAGCGCCTTCTTGCGCGCCGGGCCGATGCCCGGCACCTCGTCCAGCGGGCTGGCGCCGATCGCCTTCGCGCGCTTCGCCCGGTGCGCGCCGATCGCGAAGCGGTGCACCTCGTCGCGCAGCCGCTGGAGATAGAACAGCACCGGCGCATTGACCGGCAGCGTGATCTCGCGCCCGTCCATCAGGTGGAACACCTCGCGCCCCTCGCGTCCGTGGTGCGGTCCCTTGGCGACGCCGACCAGGCACACGTCCTCGATCCCCAGATCCTCCAGCACCGCCTTGGCCGCGTTCAGCTGCCCGCGCCCGCCGTCCAGCAGCACCAGGTCGGGCCACGCGCCGCCGTCGCGATCCGGATCCTCCTCCAGCGCGCGCGCGAAGCGCCGCGTCAGCACCTCGCGCATCATCGCGAAATCGTCGTCGGTCGCGGCCTGTTTGATGTTGAACTTGCGATACTGGCCCTTGCGGAACCCCTCCGGCCCCGCAACCACCATCGCGCCCAGCGCATGGGCGCCCTGGATATGGCTGTTGTCATAGACCTCGATCCGGTCCGGCGCGTCGGGCAGTTCAAACAATTCGGCGACCTCGCGGTGCAATTTCGCCTGCGTCGTGCTCTCCGCCAGCCGCCGCTCGACCGCCTCCCTCGCGTTGCGCGTTGCCTGGTCCAGCAGGCGGCGGCGCACGCCGCGCTGCGGCACGGTCAGCTCCACCTTGCGCCCCGCCTGCTCGCCCAGCGCCTGCGCCAGCACCTCCGCTTCGGGCAGCACGCGGTCGATGAAGACGGTCCGCGCCGGCGGCACCTCGTCATAGAATTGCATCAGGAACAGCTGGAGCACCTCCTCCTCCGGCACATCGGCGGTGTGCGCGGGGAAGAAGCTGCGATGCCCCCAATTCTGCCCGCCGCGGATGAAGAAGGCCTCGATCGCGATCAGTCCCTCATGCGCCGCCAGCGCGAAGATGTCGGCGTCGCCCACCCCTTCGGCGTTGATGAACTGCGTCCCCTGCACGAAGGTCAGCGCTTTCAGCCGGTCGCGCAGCACCACCGCCAGCTCGAAATCCATCGCGTCGGACGCCGCCTGCATCTGCGCGCCCAGCTTCGCCTGCACGTCGGTCGCCTTGCCGGCGAGGAACTTCTTCGCATCCCCCACCAGCTCGGCATAGCCCGCCGCGTCGATCCGCCCGACGCACGGCGCGGAGCAGCGCTTGATCTGGTACAGCAGGCACGGCCGGTCGCGCGTCTTGAAGAAGCCATCGGTACACGACCGCAGCAGGAACAGCTTCTGGAGCGCGTTCAGCGTATTGTTGACGCTCCCCGCACTCGCGAACGGCCCGTAATAATCGCCCTTTGCGCGCCGCGCGCCGCGATGCTTCTGGATCCGCGGAAAGTCGTGGTCCGCCCGCAACAGGATGAACGGAAAGCTCTTATCGTCGCGCAACAGCACGTTGTACGCCGGGCGATAGCGCTTGATCAGCTGCGCCTCCAGCAGCAGCGCCTCCGCCTCGTTGTTGGTGGTGACGATCGTCATCGACCGCGTCAGCGACACCATCCGCTGCAACCGCTTCGACAGGCGATCGACCTGGACGTAATTGCCGACACGATTCTTCAGCGCGCGCGCCTTGCCGACGTACAGGACGTCGCCCTTGGCATCCTGCATCCGGTACACGCCCGGCTTCATCGGCAGCGTCTTCAGCACGTTGCGGATCGCCGCCACGCCCCCCTCCAGGTCGGGCGTATCGGCGCCGCGCACGGTGTAAGTGGCGGTTTCCTCGTTGAAGCGGTCGGGGGGGCCGTAGCTGCCGGTCATCGTCCGCGATCTAGGAAGCGCGGGAGTCGCGGGCAACCGGCTTGCGGAGATACGAGGACAGCGCTATATCCCGCTCGCTTTCTCTTACATCGCAAGGTGCAAGGGGCTGCGGGGCTCGCTCCGCGGCGGCAACAAACGCATCCACAGGACATCCGCTTGGCCGACAACGCTGCTCTTTTCCAACTGGTCGAACCCGAGGCGCAGGGACTCGGCTTTGCGCTGGTGCGCGTCCGGCTGTTCGGCAAGGGTGACGAGCGCACGTTGCAGGTCATGGCGGAGCGCCCCGACACCCGCCAGCTGACGATCGACGATTGCGCCGAACTGTCGCGCCGCCTGTCCGACAAGCTCGACGCGCTGGAGGAAGCGGGCCGCGACCCGATCGAGGGCGCGTACCGGCTGGAGGTCTCCTCCCCCGGCATCGACCGCCCGCTGACCCGCACACAGGACTTCACCGACTGGGCGGGCCACGAGGCGCGCATCGTCCTGACCGAGGCGGTCGACGGGCAGAAGCAGTTCAAGGGCGAGCTGGAGGGCATCTATGCGGACGGGCAGATCGCGATCCGCCACCCGCGCACCGGCGAACTGGCACAGGTGCCGTTCGCGCTGATCGCGGATGCCAAGCTGGTCCTGACCGACAAACTGATCGCAGCAACCGTCCCGCTCTCGGTCGAGGGTGCGGACGAAGAAGAGCTTCACGAAGAGGAAAACCACTGATGGCCACCGGCGTCACCGCGAACCGTGCGGAGCTGATCGCGATCGCGAATTCGGTCGCGTCGGAGAAGATGATCGACAAGGCGATCGTCATCGAGGCGATGGAGGACGCGATCCAGCGCGCCGCGCGCACGCGCTACGGCCAGGAAATGGACATCCGCGCGAAGCTGGACGCCAACAACGGCGACCTGCGGCTGTGGCGCGTGGTCGAGGTGGTGGAGGAGGTCGACGACCTGTACAAGCAGGTCGACGTGAAGGGCGCGCAGAAGCTCCAGGCGGGCGCGGTCGTCGGCGACTATCTGGTCGATCCCCTGCCCCCGATCGAGTTCGGCCGCATCCAGGCGCAGGCCGCCAAGCAGACCATCTTCCAGAAGGTCCGCGATGCCGAGCGCGAGCGCCAGTATGAGGAGTTCAAGGACCGCTCGGGCGAGATCATCACCGGCGTCGTCAAGCGGGTCGAGTTCGGCCATATCGTCGTCGACCTGGGCCGTGCCGAGGGCGTCATCCGCCGCGATGCGCAAATCCCGCGCGAGGTGGTGCGCGTGAACGACCGCATCCGCTCGCTGATCCTGAAGGTGGTGCGCGAGAATCGCGGGCCGCAGATCTTCCTCAGCCGCGCGCACCCCGACTTCATGAAGAAGCTGTTCGCGCAGGAAGTGCCCGAGATCTACGACGGCATTATCGAGATCAAGGCCGCCGCCCGCGATCCGGGCAGCCGCGCGAAGATCGGCGTCATCAGCCACGATTCGTCGATCGACCCGGTCGGCGCCTGCGTCGGCATGAAGGGCAGCCGCGTCCAGGCCGTCGTGCAGGAGATGCAGGGCGAGAAGATCGATATCATCCCCTGGTCGCCCGACACCGCGACCTTCGTCGTCAACGCGTTGCAGCCGGCGAACGTCGCGCGCGTGGTGATCGACGAGGAAGAGGACCGGATCGAGGTCGTGGTGCCGGACGACCAGTTGTCGCTCGCCATCGGCCGTCGCGGCCAGAACGTGCGCCTCGCCTCGCAGCTGACCGCCAAGGCGATCGACATCCTGACCGAGACCGACGCGAGCGAGAAGCGCCAGAACGAGTTCGTCAAGAATTCCGAGACGTTCCAGAACGAGCTGGACGTCGACGAGACGCTGGCGCAGCTGCTGGTGGCCGAGGGCTTCAGCGCGCTGGAGGAGGTCGCCTATGTCGAGCTGGACGAGCTGGCCGGGATCGAGGGCTTCGACGAGGATCTCGCGCAGGAGCTGCAAAGCCGTGCGCAGGAAGCGCTGGAGCGCCGCGAGCAGGCCAATCGCGAGGAGCGTCAGGCGCTGGGCGTCGACGACGCGCTCGCCGACCTGCCGTACATGACCGAGGCGATGCTGGTGACGCTCGGCAAGGCCGGGATCAAGACGCTCGACGATCTCGCCGACCTTGCCACCGACGAGCTGATCGAGAAGAAGCGCCAGGAACCGCGCCGCCGCAACGAGGACGCCCCCAAGCGCCCCGAGCACAAGGGCGGCGTGCTGGGCGAATACGGCCTCTCCGAGGAGCAGGGCAACGAGATCATCATGGCCGCACGCGCGCACTGGTTCGATGACGAGCCTGCCGCCGAGGCCGGTTCGGAGGCGGAAGAGGCCTGATGCCGTTCGTCTCGATCCGACTGGCCGGCACCGCGAGTGTCGAGCAGAAGGCGGGGATCGTGGCCGACGTCACGTCCTCGCTGGTCACGCGGCTGGGCAAGAACCCGGCCGCGGTCCAAGTCGTGATCGAGGAAGTCGCGACGGAGAATTACGGCGCCGGCGGCGTACTGATCGCCCACCGCGATGCACCGAGGGAGGTCGCCGATGCGAAACCCTCGCAATGACACGGTAGCGCTCCACTATCACCGTCACCCCGGCCTTGCGCCGGGGTCCATCCGTCCGCGAGCGTTACGCTCGCGGCACCATGGATGCCGGGTCAAGCCCGGCATGACGAAGCTACGCGAGTGGCGGCAATCCCAGGCCAAGCGCCAGGTCGTTCCAGTGTGGATTGGCGCGTTCGATCAGCTCGATCTTCCAGTCGCGATGCCAACGCTTGAGGCGTTTCTCGGCGGCAATGGCAGCCTCCATCGTGTCCGCCATGTCGTACCAAACGAGCCGGTGGACAGCATATTGCTCCGTGAACCCGCCAAAGGTTCCGTCGCGATGCTGGATGATTCGGCCGACGAGGTTGGACGTCACGCCGACGTAGATCGTGCCCAGTCGCCCACTCGCCAGCATGTACACGCACGGATGTCGCTCGCGCATGGTTCGGATGATGTCGCACGTGGCGTCGCCCCGCAACCCACCGTCACCCCGGGCTTGACCCGGGGTCCATCCGTCCGCGAGCGCCAGCGCCCGCGGCTCCATGGATGCCGGGTCGAGCCCGGCATGACGATAACGGGGAAGCGCACATGACCGATCCCGTCCGCTCCTGCATCCTCACCCGCGAGCGCGCGTCTCCCGCGGCGCTGATCCGCCTCGCGCTCGCGCCCGATGGCCGCGTCCTGCCCGACGTGCGCGCCAAGGCGCCGGGGCGCGGCGCGTGGATCGGCGTCACGCGCGCGGAACTCGACACCGCGATCGCCAAGGGCAAGCTGCGCGGCCAGCTCGCGCGCACGCTGCGCGACGCCGACATCATCATTCCCGACGATCTGCCCGCGCTGATCGCCGCCGCGCTGGAGCGCAACGCGCTCGACCGGCTGGGGCTGGAGTCGCGCACCGGCACGCTGCTGACCGGCTCGGACCGGATCGAGACCGCGGCGCGCAGCGGCAAGCTCCACGCGCTCTACCACGCCGCCGACGCGCGCGAGGACGGGTGCCGCAAGCTGGCGCAGGCGTGGCGCGTCGGCAGCGATGCCGAAGGAAGTGACCTGAGGGGCTTGGCGTTGCCGGTCGATCGCACCATATTGTCGTTGGCGCTGGGCCGCGAAAATGTGGTACACATCGGCGTCAACGACCGCGCGGCTGCCGGACGGTTGAGCGAAGCGCTCGACCGCTGGCTGCATTTTATCGGCCCCGATCTGACCCCCGCACCTTGCGCTACGGCCGCGCAAGGCGCATCGGCGCCCGGTTCCGCGCCGGCACGACCGGCCGTGACGACAGACGAGGATATTGAGTGAGCGAGACCGACAACGACAAGCCGAAACTCGGAATGCGCCAGCCGCTGGGGCTGAAGCGCACGGTCGAGACCGGCAAGGTGAAGCAGAGCTTCAGCCACGGCCGTAGCAATACGGTGGTGGTCGAGGTGAAGCGTCGCCGCGTGCTCGGTCCGCAGGGCGCGGGCACGGCGGCAGAGGCCGCTCCCGCACCGGCGCCCGAGCCCGTCGCCGCGCCGACCCCGGCGCCGGCGGCCCCCGCGCCGCGCCCGCCCGTCTCCAACGAGACGCCGCAGGAGCGCCAGGCCCGCCTGCTGCGCGAGGCCGAGGATCAGCGCATGCACGCGCTGGAAGAGGCACGTCGCCGCGACGAGGCCGCGCGCCAGCGCGCCGCCGACGAGGAGCGCCGCCGCGCCGAGGAAAAGGCGGAGGAGCGCGCCCGCGCCGAAGCGGAGGCTGCGGCACCCGCGCCTGAGCCTGCCCCTACGCCGGCCCCCGTTTCCGCGACGCCGGAACCCGCGCCTGTGCCGACCCCGGCGCCCGAGCCGGCACCTGCCCCGGTCGCGGAAGCGCCGCAGCCGGTCGCCGAGCCTGCGCCTGCGCCTGCGCCCAAACCCGCGCCGACGCCGGCGCCCGCACCGGTCGCGGCCGCGCCGAAGCCGGCGCCTGCGCCCGCCGCACCGCCGCCTCCGCCGCCCGTGCTGGAGCTGGCGCGCGACCCCGCGATGCCCGCACCGCGCCGCTTCTCGCCGGTCGCGCGTCCGGAGATCCCCAAGCCGCAGCCCAAGCCCGAGCCGAAGCCGGAGCCGAAGCCCGCGGCGGCGACCGCCGCGCCGAGCGCGGGCGGCACGTCCGCTCCGCGCACGCTGCCGGGCGGTGCCGCGCCCTCACGCAGCGCGGTCCCGGCGCGTCCGCAGCAGCGCGACCGCAAGGGCGACGAGCGTCGCGGCGGCAAGCTGACCGTCAATCGCGCGCTCAACGAGGATGGCGCGCGCGCCCGCTCGCTCGCCGCGCTGAAGCGTGCGCGCGAGAAGGAGAAGCGTGGCTTCGGCGGCCCGCGCGAGCCGCAGGCCAAGCAGGTCCGCGACGTGCAGGTGCCCGAGGCGATCACGGTGCAGGAGCTGGCGAACCGCATGGCGGAGCGCGGTGCCGACCTGGTCAAGACGCTGTTCAAGATGGGCATGCCCGTCACGATGACGCAGACGATCGATCAGGACACCGCCGAGCTGCTGGTGACCGAGTTCGGCCACAATATCGTGCGCGTGTCGGATTCCGACATCGACCTCGCGATCGACACGACCGAGGATGCGGAGGACACGCTCCAGCCGCGCCCGCCGGTCGTCACGATCATGGGCCATGTCGACCACGGCAAGACCAGCCTGCTCGACGCGTTGCGCGGCACCGATGTGGTGAAGGGCGAGGCCGGCGGCATCACCCAGCATATCGGCGCCTATCAGGTGACGCTGAAGGACAAGTCGCGGATCACCTTCCTCGACACGCCGGGCCACGAGGCGTTCACGCAGATGCGCGCGCGCGGTGCCGACGTCACCGACATCGTCGTGCTGGTGGTGGCCGCGGACGACGGGCTGATGCCGCAGACGATCGAGGCGATCAACCACACCAAGGCGGCCGGCAAGCCGATGATCGTCGCGATCAACAAGGTCGACAAGCACGATGCCAACCCGCAGCGGGTGCGCGAGCGGCTGCTGGAGCATGACATCCAGGTCGAGATGATGGGCGGCGAGACGCAGGACGTCGAGGTATCCGCGCTGAAGAAGACCGGGCTGGACGAGCTGATCGAGAAGATCCAGCTCCAGGCCGAGCTGCTCGACCTCAAGGCCAACCCCGATCGCGCCGCCGAGGGCAGCGTGATCGAGGCGAAGCTGGACAAGGGCCGCGGCCCGGTGGCGACGGTGCTGATCACGCGCGGCACGCTGAAGGTCGGCGACGTCTTCGTCGTCGGCGCGGAGAGCGGCAAGGTGCGTGCGCTGGTCGACGACAAGGGCCGCCAGCTCAAGCAGGCGGGTCCATCGATGCCGGTCGAGGTGCTGGGTATCTCCGGCACTCCGTCGGCGGGCGACCAGTTGCAGGTGGTCGAGAGCGAGGCGCGGGCGCGCGAGGTGGCCGAATACCGCCAGAGCGTGCTCACGCAGAAGCGCACCACCTCGGCGCCGACCAGCCTGGAGAACATGTTCTCCGCGCTGCGCGCCAATGCGGCGATCGAATATCCGCTGGTGGTGAAGGCGGACACGCAGGGCACGGTCGAGGCGATCGTGGCGTCGATCAACAAGATCTCGACCGATCTGATCCGCGCGCGCGTGCTGCACTCGGGCGTCGGCGGCATTACCGAGAGCGACGTGACGCTGGCGGGGGCATCGGGGGCGCCGATCATCGGCTTCCACGTCCGCGCCAATGCCAAGGCGCGCGAGATCGCCGAGCGGCAGAAGGTGGCGTTGAAATATTACGACGTCATCTACGACCTGATCGACGAGATCCGCGCCGGCATGGCGGGCGAGCTCGGCCCCGAGGCGTTCGAGACGGTGGTCGGCCGCGCCGAGATCCGCGAGGTCTTCTCCGCGGGCAAGCACGGCAAGGCCGCGGGTCTGCTGGTGGTCGAGGGCGCGATCCGCAAGGCGCTCAAGGCCCGCATCACGCGCGACGACGTCATCATCTACAATGGCGAGATCGCGTCGCTGCGCCGCTTCAAGGACGATGTGGCGGAGGTGCGCGCGGGTCTGGAATGCGGCGTGACCTTCTCGCAGAACTTCGTCGACATCAAGCCGGGCGACTTCCTGGAGACGTTCGAGGTCGAGCTGCGCGAGCGCACGCTGTGATCCCCTCTCCCTCTCCCGGCGGGAGAGGGAGGGAGCCGGCGAAGCCGGCGGAAGGGTGAGGGCGAGTGAGGGATGATCACATCATCCTCACCCTCCCACTCGGCTTCGCCGAGCGGGTCCCTCCCTCTCCCGCTGGGAGAGGGCTGAAAAGATGACCGACAAACCCGAAAAATCCGTCCGCACGCTGCGCGTCGGCGAGCAGGTCCGCCACATCCTGTCGGAGATCCTGCAACGCGGCGACGTCCACGACGACACGCTCGCCACGCATATGGTGAGCGTGACCGAGGTGCGCATGTCCCCCGACCTGCGCCACGCCACCGTCTTCGTGAAGCCGCTGCTGGGCAAGGACGAGGAAGCGGTGCTCAAGGCGCTGCGCACCAACACCGCCTATCTCCAGCGCGAGGTCGCCACCCGCGTGAAGATGAAATACGCCGCGCGCCTCAAGTTCCTGGCCGACGAGAGCTTCGACGAAGGCAGCCATATCGACGCGCTGCTGCGCCGCCCGGAGGTGGCCCGCGACCTTGACGGGGAGTGAGGTAAGACGCATCTTACCAGCATGAACGCGTTCACGAAATTGTCGGGAAAGGGGCAGGTCGTCGTTCCCAAGGCGACTCGCGACCGGCTCGGCTGGGCCGCGGGCCTCGATCTCGAGGTGATCGAAACCGGTGATGCCGTCACATTGCGCCCACGCCGGGCGCCGGGACGACTCAGCGTGGACGACGCCATGGCGCGGTTGCGGGACTTGTACCGGCACGCCGGAGCACCATTGCCCGTCGACCACCTGGGCTGGTCGCCGGATACTGACGACAAGGCATGAGGGCAGTCGATACCAATGTTCTGGCGCGCATCATCCTGCAAGACGACGCACGACAGACCGCGATCGCCGCCGACATTCTGCGCCAGCCGGTCTGGGTGTCGCTGCCGGTATGGACGGAGCTGGGCTGGCTGCTGTTCACGCGCCTCGGGCTCGATCGCAACATCGCCGCCGAAGCGCTGTCGACCATCCTCATGATGGCCACGGTGCAGGTGGCCGATCCCGCCGGCTTGGCATGGGCGATCGAACGCTTTCGTCAGGGCGCGGATTGGGCCGACATGATCCACCTGATTGCGGCACGCGGCGCCGCCGATACGTTCGCGACCTTCGACACCGGCGTGGCGAAAGCGGCAACGGACACGCCACTGCCGATCGAAACGCTCGCCTGATGGCCAAGCTCTACTTCTACTACGCCAGCATGAACGCGGGGAAATCGACCAATCTGTTGCAGGCCGATTTCAACTATCGCGAGCGTGGCATGAACACGATGCTGTTCACCGCCGCGGTGGACGATCGCTTCGAACCGGGCACGATCACCTCGCGAATTGGATTGGCGGCATCGGCGACGATGTTCGACATCGCGACTGACCTCGCCGCGCTGGCGCTGGTGCGGCACGCCGCCACCCCGCTCGCCTGCGTGCTGGTCGACGAAGCGCAATTCCTCACCGAGCCGCAGGTCGACGGGCTCGCGCGGTTGGCGGACGACACCGGCATCCCCGTCCTCGCCTATGGCCTGCGCACCGACTTCCAGGGCCGCCTGTTCGCCGGCTCCGCACGCCTGCTGGCGCTGGCGGACGCGCTGGTGGAGATCAAGTCGGTCTGCGCCTGCGGGCGCAAGGCGACGATGAACCTGCGCGTGGATGCGGACGGGCGACCGGTCAGCGAAGGCTGGCAGACGGAAATCGGCGGCAACGATCGCTATGTGGCGCTGTGCCGGCGGCATTTCGTGGCGGCGCTGGACGGATAGTTTCGAAGCGCGAGAAACGACCAGACGACCGACATGTTGCGACGCTTCTTGGCGTTAGCGACCAGGGTACAGATCTTCGTCAACAAACGTCATCCCCGCGAAGGCGGGGATCCATACGCGCAGGTCCGGCGATAGAAGCGCAACGACAGCGTGAATGGATTCCCGCCTTCGCGGGAATGACGATGCGGGTGCGGCAAGCGAACGCGCCCCACCTAGCCTTCCCCCCTCCTCCCCCCTATCTGCGCGCCATGAACCCGAACGGCATCATCTGGTCGGCGGCGGTGTGGCTCATCCCGCTGGTGATCGCGATCGTCTTCCACGAAGTCGCGCACGGCCTCGCCGCGCGCGCGCTGGGCGATCCCACCGCGGCGCGGCTCAACCGGCTGTCGTTCAATCCGCTGCGCCATGTCGACCCGATCGGCACCGTCGCGCTGCCGCTGATGCTCGCCATCGCCAAGGCGCCGGTGTTCGGCTGGGCCAAGCCGGTGCCGGTCGACGCACGCAACTTGCCCAACCCGCGCAAGGGAATGATGCTGGTCGCGCTCGCCGGGCCGGGGATGAACCTCGCGCTCGCGCTCGCCGGCGCAATCCTGCTGGGTCTCTTCGCGCAGACGATCGACACCGCCCCCGCGGGCAGCCTGGGCGCGTTCGTCGCGTCCAACCTCGTCAACTTCCTGCTCATCAACGTCTTCCTCGCGATCTTCAACCTGATCCCGCTGCCGCCGTTCGACGGCGGGCATGTCGTCGCGGGGCTGCTGCCGGAGCCGCTGGCGCAGCGCTGGGACCGGCTCGCGCGGTTCGGCTTCCCGCTGCTCATCATCCTGTTGCTGGTGCTGCCCGCGCTGGTGCCGGGCGCCAATATCGTCCAGCGCCTCGTCGCCCCGCCGGCGCAGGCGCTGACGCAGGTCTATCTGTCGATCGCCACCGCGATCGGAGGCTGAGCGTGCACGGCTGGCTGATCCTCGACAAGCCGCTCGGGCTCGGCTCGACGCAGGGCGTTTCCGCGGTGAAGCGCGCGTTGCGCACCGGCGGCTATGGCAAGGCGAAGGTGGGCCATGGCGGCACGCTCGACCCGCTCGCCACCGGCGTGCTGCCGATCGCGATCGGGGAGGCGACCAAGCTCGCCGGGCGGATGCTCGACAGCGACAAGGTGTATGACTTCACGATCCGCCTCGGCGAGCAGACCGACACGCTGGACGCCGAAGGCCGGGTGATCGCGACCAGCGACGTGCGCCCGACGCGTGCCGAGGTCGAGGCGGTGTTGCCGCGCTTCACCGGCCCGATCGACCAACTCCCCCCCGCCTATTCCGCGCTGAAGGTCGACGGCCAGCGCGCCTACGACCTCGCCCGCGCCGGCGCTGAGGTGGTGCTGGCGACCCGCGCGGTGACGGTGCATTCCCTCTCCCGTCACCCCGGGCTTGATCCGGGGTCCATGCTTCCACAGGCGCCAGCGCCCGCGGACGGATGGATGCCGGATCAAGTCCGGCATGACGGTCTGGATGAGGTGACGTTGTCGGCCCACGTCTCCAAGGGCACGTACATCCGCAGCCTCGCGCGCGACATCGCGCTGGCGCTGGGCACCGTCGGCCACGTCACCTATCTGCGCCGCACCCGCGCGGGACCGTTCGCGCTGGCGCAGGCGATAACGCTGGACAAACTCGACGAAGTCGCTAAGGCGCGCAGCCTTGAACACCAACTCCTGCCGCTGAGCGCGGGGCTGGACGACATCCCGGCTCTATCGCTCACCCCCGACCAGGCAGGGGCGCTCCGTCAGGGGCGCGTGCTGGTCGGGATCGCCGCCGGCGACGGTCAGGCCTTTGCCATGCTGGGTAGCAGCCCCGTGGCGCTGGTCGAGGTGCAGGACGGCAACGTCCGCGTCGTGCGCGGCTTCAACCTGTAGATGATGTCGAAGGAAGCTTGAATGTCGATCACCGCCGAACGCCGTCAGGAAGTCATCAAGGAACACGCCCGCAACGAGGGCGATACCGGTTCCGTCGAGGTGCAGGTCGCCATCCTGACCGAGCGGATCAAGAACCTGACCGAGCATTTCAAGGGTCATGCGAAGGACAACCATTCGCGTCGCGGCCTGCTGATGATGGTCAACAAGCGGCGCTCGCTGCTGGACTATCTCCGCAAGACCGAAGGCGATCGCTATCTCGCCCTGATCGCGAAGCTGGGTCTTCGCAAGTGACGGAAAGGCGGCCTTAGGGTCGCCTTTTTGTCATCCCGGACTCCGATCCGGGATCCAGCAAGTACGAGCGCGGGAGCGCTCATCCAGCGGCTGGAGCTGGACCCCGGCCTCCGCCGGGGTGGTGGGGAAGAGGCAATCCGGTCTTCTCCCCAACGAGCCGATACTGGCTCGCTCAAAGGCCCCCCGCGTGATCCGCACCGGGGTGTGAAGGAAACACAATGTTCGATACCAAGAAGGTGGAAATCGAGTGGGGCGGAAAGACCCTCACTCTGGAGACGGGCCGCGTGGCGCGTCAGGCCGACGGCGCGGTGCTCGCGACGCTCGGCGAAACGGTCGTGCTGTGCGCCGTCACCGCGGCCAAGAGCGTGAAGGAAGGCCAGGACTTCTTCCCGCTGACGGTTCACTATCAGGAGAAGTTCTCCGCCAGCGGCCGCATCCCCGGCGGCTTCTTCAAGCGCGAGCGTGGCGCCACCGAGCGTGAGACGCTGGTCAGCCGGCTGATCGACCGCCCGCTGCGCCCGCTGTTCCCGGAGGGCTTCTACAACGAGGTCAACTGCATCGCGCAGGTGATGTCGTATGACGGCGAGAACGAGCCGGACCTGCTGGCGATGATCGCCGCCTCGGCCGCGATGACGCTGTCGGGCGTGCCCTTCATGGGGCCGATCGGCGCGGCGCGCGTCGGCTACAAGGACGGCGAGTATCAGCTCAACCCATCGGACGCGGAGGTCGCGACCGGCGACCTGGACCTGATGGTCGCCGCCACCCATGACGCGGTGATGATGGTCGAGTCCGAGGCCAGCGAACTGTCCGAGGACGTGATGCTGGGCGCGGTGATGTTCGCGCACAAGGCGTCGCAGGACGTCATCAAGGCGATCATCCGCCTCGCCGAGCAGGCCGCGAAGGAGCCGTGGGAGCTGAAGGTCCAGGCCGACAGCGCGGCGGTGAAGACCAAGCTGAAGAAGCTGATCGGCAAGGACCTGGAGGCGGCCTACAAGCTGACCGACAAGCAGGCGCGCCAGACCGCGATCAACGACGCGCGCACCAAGGCGCGCGAGGGCATGGCGGACCTGAAGGACAGCGATCCGCAGGCCTATCTCGCCAGCCTGAAGCTGGTGAAGAAGCTGGAGGCGGAGATCGTCCGCACCGCGATCCTGAAGACCGGGCGCCGCATCGACGGCCGCGACACCAAGACGGTGCGCCCGATCGAGGCCGAGGTCCACTTCCTGCCGCGTGCGCACGGCTCGGCGCTGTTCACCCGCGGCGAGACGCAGACCATCGCCACCACCACGCTGGGCACGCGCGATGCGGAGCAGATGATCGACGGCCTCAACGGCCTGTCGTACCAGCATTTCATGCTGCACTATAACTTCCCGCCCTATTCGGTCGGCGAAGTGGGCCGCTTCGGCGCGCCGTCGCGGCGTGACGTCGGTCACGGCAAGCTCGCCTGGCGCGCGTTGCACGCCGTGCTGCCGACGAAGGAGGAGTTCCCCTACACGATCCGCGTGACGTCGGACATCACCGAGTCGAACGGCTCGTCCTCGATGGCCACCGTCTGCGGCGGCTCGCTGTCGCTGATGGACGCCGGCGTGCCGATCAAGCGCCCCGTCTCGGGCATCGCGATGGGCCTGATCCTGGAGGGCAAGAACTTCGCGGTCCTGTCCGACATCCTGGGTGACGAGGATCACCTGGGCGACATGGACTTCAAGGTGGCGGGCACGTCGGAGGGCATCACCAGCCTTCAGATGGACATCAAGATCGCCGGCATCACCGAGGAGATCATGAAGGTCGCGCTGGCGCAGGCGAAGGAAGGCCGCGCGCACATCCTGGGCGAGATGGCCAAGGCGCTGTCGTCGACCCGGACCGAGCTGTCGGCGCATGCGCCGCGGATCGAGACCTTCTCGATCGACAAGTCGAAGATCCGCGACGTCATCGGCACCGGCGGCAAGGTGATCCGCGAGATCGTCGCCACCACCGGCGCGAAGGTCGATATCGACGACGAGGGCGTCATCAAGGTGTCGTCGTCCGACCCGGCGCAGATCGACGCGGCGATCGCGTGGATCAAGGGGCTGGTCGAGGAGGCCGAGGTCGGCAAGATCTACACCGGCAAGGTCGTCAACATCGTCGACTTCGGTGCGTTCGTGAACTTCATGGGCGGCAAGGACGGCCTCGTCCACGTCTCCGAGATGAAGAACGAGCGCGTCGAGAAGCCGACCGACGTCGTCTCCGAGGGCCAGGAAGTGAAGGTCAAGGTCCTGGAGATCGACCCGCGCGGCAAGGTGCGCCTGTCGATGCGCGTCGTCGATCAGGAAACCGGCGCCGAGCTGGAGGACACCCGCCCGGCACGCGAGCCGCGCGGTGATCGTGGCGAGCGCAGCGACCGCGGCCCGCGTCGCGAAGGCGGTCCCCGTGGTGATCGCGACGGCGGTGGCCGTGGCCCGCGCCGCGAAGGCCGTGGCGACCGTGACGGCGCCCCCCGCGGCGACCGCGAGGGTGGGCGCGGCCCGCGCCGCGAGCGCAGCGACGGCGCCAAGGACGACGGCGACGCCCCGGCCTTCGCCCCCGCCTTCCTGACCGGCGACCGCGACTAAGCGACCGCCATCAGGGCAGAAACAGGAAAGGCCCCGGCAGCGATGCCGGGGCCTTTTCCATTTCTCCTTCGCGTCACCCCGGGTCAGGGCCGGGGTGACGGCTCACCCGGTCTCACGCCAATTCCCCCCTTCGGACGGAAGACCGTTCGCTCTGAGGAGAGGCTGAGCCTGTCGAAGCCTCGTCTCGAAGGGTCTGCCGTAGGCGGGTCGAGATACGTCTCGCCACGTCACCACACATCATATAAGTCGATCGACCTAATAAAATGGGAGAGCGATCAATGGCCTATGAGCAGATCGACTATGCGGTGGACGGGGCGGTGGCGACGATCACGCTGCACCGCCCCGACAAGCTCAACGCCTATACCGCCGTCATGGGCGCGGAGATCACCGATGCCATCGCGCAGGCGAATGCCGACGATGCGGTGCGCGCGATCGTCCTGACCGGTGCGGGGCGCGGCTTCTGCGCGGGCGCGGACATATCGGGCGGGGCGGAGAGCTTCGGCGCGGCGGGGCCGAACTTCGCCGCGCCCGACCGCCCGCGCGACGGCGCGGGGTTCGTCGGCGCGCTGTTCGATTCCGCCAAGCCGACGATCGCGGCGATCAACGGCCCCGCGGTCGGCGTCGGCATCACGCTCACCCTGCCGTGCGACATCCGCATCGCTTCCGACACCGCGAAGATCGGCTTCGTCTTCGCGCGCCGCGGGCTGGTGCCGGAGGCAGGGAGCGCGTGGTTCCTGCCGCAGCTGGTCGGGCTGCCGCAGGCGCTGCGCTGGTGCCTGTCGGGCCGCGTGTTCGACGCCGCGGAGGCGCTGGCGGGCGGGCTGGTGAGCGAGGTGCTCGCCCCCGACGCGCTGTTGCCGCGCGCCCGCGCGATCGCGCAGGAGATCGCCGACCACACCGCGCCCGTCTCGATCGCGCTGACGCGTCAGATGCTGTGGCGCTTCGCGGGCGCGCCGCTGCCGTTCGACCTGCTGGCGGTGGATGGCCCCTTCGCGCAGCGGCTGGGCGCGGGGCCGGACGTGCGCGAGGGCGTCGCGGCGTTCCTGGAAAAGCGCGCCCCCGCCTTCCCCGGCCGCATCGCGACGGACATGCCGAAGGGGTATCCGTGGTGGTGAAGGACGCCGCTCACCCGTCACCCCGGGCTTGACCCGGGGTCCCGCTGATTCTCCACCGTCGCGGAAGAAGCGGGACCCCGGCTCAAGGCCGGGGTGACGCAAACATCAATGCCGATAGCTGGGATCGATCCGGTCGAGCTTGCGCAGCAGCGCCGGCCACGCGAGCTTCTGCGCCAGCCCGCCCATGCCCTTGGGGTTGGACTGCCCCGCCACCTTGTCCTCGACGCCCTGCGGCGGGTTGTTGAGGCCGTCGCGCCCGGCGGACAGCATCAGCACCTGCGCCTCGCACGCGCGCTCCAGGAAATAGAGCCGCAGGAAGCACGAGGCGACGCTGTCGCCCACCGCCAGCGTGCCGTGGTTGCGCAGGATCATCGCATTCTTGTCGCCGATGTCCGCCACCAGCCGCTCGCGCTCCTCCAGGTCGGTCGCGATCCCCTCGTAATCGTGATAGGCGACGTCGTGGCTAGCGATCATCGCGGTCTGGGTGTGCGGCAACAGCCCGAATTCCATCGCGCTCACCGCCTGCCCGTGCGGCGTGTGGAGGTGCATCACCGCCTGCGCATCCTCGCGCGCCATGTGGATCGCGGAGTGGATCGTGAACCCCGCCGGGTTGACCGGATGCGTCGTCGCGCCGACCGGCTTGCCCTCGACATCGATCTTCACCAGCGAGGAGGCGGTGATCTCCTCGAACATCATGTCATAGGGGTTGATCAGGAAATGATGCTCCGGCCCCGGCACCCGCGCCGACAGATGCGTGAAGATCAGATCGTCCCACCCGTACAGCGCCACCAACCGGTACGCGGCGGCGAGGTCGACGCGCGCCTCCCACTCGCCGGGGGCATAATGGGGGGTGTCCATGGTCGCCACGGTGGCCATCGTCGCTCTCCTCAAGCCGTTCGTTTCATTTGGCAACGCACATACCGCATCGTCGATTGCGGCACCACCCTTCATGGCAGCGCACGCCGCGTCGCGCGTACCTCGTCCACGAACAGCGCGGGCTGTTCGAACGCGGCGAAATGCCCGCCGCGCGGCAGCTCGCCCCAATGGACGATGTTGGTGTAGCGCCGCCCGGCCCAGCGCCGCGACGCGCGAAAAATCTCACGCGGGAAGATGCTGCACCCAACCGGGATCGTCACCGTCTTGCCGGTGAACTGGCGGAAGCTCTCCCAGTACAGCCGCGCGGAGGAGGCCGCGGTCGCGCTCAGCCAGTAGAGCGTGATATTGTCGAGCATCCGGTCCGGCGACAGCGCCGCCTCCGGCGCGCCCGGCCCGTCGCCGCCGCCGTGATCGGTCCAGTCGCCGAACTTCTCGTAGATCCACGCCGCCTGCCCCACCGGCGAGTCGGTCAGCGCATAGCCGATCGTCTGCGGCCGCGTGGATTGCAGCACGGCATAGCCATTGCCCCATTCCTGATAGTAACGCCCCGCCGCCAGCGCCGCTTTCTCGCCATCGGTCAGGTCGCCCAGCTGGTCCTCCGCCGGTCCGGCGACCACCATGTTGACGTGGATGCCCAGCACCGCCGGATCGCCGCTCGCCCCGATCGCGCTGGTGACGGCGGAACCCCAGTCGCCGCCCTGCGCCATGAACCGGTCGTAGCCGAGCCGCTTCATCAGCACGATCCACGCCGCCGCGATCCGCTCCACGTTCCAGCCGGTATCGCGCGGCTTGCCCGACAGGCCATAACCCGGCAGCGACGGGATCACGAGGTGGAAGGCGTCGCGCGAATCCCCGCCATGCGCGCGCGGATCGCTGAGTGGCCCCACCGTCTCCAGGAACTCGATCACCGATCCCGGCCAGCCGTGCGTCAGGATCAGCGGCATCGCATCCGGCTCCGGCGAGCGGACATGGAGGAAGTGGATGTCCAGCCCGTCGATGTCGGTCATGCAGGGGTTCAGCGCGTTCAGCCGCGCCTCGCACGCGCGCCAGTCGTGCCGGTCGCGCCAATGGTCGCACAGCGCGCGGACGCGGTCGAGCGGCGCGCCCTGCTGCCACCCGTCGACCGGCTCGCGCTCCGGCCAGCGCGTCGCCGCCAGCCGCGCCTTGAGGTCGGCGAGCGCCGCATCGGGGAAGGCGAAAGGGTGCGGGGTCACGGTCGCCATCGGGGTTCTCCTTTGGGGCAGCCTAGCCCGCTACATTTCCGTCGTCACCCCGGGCTTGACCCGGGGTCCCGCTTCTCCACCTCCGTCGCGAAAGAAGCGGGACCCCGGATCAAGTCCGGGGCGACGAACAGTACGCTCCCGCCCCTATCTCCATATCCCCCCGAATACAGTCGGATACCATCCCGATCCGCGTCGTTCCCCTGCTTGCCGCTCGATCCGCAGCGTGCGACCAACAGGGCCATCATGAGCAACGATCCCGGTTTCACCCTTTCGCGCCGCAGTGCGCTCGTCGGCGGCGCGGCCGCCGCTGCCGCGGGCGCCGTCCCGCTCGATGCCGCGGCACAGCCCGGCACGCCCGAGCCGCCCGCCCCCACCCTGCCGGTCACGTTCACCGTCAACGGGCGCAAGCGCACGCTGGACATCGACCCGCGCGTGACGCTGCTCGACGCGCTGCGCGAGCATCTGGCGCTGACCGGCAGCAAGAAGGGGTGCGACCACGGCCAGTGCGGCGCCTGCACCGTCATCGTCGAGGGCCGGCGCATCAACTCCTGCCTGACGCTGGCGGTGATGCACGATGGCGACGCGATCACCACGATCGAGGGGCTGGGGCGTCCCGGCGATCTCCACCCGATGCAGGCCGCGTTCGTGAAACACGACGGCTATCAATGCGGATACTGCACCCCCGGCCAGATCATGAGCAGCGTCGCCGTGTTGCAGGAGGTGAAGGACGGCGTCCCCAGCTATGTCGCCGCCGACCTCGCCGCCGCCCCGACGCTGACCGGCGAGGAGCTGCGCGAGCGGATGAGCGGCAACATCTGCCGCTGCGCCGCTTATTCCAACATCATCGCCGCGATCGCCGACGTCGCCGGGAAGGACGTGGCATGAAGCCCTTCACCTACGAACGCGCCGCCACCCCCGCCGCCGCCGCCGCCGCGGTGGCGCGGACGCCGGGCGCGAAGTTCGTCGCGGGCGGCACCAACCTGCTCGACCTCATGAAATTGCAGGTGGAGACGCCGCGCCACCTGGTCGATGTCAACCGCCTCGGCCTCGACACGGTGGAGACGACCGCGGACGGGGGCCTGCGCATCGGCGCGCTGGTCCGCAACACCGCGCTCGCCGCCGACCCGCGCGTGCGCCGCGATTACGGCGTGCTGTCGCGCGCCTTGCTGTCGGCCGCCTCGGGCCAGTTGCGCAACAAGGCGACCACCGCGGGCAATCTGCTCCAGCGCACCCGCTGCCCCTATTTCTACGACACCAACCAGCCGTGCAACAAGCGCGCGCCCGGCTCCGGCTGCGCCGCGATCGGCGGGTTCAGCCGCAATCTGGCGGTGATCGGCACCAGCAAGGATTGTATCGCCACCTATCCCGGCGACATGGCGGTGGCGATGCGCGCGCTCGACGCCACGGTGGAGACGGTCGACGCCACCGGCGCGACGCGCAGCATCCCGATCGCCGACTTCCACCGCCTGCCCGGCAACACCCCCTGGGTCGAAACCGCGCTCAAGCCCGCCGAGATGATCACCGCGGTCACCCTCCCCGCGCCGATCGGCGGCACCCACATCTATCGCAAGGTGCGCGACCGCGCCTCCTATGCCTTTGCCGCCGTCTCGGTCGCGGCGGTGCTGAACCCCATAAAGGGACCGGCGCGGATCGCCTTCGGCGGCGTCGCGCATCGCCCGTGGCGGGTGGCTGCGGCGGAACAGCGCGTCGATGCGGGCTCGAAGGCGATCACCGACGCCGCCTTCGCCGGCGCCACCCCCACCGAACAGAACGCCTTCAAGCTGCCGCTGGCGGAGCGCACGCTCGCCGCGGTACTGGCGGAAGGAGCGCGCGCATGAAGTTCGAGACGCCCGCGGGCACCAACCCGATCGATCAGGGCCGGGTGATCGGCAAGCCGACCCCGCGCATCGACGGCCCGCTCAAGGTCAGCGGCACCGCGCCCTACGCCTATGAACGCAACGACGTCGCGCCCGGCCATGCCTATGGCGTGATCGTCGGCAGTTCGGTCGCCCGGGGTCGCATCACCCGCATCGACACCGCCGATGCGATGCGCGCGCCCGGCGTCATCGCCGTCGTCACGCACCAGAATGCGGGCAAGCTGGCCAAGGCGAAGGCGCACACCGCCACGATGCTCGCCGGCCCCACGGTCGAACATTATGACCAGGCGGTCGCCGTCGTCGTCGCGGAGACGTTCGAACAGGCGCGCGACGCGGCGAAGCGCGTCCGCGTCGACTATGCCCGCACCAGGGGCCGCTACGACCTCGTCGCCGCCAAGCCCGCCGCAGAGATCGCACCGGGCGAGAAGATGAAGACCGCGCGCGGCGACTTCGCGGGCGCCTTCGCCGCGGCGCCGGTGACGCTCGACGCCACCTATACCACGCCCGACCAGAGCCATACGATGATGGAGCCGCACGCCACCATCGCCGCGTGGGAGGGTGACCGGCTGACGCTGTGGACCTCCAACCAGATGATCGCCTGGGCGGTGCGCGACATGAGCGAGACGCTGCTGATCCCCAAGGAGAAGATCCGCGTCGTCTCGCCCTATATCGGCGGCGGCTTCGGCGGGAAGCTGTGGGTGCGCTCCGACGCGGTGATGGCCGCGCTCGCCGCGCGCGCCGCGAAGCGCCCGGTGAAGGTCGCGCTGGCGCGGCCGCAGGTGATGAACAACACCACCCATCGCCCGGCGACGATCCAGCGCATCCGCATCGGCGCCGACAAAAGCGGCAAGATCACCGCGATCGCGCACCAGACCTGGTCGGGCGACCTTCCCGGCGGCGGGCCGGAGACGGCGGCCAACCAGACGCAATTGCTCTACGCCGGCGCCAACCGCCTGACCGAGACGCGGCTCGCGGTGCTCGACCTGCCCGAGGCCAATGCGATGCGCGCGCCCGGCGAAGCGCCCGGCATGATGGCGCTGGAGGTCGCGATGGACGAGATGGCGGAGAAGCTCGGCATCGACCCGGTGCGCTTCCGCATCCTCAACGACACGATGGTCGATCCCGAAAAGCCGGAGCGCCCCTTCTCCGACCGCCATCTGGTGCGCTGTCTGGAGGAAGGCGCGCGCCGCTTCGGCTGGTCGCGCCGCAACGCGACGCCGGGGCAGGTCCGCGACGGCCGCTGGTGGGTCGGCATGGGCGTGGCGGCGGCGTTCCGCAACAATATGAACATGAAGAGCGGCGCGCGCGTCGGCGTGGATCGCAAGGGCGTCGTCACCGTCGCCACCGACATGACCGACATCGGCACCGGCAGCTACACGATCATCGCGCAGACCGCGGCGGAGATGATGGGCGTGCCGCTCGACAAGGTCGTCGTCCTGCTGGGCGACAGCCGCTTTCCCGAATCCGCCGGATCGGGCGGGCAATGGGGCGGCAACAGCTCGACCGCGGGCGTCTATGCCGCCTGCGTCGACCTGCGCCGCCGCATCGCGCAGAAACTGGGGTTCAATTCGGATGACATCACCTTCGCCGACGGCAAGGTGACCAGCGGCAACCGCTCGGTCGATCTGGCGAAGGCCGCGGGCGACGACGGCATCAGCGGCGAGGACACGATCGAGTTCGGCCGCCTCAACGACGATTATGCGCAGGCGACGTTCGGCGCGCATTTCGTCGAGGCGGGCGTCGATGCCTATACCGGCGAGATCCGCGTGCGCCGCATGGCCGGCGTGTTCGACGCCGGCCGCATCCTCAACCCCGTCTCCGCGCGCAGCCAGGTGATCGGCGGCATGTCGATGGGGATCGGCGCTGCGCTGATGGAGGATGCGGTGGTCGACCCGCGCTTCGGCTATTTCGTCAACCACGACCTCGCCGAATATCACGTCCCCGTCCACTTGGACGTGCCGCATCAGGAGGTCGTCTTCCTCGACACGCTCGACGACAAGAGTTCGCCGATGAAGGCCAAGGGCGTCGGCGAACTCGGCCTGTGCGGCGCCGGCGCGGCGGTGGCAAACGCGGTCTATAACGCGTGCGGCGCGCGCATCCGCGACTATCCGCTGACGCTCGACAAGGTGATGAAGGGGATGGTGCGGGTATAGGTTACGGGCGTCACCCTCACCCTTCCCATCGGCTTTGCCGATGGGCCCCTTCCCTCTCCCATGGGGAGAGGGAGGGAGGCGCGAAGCGCCGGAAGGGTGAGGGTGACAGCCACCAAACCTCCGTCACCCCACGAACGCCCGCTCGATCACGAACTGCCCGGGGTTCGCGTTCGACCCCTCGATCAGCCCGGCCGCCTCCAGCATCCCCGCGGTCTCGCGGATCATCTCGGTCGACCCGCACAGCATCACGCGATCCGTCTCCGGATCGAACTTCCGCTCCCCCACCACCGGCGCATCGAACAGCCGCCCGTCCTCGATCAGCGTCGTGATCCGCCCCATCGTGTGGAATTGTTCGCGCGTGACCGCGGGCAGATAGTGGAACTGCAACAGCGCCTGATCCGCCACCAGCGGATCGTCCGCCAGCTGCGCGGTCAGCATGTCGCGCCACGCCAGATCGTCGACCCGGCGCACGCCATGGACGATCACCACCTGCTCGAACCGCTCATACACCTCCGGATCGCGCGCCACCGACAGGAACGGTGCAAGGCCGGTGCCGGTCGACAGCATGAACAGCCTTTTGCCCCCCAGCAGCGCGTCGAGCACCAGCGTCCCCGTCGGCTTCTTGCCCAGGTACAGCTGATCGCCCGGCTTCACCGCCTGCAACCGCCCGGTCAGCGGGCCGTCCGTGACCTTGATCGACAGGAACTCCAGCTCCTCCGCCCATGACGGGCTGGCGATCGAATAGGCGCGCATCACCGGCTTGCCCGGCTGACCGTCCGCGCCGGGCAGACCCGGCAGCCCCAGCATCACGAACTCGCCCGAGCGGAAGCGGAACGACGCCGGCCGCTCCACCGCGAAGCTGAACAGATGCTCGTTCCAATGCTTCACCCACTTCACCGCCACCGTCGTGAAGGCGGCGCTGTCGGGGATCAGCACGGGCGCGCGGACATGCATGTTCACTCAGTCAGTCTCCATGGCGATGGCATCGGCGTGCGCGCCGGCGGGGTCTTCCCGCTGCCGGCGGACGACAGGCGGCGACAGGCCGCGACGCGACCCTGCAACGCAACACGCGCCATCTGGCCGTTCGCCCGCCACCCCGCAAGATACTCTTGCCACACATGATGCAAGCTTTTTTTGCGAATGGATCGCAAATCATCCTGCGCTTGTTCCCGTTTTCGACCTTCCCCATATCGCGACGATGGCGATCCAGATCCGCACCAACCTGGCCGAACCCGAAACCGGCGAGTCGTTCGTGCCCCACCGGCCGCAGCGCCCGGCCAAGGTGGAGGGCGGCAAGCGCTTCGAACTGGTCAGCGACTATGAACCCTCCGGCGATCAGCCGACCGCGATCGGCGAGCTGGTCGACGCCGCGCTGGCGGGGGAGAAGGACCAGGTGCTGCTCGGCGTCACGGGCTCGGGCAAGACCTTCACCATGGCCAAGGTGATCGAGGCGCTGCAACGCCCCGCGCTGATCCTCGCCCCCAACAAGATCCTCGCCGCGCAGCTCTATGGCGAGTTCAAGAGCTTCTTCCCGCACAATGCGGTCGAATATTTCGTCAGTTATTACGATTACTACCAGCCGGAGGCCTATGTGCCGCGGTCGGATACGTACATCGAGAAGGAAAGCTCGGTGAATGAATCGATCGACCGGATGCGCCACTCGGCGACGCGCGCGCTGCTGGAGCGCGACGACGTCATCATCGTCGCATCCGTGTCCTGCCTGTACGGCATCGGCTCGGTCGAAACCTATTCGGCGATGATCTTCGACCTGAAGAAGGGGCAGAGCGTCGACCAGCGCGAGATCGTGCGCAAGCTGGTGGCATTGCAATACAAGCGCAACGACGCCGCCTTCCAGCGCGGCAACTTCCGCGTGAAGGGCGACAATCTCGAAATCTTCCCCTCGCATTACGAGGACAGCGCGTGGCGCGTGTCCTTCTTCGGCGACGAGATCGAGGAGATCGTCGAGTTCGATCCGCTGACCGGGCAGAAATCGGCGTCGCTGAACTCGATCCGCATCTACGCCAATTCGCACTATGTCACCCCCGGCCCGACGATGAAGCAGGCCGCCGACGCGATCCGCCACGAATTGACCGAGCGGCTCAAGGAGCTGGAGGCGGAGGGCAAATTGCTCGAACGCCAGCGGCTGGAGCAGCGCACGCATTTCGACCTGGAGATGATCGCCGCCACCGGCAGCTGCAACGGCATCGAGAATTACAGCCGCTTCCTCACCGGCCGCCTCCCCGGCGAGCCGCCGCCCACCTTGTTCGAATATCTGCCCGAGAACGCGCTGCTGTTCGTCGACGAAAGCCACCAGACCGTGCCGCAGGTCGGCGGCATGGCGCGTGGCGACCATCGTCGCAAGATCACGCTGGCGGAGTATGGCTTCCGCCTGCCGTCGTGCATCGACAACCGCCCGCTGCGCTTCAACGAATGGGACGCGATGCGCCCGCAGACCGTCTGCGTTTCCGCCACCCCGGGCACGTGGGAGATGGAGCAGGCCGGTGGCGTCTTCGCCGAACAGGTCATCCGCCCCACCGGCCTCATCGATCCCCCGGTCGAGATCAAGCCGGTCGAGGAGCAGGTGCAGGACCTGATCGTCGAATGCGGCAAGACCACCGCGCTCGGCTATCGCACGCTGGTCACCACGCTGACCAAAAGGATGGCGGAGGATCTGACCGAGTACATGCACGAGGCGGGGATCAAGGTCCGCTACATGCATTCGGACGTCGAAACGCTGGAGCGCATCGAGCTGATCCGCGACCTGCGGCTGGGCGTCTATGACGTGCTGATCGGCATCAACCTGCTGCGCGAGGGGCTCGACATCCCCGAATGCGGGCTGGTCGCGATCCTCGACGCCGACAAGGAAGGCTTCCTGCGATCGGAAACCTCGCTGATCCAGACCATCGGCCGCGCCGCGCGCAACGTCGACGGGCGCGTCATCCTCTATGCCGACCGCATCACCGGCAGCATGGAACGCGCGATGAACGAAACCGCGCGCCGCCGCGAGAAGCAGGAGGCGTACAACCTCGAACACGGCATCACGCCGCAGACGGTGCGCAAGAACATCGGCGACATCATCGCGCACGTCGCCTCGAAGGACCAGGTCACCGTCGAGATCGATGAGGACCGCCCGCACATGGTCGGCCACAACCTGCGCGCCTATATCGAGGAGCTGGAGAAGAAGATGCGCAAGGCCGCATCGGACTTGGAGTTCGAGGAAGCCGGCCGCTTGCGCGACGAGATCCGTGCCTTGGAGCAGGAGGAGCTGGGCCTTCCCGTCGAGCATCAGAAGGCGCCGCTGATGGGCCGCAGCAACGAGGGCAAGCCCGGCACCCGCAAGACCCGCTTCGGCAAGACCCAGCGCAAGTTCGGCGGTAAGAGATGACGGTGGCGCGCCCCTCACCCCACGCAATCGTCACCCCGGACTTGTTCCGGGGTCCAGGGTTCCGCTCACCCAGCGAGGGTGAGGCGCGCTGAACCCTGGATGCCGGAACAAGTCCGGCATGACGAAGAGGATGGGCGCGGCCTCTGTACCCCCAGCCCCCCTCAGCCCCCATTCATCCCACCCACGCTAGACCCAATCCCATGTACGCCCCGCCCCGCCAGGAACGCCTCGGTGCCGCGCTGGCCGCCGCCGCGGTCACCGCGGCGATGGGCTGGGCGCTGCTGACCGGCCTCGCCGGGGCCACGATCCGCGCGAAGGTGGACGACGGCCTCGCGCTGTTCCGCGTCCTGCCCCCGCCCCCGCCGCGACCGCCCGCGAAGGTGATACCGAAGAAGACGCACACTTCCCGCCCGTCCGGCCGCGCCGCGCCGCCCAATATCCGCTCGCAGGCGACCGAGGTCACCGCCCCGCGCCCGATCGTGGTCGTGCCGCTGCCCCCCGCCGCCGATCACGGTCGCACTCAAGCCCTTCGCGGGCAATGACGCGACGCAGGGTGCCGCCCCGCGCGCCGGCCCCGGCACCGGTGCGGGCGGTGTCGGCGACGGCACCGGCAGCGGCGGCCGGGGCGACGGCGATGGCGGCGGCATGGACGAGACGCCGCCGCGCTGGCTGCGCGGGCGGCTCAACGACGGCGACTATCCCGGCGCGGTCGGCGAGGCGGGGATCCACGGCACCGTCACGGTCAAGTTCATGGTCTGGACCGACGGCCGCGTCCGCACCTGCGAGATCCTGCGGTCGAGCGGTAACCCGACGCTCGACGACACCACCTGCCGCCTGATCCAGAAACGCTTCCGCTATCGCCCGTCGCTGGATGCGGACGGCCATCCGGTCCCCGCCTGGCTGATCGAGAACCATGAATGGGTGATCCAGGGCGGCTGAAACGAAAAGCCCCTCCCCTTCAGGGGAGGGGTTGGGGTGGGGCAGTCACGGGCGACGGTCTCGGTGAGACCTCCCCCACCCCCAACCCCTCCCCTGAAGGGAAGGGGCTAAACTCGCCTTCACACCAACGCCAGATTCTCCCGCTCCACCTGGTAGTAACTCGCCACCCGGTCGGCATAGGCCTGGTCGAACACCGGCGCGTTGTTGGCCCAGCTCGGCCCGCCCTCCAGCAGCCGTCGGTCCACCGTCACGACATAGACGTCGCGCACCGCATCGAACTGCAACAGCGCGAACGGCAGCGGATAATAGCTCTTCCCCATCCCCAGGAACCCGCCCAGGCTCAGCACCGCATGCGTGGTGCGCCCGGTCGTCTTGTGGATCATGAAGGCGCTGACCGAGCCGATGTGGTCGCCGTCGCGGCTGTCGACCTTCATCGTGCCGGACACGTTCGCCTGCACCAGGATCTGCGTCGGCGCGTCGTCGCTCATAGGGTCTCCGATCAGGAATGTAGCTGTCGCCGCGGAGAACCCACGGCCCGCCGCGCCGGTTCCGGGGCGCACGGTTGAGCCGGCGCGCGCCTTCCGGCATAGCCGCAGGGGTGACCCGTCCCGCGTTCTCCCCGCCACCGGCCGTCCCCGCCGCGCCCCTCTCCACCGCGACCCTGCTTCTCGCGACCCTGCTCGCCGGCTGCGTGCCCCCGCCCGCGCCGCCGCCCGCGCCGGTGCCGACCCCCGCCCCGGTGCCGACGACCGCCGCGCCCCTGCCCGCGCCCGTCGACTGGCAGGACCGGCCATGGACCCCGGGCACCTGGACCTATCAGCAGGATGCCCGCGGCAGCCGCGCGCTCTATGGCCGCGCCGGCGCGGATGCGACAGTGCTGGTGCGCTGCGACCGCGGCGAACGCGCGATCTTCCTGTCGCGCGCGGGGCAGGCGCCGGGCGCCTTCACCATCCGCACCACGTCCGCGACCCGCGTCGTCCCGGCGCAGCCGACCGGCGGCACCCCCGCCTATGTCGCGGCGCGGCTCGATCCGAACGACCGGCTGCTCGACGCGATGATCTTCAGCCGCGGGCGCTTCACGATCGAACAGCCCGGCACGGTGCCGACGGTGCTGCCGCCCTGGGCAGAGCTGGCGCGCGTGGTGGAGGATTGCCGCGGTTGACGCGAGCGGGCGAGAATCGTCCGTTTCCGCACGAAATACAAGTCTTGCATGTGCCCGCGCGCCGCCTCACATTGCGGGTGCGGTCGACAAGGCCGCGCTCGTTATCAACCAGCGAAAGGAGGTGATCCGATGTCTCATGGTTCAGCAATGGGGTCGGTTCAGTTCGTTCGGGGGACGCGCTTCTAGGGATCGCCGGCGCGCCGCGGGGGGTATCCTCCCCCAGTCAACGCGGATCGCCACGGATTTCTGGAGGCCTGCATGGTCTCCCGGGCTGGAGCTCTCCGGCCGCTGACCATGTTTAGGGGTTGTCGGGTGCCGCCACGGCGACATCCGGCAACCTCTTCTCATATGTGGGCGGGTGAGAACGCCGCCCCCGCCATCACCGTCATCCCCGCGGCGGCGGGGATCCATACGCGCAGGTCTGGCGATAGAGGCGCGACGTCAGCGTTTATGGATTCCCGCCTTCGCGGGAATGACGAACTTTGGTGGTTAGCTGCCGTTGCGCATCGGACGTTCCCAATACGAATTATCAGCAACGAGCTGTACTCGATACCAGACTTCGTCCGGCGTGGTTGATTGCCAAACGCCCCCAAGCGTCCAAGCCATCCGCTGATCCCGGTGCGCTTCCTGCTCGATGGCATCTATGTAGTCGTGGCCACAGGAAGAGATGAGATCTTCCAAAGGCCCTGCCGCCGTGAGGCCGACAATATCCTGGGCCTCTGTTTTCGCAAATGAATATAGGTCGCCCAACGTATGCCTTCGGACAACAATCTGTATCACGTCCCACGCTGTAGCTGGCGCGTCTTCCACTAGATCGTACAAAACCCAGCCGGCGGCGTGAATCCGGTCTGGCGCTTCACTCGCCCCATAGCGAGCGAACGCAATCCAATCAGACGCAATTTTCTCTAGGTCGCGGCTCACAGACCAACTCTCGCAGGCTTCGAGAATGTCCGCAATTGGGCGTTCGACGACGATCTCCCCCCTCACGCCCCGACCAGCAATCCTTCCTTCGCGATCTTCTCGCGCCATACCAGCGGCGCCAGCTGGTGGACGTTGTTGCCCTCGCTATCCACCGCGACGGTCACCGGGAAGTCGCTGACCTCGAATTCGTAGATCGCCTCCATCCCCAGATCCTCGAAGCCGACGACCTTGCTGCCCTTGATCGCGCGCGCCACCAGATAGGCCGCACCGCCCACCGCCATCAGATAGGCACTCTTCGCATCGCGGATCGCGTCGATCGCGGCCGGGCCGCGCTCCGCCTTGCCGACCATCGCCAGCAGGCCCTGGTCCAGCATCATGCGCGTGAACTTGTCCATCCGCGTCGCGGTGGTGGGGCCGGCGGGGCCGACCACTTCCTCGCCGACCGGATCGACCGGCCCGACATAATAGATCACGCGGCCCCGGAACGCGACCGGCAGCTCCTCGCCCGCCGCCAGCATGTCCGCGATGCGCTTGTGCGCGGCGTCGCGGCCCGTCAGCATCTTGCCGTTGAGCAGCAGCCGGTCGCCCTGCTTCCACGACTGCACCACGTCGGGCGTCAGCGTGTCGAGGTCGACGCGGATCGCGGCCTTGTCGGGCGTCCAGCTGACGTCGGGCCACTCATCCAGCTTCGGCGCCTCCAGATACGCCGGCCCGCTGCCGTCGAGCGTGAAATGCGCGTGGCGCGTCGCGGCGCAATTGGGGATCATCGCCACCGGCTTGCCCGCGGCATGGCACGGCGCGTCCTTGATCTTCACGTCCAGGATCGTGGACAGCCCGCCCAGGCCCTGCGCGCCGATGCCCAGCGCATTGACCTTGTCGAAGATCTCGATCCGCAGCGCCTCGATATCGTTCCTCGGCCCGCGCGCCTTCAGCTGGCCCATGTCGATCGGCTCCATCAGCGCCTGCTTGGCGAGCAGCACGCAATGCTCCGCCGTCCCGCCGATGCCGATCCCCAGCATGCCGGGCGGGCACCAGCCCGCGCCCATCTGCGGCAGCATCTCGACCACCCAGTCGACGATCGAATCGCTGGGGTTCATCATCTTGAACTTGGACTTGTTTTCCGACCCGCCGCCCTTGGCCGCGACATCGACCGACACCTTGCTGCCCGGCACCATCTCGACGTGCAGCACGCAGGGCGTATTGTCCTTCGTATTGCGCCGCGTGAACGCCGGATCGGCCAGCACCGAGGCGCGCAGCTTGTTCTCCGGGTGCAGGTACGCGCGCCGCACGCCTTCGTCGACGACCTCCTGCAACGAGCGCGTGGTCACGTCCAGCCGGCAGTCCATGCCCCATTTGACGAACACGTTGACGATGCCGGTATCCTGGCAGATCGGGCGATGCCCCTCCGCGCACATCCGGCTGTTGGTCAGGATCTGCGCGATCGCATCCTTCGCCGCCGGCCCCTGCTCGGCCCGATAGGCGTCGCCCAGCGCGCGGATATAATCCATCGGGTGATAGTAGCTGATGAACTGGAGCGCATCGGCCACGCTCTCGATCAGGTCGGCTTCGCGGATCGTCGTCGTCATGGCCGCGTGCTGTAGATCGTGCCCGCGAACGTCGCAACCGCCGCCCGGCCCAAGCCATCCACGCCATCCACCCCATCGCTCCGTCACCCCGGCCTTGAGCCGGGGTCCCGCTCTGTCTTTACCCACGCAAGAAGCGGGACCCCGGCTCAAGGCCGGGGTGACGGGGACGGAGACGGCGACGGCCATGCAAACGTCCCCCGCACACCCTTCCGTAACCATCCCCCGCCTACCATCTCCCCCATGCGCCGCCTGCTCGATTCCGCCGCCCTGCCCTCCCCGCGCGACATGATCGACGCGGTCGGGCTGCGCGGCGCGCGCGAGGATATCGTCGAAGACGAGCGCCGCATCGCGCTCGCCGCCAGCGCCGCCTTGTGGCCGGCCGCGGCGCTGATGCTGCTGGCGGCGGCGATCGGGCTGGTGATGCTGGCGCAGCGCGCGCTGGGGCTGGGCGGCGATTCGCCCGCGACGATCATGGCGCGCGCCGCGCCCGCGATGACGCTCGCGCTCGCCGGCTGGGCGATGCTGGCGCATCCCCGCGCCGCGCGGCAGCCGTCGGTGCGGCGGATCGCGGCGCTGGTGCTGGCGGCGACCTGGATCGCGATCTCGATCGGGCTGCTGCTCGATTCCGCCGCCACCCTGCCGCCGCACGATGCCGCCGCCGGGCAGGTCGCGCTGCTGGGCGCGACGATGCTGACCGCGATCGCGTTCCAGCCCGCGCGCGCCGCCGCGATCGCCTTCGCGGCGACGCTGGCGACGATGGTGGTGGCGACCCGCGGCATCACCCAGGCGTCGCTCGCCGCGGTGGCGGTGGCCGCGATCCATGTCGTTGCGACGACCCGGCTCGCGCTGGTCGAGCAGCGCACCTTCCGGCTGCGCCGCGTCGCGCATCAGGAGCAGCAGCGCGCGCGCCTGCTGGTCGCCACCGTCGAGGAACACGGCCCCGGCTGGTTCTGGCAGGCCGACCGCCACGGCCGCGTCCGCTATCTGTCGGAAAAGGTCGCGCGCGAGCTGCGCCGGCTGGGCGTGGAGCCGATCGGCGAGCCGCTGACCGCGCTGTTCCGCGTCGACAGCGCGCTGGTCGATACCGAGCGGACGCTGACCTTCCATCTGTCGTCGCGCACATCGTTCGCGGATTATTGCATCCGCCCGGCGATGGATGGCGCGCCCGATCGCTGGTGGTCGATCTCCGGCCGTCCGCTGATCGACGAGCTGGGCCGGTTTCAGGGATTCGCCGGCGCCGGCTCCGACCTGACCGAGCAGCGCCGCGCGGAGGCGGAGATCACGCGGCTGGCGCTGTTCGACAGCCTCACCGGGCTCGCCAACCGCCAGCGCATGCGCCTCGCGCTGGAACAGACGCTGACGCATCGCAGCGGCGCGCCCACCTCCACCGGGCTGCTGCTGCTCGACCTCGACCGGTTCAAGGCGGTCAACGACACGCTGGGCCACCAGATGGGCGACGAACTGCTCAAGGAGGTGGCGCAACGGTTACAGCGGACCATCGGCGATGCCGGCCTCGTCGGGCGGCTGGGCGGCGACGAATTCCAGGTGGTCGTCCCCGGCGAGGGCAATCGCGACCGGCTGGGGATGCTCGCCGACCGCGTCATCGCCGCGCTGTCGCTGCCCTATCACATCCAGTCCGCGACGCTGTCGATCGGCTGTTCGGTCGGCGTCGCGGTCGCTCCGCTTCACGGCGACACGCCCGAGGCGCTGGTGCGCAACGCCGACCTCGCGCTCTATGCCGCCAAGGCAGACGGGCGCGGCGTCCACCGCTTCTACCGCGAGGAGCTGCTGGAGGGCGCACAGAACCGCAAGCGGCTGGAGGACGACCTGCGCGCCGCGCTGGGCGGCAACCAGTTCCACCTCACCTATCAGGCCGTCGTCTCGACCGCGGACGAGCGCATCATGGGCTATGAGGCGCTGCTGCGCTGGGACCATCCGGAGCGCGGGTCCATCAGCCCGGCCGATTTCGTGCCGGTGGCGGAGGAATGCGGGCTGATCGAGACGATCGGCGAATGGGTGATGCGCAGCGCCTGCATGGAGGCGGCGACCTGGCCCGACCATGTCCGCGTCGCGGTCAACGTCTCGCCGATCCAGTTCGCCAACCCCGCGCTGCCCGGCATCGTCGCCAGCGCGCTGGGCGCGTCGGGCCTGCCGCCGCACCGGCTGGAACTGGAGATCACCGAGGGCGTGTTCCTCAACGAGGATGCCTCGTCGGAACGGATGTTCAGGGCGCTCAAGGGACTGGGCGTGCGGCTTGCGCTCGACGATTTCGGCACCGGCTATTCCTCGCTCGGCTATCTGAAGAAGGCGCCGTTCGACAAGATCAAGATCGATCAGAGCTTCGTGCGCGGCGCGATCCAGCCGGGCAACCGCAACGCCGCGATCATCAAGGCGATCGTCAGCCTGGCCGAGACGCTGGGGATGGAGACGACCGCCGAGGGGGTCGAGCAGCAGGACGAGATCGCGCTGATCCGCGACCTGGGGTGCAGCCATATCCAGGGCTATGTCTATGGCCGCCCCGCGCGCACCGCGCAGGTGCACGAGCAGCTGGGTGCCGCGGGCGGCTTCGCGGTGCCGATCGGGTTCAAGAAGAGCCGCGCGCCGCGCCAGCGGATGCTGCGCTCGGTACGGCTGCTGCTGGGCGAGGAGAGCGGCGAGGTGCGGCTGCGCAACCTCTCCGATACCGGCGCGATGATCGACGGGGTCGATCTGCCCGACGAGGCGATCGGCCATCCCGTCCGCGTCGAGCTGGGCGAGGGACAATGGACCCCCGCCACGATCAGCTGGATCGGCGACGGCCGCGCCGGGCTGCGCTTCGACCATGCGGTCGACGGCGATCGCCTGAGCCCCCCCGCGCCGGCGGCGGAGCCGGCCCCGCTGGCCAAGGCCGCCTCCGGCGGGCGCGGCTGACCTCCGTTCGTCACCCCGGCCTTGAGCCGGGGTCCCGCTTCTTTCTGCAACGTTGGATAACAGCGGGACCCCGGGTCAGGCCTGGGGTGACGGCGCCTTTCCTCCAGCATCGTTAACGCGCGCTTTACCCTGTTCGCCTACCTCCCTCGCAGGGCGGCCGTGCAGCGCGACCGCGACGGAGATAGCGCGTGACTGTCCAGCAACCGATCGCTCCCGATCCCCTGTCGATCGCGGCCCTCATCGACGAGGATATGCTGCGCGCCACCCGCTTCATGGGCGCGGAGCGTTTCCCCAGCCCGCATGTCGAGCTGTGGACGATGCCCGCCTTCCTCGCGCCCGAGGAATGCGACATCCTGATGCGCTACATCGACGCCAACAAGCAGCCCTCGCGCGTCGCTTATGGCGATGCCGGCGCGCGCACCAGCGAGACGTGCATCTTCGACGCCGCCGCACCGGTCGTGCGCCTGCTCGACCTCAGGCTATCGATGCTGCTCGGCATCTCGCCCAAATGCGGCGAACCGATCCAGGGCCAGCGCTATGCGGTGGGGCAGGAGTTCAAGCTGCACCACGATTATTTCGAGGAACACCACCCCGACACCGCCAGCAACCGCGACCGCTGCGGCAACCGCACCTGGACCGCGATGATCTACCTCAACGAGCCCGAGGAAGGCGGCGAGACCGCCTTCGCCTATCTCGACCACGCATTCGTGCCGACGCAGGGCACGATCCTGTGCTGGAACAACATCGGCCCCGACGGCAAGCCCAACCGCTACACGCTCCACCAGGGCAAGCCGGTGATCCGCGGCGACAAATATATCGTCACCAAGTGGTTCCGCGAACGCGCCTGGCTCGGCGAACCCGGCTACGTCCCGCCCGCCGCGGCCAGGAAACCCAAGCGCGCGATCAAAGGCCGCCGCTAACGGATCTCCCTCTCCCCTGCGAGGAGAGGGCCGGGGTGAGGGGCCGTGAGGCACGGCACCGCCCACCACCAGCGCCACCGCCCGCGGCCGCCCCTCACCCAACCCTCTCCCCGCGGGGGAGAGGGCCAGAAGCAACGACGTCGCCCCCTTCTCCCTCTCCCCTGCGGGGAGAGGGCCGGGGTGAGGGGCCGTGAGGCACGGCACCGCCCACCACCAGCGCCACCGCCCGCGGCCGCCCCTCACCCAACCCTCTCCCCGCGGGGGAGAGGGCTAGAAGCGACCACATCGCCCCTTTCCTCCCTCTCCCCGCAAGGGAGAGACCCAGGCGACCGCCCGAAAATATTTGCGTTCGCGCCCCGTTCCCTTGCAATCCGCGAACCCCGCGGAAGTCCACGCGTCGTCCGCCGGCCACCGCCCCCTTCGCCCGCGGTAGAGCCGGTTGCGGACCCTTTTACCGTCTTGTGCCGTTCCCCAAACTGACACAATCTGTAGCTGTCACGCCGATCGGCGGACCCAGATGTGGTAGAACGACGCTGGCGGTCACCGCCGCCGCGACGGGAAGGCGAAGGGTCGGCGCGACCTTTTGATTCCCGTTCTGTTCTAAGACCTTGTAGGATCGGGGCATTCCCCGATTCGCGAACGATACGGGAACGCGGGAGCGCAGGCGGGCATGGATTTCAGAGGGACGGACGGCGAGGCGATGACCACCGACACGATCGAGGCGGCGACCGACACCGCCACCACCACCACCACGCAGGGCGTCTTGAAGAAGCCGTATCCGGTCGAGGTCGACCACGGCCGCGACGCGCTGCTGACCGATTTCGGCAAGGAAACGCTCAAGGACCGCTACCTGCTGCCGGGCGAAAGCTATCAGGACCTGTTCGTCCGCGTCGCCTCGGCCTATGCCGACGATGCCGCGCACGCGCAGCGGCTCTACGATTATATCAGCCGGCTGTGGTTCATGCCCGCGACGCCGGTGCTGTCGAACGGCGGCACCGGCCGCGGCCTGCCGATCAGCTGCTATCTCAATTCCGTCCCCGACAGCCTCAACGGCATCGTCGACACGTGGAACGAGAATGTCTGGCTCGCCTCGCGGGGCGGCGGCATCGGCACCTATTGGGGCAATGTCCGCGGCATCGGCGAACCGGTGGGCCTCAACGGCAAGACCAGCGGCATCATCCCCTTCGTCCGCGTGATGGATTCGCTCACCCTCGCGATCTCGCAGGGCAGCCTGCGCCGCGGCTCGGCCGCCTGCTACCTCGACATCTCGCATCCGGAGATCGAGGAGTTCCTGGAGATCCGCAAACCCTCGGGCGACTTCAACCGCAAGGCGCTCAACCTCCACCACGGCGTGCTGATCCCCGATGCCTTCATGGAGGCGGTGCGCGACGGCGCGGAGTGGGAGCTGAAATCGCCCAAGGACCAGTCGGTTCGCGGCAAGGTCGACGCGCGTGCGCTGTTCCAGAAGCTGGTCGAGACCCGGCTGGCGACCGGCGAGCCGTATATCGTCTTCGCCGATCACGTGAACAGGAACATGCCCCGGCACCATCGCGAGCTGGGCCTCAAGGTGTCGACCTCCAACCTGTGCAGCGAGATCACGCTGCCGACCGGCAAGGACCATCTCGGCGAGGATCGCACCGCGGTCTGCTGCCTCTCCTCGCTCAACCTGGAGACGTGGGACGAGTGGAAGGACGAGAAGGGCTTCATCGAGGACGTGATGCGCTTCCTCGACAACGTCCTTCAGGATTATATCGACCGCCACGAGCCGGGCATGGAGCGCGCCGCCTATAGCGCGGGGCGCGAGCGATCGGTCGGGCTGGGCGTCATGGGCTTCCACTCCTTCCTCCAGGCGCGCGGGCTGCCGTTCGAGGGGGCGATGGCCAAGAGCTGGAACCTGCGCATCTTCCGCCACGTCAACGCACAGGTGAACGAGGCGTCGATGATGCTCGCGCAGGAGCGCGGCCCCTGCCCCGACGCCGCCGACATGGGGGTGATGGAGCGCTTCTCCTGCAAGATGGCGATCGCGCCGACCGCGTCGATCAGCATCATCTGCGGCGGCACCAGCGCCTGCATCGAGCCGATCCCCGCCAACATCTATACCCACAAGACGCTGTCGGGCAGCTTCTCGGTCCGGAACCCGTATCTGGAAAAGCTGCTGGTCGAGAAGAGCAAGAATTCGGACACCGTCTGGAATTCGATCCTGGAGCATGGCGGTTCGGTCCAGCATCTCGACTTCCTGACGCAGGACGAGAAGGACTGCTACAAGACCTCGTTCGAGATCGACCAGCGCTGGCTGCTCGAACTGGCCGGCGACCGCACCCCGTTCATCGACCAGGCGCAGTCGCTCAACCTGTTCATCCCGGCCGATGTCGAGAAATGGGATCTGCTGATGCTCCACTATCGTGCGTGGGAACTGGGCATCAAGTCGCTCTATTATCTGCGCTCGAAGAGCGTCCAGCGCGCGGGTTTCGCCGGCGGGGTGGAGACCGACAACACGATCGAGAAGCCGAAGTACGAGTTCGGCGAGACGACGGATTATGACGAGTGCTTGGCGTGTCAGTGAGGTGCGGGCGCTCCCGGATGGCGTGAGCCATCCGGGAGACGCCACGGCATGGCTGGGTGAGCGGATCACCCTCACCCTTCCGGCGCTACGCGCCTCCCTCCCTCTCCCGGCGGGAGAGGGAAGGGGCCCACCCGGCAAAGCCGGGTGGGAAGGGTGAGGGTGAGCCAGAGGTCGAGTAAAAGGAGCGCAACATGAAGCTCTACCACGACCAGCCCGCCGGCACCGTCGATCGCGCCCGCTCGCTCCGCCGCGACGCCTCCACCCCCGAACGCCGCCTGCTCCGCGCGCTGCGCACCGCCTTCCCGCATCTCAAATGGCGTCATCAGGCGCCCATCGGACCCTTCTACGCCGACATGCTGTGCTTCTCGGAAAAGCTGGTGATCGAGGTCGACGGCGACACCCATGCCGCCGCCGATGACGCGCGCCGTGACGCCGTCATCGCGCGCGAAGGCTTCCGCACGCTGCGCGTCACCAACACCGACGTCATGGAAAACCTGGACGGCGTCCTGACCCACATCTCCCTCTCCCTGCGGGAGAGGGAGGGAGCGGCGCAGCCGCGGAAGGGTGAGGGTGACCCAACCACAAGAAAGGGCGCCACGGCATGACCGCAGCGCCCTCACCCTTCCGGCCCTTGCGGGCCTCCCTCCAGCATCAGGTCATCCATGCCCCCGGCATGGATTGGACAGCGCGGGGCGCTGTCCACCTGATGCTCCCGCCGGGAGAGGGATCGAACGGTCTATTCCGCCTCTTCGAACATATCCTGCGCGTTCTGCGCGGTCGCGGACAGGCGCACCGTGTCGCCCTCCACCTCGGCCACCAGCCCGAGCGGCAGATAATGGTGCTTCGCGCCCCGCCCGTCCTGCGTGGACGGCGAGTCGTTCTTGGTCAGCTTGATGCGGTCGCCGTCGACATGGTCGACGGTGCCGACATGCACGCCGTCCGCCCCGATCACATTGGCGTGTTCCTTGATCTGGCTGGCATCGGCCATCGTCATTCTCCTGTGGTGAACCCGCCTGCGCAACGCGCCACAAAGGCGTTGGTCGCATGACCCTCGACACGCTCCCGCTTCAGGCCGCGATCATGTTCGCGGTCGCCATCGTCCTCGCGCTCGCCGGCGCGTGGCTGCTCCTCCGGCTGCGTCGCCCGCAAAGCGAGGCGCGCGTCTATGCCTATCGCATGACCGGCATCATGGCGCTCGCCGGCGGCATCGTCCTCGCGATGAGCGCCACCGCGATCTGGCAATGGAGCGTGGAAGGATGAGCGCCTCGTTCGCCATCTCGCTGGCGCTCGGCATCTCGGCCCTGCTGTTCTGGGCGGGCATGTCCGGGCGGCTGGAGCCGAACCGGCCGTGGGCGCGTCGCACGCTGAACGTGGCGCTCGCCATCGGCGGCACGGTCGCCGGCCTGGTCGCGCTGGCCTGGTTCTTCCTTATCTCATCCCTGATCTTCTAATCTTGCCGTCGGAGTAATCCCATGTCCCTCCTCCAAGCCTCCAAACAGTATAAGCCGTTCGAATACCCTTGGGCGTTCGAATTCTGGAAGCGTCAGCAGCAACTCCACTGGCTGCCCGAAGAAGTGCCGCTGGGCGAGGATTGCCGCGACTGGGCGCAGAAGCTGTCGGATCACGAGCGCAACCTGCTGACGCAGATCTTCCGCTTCTTCACCCAGGCCGATGTCGAGGTGCAGGACTGCTACCACGAGAAATACGGCCGCGTGTTCAAGCCGACCGAGATCAAGATGATGCTGACCGCGTTCAGCAACATGGAGACGGTCCATATCGCCGCCTACAGCCATCTGCTCGACACGATCGGCATGCCCGAGAGCGAGTACGGCGCCTTCCTCGAATATGCCGAGATGAAGGAAAAGCATGATTACATGCAGAACTTCGGCGTCGACAGCGACGAGGACATTGCGCGCACGCTGGCGATGTTCGGCGGCTTCACCGAGGGCGTCCAGCTCTTCGCCAGCTTCGCGATGCTGATGAACTTCCCGCGCTTCAACAAGATGAAGGGCATGGGGCAGATCGTGTCGTGGTCGGTGCGCGACGAGAGCCTGCATTGCGAGGGCATCATCAAGATGTTCCACACCTTCTGTCAGGAGCGCCAGTGCCTGACCAAGGCGGTGAAGGACGACATCGCCGACGTCTGCCAGACGACGATCCGGCTGGAGGACAATTTCATCGACCTCGCCTTCGAGATGGGTCCGGTCAACGGCATGACGCCCAAGGACATCAAGAAGTATATCCGCTTCATCGCCGACTGGCGCATGGGCCAATTGGGGCTGAAGCCGATCTACATGATCGACGAACATCCCATCCCCTGGCTCACCCCGCTGCTCAACGGCGTCGAGCACGCCAACTTCTTCGAAACCCGCGCGACCGAATATTCGAAGGCCGCGACCAAGGGCCAGTGGAACGACGTATGGGATTCGTTCGACAAGCGCCAGAAGGCGAAGGGCGGAAAGGCCGCGAACGAGGACGCGGGCGACACCGCCGACATGTTCGCCCGCGCCGGCGTGGCGGCGGAGTAAGCCGCCGGCTCCGGGTGATGATCCATCCGGAGCCGAGCGATTTTCAAGCGCTTGTGTTAAGAAGGAGTAAGTCACATGAGCCCATAATCGCCCTATTATGATCTTTGCGAGAAGACGGGCGATCACACACAGACTTAACTGAACGTTGAACCGGAATTCTGGCAGCTATAAGGTTTTCTCTCGTGATTTGCAGGAAAACGGATCGCAATTGCACCTGACAGCCATACAAAAGAGGCTCCGATGGATTCCCTCAACTTCTGGCTGCATATGGATCATGATTTCATGTGGAGGTGGTATTGCTTCGATGCCAATCGAACGATCGTAGCTCGTTCAAACGAAGCATACTTCCATCGCGCCAACGCTGAAGCCGCCGTCTCGACGGCGAAGCGAGTCATGATTCAAGCGCTAGCTGCATAACTAAGGTGAGCGGCCAACAGGCCGCTCACCTCACAAGGAAGGAAGCCCATTAAATCCGAGCCGCCAATAAAGCATCTACATCTCGCTTTGTCGCCAGATGTAAAAGGGGGTACCTGCGATAGTTTAAACGCAAGTATACGCGCCCCTACCCCCGCACCTCCGCCACCAGCGGCGGCGTCTGCTGGTGCTGCACCACGCGCCATTCGTCGTGCGACAGCCGGCGATAGGTTGAGGTGCAATGCGCGACATAGCGCTCCTCGCCGCGTTCGGCGCGCGCGGTATAGCCGACCACGATCAGCCCCTCCTGCGGGCGCACCACGCGGCGGTCGTCCAGCGTCGCCCGCTCCCACCGCGGCGTATCGCTGACCGCCGCGACCGCTGCCTCGCCCTCCAGCACATAGGGCGGCGTCGGCACCACCATCAGGCAGGCCGCATCGATCGAGTCGCGGTAATGCTGTGCATCGCCGGTCCACAGGCTCTCCTCGAAGGCCCAGATGCGATCGTCTTCCATGGTGCGGCTCCGTTCTAGTGAGCCGCGTCAGCGAGCCAGCGCGCGGTCGGTTCCGCTGTACGGACGGATCGCGCGGCGCCATGCTGCGCGGCGATGACGCCCGAACCCTTCCGCCGCGAACAGCGCCACGTCGCCGCCGCGATGGCCGCGGCGCTGGCGACCGCGCTGGTCGTGCTGGGCGTGGCGCTGGCGCGGGCCGGCGTGGCGCAGCCCTTCATCGAGCGGCTGCGCGTCACGTTCCATGCCGACCTGTTCGTCCTGCTCTGCCTCGCCGCCGCGATCGGCGACGTGGCGCGGCGGCGGTTCCTGTCGGCGCGCGATATCGCCGGCGCGACCGCACCCGACGCCTCGGCCGACGTCCTGGCCGCGCGCGCGATCCTGCAGAACACGCTGGAGCAGGCGGTGCTGGCGACCGGCGCGCACCTGGCGCTCACCGCCACGTTCGAACGGTCGGCGACGCCGGTGGCGGCGCTGGCCGGGCTGTTCGTCGCCGGCCGCGTACTGTTCCACGCCGGCTATCGCCAGGGGGCGGCGGCGCGCGCGTTCGGCTTCGCGCTGACCTTCTATCCCAGCGTGCTGGCGCTCGCCGCGGCGCTGTGGTTCGGCGTCTGATCCAGCAGCCCCAGCGCCACCATCTCGGCGCGCAGCGTGTCGGCATCGCGGAACAGGTGCGCGCGGATCCCCAGCGCCTGCGCGGCGGCGACGTTGGCGGCATTGTCGTCGACGAAATACGTCGCCTCCGCCGCCACCCCGAATCGCGCCAGCGCCAGCCGGAAGATCGCCGGGTCGGGCTTCACCATCTTCTCGTCGCCCGACACCACGATGTCGCGGAAGCGGTCGAACATCCATGCCTCGCGCGCACGGAAATCGGCGAAGAACTCGCCAGAGAAATTGGTGATCGCGAACAGCGGCACGCCCGCCGCGTCCAGTTCGTCGACGAGTGCCGCCATGCCCGGCATCGTGCCCGGGATCTGCTCGCCGAAGCGCGGCCCCCACAGCGCGATCATCGCCGCATGCTGCGGATAGAGCGCGCTCAGCTCGGCCGATGTCTCCGCGAACGGGCGTCCGGCGTCATGCTGGAAATGCCATTCCTTCGTGACGACCGTCGTCAGGAACGCGTCGAGCGCCCGTTCGTCGTCGAACAGGCGCCCGTACAGGATCCGCGGATCCCAATCGTAGAGGACGTGCCCGACGTCGAAGATGACCGACGTCGGATTCACGCCGTTCAATCAGCCCTGGCGGGCCTTGAAGCGGCGATTCGTCTTGTTGATGACATAGGTGCGCCCACGGCGACGGATCACGCGGTTGTCGCGATGGCGGTCCTTGAGCGACTTGAGGCTGTTGCGGATCTTCATGGCTGGACGCTTCTTCGGCTGGAAATCTGGAAAGCGCGCCGCCTAGAGAGCGCGGCCCCGAAAGTCAACCGGACTCCCCGGCGGAACCACGGACCTTGCGGCGCGCCGCCGCGTTGCTATGTCGCAACGATATACCGTTTTCCGGGGGTCCGTCATGCGTAGCGCCGTCCTTGTCCTCCTCGCCGCCGCGCCGCTGGCCGCCTGCGTCTCCGGCCCGCAGGTGTTCCCGGTGGAGGCGACGCGCTTCCACTATGATGCGGTGGCGCAGCGCGGCACCGTCGCGGTGGAGCCGTTGCCCGGCCCCTCCTCCGCCAGCCTGGAATACAAGACCTATGCCGCCGCGGTGCAGGCGGAGCTGCTCAAGAACGGCTTCACCAGCCCCGCGCCCGGCGCGAAGCCGGACTATATCGCCACCGTCGGCTTCACCCGCGCCGATCGCCCGCTGCCGCCGCGCGGCTCGCCGGTGCGGATCGGGCTGGGGGCGGGCGCGGGCAGCGGCGGCTGGCGCGGCGGCGGCGGGATCGGCGGCGGGATCAACTTCCCGATCGGCAATTCGCCCGCGCGCTGGGGTGTGGTGACCGAACTGGCGGTGCGCATCCGCCACGGCGCCGATGCGGTGTGGGAGGGTCAGGCGCAGTCGCTGACCGACACCAACGCCCCCGATGCCGACGCCGCCTCCGTCGCGGCGCGGCTGGCATCGGCGATGTTCAAGGACTTCCCCGGCGAATCGGGTCGCACGATCGAGGTGAAATGACGCTGTCCATCAACGCCGCCTTCGACTGCGGCAACATCCGCACCGTGGCGATCCACGAGGCCGGCGACCATATCCGCTGCGATCTGGAGATCGTCCACGATCACCAGTCGGACTTCTTCCAGTGGTTCTATTTCCGCGCGGCGGGCGTCGCGGGGAAGCGCGTCACCTTCCGCATCCTGAACGCGGGGCAGAGCGCCTATCCGTTCGGCTGGCCCGGCTATCGCACCCGCGCCTCGACCGATCTCGCCGCGTGGCGCACGATCGACACGCGCTACGAGGGCGGCGTGCTGTCGTTCGACTGGACGGGCGCGGAGAACGGCGACCTCGTGTGGTTCGCCTATTTCGCGCCCTATACGATGGAGATGCACGCGCGCCTGATCGCCCGCATCGCCACGCGGCCGGGGGTCACCCATCGCGAGCTGGGCACCACGCTCGACGGGCAGGCGATCGACTATCTGCGGATCGGCACCGGCGCGAAGCAGGTGTGGCTCTATGCGCGCCAGCATCCCGGCGAATCGATGGCCGAATGGTGGATGGAGGGCGCGCTCGACTGGCTCACCAGCCCCGCCGCCGCCCCGCTGCTGGCGGCGGCGACCGTGCATGTCGTCCCCAACATGAACCCCGACGGCACGCGGCGCGGGCATCTGCGCACCAATGCCGCGGGCGTGAACCTCAACCGCGAATGGGCCAACCCGACGCCGCAGCGCAGCCCGGAGGTCGCCTGCGTGCTGGCGGAGATGGACCGCACCGGCGTCACCTTCGCGATCGACGTCCATGGCGACGAAGCGATCCCCGCCAATTTCATCGCCGGCTACGAAGGCATCCCGTCATGGACCGACGCGCATGGCGCGAAGTTCAACGATTTCGGCCGGCGGCTGGCGGCGCACACCCCCGATTTCCAGACCGAGAAGGGCTATGACCGCTCCGCACCGGGCACCGCCAACCTCGCCATGTCGACCAACCAGCTCGCCGAACGCTTCGGCGCGGTATCGGTGACGCTGGAGATGCCGTTCAAGGACCACGACCCCAACCCCGACGCCGAATTCGCGTGGAGCGGCGAACGGTCGAAGGCACTGGCGGTATCGTGCCTCGAAGTCCTGACGGAGATGATCGAAGGGTTGTAATCCTTCTAAAGCCCCTCCCCTTCAGGGGAGGGGTTGGGGTGGGGCAGTCACAGGCGACGGTCTCGGTGAGACCTCCCCCACCCCCTCCCCTGAAGGGGAGGGGCTTGAAGCCCCCTCACTCCGGCTCCGGCGTCCCCCCTCGCCGCGCCTGCGCCCGCAGTTGCTTCAGCAACGCATTGGCCGCCTCGCGCCGCAGGTCGGATCGCCGCCCCGGCGGCGGCGTCACCTTGCGCGCGTCCTCGCGCAGCAACAACAGCCGCAGCATCGCGTCCGAATAGCGCCGCCGGTGCGCCACCACCTCGCCCTTGTACATGATCGGCTCCAGCCAGCCCTCGACCGCCCGCTCCAGCGCCGCGCGTTCCAGCACCGGCGCGACGAACGCCAGCGCCTGGTCCCACGCATCGCCGAACGCCGGGATGCGCTGCCGCACCCGATAGGCCGAGGTGGTGGACAGCCCGACATGCCGGCACGCCGCCTGCACGCACCCCGTCTCGCGCAGCGCACGCAGGAACGCCACCTGCCGCGCCGGCGTCCAGCCATCGTGCCGATGCCGGAACGCCGTCACCTCACCGCCATGACCATGACCCCGCTCGCCATCCATCGCCGATCCCCCACGCCCTCCGCCCGTCGATACCGCGAGGCGATGGGTGTAGGACAGCGCAAAACCGCGCGACCTTCCCGTTTCCACGTCCCTGCCTCACCGTTTCGGGAAAGAGCGGTCGGGAACGGATTTCGGGAATATCGCTGCCATGGGGAGCAACCGGCGAACGAAGCCGCGTCGCCGTCCCGCTACGGATTCCCAAACGGGAAGGGCATAAGCGGCGTCAGCGAGCGCTCGCCGACGAACCGATTAGCTGCGTGATCGCCTCGGCCGCCTCGCCCGGTGTAGTTTGGCCTGTATCGATCCTCAGTGTGGCAGGCGGCATCGTACTCATGCACGCGGTGATCGCTGGTCGAAGCTCTCGTAGCAGGTCCAGTGATTGCAGCTTGCCAAACTTTGCGCGATCAGCGGCAATCAATCGCTTTTCCTGATCGGCGTCTTCTACGTTGAGCGCGATACTCAGGACCTCGCCACCGGCATGTTCGACCACCTGATACAGTCGAGATGGGAAGTCGGGGGCAACGGTGGGTTCGGGCGCGAAGGTGAAGATGATCGACCGTCCTGCGTGCGCAGCAGCCGAAATCGTATCGAGCCAGAAGCGCTCGCGTAGCTGGACGAAGTTGTCCGAGCCAAAAGGAAACACGGCTGCGACCGCATCTACGATCAGGTGATTATGAAAAAGCGCGAAGCCGGTACGATCGGCAACCATGCGACCGATCGTCAGCTTGCCGGAGGCCGGAGGCCCATAGATGAACAACAACCGCATCGGGAGAGGCTATCGAAGGAGCGGAACATCATCAACGGTCACGGTTCGCCGTAGTGCCGGTTTCCCGTTTCACCATCCTTTGCGGGAACACCCCGCCCCCGACTACGCGCCCGGAACAAACGGCCCCCCGCGCCGCATCGACAGCGAACCAGCCCTCCCCCCTTCCCCCCCGCGCACCTGTGCGCTATCGCGCGCGCCATACCGGATATTCGTCTTCGTCCGTGCCCGCGCGGTTCCCGCCGCCTCCCCGAGCGCGCGACGGCCCTGAGGAAAGGACCACGCCCATGACGGCCATCGGCCAGGATACGTTGAACGCCCGCACCACGCTTCAGGCCGGCGGCAAGTCCTACGACTATTTCTCGCTCAAGACCGCCGAGGCGAAGTTCGGCGATATCAGCCGCCTGCCCTTCTCGATGAAGGTGCTGCTGGAGAACATGCTCCGCTTCGAGGACGGCGTGACCGTGACCGAGGCCGATATCAAGGCGATCGTCGACTGGCAGCAGGAGCGTCGTTCCGACCGCGAGATCCAGTATCGCCCCGCGCGCGTGCTGATGCAGGATTTCACCGGCGTCCCCTGCGTGGTCGATCTCGCCGCGATGCGCGACGCGATCACGAAGCTGGGCGGCGACGCGGCGAAGATCAACCCGCAGGTGCCCGTCCACCTCGTCATCGATCACTCGGTCATGGTCGACGAATTCGGCACGCCCAAGGCGTTCGAGGATAACGTCGACCTCGAATATGCCCGCAATTCGGAGCGCTACGAGTTCCTGAAGTGGGGCAGCAAGGCGCTCGACAATTTCAAGGTCGTGCCCCCGGGCACCGGCATCTGCCATCAGGTGAACCTTGAGTATGTGGCGCACGCCGTCTGGTCCTCGACCGAGAGCGGCGACCACGCCAAGGGTGGCGCGTCGATCGCCTATCCGGATACGTTGGTCGGCACCGACAGCCACACCACGATGGTCAACGGTCTGGGCGTGCTCGGCTGGGGCGTCGGCGGGATCGAGGCGGAGGCCGCGATGCTCGGCCAGCCGGTGTCGATGCTGATCCCCGAGGTCGTCGGCTTCAAGCTGACCGGCGCGCTGCGCGAGGGCATCACCGCGACCGATCTGGTGCTGACCGTCACGCAGATGCTGCGCGCCAAGGGCGTGGTCGGCCGCTTCGTGGAATTCTACGGCCCCGGGCTGGACCAGATGACGCTCGCCGATCGTGCGACGATCGCCAACATGGCGCCCGAGTACGGCGCGACCTGCGGCTTCTTCCCGGTCGACGACAAGACGCTCGACTATATGCGCCTGACCGGCCGCCCGGACGAGGTGGTCGCGCTGACCGAGGCCTATGCCAAGGCGCAGGGCATGTGGCGCCACGCCGACAGCCCCGATCCCGTGTTCACCGACACGCTGGAGCTGGACATGTCGACGGTCGTCCCGTCGCTCGCCGGGCCGAAGCGCCCGCAGGACAAGGTCGCGCTGGATCAGGTCGACGACGTGTTCAACGCCGACCTCGCCAAGACCTACAAGAAGGACGCCGCTGTGCGTGTCGCGGTCGATGACCGCGGGCATGACATCGGCGACGGCGACGTCGTGATCGCCGCGATCACGTCCTGCACCAACACCTCCAACCCGTCGGTGCTGGTCGCCGCCGGCCTCGTCGCCCGCAAGGCGCGCGAGAAGGGGTTGCAGCCCAAGCCGTGGGTGAAGACCTCGCTGGCGCCCGGGTCGCAGGTCGTCACCGACTATCTCGACAAGGCGGGGCTGTCGGCGGACCTCGACGCGATCGGGTTCAACCTCGTCGGCTATGGCTGCACCACCTGCATCGGCAATTCGGGTCCGCTGGCGGCGCCGATCTCGGCCGCGATCAACGGCAACGACATCGTCGCCGCCTCGGTCCTGTCGGGCAACCGCAATTTCGAGGGTCGCGTGTCGCCGGACGTGCGCGCCAACTTCCTCGCCTCGCCGCCGCTGGTCGTCGCCTATGCGCTGAAGGGCACGGTGACCTCGGACATGAACGAGACGCCGATCGGACAGGGTTCGGACGGTGCCGACGTGTACTTGCGCGACATCTGGCCGACCAATCAGGAGGTGTCGGACCTCATGAACGCCAACATCGACGACGGCATGTTCCGCGCCCGCTACGGCAACGTCTATGCCGGCGATGCCAAGTGGCAGGCGATCGACGTGACCGGCTCGGACACCTACACCTGGCGCGCCGGCTCCACCTATGTCGCCAACCCGCCGTACTTCGAGGGGATGGGGATGACCCCGGCCCCGGTGACCGACATCATCGAGGCCAAGCCTTTGGCGATCCTGGGTGATTCGATCACCACCGACCACATCTCGCCGGCCGGTTCGATCAAGGCGGACAGCCCTGCTGGCACCTGGCTCCAGGAGCATCAGGTGTCGAAGCAGGACTTCAACAGCTATGGCGCGCGCCGCGGCCATCACGAGGTCATGATGCGCGGCACGTTCGCGAATATCCGCATCAAGAACGAGATGGTTCCGGGCGTCGAGGGCGGGATGAGCCGCTACGACGGCCAGGTCATGCCGATCTACGACGCCGCGATGCGCCACAAGGCGGACGGCACCCCGCTCGTCATCATCGCGGGCAAGGAATATGGCACCGGTTCGTCGCGCGACTGGGCGGCGAAGGGCACCAACCTGCTCGGCGTCCGCGCCGTCATCACCGAGAGCTTCGAGCGCATTCACCGTTCGAACCTCGTCGGCATGGGCGTCCTGCCGCTCCAGTTCGCGGACGGGGTGACGCGCGAGACGCTGAAGCTGACCGGCGACGAAACCTTCACGATCCACAATGTCGCGGGCCTGCGCCCGCGTCAGGATGTCGAGGTCACGCTGGCGCGCCCGGATGGCACCACCGAGAAGTTCCTGACCCGCTGCCGGATCGATACCGTCAACGAGCTGGAATATTTCCTCAACGGCGGCATCCTCCAGTACGTACTGCGCAACCTCGCCGCCTAAGCGCAGGAAACATCATCGAAAACCGGAAGGGAGGGCCATCGTGCCCTCCCTTCTTCGTTCCGGGGGGAGCATCATGAGCGACGAATACATCTACGACGAAGCGACCGGCGAATGGGTGGCCGCGGGCGACGTGGCGCCCGCACCCGCCACGTCGGCGGTCGAGGTCCGCGACGCGGTCGGCAATCTGCTGGCGGACGGCGACAGCGTCACGCTGATCAAGGACCTGAAGGTCAAGGGCACCAGCCAGACGCTGAAGCGCGGCACGGTGGTGAAGTCGATCCGCCTGACCGGCGACGAACAGGAGATCGACTGCAAGTTCGACGGCATCAAGGGCCTCGTCCTGCGCGCCGAATTCGTCAGGAAGCGCTGATCTCGCCTTTCCCCCGCACCCGCGCTACGTCGGGTGCAGGGGAGAGTGAGCGTGAAGAAACCGCAGACCGTCTCGCGGCTCAACGAACTGGGCCGGGTCCAACTGTCGAAGAGCTTCTACATGCGCGATTTCCTCTATTCGGAGATCGCCGCGCTGCACGGCCTGTCCAACATCCCCGACGACCCCGACCTGGCGATCGCCGCCGGCACGCGGCTGTGCGAGGATCTGCTGGAACCGTTGCAGGATGCGTTCGGACGCATCGCGATCCGCTCCGCCTTTCGCTCCGCGGAGGTCAACGCGCTCGGCAATGCCAAGGGGCACAATTGCGCATCGAACGAGCGCAACTTCGCGGGCCACATCTGGGACCGCCGCGATGCCGCCGGGCAGATGGGCGCGACCGCCTGCATCGTCGTCCCCAGCTTCGCGCAGGCCTTCACCGCACCCGACGACTGGAAGCGGATCGCCTGGTGGGTCCACGACCATCTGCCCTATTCGTCGATGGAATTCTTTCCGGTTCGCTGGGCGTTCAACCTGCAATGGCACGAAAAGCCGCTGCGGATGATCTACAGCCACATCCCCGAGGCACGCGGCTACCTGACCAAGCCGGGGATGGAAGGCCACGACGCCGACCATCGCGATCTGTGGGAGGGGATCGTTCCGAATCCCTAGTTTCACGTCACCCCGGCCTTGAGCCGGGGTCCCGCTTCTTCAGCAACGTCCTATCAACAGCGGGACCCCGGATCAAGTCCGGGGTGACGGGCGTCAGGCACCAAGCGCCTCCCCGCGCGCTTCCGCCCCCAGGCGAAATACACCGCCAGCCCCGCCGCATTCCACAGCACGAAATACCATTGCGTCTTCGACGGCAGGCTGAAGAACAGATACACGCACCCCAGCACCCCCACCGTGCCCACCAGCGGCGCCAGCGGGGTGCGGAACGTCCGCTTCGCATCCGGCGCGCGGCGGCGCATCACCAGCATCGCCACGCACACCGCGACGAACGCCGCCAGCGTCCCGGCATTGGCCAGTGCCGCGATCGCGTCGATCGGCATCACGCCGGCGATCACCGCCACCAGCAAGGCGGTCAGCACCGTGATCCGGACCGGCGTGCCGCGCCGCGATACCTTCGCCAGCGACGCCGGCAACAGACCGTCGCGCGCCATCACGAAGAAGATGCGGCTCTGTCCGAACAGGAACCCCAGCAGCACCGTGGGCAGCGCGATCACCGCGCTCGCCGCCAGGAAGGTCGCGAACCCCGGCCGCCCGATCCCGCGCAGGATCAGCGCCAGCGGTTCGGGCGAGTCGGCAAAGGCGGAGAAGCGCAACGCACCGACCGCGGCCACCGCCACGCCCATGTAGATGATGACGCACGCCACCATCGACCCCACGATCCCGATCGCGAGATCGCGCCCCGGGTTCTTCGTCTCTTCCGCCGCGGTGGAGATCGCGTCGAAGCCGTAGAAAGCGAAGAAGATGATCGCCGCCGCCGCCATCACCCCGCGCTCGACGCCATCGGGCGACACCGACTTGCCGAACCCGAACGGCATGAACGGATCCAGATGGGCGCCATCGAAATGCGGCACCGCCACCGCGACGAACACCGCCAGCGCGACCAGCTTCACCACCACCAGCACGGCGTTGAGCGTCGCGCTCTCCTTCGTTCCCAGCGACAGCAGCCCCGCCACCACCGCGATGATGAACACCGCGGGCACGTTGACCACGCCGCCCAGCTCCGGCCCCTGCGTCAGCGCTACCGGAAAGCCCCATGGCGTCAGCAGCGCGCTGGCATAGCCCGACCAGCCGACCGCGACGGTAGAGACGACCAGCGAATATTCCAGGATCAGCGACCAGCCGATCACCCAGGCGATCACCTCCCCCAGCGCGACATAGCTATAGGTATAGGCGCTGCCCGAGGCGGGGATCATCGTCGCCATCTCAGCATAGGCGAGCGCGGCACAGGCGCAGATCGCGCCGGCGATGACGAACGACAGGATCACCGCCGGCCCGGCGCGGTCGGCGCCGACGCCGATCAGCGTCAGGATCCCGGTACCGACGATCGCGCCCACGCCCAGCGCGACCAGATGCGGCCACGACAAAGTGCGCGCCAGCACCGTGCCGGCCTGCTGCTCGACCGCGATCGGCTTCCTGCGAAACAGGCTCATCGTCCCCCTTCTTCTTATCGTGTCAGCGGATACGTGTAGGCGTAGTGTGAAGCGCGCGAAACCCACCCGTCATGCCGGGCCTGACCCGGCATCCAGAGTTCCGCGCACACTGAAGCCGATGCGTTCGCGGCACGATAGACCCCGGGTCAGGCCCGGGGTGACGCCCGCCGCAACGCCCCCACCAGCGCCTCCACCACCTGGCTGTCCGCCACCCGCCGCGCCGAATCCGCCACCGTCGCCAGCCCCACGACCCGTCGCCTTGCAAAGCCCTCCAGCGGCACCACCGCCACGCCATCGCCCGCGAAGCACGCCGGCATCACCGTAACCCCCAGCCCCGCCGCCACGAACGCCGCGGCGCGATCGTCGCTGGTGGTCCGCGCCGCCATGAACGGGCGCACGCCGCGGCTGGTGAAATGGCGGCTGACCTCGCTCAGCGCCTCGCAATGCCGCCGCACGATCATCGGCTCGGCCGCGATGCGCTCGGCCGCGACCTGCGCCTCGCCGGCCAGCGCGTGCCCCGCCGCCATCGCCACGCCATAGCCTTCCTCGAACAGCGCCGCGCCGCCCATGTCGGGCGCCACCACCGCATCGACGCGCCCGCGATCCAGCGCCGCCGCCAGCTCGCGATCGCGCCCCTCGACCAGTTCCAGCCGCTCGCCCGGCGCCGCCGCCAGCGCCCGCGCCACCGCCGCGCGGATCAGCCGCGCGGGCAGCGTGGAGACGATCCCCACCCGCATCAGCCGCACGTTCGCGTCGGACAATCCGCCCTCCGCCCGCGCGAACTCCGCCTCGATCCGGCGCGCATGCCCCACCAGCCGGCTGCCCGCCGCGGTCAGTTCCACCCGCCGGCTGGTGCGCATCAGCACCGGCTCGCCCAGCAGCCCCTCCAGCTTGGCGATCCCCGCCGACAGCGTCGGCTGCGTCACGCGGCACGCCGCGGCGGCACGCGTGAAGCTCCCCTGATCGACCACGGCGAGGAAATAGCGCAGCAGCGAGCGGTCAAGCATAGACGCCATCTATCGTTTGGCGCGCCTCCCGGCAATTTTACTCGCAAGGCTCTTGAGCATAAACTCCCCGTCATTCCCGCGAAGGCGGGAGTCCATTGCCGCTGCCCGTCCGGCTCTTGCCGCGACCTGCGCGAATGGATTCCCGCCTCCGCGGGAATGACGGAGCAGGATGGAGAGAGACGCATGCAGGGCCTCGATTTCGCGCTAGGCGAGACCGCGGAGATGATCCGCGACACCACGCGCCGCTTCGCCGACGACCGCATCGCGCCGCTCAGCCAGCGCATCGACGCCGACGACTGGTTCCCGCGCGACGAACTCTGGCCCGCGATGGGCGAACTCGGCCTTCATGGCATCACCGTCGACGAAGCCGACGGCGGCCTAGGCCTCGGCTATCTCGAACATGTCGTGGCGCAGGAGGAGGTCGCCCGCGCCTCCGCCTCGATCGGCCTCAGCTACGGCGCGCATTCCAACCTGTGCGTCAACCAGATCCGCCGCTGGGCCAATCCGGAGCAGAAGGCAAAATACCTGCCGAAGCTGATCAGCGGCGAACATGTCGGCAGCCTCGCCATGTCGGAGGCCTCCGCCGGCTCCGACGTCGTCTCGATGAAGCTGCGCGCGCAGCGGACGGACAGGGGCTATGTCCTCAACGGCACCAAATTCTGGATCACCAATGCGACGCATGCCGACGTGCTGGTCGTCTATGCCAAGACCGGCGAAGGCTCGCGCGGCATCACCACCTTCCTGATCGAGAAGGACATGCCCGGCTTCTCGATCGGTCAGAAGATCGACAAGATGGGGATGCGCGGCAGTCCCACGGCGGAGCTGGTCTTCACCGATTGCGAGGTGCCCGCCGGAAACGTCATGGGGCCGGAGAATGGCGGCGTCGGCGTGCTGATGAGCGGGCTGGATTACGAGCGCACCGTGCTGGCGGGCATTCAGCTCGGCATCATGCAGGCGTGCCTCGACACCGTCCTGCCCTATGTCCGCGAGCGGCAGCAGTTCGGCACGCCGATCGGGCATTTCCAGCTGATGCAGGCCAAGGTCGCCGACATGTACGTCGCGCTCAATTCCGCGCGTGCCTATGTCTATGCGGTGGCGCAGGCGTGCGACGCGGGCAAGACGACCCGCTTCGACGCCGCCGGTGCGATCCTCTATGCCAGCGAGAACGCCTTCCGCGTCGCGGGCGACGCGGTGCAGGCGCTGGGCGGCGCCGGCTACACGAAGGACTGGCCGGTCGAACGCTATCTGCGCGACGCCAAGCTGCTCGACATCGGTGCGGGGACGAACGAGATCCGCCGCATGCTGATCGGCCGCGAACTGATCGGAGCCGTCGCATGAGCGCGCTGAACATCCTCCCCGGCACGGGGAGGATCTGATGACCGGCCCCACCCTCCCCACCGCGCTGTCGCGCGACGACGCGACCTTCCGCGCCAATGCCGACCACAACCGCGCGCTTGCCGACGAGCTGCGCGCCCGCGTCGCGCACGCCGCACGGGGCGGCAACGCCAGAAGCCGCGAGCGCCACGTCGCCCGCGGCAAGCTCCTGCCCCGCGACCGAGTCGAGCACCTGCTCGACCCCGGCACCGCGTTCCTCGAAATCGGCCAGCTGGTGGCGAACGGCCTCTACGACGACGAGGTGCCGGGCGCCGGCATGATCGCGGGCATCGGCACCGTCAGTGGCCGTCTGGTCATGATCGTGTGCAACGACGCGACCGTGAAGGGCGGCACCTATTACCCGCTTACCGTCAAGAAGCATCTGCGCGCCCAGGAGATCGCGCAGGAGAACCGCCTGCCCTGCATCTATCTGGTCGATTCGGGCGGCGCCAACCTGCCGCACCAGGCGGAGGTCTTCCCCGACCGCGAGCATTTCGGCCGCATCTTCTTCAACCAGGCGAACATGTCCGCGCTGGGCATCCCGCAGATCGCGTGCGTCATGGGCAGCTGCACCGCGGGCGGCGCCTATGTGCCGGCGATGTCGGACGAGACGGTGATCGTCCGCAACCAGGGCACGATCTTCCTCGCCGGCCCGCCGCTGGTGAAGGCCGCGACCGGCGAGATCATCTCCGCGGAGGAACTGGGCGGCGCGGAAACGCACGGTCGCCGCTCCGGCGTGGTCGACCATGTCGCCGAGAATGACGAGCACGCGCTGTCGATCATCCGCGACATCGTCGCCACTTTGCCTCCGTCGACCGCCGCGCTGCCCGCCGGCGCCCCGCCGCTGTACCCCGCCGACGATCTCTACGGCATCGTCCCGCAGGACGTCCGCGCGCCCTATGACGTCCACGAGGTGATCGCGCTACTGGTCGACGGCAGCACCTTCCACGAATTCAAGTCGCTCTACGGCGCATCCCTGGTGTGCGGTTTCGCCAACATCCACGGCCAGCCGGTCGCGATCCTCGCCAACAACGGCGTCCTGTTCAGCGAGAGCGCACAGAAAGGCGCGCACTTCATCGAACTGGCCTGCCAGCGGAAGGTCCCGCTGCTGTTCCTCCAGAACATCTCCGGCTTCATGGTCGGCGGCCGCTACGAGGCGGAGGGGATCGCCAAGCACGGCGCGAAGCTGGTGACCGCGGTCGCCACCGCGAGTGTGCCGAAAATCACGATCCTGATCGGCGGCAGCTTCGGCGCGGGCAATTACGGCATGTGCGGCCGCGCGTATTCCCCGCGCTTCCTGTTCACCTGGCCCAATGCGCGGATCAGCGTGATGGGCGGCGAACAGGCCGCCAGCGTACTCGCCACCGTCCACCGCGACGCCGACACCTGGACCCCGGAGGAAGCCGACGCCTTCAAGGCTCCCGTCCGCGCCAAGTATGAGGAGGAGGGCAACCCCTATTACGCCACCGCGCGGCTGTGGGACGACGGCGTCATCGACCCGGCGCAGACCCGCGACGTCCTCGGCCTCGCGCTACGCGTCTGCCACAACGCCCCCATCCCGGAGCGCGCCACCTTTGGCGTGTTCCGGATGTGAGGGAACCGACGCTATCGTTCCTCCCCGAGCTCGTCTCGGGGAGGGGGACCGCCCGGCGCAGCCGGGTGGTGGAGGGGCAGCCGCGACACGGCGAGTGCCAGCACCGCCGCGGCCGTTCTATCCGCATCTGCCAGCACGCGCGCCGCTGCGATGCGCACGGTCCTGATACCCGCCGCGGCAAACCAGGCATCTCGCCGCGCGTCCCGATCCTGTCGATCGGCGTGTCCCTGCCCGTCGATCTCCATCGCGAGACGCGCGTCCAGACAGTAGAAGTCGAGCACGTAAGCGCCTGCCGGATGCTGTCGCCGAAACTTGCACCCGTTCGGCGCGCCACGCAGCCGCTGCCAAAGGAGCACCTCCGGCAGCGTCATGTCACGCCGCAAGCGTCGGGCACGCTTCACCCCGCCGCGGCGCGCCCGTGGCGCCACATCCCTCAGCATCACGTCCACCCCTCCACCATGCTTCGCATGGTCCCCCTCCCCGAGACAAGCTCGGGGAGGAACAGGAATCACCCATGATCCACTCCCTCCTGATCGCCAACCGCGGCGAGATCGCCTGCCGCATCATCCGCACCGCGCGCGCGATGGGTGTGCGCACGATCGCGGTCCATTCCGCGGCCGACGCACAGGCGCTCCACGTCCGCGAGGCGGACGAGGCGGTTGCGATCGGCCCGGCCCCGGCGCGCGAGAGCTATCTCGTCCCCGAGCGCATCCTCGCCGCCGCGCGCGAGACGGGCGCGCAGGCGATCCACCCCGGCTACGGCTTCCTGAGCGAAAATGCCGACTTCGCGCAGGCCGTCATCGACGCCGGGCTGATCTGGGTCGGCCCCAACCCCGACAGCATCCGCGCGATGGGGCTGAAGGATGCCGCCAAGGCGCGCATGATCGCCGCCGGCGTCCCCGTCACGCCGGGCTATCTCGGCGAAGACCAGTCCACCGACCGCCTCGCCGCGGAGGCCGCGCAGATCGGCTACCCCGTCCTCATCAAGGCGGTCGCGGGCGGCGGCGGCAAGGGGATGCGGCAGGTCGACGACGCCGCCGCCTTCGCCGACGCGCTCGCCTCGTGCCGGCGCGAGGCCGCCGCCGCGTTCGGCGACGATCGCGTCCTGATCGAGAAGTACATCCTCTCGCCGCGCCATATCGAGGTGCAGGTGTTCGGCGACCGCCACGGCCAGGTCGTCCACCTCTTCGAGCGCGACTGCTCGCTCCAGCGCCGCCACCAGAAGGTGATCGAGGAGGCGCCCGCCCCCGGCATGGACGCCGCCACCCGCGCCGCGGTGTGCGACGCCGCGGTCACGGCCGCGCGCGCGGTCGACTATGTCGGCGCGGGCACGATCGAGTTCATCGCCGACGCCAGCGAGGGACTGCGCGCCGACCGCATCTGGTTCATGGAGATGAACACCCGCCTTCAGGTCGAACATCCCGTGACCGAGGCGATCACCGGGCAGGATCTGGTCGAATGGCAGCTCCGCGTCGCCGCCGGCGAGCCGCTGCCCTGCACGCAGGACCAGCTCGCGATCCACGGCCATGCGATCGAGGCGCGGCTCTATGCCGAGGATCCCGCCAAGGGCTTCCTGCCCTCGATCGGCACGCTGGAGGCGTTCGACCTGGGGGATGACGTCCGCGTCGATACCGGCGTCGAGCAGGGCAGCATCATCTCGCCCTTCTACGATCCGATGATCGCCAAGCTGATCGCGCACGGCGACACCCGCGAGGAGGCGCGCGAGCGGCTCGCCGATGCGCTGGACGAGGCGATCGTCTGGCCGGTGCGCAGCAACGCGGGGTTTCTGGTCGAGGCGCTCGACCACCCCGATTTCGTCGCCGGTCGCGTCGACACCGGGCTGATCGCGCGCGAGGGCGAGGCGCTGATGCCGCCCGCGCAACCCAGCGAGGAAGCGCTCGCCGCCGCCGCCGCCGCGCTGGCAGGTCCGGCGTTCGCACCCGGCTTCCGGCTGAACGCGGCTCCGCGGCGCGAGGGCATGTTCCTGCTCGACGGCGCGCCGGTCGCAATCGATTTCGCCGATGTGCCCGCACCCGACGAACGCGAGGACACCGCGGTGCTGATCTCCGAAGGCGGCCAGACCTGGGCACTGGCGCCGTACCGCGCCGCGGGCGGCGCGGCCGGCGGCGCGGCGGACGGCGCGATCCTCGCGACCATGCCGGGCCGCGTCATCGCGGTCGAGGTCGCCGCGGGCGCGACCGTGACCCGCGGGCAGAAGCTGCTGACGCTGGAGGCGATGAAGATGGAACACAGCCTGACCGCGCCCTTCGACGGCACGCTGGCGGAACTGAACGTGGAAACCGGCGCGCAGGTGACGGAAGGCACGCTGCTGGCGAAGATCGCGGCGGAATAAAAGCCCCTCCCCTTCAGGGGAGGGGTTGGGGTGGGGCAGTCACAAGCCACGGGCGCCGGTCTCGGTGAGACCTCCCCCACCCCCTACCCCTCCCCTGAAGGGGAGGGGCAAAAACAGACTACGCCTCGCCCCCTTCCGCCTCCCCCACCCGCGCCACGCCCAGCCGCGGGATGTCGATCGCCGGGCAGCGATCCATCACCACCTTCAACCCCGCCGCCTCCGCGCGCGCCGCGGCGGCCTGGTCGATCACGCCCAATTGCATCCACACCGCCTTGGCGCCGATCGCGATCGCCGCGTCCACCACCTCGCCCACCTTGTCCGAGCGGCGGAAGATATCGACCATGTCGATCGCATCGCCCAGCTGGTGCAGGTCGCGGAAGACGAACTCGCCATGGACATGCTCGCCGGTGATCTGCGGATTGACCGGGATCACGCGATAGCCATGCGCCTGCAACGTCGCCATCACGCCATAGGACGGCCGCTCGGGCCGGTCGGACGCGCCGACCATGGCGATCGTGCGGGTTTCCTCCAGCAGCGCCTTGATATCGGCATCGGCGGTCAACGGCATCGCGGCTCTCCTTTGAAAGGGTAACGCCGACACTCTCGCTGGGTTGCCGTCGCCCCTGCGCAGGCAGGGGCCTATCACTGTCGAGTAACTGAGACCTGCCGACACACGGGCGACGGCCATGTGTCAACGCCTCGCCAGGACGCCGCAGACATAGGCCCCTGCCTGCGCAGGGGCGACATCAATGCGAACCCAGCCAGTCCACCACCTGCGCCGCGATCGGCGCGAACACGCGGTCGTCCGCCCCCGCGGCCGGCGGCTGCCCCGCATCCGACGCCCGCCGGATCGCGATATCCAGCGGCACCCGCCCCAGGAACGCGATCCCCTCCTCGCGCGCCGCGGCCTCCGCGCCGCCGCGCCCGAACGGGTCGGACACCTCGCCGCAATGCGGGCAGGCATAGCCCGCCATATTCTCGACCAGCCCGATGATCGGCACGCCCGCCTTGCGGAACAGGTCGATCGCGCGTCGCGCGTCGATCAGCGCCAGGTCCTGCGGCGTCGACACGATCACCGCGCCCGCCGGGCGATGCTTCTGCACCATCGTCAGCTGGACGTCCCCGGTGCCGGGCGGCAGATCGACCACCAGCGTATCGGTAACGCCCCAGTCCGCCTCGACCAGCTGCCCCAGCGCGCCCGCGGTCATCGGCCCGCGCCACGCCAGCGCGCGCCCCGGCTCCACCAGCTGCCCCATCGACAACAGCGGCACGCCATAGGGCGTCGCCACCGGCAGCAGCACCTTGTCGCGCGCCTCGGGGCGGGTGCCCTCCACCGCCATCAGCCGCGGCTGCGACGGACCGTAGATATCGGCATCGACCAGCCCGGTACGCCGCCCGGCGCGCGCCAGCGCGATGGCGAGATTGGCCGACAGCGTCGACTTGCCCACCCCGCCCTTCCCGCTGGCCACCGCGACGATGCGCCGCGCCGCGCGCTCCGCGGTGACGACGGTACGCACCTCATAGCCCGGCACCGCCGCCGCCATCCGCACGCTCGCCTCCAGCGCGTCGCGCGCGGGCGCATCCAGCCCGCTGGCGTCGATCACCACGCCGATCCGCCGCCCCTCGACCCGCACCGTCGCGCGCGTTCCCGCGACCGCGGAAACGGCCGCCTTCACTGCTACTTCGTCCATGGCAACGATCCGTTACGCGCGGCGAGGCGGCTTGCCACTGTTTTTCGCCACCGCGACACCTATAAAGACCCTCATGACCATCCTGCGACGCTGGCTCCGGCGCCCGATCATCCTTGCCGCCGACAATTCCAACGGCCCCTGGGGCGGCGGCAACGACGACAATGCCGGCCCGCGCAACCCGTGGTCGGTGCCGCCCGGCGGGCGTCGCCCGACGAACAAGCCGACCGCGCTCGACGATTTCCTGAAGAAGGCGCGCGGCGGTGGCGGCGGCTTCGGCGGGGGAGGCAACGGCGGCGGGCCGCAACTGCCGCTGGGCGCCAACGCACGCGCGCTGTGGATGATCGGCGCGGCGCTGCTGGTCGGGCTGTGGGTGATCTTCACCTCGGTGCATCAGATCGGGCCGCAGCAGCGCGGCGTCGTCACCTATCTCGGCCGCTATTCGGGCGAGCTGGAGCCGGGCATCCGCGTCACGCTGCCCGCCCCCTTCGTCAACGTGGTGAAGGTCGACGTGGAGCAGGTGCGCACCGACGAATTCCCGCAGGACGGGGGCGAGATGGTGCTGACCGGCGACCAGAATATCATCGACCTCGCCTATACGGTGCGCTGGCGCGTGTCGGATGCGCGCAATTACGTGTTCGAGATCAAGGATCCGCAACAGACCGTGCGCGCCACCGCGGAGAGCGCGATGCGCGCGGTGCTGGCGACGACGACCCTGACCGAGGCGATCGGCGCGGGCCGCACCACGATCGAGGCGCGCGTGGCGCAGATGATGCAGCAGATCCTCGACAGCTATCAGGCCGGCGTGCGCGTCCAGGGCGTGTCGATCAAGCAGGCGTCCGCGCCGTCGCAGCTGGCCGACGACTTCAACGCCGTCACCGCCGCGCAGCAGGAGGCGGTCGGCAACCTCAACAACGCGCGCAGCTATTCGCAGCAGGTGATCGCGCGCGCGCAGGGCGAGGCATCGGCGTTCGACCAGGTGTACGAACAATATCGCCTCGCGCCCGAGGTGACGCGTCGCCGCATGTATTACGAGACGATGGAGGCCGTGCTGGCCAGGACCGACAAGACGATCGTGGAAACGCCGGGTGTGACGCCGTACTTGCCGCTGGATCGCGCCCGCCGGCTTCCGGAACCGGGCGCGCAGGAGGCCGCGCCGGCCGCCGCCCAGCCGCAATCCCAGTCTGCACCCCAGCAGCAGGGGGGGCAGCGCTGATGCCCGCCTGGTTGCGCAATCCCGTCGCCGCGGGCCTGCTCGCGCTCGCGCTCGTCATCATCGCCGCCGCGACCTTCGCGATTGTCCCGGAGACGCAGCAGGCGGTCGTGCTGCGGCTCAACAACCCGGTGCGACTGGTCAACCAGTGGCAGCCGGGGCAGGTCATCGGCCGCACCGGCGCGGGCGTGATCGCGCGCATCCCGTTCGTCGACAAGATCGTGTGGGTCGACAAGCGCGTGCTCGACGCCGATCTCGACAATACGCTGGTGCTCTCGACCGACCAGCTGCGGCTCAACGTCGACGCCTTCGCGCGCTTCCGCATCGTCGATCCGCTGAAGGCGGTGACCTCCACCGGCAGCACGTCGAACACCGAGGAGCGCGTCGCGGACCAGCTGCGCCCGCTGCTCGGCACCGCGCTGCGCAACGAACTGGGCAAGGTGCCCTTCTCGATCCTGCTCAGCCCCGAGCGCGGCCGCGTGATGGACGCGATCCAGGACTCGCTGCAGCGCTATGCGCGCCAGTACGGTGCGGAGATCGTCGACGTCCGCATCAAGCATGCCGACCTGCCGGAGGGCAGCCCGCTCGACAGCGCGCTCCAGCGGATGCGCACCGCGCGGCAGCAGGAGGCGAACACGATTCGTGCCCAGGGCCAGAAGCAGGCGCAGATCGTCCGCGCCGAGGCGGATGCGCAGGCCGCGCGCATCTATGCCGATGCCTTCAGCAAGGATGCCGACTTCTACGACTTCTATCGCGCGATGCAGAGCTATCGGCATACCTTCGGCGCCGATGGCGGGCCGCGTCCGGAAGGCTCGACCAACATCATCATGAGCCCCAACAACGCCTATCTGCGCGAATTCAACGGCCGTGGGCGCTGACATCGCCAACATCGGCGGCCTTGGCCCGGCCCGGGACAGAAAGCCGTTGTCCCGCGTTCATATTCAATCGGCGTTCATCGCACGATCGACACTGTGCGACGCGTCGTTCCCCTTACATTGACGGGTGATTGAGAGGACATGAAGAAAGTGCGGTACGCCTACGCCCTCACCGGCGCCATCCTCCTCGGCGGCACCGCGGCGTCGCTGACGCTGCAGAACCCGGCCACCGCGCAGGTCGCTCAGAACGAGCCCGGCGCGATCAACGCCGCCGCGCCACGCGCCGGCGCCCCGATGAGCTTCGCCGACATGGTCGCGAAGCTCCAGCCCGCGGTCGTCAACATCTCCACCACGCAGAAGGTCACCGTCCAGCAGCAGGCGAACCCGTTCGCGGGCACGCCGTTCGGCGAGCTGTTCGGCCAGTTCGGCGGCGGTGGGGGCGGCAGCGGCGGTGCGCCCGTCACGCGCGAGGGCCAGTCGCTGGGTTCCGGCTTCCTGATCTCCGCCGACGGCTATGTCGTCACCAACAACCACGTCATCGCCCCCGCCGCGCGCGGGGCGACCGTCGAATCGATCACCGTCACCTTGCAGGATCGCAAGGAATATAAGGCGAAGCTGATCGGGCGCGATCCCACCTCCGACCTGGCGGTGCTGAAGATCGAATCGGGCACGCCGCTGCCGTTCGTCCGGCTGGGTGATTCGACCAAAGCGCGCGTCGGCGACTGGGTCGTCGCGATCGGCCAGCCGTTCGGGCTGGGCGGCACGGTGACCGCGGGCATCGTCTCGGCGGTGCATCGCGCTACCGGGAACGGTCCGTTCGACAGTTTCATCCAGACCGACGCCGCGATCAACCAGGGCAATTCGGGCGGCCCGATGTTCAACATGAACGGCGACGTGATCGGCATCAACAGCCAGATCTATTCGCAGTCGGGCGGCAACATCGGCATCGGTTTCGCCATCCCTGCCAGCGAGGCGAAGCCGATCCTCGATACGCTGATGAAGGGCCAGAAGGTCCAGCGCGGCTATCTGGGCGTCGGCATCCAGCCGGTGAACGACGACATCGCCGCCGCGCTCGGCCTGCCCAAGAACCAGGGCGAGATCATCGGCCGGGTCGAGCCGGGCGGCCCGGGCGCGCGCGCCGGCCTGCGCGCGGGCGATGTGGTGACGCAGATCAACGGCGAGGCGGTGACGCCGGATCGCACCTTGTCCTACCTCGTCGCCAATGCGGCGCCGGGGTCGACGATCCGCATGAACGTCATCCGCGACGGCAAGCCGACGACGCTCACCGCCACCGTCGCGACCCGCCCGTCGGAGGATCAGCTCGCCTCGCTGACCGGTGCCGGGGACGACGACGATGCGATGCCCGACGATGGCGCGCAGGCGACCGCACCCAGCTCGATCGGCGTGACCGTCCAGCCGCTGACCCCGCAGATCGCACGCCAGGTCGGCGTCGATTCGACGGTGCAGGGCGTGGTGGTCAGCGCAGTCGATCCGTCGAGCGATGCGGGTCAGAAGCTGAAGCGTGGCGACGTGATCTCCTCGATCAACTCGCAGCCGGTCCGCACCGCCGCCGATGTCGCGCGCATCGTCGCCGCGGCCAAGTCGGCGGGCCGCCCGCAGGTGCTGCTCAACATCACCCGCCAGCGCACCAGCGGCGTCTTCATCCCGGTGAAGATCCGCTAGGCGGCTGCCCGCGCCCCCTCCGTCACCCCGGGCTTGTCCCGGGGTCCAGGGTTCCGCGCACCAATGCTGGCGAGGCTTGCGGAACCCTGGATGCCGGGACAAGCCCGGCATGACGACGTGGGTTCGGGATGACGTTGCCGATAAGTCAAGTTAAGCTCCCCCCAATCGTGGAGGAGCGGGCATGAGCGACGACGGCATCTTCATCGGCGCAGGTCCCGGTGGCACGGCACCGCAGCATCTCAACCTGCGCCGCGCCAATCGCCACGGACTGATCGCGGGCGCGACCGGCACCGGCAAGACGGTGACGCTGCAAGGCGTGGTGGAGGGCTTCTCCGCCGCCGGCGTCGCCTGTTTCGTCGCCGATGTGAAGGGCGACCTCTCCGGCCTCGCGCTCGCCGGCTCGCCCGCCGCCAAGACCCATGCCGCCTTCGCCGCGCGCGCCGCGGACATCGGCGACACCGACTGGCATTATGCGGATACGCCGGTACAATTCTGGGACCTGTACGGCGAACAGGGCCATCCCGTCCGCACCACCGTCAGCGAGATGGGGCCGCTGCTGCTCGCCCGGCTGATGGGGCTGAACGAGGTGCAGGAGGGCGTGCTGACCATCGCCTTCCACGTCGCCGATGCCGAAGGGCTGTTGCTGATCGATCTCGACGATCTCCAGGCGATGCTGGCGCATTGCGCGGAGCGGGCCGAGGAGCTGACCACCAGCTACGGCAATGTGTCGAAGCAGTCGATCGGCGCGATCCAGCGCGCCTTGCTCCAGCTGCGCTCGCAGGGTGCGGCCAATTTCTTCGGCGAGCCGGCGCTGGAGCTGGACGATTTCCTCGGCACCGACGACCGCGGCCGTGGCATCGTCAACGTGCTGGCCGCGGACAAATTGATGGCCGCGCCCAAGCTCTACGCCACCTTCCTGCTGTGGCTGCTGTCGGAACTGTTCGAGCATCTGCCCGAGGTCGGCGACCCGGAGAAGCCGACGCTGTGCTTCTTCTTCGACGAAGCGCATCTGCTGTTCGACGATGCGCCGGACGCGCTGATGGAGAAGGTAGAGCAGGTCGTCCGCCTGATCCGCTCCAAGGGGGTGGGCGTCTATTTCATCACGCAGAACCCGATCGACATCCCCGACAAGGTCGCCGGCCAACTGGGCAACCGCATCCAGCACAAGCTGAACGCCTTCACCCCGCGCGACCAGAAAGCGGTGCGCGCCGCGGCGGAAACGTTTCGCGCCAACCCGGCGGTCGACGTCGCCAGCGCGATCACCGAGCTGAAGACGGGCGAGGCGCTGGTGTCGCTGCTTCAGCCCGATGGCGCGCCAGCGCCGGTCGAACGCACGCTGATCGCACCGCCTGCCAGCCGCGTTGGCCCGGTGACGCCCGACGAGCGCCGCGTGCTGATCCAGACCGACCGCATCGGCGCGAAATACGACACCGTCGTCGACCGCGAATCGGCGGAGGAGCTGCTCGCCGCCAAGACGCAGGAGGCCGCCGCCGCGCTCGCCGCCGCCCGCGCGAAGGACGATGCGGAGAAGGCGGCGGCGCTCGCCGCGAAGGAGCAGGCGAAGGCCGCGAAGGATGCCGAGCGCACGCACGTCGCCGCGCAACGCGACGCCGATCGCCAGGCGCGCGAGGACGAGCGCGCACGCCGCGCCGCCGAGCGCGAGGCGGCGAACAACCCGTGGAACAAGGCGCTCACCTCCGCCAGCCGCTCCGCCTCCTCCGCGATCGGGCGCAGCGTCGCGAACGAGGTGACCAAGGCGGTGCTGGGCTCCGGCCGCGGCAGGAGCGGCGGCGGGCTGCTGGGGCAGGTGATGCGCGGGGTGCTGGGCGGGCTGCTGCGGCGATAGCGCGCTACCCTCTCCCCGGCCTTCGCCGAATCTATGCCGAAGATGACGACGGTAGCGCCACTTGCTAGGCCGCCCCGATGCCGATCTTCACCGCCATCCCGCATGCCGACATCGTCGCGCTCATCCGCACGCTTGCCGGCGCGCTCCGGGCCGACGACTGGATGCCGACGCATATCATCGGCATCGGTCGCGGCGGGCTGATCCCGGCGGTGTATCTCAGCCACGCGACGGGGTGGCCGATGCGGTCGGTCGACTATTCGTCGCAATCGGAGGAACTGGCCGCGGACGCCATCGCCAGGCTGGCCGCGCGCACCCGCGCCGGCGAGCGGCTGCTGTTCGTCGACGATATCAACGACAGCGGCCGCACGATCGGCCATCTGCGCGCGATGATGGCGCTTGAAGAGGCGCCGTCAGGGGCGGTGCGCTTCGCCACGCTGATCGACAATGTCCGCTCGCACCAGCGCGTCGACTATGCCGCGCGCACGATCGATCGCGACGTGACCAAGGACTGGTTCGTCTTCCCCTGGGAGGCGATGGCCCCCGACAGCGCGATCGCGGCCGATGCGGCGGAGGTGCCGGACCGGATCACCTGAGGTTCAGCCGGGCATGCCGGTCATGCACGCCATCCGCACGTCAGGGCTTGATCAGCCCGATCTCCACCAGCCGCTCGCGCAGATAACCGTTGGCGGTGATCGGCTGCGGATAGCGGTCGGGGTTCTCCGCGGTGACCGTCTGCGGCAGCGTCTCGATCAGGAAATCGGGTGCGGGGTGGAGGAAGAAGGGCATCGAATAGCGCGAATGCCCGCGCCGCTCAGGCGGCGGGTTGACGACGCGGTGGGTGGTCGACGGCAGGACGTGGTTGGTCAGCCGTTGCAGCATGTCCCCGACATTGACGACCATCGCGCCCTCCGGCGGCTTCACCGCCAGCCATTGCCCGGTCGCGCGGTCGAGCAGTTCCAGCCCAGCCTCCTCCGCCCCCAACAACAGCGTGATGAGGTTGATGTCCTCGTGCGCGCCCGCCCGCACGCCCTCCGCGTCCGCCGGGATCGGCGGATAGTGCAGCAGCCGCAGCACCGAATTGCCGTCCTTCACGGCATGATCGAACCAGTCGGGCGTCAGCCCCAGATGCCGTGCGATCGCGGACAGCAGCCGGTCGCCGGCGCGGTCGAACGCGGCGAACAGTTCGACGAACGTGTCCTTGAAGCCTTCCGGCCGTGCCGGCCAGATGTTGGCCGCCATCTCGTCGGCGAAGCGATGCCCCGCGGGCAGTTCGCGCCCGACGTGCCAGAATTCCTTGAGGTCGACGTGGCGCGCATCCTTCGCGATCTCAGTCTTGAACGGGGTGTAGCCGCGCGCACCGCCGCCCCCGGCGACGTGATAGCCGCGCTTCTCCGCCTCGGGCAGCGCGAACAGCGCCTCCGTCTCGCGCCAGGCGCGCGCGATCAGCGGCTGCGGCACGCCATGATCGGCGACGATCGCGAAGCCGAACCGTTCGAACGAGCCACCCAGCGCAGCGGCGAACGCATCGGGATCGCGATCCTGATCGGTCAGGCTCAGCGTCGGAACCTGGGCGGCGGGGGTGTCGAGCATCGTGCAATCCTGTCGAATGTTCTCCGACAGATAGGCGTTTCGCGTGCGTCATGCTAGCGGGGCGGCGGAACCGCGCGCCGCGGTCTGCCGTTCCCCGCCCACCCAGCAGGAGGTTCATCATGGGCGGTCAGCATATCCATGGCCAGGGTTCCGGCGACGACGGCTATGACGAGGATGGCTATGACGAGAGCCAGCGTGCGGAGATCCTGGAGGCGACGCGCGACGGCCCCAGCGACGGCACGATCATCGTCGATCTCGATCCCGACGTCGGCGAGGACGACGATGCGGAGGACGAGGACGAACTGGACTTGACCGATGGCGAGGTCGGCCAGACCGACGGCAGCGTCGAGCAGGACGATTCCGACGTCGCGGAGGACGAGATGCAGGAGGATTTCGACGACGATGCGGTCGCGGAAGACGGTGATCTGGACGATCGCGACGACGTGGCGCTGAAGCCCTAGCGCCGGCATTGACGCCGCGCTGCCCCACGCGCAGGTTGGCCGCATGATCTGGGCGGCGATCCTGTTGCAGGCGGCCCCGGCCGCGCGGGCGCCGGAGCGGTTCTCGATCCTGGCGCCGGTCGCAGTTCAGCCCTGCACGCGCGGCAAGGCGCCGGACGAGATCGTGGTGTGCGCCGATCCGCTGCCCGAACAGGCGCTTCCCCTGCCCAACGAGGCGGTGTCGCCGCGTCCTGTCCCGGTCAACCGCGCGAGGACCGGCACCGGTGCGCTGGCGGCGGAGGCGTCGCCTTGCGCCTCGCTGACCGGCGGCTGTCAGGTCGGCGTCGACGTGCTGGGCATGGGCACCGCGCTGATTCGCGGCGTGCAGAAGCTGGTGGCGCCCGGCAGCTGCTGCGAGGATCCGGGCGAGGGCACCAGCACGGGGCGGCTGATCGTGGATGCGGGCAAGGGTGCGGGGAAACTGTTCCGCCGCAAGCCCGACAAGAGCAATCGCATCCCGATCCCGCTCGACGACACGCCGCCGACGGGCCGAGTTCTACCCTAGGCCGGATCGACATTCAGCGCTTTCCTCCTCCGCTCCGTCATTCCCGCGAAGGCGGGAATCCATACACGCAGGTGATGCGGCTCAATCCGCCACGGCAGCGTCAATGGATCCCCGCCTTCGCGGGGATGACGAAGAGGGACGTGAACGACTCTCTCGCCACAAAAGCTGAATGTCGATCGACCCCAGCGCCGGAGCAGCGTCACGCCAGGATCGGCATCCACATCGGCTCGCCGATCACGCTCTGCGATCCGCGCAGCCGCTCCAGCGCCGCGGCCACGCAGCGTTCCGGTCCGTCGTGGGTGACGATCACGACCAGCACATGGCCGTCCGCCTGCGCGCCGCGCTGGATCAGGCTCTCGATCGACACCCCCGCATCGCGCATCGCCGCGGCCAGTTCCGCCAGCACACCGACGCGGTCGGGCACCGCGAAGCGCAGATAGGCACGGCCGCGCCGCTCGCCGCCGTCCGCGCGGGTCGCCTGAGTCAGTGCGTCGGCGGGCATCGCATAAGGCGCACCGAATTCGCCGCGCGCGATATCGATCAGGTCGGCGACCACCGCGCTCGCGGTCGGCCCCTCGCCCGCGCCGGCGCCCTGGAACAGCAGCCGGCCGACGAAATCGCCCTCCGCCACCACCGCATTGGTGGCACTGGTGACATGCGCCAGCGGATGCGCGGCGGGGACGAGATGCGCGCGGACGCGTTGCAGCAGCCCGTCCGCGCCCATTTCGCCCACGCCGATCAGGCGGATGCGATAGCCGAGCGCCGCCGCCTCCGCGATATCCGCCGCCAACACGTGCCGGATGCCAGCGATCGCGACCTCGCCGAACGCGGGCGCGGTGCCGAACGCGATGCTGGCGAGGATCGACAATTTGTGCGCCGCATCCACGCCGTCGATGTCGAACGACGGATCCGCCTCCGCGAAGCCCAGCGCCTGCGCCTCCGCCAGCACCTCCGCGAAGTCGCGGCCCTCCGCCTCCATCTTGGACAGGATGAAATTGCACGTTCCGTTCAGGATGCCATAGACGCGCGCGATCACGTTCGCCGCCGCCCCGTCACGCAAGCCCTTGATGACCGGGATGCCGCCCGCGACCGCGGCCTCGAACTTCAGCGCGGCGCCGTTCGTCTCCGCCGCTCGCGCCAGTTCCAGCCCGTGGTGCGCCAGCAGCGCCTTGTTCGCGGTGACCAGCCCCTTGCCCGCGGCCAGCGTGCGCCGCGCCAGCGCCAGCGCCGGCCCGTCGGAGCCGCCGATCAGTTCCACCATCACATCGGCATCGACATCGGCCATTGCCGCAGTGTCGTCGATCCAGTCGAAGCGCGACAGATCGATGCCGCGATCCTTGGCGCGATCGCGTGCGGAAATCGCCACCACCTCGATCGGGCGTCCGGCGCGGCGGGCGATAAGATCACGATTGGCGTCCAGGACGCGGATCACGCCGCCCCCGACCGTCCCCAGTCCCGCCAATGCCACCCGCAACGCGTCCGCCATGCCCGCCTCCAAGCCCAGGGCGTCCGCCTAGGCGGTTCGCGCCGGACTGTCGAGACGGCCCGATGTGAAACGATTGCAGCTTTTGCAATTACGCAGCAAGCAGATTGCACTTGCACAAAAACGTGCTGCGATGCACAAGGACTGTGCCTTTCAGGCATCCTCTCCTAAAAACTTTTCGGCCGGGCCTTGCCCGGCCTTTTTTTTGGCCTCGCGCTAGGCTATTGCCTGTGGGCTCGCACCCGAAAACAGATCAGCGCGCAGGATGGGATGTCGCCGGTAGGACCGGCATTCGCGGCCAGACGGGGTGAGCGGCGCCGGACCCGCTCCCCCCGGTCCAGTCATCACGCTTTACAGTCTCCGCCGGTCGCGCCGGCCGCTTTCCGCCCGGCCGCAACTGTGCCACGCTGCCGGCATGTCCCGTCCCGATGCCACGCCGCCCGTGCCGTCCGCCTCCCCTGCCGAGCTGACACTGCGCGGCATCCTGCTGGGCGGCGCGATCACGTTGCTGTTCACCGCCGCCAACGTCTATCTGGGGCTCAAGATCGGGCTGACCTTCGCCACTTCGATCCCCGCGGCGGTCATTTCCATGGCGGTGCTGCGCGCCTTTCGCGGCTCCTCGATCCTGGAAAACAACATCGTCCAGACGGTCGCGTCCGCGGCGGGCACGCTGGCGGCAATCATCTTCGTCCTGCCGGGCCTCGTCATGGTCGGCTATTGGCAGGGCTTCCCCTTCGTCACCACCGCCGCGATCACCGCGACCGGCGGCGTCTTGGGGGTGATGTTCTCGGTCCCGCTGCGCCGCGCGCTGGTGGTCGACACCGACCTCCCCTATCCCGAAGGCCGCGCCGCTGCCGAGGTGCTGAAGGTGGGCGAGGAAAGCCGCCACGGCGGCGCCGACAGCGCGCGCGGGATGCGCGCGATCGTCACCAGCACGCTCGCCTCGGCCGGCTTCGCGATCCTGACGCAAACCCGGCTGGTCGCGGCGGAAGCCGCCACCTTCTTCCGCATCGGCGGCGGCGCGACCGGGGTGGTCGGTGGCCTGTCGTTCGCGCTGCTGGGTGCGGGGCACCTGATCGGCCTGTCGGCCGGGATGGCGATCCTGGCCGGCGTCGCGGTCGGCTGGTGGATCGTGCTGCCGATTCTGACCGCCGCCTCGCCGCAGGCGGGCGATGTCGCGCAATGGGCCAATATTGTGTTCCGCAACGACGTGCGCTTCTTCGGCGCAGGCGTGATCGGGGTGGCGGCGATCTGGACGCTGCTGCGCATCGCCGGCCCGGTCGCGCGCGGGCTGCGCGCCTCGCTCGCCGGCAGCCGCCGCGCGCACGGCGAGGCGGTGGCGCTGGAGGAGCGCGACCTGCCCTTCCCGATCGTCGCGGGCGGCGCGCTGGCGATGCTGGTGCCGATCGCGATCCTGCTTCACCACGTCGTCGCGGGCGGGCCGCTGGCGGGTGCGGAGCTGCTGCTGATCGCGGCCAGCCTGCTGTTCGTGCTGGTCATCGGCCTCGTGATCGCGGCGGTGTGCGGCTATATGGCCGGGCTGATCGGCGCGTCGAACTCGCCGGTGTCCGGAATCGGCATCCTGTCGGTGATCGCCGCCTCGCTGATGCTGGTCGGCTGGTTCGGGCGCCCCGCGGGCGATCCGGCGCAAACCTCGGCACTGGTCGCCTATGCGCTGATCGTCACCGGCATCGTCTTCGGCATCGCCACCATCTCCAACGACAACCTTCAGGACCTGAAGACCGGGCAGCTGGTCGGCGCGACGCCGTGGAAGCAGCAGGTGGCGCTCGTCATCGGTGTCGGCTTCGGCGCGCTGGTGGTGCCGCCGGTGATGCAATTGCTCTACACCTCCTTCGGCTTCGCCGGCATGCCGGGCGCGGGGCCGAACGCGCTGCCCGCACCGCAGGCGGCGCTGATCTCCGCGCTGGCGCAGGGCGTGCTGGGCGGCAACCTCAACTGGACGATGATCGGCTGGGGTGCCGCGGTCGGCGTGCTGGCGATCGTGGTGGACGAGGCGCTGGGGCGCGCCGGGCGGATGCGGCTGCCCCCGCTGGGCGTGGGGCTGGGCATCTACCTGCCGATGGCGGCGACGCTGACCGTCGTGGCGGGATCGGTCATCGGCCATGTCTATGACCGCTGGGCGGACCGCCGCACCGACGTGGAGGGAGCGAAGCGGCTGGGCGTGCTGACCGCGACGGGCATGATCGTGGGCGAAAGCCTGTGGAACGTCATCTTCGCCGGCATCGTCTATGAGGCGGGGACCGATGCGCCGCTCGCGCTGGTGGCCGGTGACGGCACGCCCGCGCTGCTGCTGGGCGTCGCGGTCTTCGCGGGCATCGCCGCGCTGCTCTATGCGCAGGCACGCCGACTGGCCGGAACGCGCGCCTGAACGGTCGATAACGGGCGCATTCAGAACGCGCTCAGCCGCCAGCTTCTACGTCACTCCCATCGCGATCCTGTTGGCGGATCGCGTCGTGGGAGCGAGAAGATGCTGAAGAAGGTCTCGATCGGTCTGGGTTCGGTCGCTCTGGCGACGGCGGCACTGGCCCCGGTGGCAGCGCAGGCGCAGGATTATTATTACGGCGACCGCCACGATGCGCGCGCCTATGACGACGATGGCTATCGCGACCACGACCGCGCCTATCGCGAGGCGTATCGCGACGGCTGGAACCGCGCCCCCCGCTATGCCGAATACGACCGCCGCGGCGACGACCGCGACGCGCGCTATCGCTATCGCCGCTGCCAGGACGGCACCGTCGGCACTTTGGTCGGCGCGCTCGCGGGCGGTCTGCTGGGGCGGACGATCGACCGCCGCGGCGATCGCACGTTGGGCACGGTGATCGGCGCCGGCGCCGGCGCGCTGGCCGGCAATGCGGTCGCCCGCGCCGACAATCCGCGCGGCTGCAGCCGCTGACACGCGACCGGGGACGCGCCGCTACGGCAGCAGCAGCGACGCGTCCCCATAGGAATAGAAGCGATATTCGCGCTCGATCGCATGCGCGTAGGCCGCCTGCATCGCGTCCAGCCCCATCAGCGCCGATACCAGCATGAACAGCGTCGAGCGCGGCAAATGGAAGTTGGTCATCAGGCCGTCGATGCCGCGAAAGCGATAGCCGGGCGTGATGAAGATCGCGGTGTCGCCATCGAACGGGCGCACCACCTGATCCTCGCCGGTCGCACTCTCGATCAGCCGTAACGAGGTCGTGCCGACCGCGATCACCCGCCCGCCCGCGGCACGCGTAGCGTTCAGGCGGTCGGCGGTCGCTCCATCGATACGGCCCCATTCGGCATGCATGCGGTGGTCCGCGGTGTCCTGCGCCTTGACCGGCAGGAAGGTGCCCGCGCCGACGTGCAGCGTCAGCGTCGTATGGCCGATCCCCGCCGCCTCCAGCGCCGCGATCAACGCGGGCGTGAAATGGAGTGCGGCGGTGGGCGCCGCGACCGCGCCGGGTTCGCTGGCGAACATCGTCTGGTAATCATCGGCATCCCGCGCGTCGGTAGCGCGCTTTCCCGCGATATAGGGCGGCAGCGGCATCCGGCCGGCGCGCTCCAGCAGCCATTCGACCGGCTCATCGCCCGCGAAATCGAGCGCCCAGCTGCCGTCCTCGCCGCGATCCGCCGCTATTCCGATTACATCGGCGCCAAAATCGATCGAATCGCCGTCGCGTAGCCGTCGCGCGTTGCGGACGAACGCACGCCAGCGGCGTGGCCCTTCGCGCTTGTGCAGCGTCGCGCCGATCCGCGCATCGCCGCGCGTTCCCTCCAGCTGCGCGGGGATGACGCGCGTGTCGTTGAACACCAGCAGATCGCCCGCCCGCAACTGCGCCGGCAGGTCCGACACCTGCCGGTCAGCGAGGCCGTCCGGCGTCACCACCAGCATTCGCGCCGCGTCGCGCGGCGACGCGGGGCGCAGCGCGATCCGCTCCGCCGGCAGGGCGAAGTCGAAAAGGTCGACGTCCATCGGCGTCAGCGCTTCGGCGCGCGCTTCCGGGCGGGTGCGGGCGCCTTCGTCCCCGGCAGCGTGGGCAGCGTCGCGGGTGCCAGCGTGGGCGGCGGCGCGGGCGCGAAAGCGGGCGGATTGTCGCTCGCGATATAGGCGTGGACGATCCGTGTCGGGTTCGCGGGCGGTTCGCCGCGCTGGATCGCGTCCACCACCGGCATCCCCGACATCACGCGACCGAAGACGGTATATTTGCGATCGAGCTGGAGACGCGGCTGGAAGACGATGTAGAACTGGCTGTTCGCGCTGTCCTCCTTCTCCGCCCGCGCCGCCGCGACCGCGCCGCGGACATGGGGCAGGTAGTTGAACTCGGCCGGCAGGTCGGGAAGCGTGCTGCCCCCGCTGCCGTCGCCGCGCGGATCGCCGCCCTGCGCCATGAAGCCGTCGATCACGCGATGGAACACCAGCCCGTCGTAGAAATGCTGGCGGGTCAGCGTCTTGATGCGCTCCACCATCTTGGGCGCGACATCGGGACGCAGCAGGATCTCGACCCGTCCACCGCTCGACAGGTCGAGCAGCCAGACATTGTCCTTATCGATCGCGGCGGGCGCGGGCGTCGGCGCGGCCTGCTGCGCCAGCGAGGGGGTGGCAACGAAGGCCGCGACGATGGCGGCAAGCAAGGCGAAGGGACGCATCGGGACTTTCGCGGCAGGAGCGTGGAACCGGGCGTTCCTAGAGCAAATCGGGGCTTGCGCCAAACTGAATGGAGGCGGTCACCCCGGACGTGATCCGGGGGTGACGGAATGTGCGTGGCACCGCGGCACGGCGTTCGTCGTCAATCGCCGCGCCGTCCGATCTTCTCCACCCGCGCCACCACATCGTCGCGCACCGCAGGGCTGACGAATTTCGCGATCTCGCCGCCGAAGATCGCGATCTCCTTCACCAGTTTCGATGCGATCGGCTGCAGGCTGACGTCCGCCATCAGGAAGACCGTCTCGATGCGGTCGTTCAGCTGCTGGTTCATCCCCGCCATCTGATATTCATACTCGAAATCGGCGACCGCGCGCAGCCCGCGGACGATGACGCTGGCGCCCTCGCGCTCGGCGAAGTTCATCAGCAGCGAATCGAACGAGACGACATGGATCTCGCCACCGATCGTCTCCACCTCGCGCCGCACCATCGCCATACGCTCGTCGAGCGAGAACATCGGCGACTTGCTGGCGTTGGTCGTGACGCCGACGACCAGCCGGTCGACCAGCTTCGCCCCGCGGCGGATGATGTCCATATGCCCCAGCGTGACGGGGTCGAACGTGCCGGGATAGACGCCGATGCGGGTCCTGGTGGTCATGCCGTGGTCATCCCCTTCTCAACCGCGCCGGTCGGTGACGAACTGCGCGATCGCGCGCAGCAGATCGGCCTCCGGGCCATAGGTGCGCAGGTGGTCGATCGCCTGATCGACCAGCATCTGCGACTGCTGGCGCGCCCGCTCGACGCCCAGCAGCGAGACGAACGTCTCCTTGCCCTGCTCGCCGTCCTTGCGCAGCTTCTTGCCCGCCAGCGCCTCGTCGCCCTCGACATCCAGCAGGTCGTCGACGATCTGGAACGCCAGCCCTAGATCGTGCGCATAGCCGCGCAGGTGACGCCGCCCGTCGGGCGGTACGCGCCCCAGGATCGCACCCGCCTCCACCGCGGCGCCGATCAGCGCGCCGGTTTTCATCTGCTGCAAGCGGGTGACGGTGCCGAGGTCGAACTTCGCGCCGTCCGCGGCCAGGTCCATCGCCTGTCCGCCCGCCATGCCGGACGGGCCGGACGCGCGCGCCAGATCGGCGATCAGCTCGGCGCGCACGAACGGGTCGGCGTGGGTCGCGGGATCGGCCAGCACCTCGAACGCCAGCGCATGGAGGCAGTCGCCCGCCAGGATCGCGGTCGCCTCGTCGAATGCCTTGTGGACGGTGGCCTTGCCGTGGCGCAGGTCGTCGTCGTCCATCGCGGGCAAATCGTCATGGATCAGCGAATAGACGTGGATCGCCTCCAGCGCGGTCGCCACCCGCCCCGCGGCATCGCGCGACACGTCGAACAGCCGCGCCGTGGCGAAGACCAGCAACGGGCGCAGCCGCTTGCCGCCACCAATCGCGGCATGGCGCATCGCGCGGTACAGCGGTGCGCGCGCATCGTCGGGCACCTTCAGCAGCGCGTCGAAGCGGCGGTCCATCTCCGCCGCGACTTCCTTCAGCGCGGCCTTCAACGCGGGACTGGCGGCGGCGGTGATGCTCATCCGGCGGCGAACGGCTGGACGCCCGCGGGCTTTCCGTCCGGTCCCAGCCGGATCGCCTCGATCCGCGCCTGCGCCGCGTCGAGCCGCTCGGCACAGCGCTGACGCAGCAGGCTGCCGCGTTCGTAGAGCCGGATCGCCTCCTCCAGCGGGGTATCGCCCGATTCCAGCCGGCCGACGATCGTCTCCAGCTCGCGCAGACCGGCTTCGAACGACAGCTCTTCGAGATCCTGCTCCATCCCCGCGCTATGCGACGCGGGTCGGGGCCGGTCAAGGATGGGGCAGGTCAGGGAAGCGCGTGGCCCGCTTCCTGTTGCACCTGCGCGATCAGGTCCTTGCGGCTGAGCTTCCCGATCATCGTCTTGGGCAACGCATCGCGCACCACCACCGCATCGACCCTTTCGTGCTTGCCCAGTTGCGGGTTCAACCAGTCGCGGATCGCGACGCCGTCCTCCTCCGCCTCCACGCCCAGGCTGACATAGGCCCGCGGCACCTCGCCGCGATACGGGTCGGGCATGCCGATCACCAGCGCCTCGCGCACCGCGGGATGGTGGTAGAGGATCGCCTCGATCTGGCTGGGGAAGACCTTGAACCCGCCGACCGCGATCATGTCCTTCAACCGGTCGACGATCGCGACATAGCCGTCGGCATCGATCGTCCCGACGTCGCCGGTGCGCAGCCAGCGCTGCCCGTCGGCATCGGTGACGAAGGTGGTGGCGTCCGCATCGGGGCGGTTCCAATATCCCGCCATCACCTGCGGCCCGGCGGCGACGATCTCGCCGGGTTCGCCGGCCGGCGCGTCGCGGGTGGCGTCCTCCTTGTCGACCAGCCGCAGCCGGGTGGCGGGCAGCGGCTGACCTATCGTCCCCGGCTTCTGCAGGCCCTCATAGGGATTGGTCGTCAGCACCCCGCTCGATTCGGACAGGCCATAGCCCTCGACCAGCGTCGACGCGGTCGCCGCCTCCCACCGCTCCTTCAGTTCCGCCGCCAGCGGCGCCCCGCCCGAGATGCAGGTGCGCAGCGACGTCAGGTCGGTGGTGGCCAGCGCCGGGTGATCCAGCAGCGCCCGGTACATCGTCGGCACGCCCGGCAACGCGGTCGGGCGCGTGCGCGCGATCGTCGCCAGCGCCTGCCCGGCGTCGAAGCGCGGCAGCAGCACGATCTCGCCCCCCGTCACGATCGTGCGGTTCATCACGCAGGTATTGGCGAAGACATGGAACAGCGGCAGCACGCCCAGAATGCGGTCGGTCGCATCGGGATGCGGATCCAGCCACGCCACCTGCCGCGCGTTGGCGGCGACATTGGCCTGGGTCAACATCGCACCCTTGGGCACGCCGGTCGTCCCGCCGGTATATTGCAGCAGCGCGACGTCGCGCAGCGGGTCGATCGCGGCGCACGGCAGGTCGCCGGCATTGTCGATCAGCGCGGAAAAGGCGGTGACGCGGGCATCGGCCGGGCGGGCTGCCGTCTCCGCCCGCTTGAACAGGCGGTAGAGCAGCGACTTGGCCGGCGGCAAGGCACCCGCGACCGAGCCGACGACGACGCGCTCCAGCCCGCTCTTCTCCAGCACCGCCAGCGCATTGGGCAGCAGCTGCTTCGCCGACAGCGTGATCAGCACCCGCGTGCCCGAATCCTCGACCTGGTGGCACAGCTCGTCGACGGTATAGAGCGGCGAGAAATTGACCACCGTCGCGCCCAGCCACAAGGCGCCAAAATAGGCAGCGAGGTAATGCGGCACGTTGGGCAGGAACAATCCGATCCGGTCCCCCTTGCCATAGCCCATCCGCGCCAGCCCGGTCGCGACGCGGCGCGCACCGTCCCCCAGCTCCGCATAATCGTAGCGTCGCCCCATGAACTCGATCGCGGGACGGGTCGCGAAACGGCGGGTCGATTCGTCGAACAGCTCCGCCATCGACCGCGGCGCAAGCGCCCGGTCCCAGGGAACCGGATGGCGATAGGCCTCGCGCCAGTCATGCTCGTGCGTCATTGACACGGCTGTAAGCAAGCGCCGCGCACGCGGCAAGCGCTACCGGATGAGGCGGTCCGCGACATCGGCCAGCAGCGCGGCGGCGGTGGCGAGCGGCGGGGTAAGCACCGCCTCCACGCGCGGCGCACGGTCGAGATCGAACGACAGCGACAGCGTGCCGATCACCGGCCGGTCGCGCAGGTCGGACATCGCCAGCATGCTCAACGCCAGCAGCGCGAGCGCAAGGCGGCGGCGACGAAGTTCCGGCGGCGTCGGCGTCATGGCGTGATGTCCCGGCGTGGTTTCCGCCTCGCCTTACGCCAAAGCGGCTCGACACAACAGGGGATTCACGCCGCCTGCGCCCAACGGGCACGGTCGCGTCCCGCGTTTTTCGCAACGTACAGCGCCCGATCGGCCTCGCGATACAGCCGCGTCCAGTCGCTCTCGTCCTCCAGATAACCGATGCTGCTGCCCAGCGAGGCGGTGACGCGCAGGTCGAAAGGCATACGCGTGCCGCGGATCGCATCCAGCAGCCGGTCGGGCAGGATCGTGGTCTGCGATGGCGAGATGACCGCGAACTCCTCGCCGCCCAGCCGCGCGACCAGCGCGTCGGGCGGTGCCGCGGCCTGGAGCGTGCGGGCGAAGTTGCGCAGCACCTCGTCCCCGCCGTCGTGCCCAAGCGCATCGTTGACCTGGCGGAAATGGTCGATGTCGACCAGGATCAGCAAGCGCGGCGCCATGCTGCCGCTCGCCAGCACCTCGCGGAGCAGCGCGCGCCGGTTGAGCAATCCGGTCAGCGGGTCGCAATCCGCCAGCCGCAGCGCCAGCGACTCCTTCTCGCGCGCCGCGTCGCGCTCCTGCGAGATCAGCTTGATGCGCCACGCGATCACCATCGCGCTCGTCACCGCTTCCATCACCATCGCGATCAGCGTGGAATTGTCGACCCAGAAGCTCCAGCCGATCAACCCCAACGCCTGCCCGATCCTGAGTCCCGCGACCATGACGGGCACGCCCCAGGCGAGCGCAAAGGTGCGAACATACGGCAGGCGTGCGCGCCACGCGCCCCATATGACGGGCACCGTCAGCGAAAGCCCGGCGGCGAAGCCGAACGTCACCAGCCGATCCAGGATCACCGAATGCCATGGCATGAGCAGTGCGTAGGTCGCCGAGATCGCCAGCAGATAGGCCATCACCGCATCGGCGACATAGCGCATCCGCCGCGACAGGACGGGAAGGCCGAAGAACGACCGCGCGAAGGCGATCGCCAAGAAGAGCGTCGTCGCCAGCAGCATCATGTTGAGCAGCAGCCGCTGGTTGTTGTCCATCCGCAGCAGCGGGCCGAGCACGCCCGACGTGCTGAGGCCATAGACCATCAGGCACGCCACCATCGCGCAATAGGGCGGCTGGAAGCGCTGGCGCAGCGAGCGCCACAGCGCCAGGTTGGAGATGAGCAGCGATGCGCACACGCCCGCGAAAGCGGCATAGAGCGCGGCGAGCCCGACCTCGTGCCGCTGCGATTGCGCCGGTGTGGCCAGGTTCGGGCTGAGCAGGATGCCGCGCGTGTTGGCTGCTCCCCGGATCTGCCACAGCAATCGCACCGGACGCGCGGCATGCGCGGGAATCGCCACCTCGAACACCGCGCCCAGCTTCAGGTGGCGCCAGGCGTCGCGATGGTCGAAGGCCACCCGGCGGATCGCGCCATCGGCATATAGAACATGGATCGTGGCCGATTGCTGGTACAGGCTGACCGAGCGGACCAGCGTCGCCTGCGTCGCCGGCAGCGGCTGCGACAGGACCCAGAAATCGCCCGCGCCCCAGCGCCGCTGCTTCGTGGTGCAATCGAATCCATCGGGGTGCGCCAGCATGGCGGCGGCGCTTTCGCCGGCGTGTGCCGCGCGGATGCAGGTGGCCAGCGGCATGCCAGCGTTCGCCTGCGCCACGGGCGCCATCATCACGAACGCGAGCAACGCCCCCAGCGCCGTCACCAGTCGTGCCGCCATACCCCGAACCATGACCCGCTGTAGCCCGGCTCCGCAAAGAGAGGGTTAACACAAGCAACACCGTCGGCGCTTTGTGCGGTCGTCGATCCCCGCCGCACAAGGAAACGGGCCGGGTGTCGCCACCCGGCCCGTCGCTCCTGTCACGCGATGGCGTGCGTCAGCCGGCCTCGACCGGCGCGGCCTTGCCGCCCTTCTTCTTGCCCGGCTTCTTCGGCGCGGCCGGCTCGATCGCGAAGGCGAGCGCGCCGTCCTTCATCTTCACCGTCACCTCGCCGCCATGGACCAGCTTGCCGAACAGCAGTTCCTCGGCGAGCGGCTGCTTGATCTTCTCCTGGATCAGCCGGCCCATCGGGCGCGCACCGTAGAGCTTGTCATAGCCCTTCTCGGTCAGCCACGCCTTCGATTCGTCGTCCAGCTTGATGTGGACGTCGCGGTCGGCGAGTTGCAGCTCCAGCTGGAGGATGAACTTGTCGACCACACGCGCGACGACCTCCGGCGGCAGATAGCCGAACGGCACGATCGCATCGAGGCGGTTGCGGAACTCCGGCGAGAACATCTTCTGCACCGCCTGCTCGTCCTCACCCTCGCGGGTCAGCGCGCCGAAGCCGATCGTCTCGCGCGCCATGTCGGCGGCGCCCGCATTGGTCGTCATGATCAGGATGACGTTGCGGAAATCGACCGTCTTGCCGTGCTGGTCGGTCAGACGCCCATTGTCCATCACCTGCAACAGGATGTTGAACAGGTCCGGGTGCGCCTTCTCGATCTCGTCCAGCAGCAGCACGCAATGCGGGTTCTGGTCGACCGCATCGGTCAGCAGGCCGCCCTGGTCGAACCCGACATAGCCCGGGGGGGCACCGATCAGCCGGCTGACCGAGTGGCGCTCCATATATTCGGACATGTCGAACCGCTGGAGCGGGATGCCCAGAATCGTCGACAGCTGCTTGGCGACCTCCGTCTTGCCGACGCCGGTGGGGCCGGTGAACAGATAGTTGCCGATCGGCTTCTCCGGCTCGCGCAATCCGGCGCGCGCCAGCTTGATCGCCGACGCCAGCTTCTCGATCGCCGCATTCTGCCCGAAGACGACACGCTTCAGGTCGGTTTCCAGCGTTTCCAGCTGCTTCTTGTCGTCGGTCGACACGCTTTTCGGCGGGATGCGCGCCATGGTCGCGATGACCTGCTCGATCTCCTTGGTGGTGATCGTCTTCTTGCGCTTGCTGGGCGCCACCAGCATCTGCATCGCGCCCACTTCGTCGATCACGTCGATCGCCTTGTCGGGCAGCTTGCGGTCGTTGATGTAGCGCGCACTGAGCTCCACCGCCGACTTGATCGCGTCGGGCGTGTACTTGACCGAGTGATGCTCCTCGAACGCGGAACGCAGGCCGGCCAGGATCTTGATCGTATCCTCGATCGACGGCTCGTTGACGTCGATCTTCTGGAACCGGCGCAACAGCGCACGATCCTTCTCGAAATGGTTGCGGAATTCCTTGTACGTGGTCGAGCCGATGCAGCGGATCGTGCCCCCCGACAGCGCGGGCTTGAGCAGGTTGGATGCGTCCATAGCACCACCGCTGGTGGCACCCGCACCGATCACGGTATGGATCTCGTCGATGAAGAGCACCGCATGCGGCAGCTTCTCCAGCTCGTTGACCACTGCCTTCAGCCGCTCCTCGAAATCGCCGCGATAGCGCGTGCCGGCGAGCAGCGCGCCCATGTCGAGCGAATAGATCACCGCGGGCTTCAGCACGTCGGGCACGTCGCCCTCGACGATCTTGCGCGCCAGCCCCTCGGCGATCGCGGTCTTGCCGACACCGGGATCGCCCACGTAAAGCGGGTTGTTCTTGGAGCGGCGGCACAGGATCTGGACGGTACGGTCCACCTCCGCCATGCGCCCGATCAGCGGGTCGACCTTGCCGACCTTCGCCTTCTCGTTGAGGTCGACGGTGAACTGCTTCAGCGCGCTCTCGCCCTTCTTGCCGTCCGTCGGCTTCTCCTTCTTCTCCTCCTCGGCCGCCCCCTTGACCGCGGGCGCCTCCGATGCGGCCGCGCCCTTGCCGACGCCGTGGCTGATGAAGCTCACCGCATCCAGCCGGCTCATGTCCTGCTGCTGGAGGAAATAGACCGCATAGCTCTCGCGCTCGCTGAACAGCGCGACCAGCACGTTGGCGCCGGTCACCTCGTCGCGGCCGGACGACTGGACGTGCAGGATCGCGCGCTGGACCACGCGCTGGAACCCGCTGGTGGGCGAGGGATCGGTCGCGGCATCGACCTTCAGTGCGCCCAGTTCCGTATCGAGATAATGCGCGACCGTGGTGCGCAGGTCGCCCAGCTCCACCCCGCACGCCGACATCACCTGGCTGGCATGTTCGTCGTCGATCAGCGCAAGCAGCAGATGTTCGAGCGTGGCATATTCGTGACGGCGCGAGGACGCAGCCTCCAGCGCCTTGTGCAGCGTGGTCTCCAGAGCGCTGGCGAATGACGGCATGGGACGTTTACTCCTGGCGGCACGCGTGTCGACACGCGGCCTTTGACCCTATGTCGGGACGGCGGGGCCGCGCATCAAGCGGGGCGGCGCGAGCCGGCAGGTGGCGTGGAAGGCACCTGTCAGGCACGCCGGCGCTCACCGCTTGAATAGCGCGTCGGCGCTTGCGCGATGGTTAACGGCGCCTTCGATCTTGGCACGACTGCGGGCAATCTCGCCCTCCAGCGCTGCGATCCGCGCCTCCAGTTCGGCGACCGAGAGCCGATCGAGATCCTCGCGCAGCAGCGCGGGCAGCGGATCGTCGGGGCGTGGCCCCAGGATATCGTCCAGGTCCATGGGCCGCAGCGTTGACCGCCGGGCGAGCGAAGTCAATAAGGCCCGCGAACGCCGCTGCGACGAGGTTTCCTGCGTATGACCGACCGCCCTTCGACGATGCTGGCGATCGATCCCGAAGCGCCCGGCGGACCGGAGGTGCTGGTGCCCGCCGAGCGCCCGGTGCCCGCGCCGGCCGCGGGCGAGGTGCTGGTCCGCGTCGCCGCCGCGGGGGTCAATCGTCCCGACGTGCTCCAGCGGCTGGGCGGCTACCCGCCGCCGCCGGGTGCGCCCTCCACGCTGGGGCTGGAGTTTGCGGGCGAGGTCGTGGCGCTGGGCGACGACGTCGACGCCGCGCTGCTGGGGCAGAAGGTATGCGCGCTGGTCGCGGGCGGCGCCTATGCCGAATATGCGGTCGCGCCCGCCGGCCAGTGCCTGCCGGTCCCGGACGCACTGTCGATGGTCGAGGCGGCGGCGCTGCCCGAGACGCTGTACACCGTCTGGACCAACCTGTTCGAGCGCGCCTTCGCGGTCGAGGGCGACACGGTGCTGGTCCATGGCGGCACCAGCGGCATCGGCACGACCGCGATCACGCTAGCCAATCTGTTCGGGCTGGAGATCATCGTCACCGTCGGATCGGACGAGAAGGCGGCGGCGGCGCTGCGGTTGGGCGCGGATCATGCGATCAACTATCGCACCGAGGATTTCGTCGAGCGGGTGAAGGAGATCACCGGCGGCAAGGGTTGCGCCGCGGTGCTCGACATGGTCGGCGGCGATTACGTGCCCCGCAACCTGAAGTGCCTGGCCGAGGACGGCCGACATGTCTCGATCGCGGTACAGGGCGGCGCCACCGCGACGATCCCGATCTTCGACATCATGCGCCGCCGCCTGACGCTGACCGGCTCCACGCTGCGCGCGCGCGATGCAGGCTTCAAGACGCTGGTGACGGACGAGATCGCGCGCACCGTCTGGCCGCATGCCGCGTCGGGCAAGCTGAAGCCGGTGATCGACCGCACCTTCCCGCTGGCGCAGGCCGCGGACGCCCACCGCCGGATGGAGGCGGGCGACCATGTGGGGAAGATCGTGCTGACGATGGCTTGAACCGACCGTTCGCCCTGAGGAGAGGCTGAGCTTGTCGAAGCCTCGTCTCGAAGGGTGCTTCGAGACGGCACTTCGACCGGCTCAGTGCCTCCTCAGCACGAACGGGAAAATCAATTGCTGTCGCTGTCTTCCTTCGTCGCGACCAGCACGACCGCGGTCAGCGCGGCCAGGATGCCGATGCTGATGAGCGTGGTGCCGGGCACCGAGGCACCGATCTTGCTCGACTTCGCCGACGGCGCGGCGGCGCGCGACGACTTGGCGACCGACAGCGACGCGGCCGGATTGGCGGCCGGCGCGGCGGCGGCGGCGGTGGACAGGACCAGCATCGCGGTGCCCGCGGCGGCGGCGATCGACTTCGTGAAACGCTGCATCATCGTAACTCCCTGAGACGTCCGCCCTGTGCGACGGATCGATCGCGCGCGTAAAGCAGCGCGATGTTGCAGCCTCGCGACACGATGACGATCCCGCGCGAAGCGTGACCGTCATGCCACAGCCATTCCCGCGACCCGAAACCGTCACGGCCCGGTGATGCCGGTGTCACACGAGGCAGGCATAGCGCCGCATCGAGGGAGGGCGTCATGCGATCCAGCTTCGAACCAACCGTCGGCACCCATCTGGCCGAAGTCACCGACCTGTTCGATTTCGCGGAATCGCGGCCCCACCGCCCCGAGGTCGCCACCGGCGAGCGCCAGCGCTATCGCACGATCTGGATCAGCGACGTCCATCTGGGCACGCGGGGTTGCAACGCCGACCTGCTAATCGACTTCCTGGATCACGTCGACAGCCGCACCATGTACCTCGTCGGCGACATCATCGACGGCTGGCAGCTGAAGAAGCGCTTCTTCTGGCCCGCCGCGCACAACGACGTCATCTGGCGGCTGATGAAGCGCGCGCGCCGCGGCACGAAGATGGTCTATATCCCCGGCAACCACGACGAGATGTTCCGCCAGTTCGCGGGTCTCGACTTCGGCGGGATCCAGATCCGGCGCAAGGCGATCCACGAAACCGCCGACGGGCGCCGCCTGCTGGTGCTCCACGGCGACGAATTCGACGCGATCACGCTGTCGCACCGCTGGCTCGCGCATGTCGGCGACGCCGCCTACAACCTGCTGATGGCGCTCAACCGCTGGGTCAGCGCAATCCGGCGGCGCTTCGGCATGCCCTATTGGTCGCTCAGCAAGCACGCCAAGGCGAAGGTGAAGAACGCGGTCGCCTTCATCTCCCGCTTCGAGGAAATCGTCGCCGAGGCGGCGGGTGCCCGCGGGGTCGATGGCGTGGTGTGCGGGCATATCCACACCGCCGAGATCCGCGAGATCGCCGGCGTCGACTATTACAACGACGGCGACTGGGTCGAAGGCTGCACCGCGCTGGTCGAGCATTTCGACGGGCGGATGGAGATCATCCACTGGGCCGATGAGATCGCGAAGCGCGAGGCGCCGGCGGCCACCCCGGCGCTGGCCGCGTGATGCGCGTCGCGATCGTCACCGACGCCTGGGCACCGCAGGTCAACGGCGTCGTCCGCACGCTGGAATCGGTCATCGCGGAGCTGCGCCGCGGCGGGCACGAGGTGCTGGTGGTGTCGCCCGCGGGCGTGCGCTCGCTCCCCTGCCCTACCTATCCCGAGATCCGGCTGGCGCTGATGACCCCCGCCGCGGTGGGCCGGCGCATCGCCGCGTTCGGCGCGGAGGCGATCCATATCGCCACCGAGGGGCCGCTGGGGCTGGCCGCGCGGCGCTGGTGCCTGTCGCGCGGCTTGCCCTTCACCACCGCCTATCACACGCAATTCCCCGATTATGTCGCGGCGCGGACCGGCGCGGATCCGGAATGGATCTGGCGCTACGTCCGTTGGTTCCATGCGCCTGCCGCGGCGATCCTGGCCTCCACCCCGACGATCGAGCGCACGCTGAACGCGCATGGCCTGCCCCGCGTGCGGCGCTGGGGCCGCGGCGTGGCGCGCGAGTTCGTGCCCCATGGCGCGCGCGACGCCCGCATGGCGGCGCTGCCCGGCCCCGTCCTGCTCCACGTCGGGCGCGTCGCGGTGGAAAAGAACATCGCCGCCTTCCTGGCCGCCGATGTGCCGGGGAGGAAGGTGGTGGTGGGCGACGGCCCGGCGCGCGCGGCGCTGGAGCGGCAATACCCGCACGCGATCTTCCTGGGCGCGCTGTTCGGCGACGACCTGGCCGCCGCCTATCGTGCGGCGGACGTGCTGGTCTTCCCCAGCCGTACCGACACGTTCGGGCTGGTGATGATCGAGGCGCTGGCGTGCGGTACGCCGGTCGCGGCCTATCCGGTCGCGGGGCCGATCGACGTGCTGACCGCGGGCACGGGGGTGATGGATGCGGACCTGTCCCGTGCCATCACCGGCGCGCTGGCACTGGACCGCGCCGATTGCGCCGCCGCGGGCGCGCGCTTCACCTGGGCGGCGAGCGCGCGCCAGTTCCTCGACGCGCTTCATCCGATCGACAGCGTACACGCCATCGCCGCGTGACTTGCCCTGACGGGCGCCAGGCACTAAGTCGGTCGGCGATAGCGGCCGCTCCGGGAAGGGGCGGCCCTTTGCATTTATGGAGTTCCCCGCATGAACCAGCCGCTCATGCCCCATGCCACCGCCTCCTGGCTGGTCGACAATACCGCGCTTTCCTTCGAGCAGATCGCCGATTTCTGCGGGCTGCACATCCTGGAGGTGCAGGCGATCGCCGACGATACCGCCGCCACCAAGCTGACCGGGCGCGACCCCGTCCGCGCGCACGAGGTGACGCAGGAGGAGATCGACAAGGCGCAGGCCAATCCCGATTACCGCATGAAGATGACCAAGGGGCCGGAGCAGGTGCGCCGGACCAAGGGGCCGCGCTACACGCCGGTCAGCAAGCGGCAGGACAAGCCCGACGGCATCGCGTGGATCATCCGCAACCACCCGGAGATCTCGGATGGCGCGATCGGCAATCTGATCGGCACCACGCGCACCACGATCGCGGCGATCCGCGACCGCAGCCACTGGAACATCGGCAACATCACGCCGAAGGATCCGGTGACGCTGGGCCTGACGACGCAGCGCGAACTGGACGCCGCGGTGGCCAAGGCCGCGAAGGCGGCGGGCATCGAGCAGCAGCAGACCGACACGCGGCTGGACGGCGACCGCGAGGCGCTGATCGCGTCGCTGCGCGCACAGCGCGACCAGGCGGCGCGCGATGCGGAGAATGGCGTGGAGGGCGAGACGCAGCGCCCGGCGTTCGAGGATCCGTTCCGCCGCTGAGGTTGGCAGCGCTTTACTCCTGCGCCCCGTCATTCCCGCGCAGGCGGGAATCCATACGCGCAGGTGGTGCGGCTCGATCCGCCACGGCAGCGGCAATGGATCCCCGACTTCGCGGGGATGACGAAGGGAGGGCGTGAACGGCCCTAGCATCATCGCCAAGCCCCTCGTCACTCCGGCCTTGAGCCGGGGTCCCGCTTCTTCCGCGACGTCGATGAAAAGCGGGACCCCGGGTCAAGCCCGGGGTGACGAAGAGCGCTAAGCCGCTCGCTTCATTTACCGCGTGACGTGTGCCCCCGTCACGCGCTACGCCGTTGCCATGGCAACGCATTACCAGCGCGCGCTCATCGGTGACGAAGGGCTGACCCCGACCAGCAGCGAAGGGCTCACTTTCCCCTTCGGCGACCGCGCGCCGCAGCCGGGCGAGCTGTTGACGATCGCGCCGGGCATTCGCTGGTGGCGCGTGCCGATGAGCGGGCCGCTGAAGCACGTCAACGGCCTGATCCTCGACGATGGCGCGGACGAACTGCTCGCGATCGACACCGGCACCGCCTCGCCGCGGTCGACCGAGGCGTGGCGCACGATTTTGGAGGGGCCGCTGGCGGGGAAGCGCGTGACGCGCATTCTGGGCACCCACATGCACCCCGATCATATCGGGCTGGCGGGATGGCTGTCGCGGCGGTCCGACGATGCGCCGATCCTGATGACGCGCACCGAATGGCTGATGGCGCGGATGCTGTCCGCCGATGCACGGCCGGAGGTGCCCGAGGAGCAGGTCGCCTTCTGGCGCGGTGCGGGCTGGGATGCGGAGCAGGTCGCGACCGCGTCGAAGGGCGGCTTCTCCAATTTCGCGAAGATGATCGCGCGGCTGCCGCTGGGCTATGTCCGCATCCGTGATGGCGAGGTGCTGCGCATCGGCGGTGCCGACTGGCGCGTGGTGGTGGGCAGCGGGCATTCGCCCGAGCACGCCTGCCTGCTGGACGAGGAACGCCGCATCCTGATCGCGGGCGATCAGGTGCTGCCGCGGATCAGCTCCAACATTTCGCTCCACGCCAATGAGCCGGGTGCGGACCCGCTGGGCGACTGGCTCGCCTCGATCGAGCGGTTCCGCGAACTGCCCGACGACCTGCTGGTGCTGCCGGGCCACGGCGATCCCTTCTATGGCCTGCACGCCCGGCTCGATGCGCTGGAGCGCGAGCATCGCGACCGGCTGGACGCGCTGGTCGCGCACATGACCGAGCCGCGCCGCGCGGTCGATTGCTTCGGCCAGCTGTTCCGCCGCCCGATCGGCCCCGACGTGATCGCGATGGCGACGGGCGAGGCGCTGGCGCACCTGCGCCATCTGGAGGTCACGGGCCGCGCCCGCCGCGAGGTGCGCGACGGCATATGGTGGTATTCGCGCGCGTAAAGGCCCACATGGGATACGCATGATGTACCCCCGCCGCCGCCAGCAGCAGATCATCCGCGTCGTCGACCTGGAAACCACCGGCTCCGCCCCGCCCGCCCATGCCGTGTGCGAGGTCGGCTGGCAGGACGTGGCACTGGGCGAGGACGGCCGCTGGGAGCTGTATGGCGAGGGCGGCAACATCCTGGTCAACCCCGGCCGCCCGATGCCACCGATCACCCAGGCGATCCACCATATCCGCGACGAGGACGTCGCCGATGCGCCCTGGTGGCACGATATCGCGCGGCAGGTGCTGGACCCCTATCCGCGCCGCGTGGCGCTCGCGGCGCACCGCGCCGCGTTCGAGGAGCAGTTCTGCACCCCGGCGCTGACGCATGGCGCGGACTGGATCTGCACCTGGAAATGCGCGCTGCGGCTGTGGCCCGACAGCCCCAGCTTCTCCAATCAGGTGCTGCGCTACTGGCGCAAGCCCGCCGGGATGGAGCATGAGCGCGGGCTGCCCGCGCATCGCGCCTTTCCCGACGCCTATGTCACCGCGCATCACCTGCGCGACCAGCTCAACGAGGCGTCGGTGGCGCAGCTGATCCAATGGTCGAAGGAGCCGGGGCTGCTGCCACGCGTCCGCTACGGCCCCGATCGCGGCAAGGAATGGCGCGAGATCGAGGAGGAGAGCCTGGTCAAGTTCCTGACCGACCGCGACCCCGACATCCGCTTCACCGCCGAGACCGAAATGGCGCGGCGTCGCGGCGGCGGGCACGTCGGGCGCATGAACCCGCAGGAATTGCTGCTGTAGTTTGAGGGTTACAGGGTAGCCGTCGCTAACCCGCTTTACGAAAGTAACGCTGGCGCAACGGCACCCCCCACGATACGCCCCGTCCGATATGGCCGGCGATGGGCGCAACGACGACAGTATCGGACGCAGGCTGACCGGCTTCATGGTGGTGGGCTTTCTGGCGCTGCTCGCCGTCGGCATCGCGGCATGGTGGACGACCAGTCGCGGGCAGACCCATATCCGCTGGCTGGCACACAGCTACGAGGTGCAGAACGCGATCCTCGACGCGCGCCAGACGATCGAGCGCGGCGAGACGTCGCGCCGCGGCTACCTGCTGGCACCGGCGCAGCGCGATTTCCTCGCCATCTACCGCAACAGCGCGCATGCCGTGCCCGCGCGGCTGAAGCACCTGCGGCGGCTGGTCCGCGACAATCCGGAGCAGAGCGCGCTCTACGCCCGCCTGCTGATGCAGATGCAGGCGCTGGCGGTGATCCGCGAACGCTCGCTCGACCTGATCGCGACCGGGCGGGTCGCGGAGGCGCGTGCCGCGTTCGACACCGAACATTCGGCGCTGCCGATGGCCATGATCCGCGACACGCTGGACCAGATGAGCGCGGCGGAGCAACGGCTGCTGGCGATCCGCGAGCGCGACGTGATCGACAGCGAGCGGATGTTCTACGCGGTGCTGGTGCTGTCGGGCGTGCTGCTGCTGATCGTCGCGATCACCTCGTTGCTGACGATCCTGGGCTATACCCGCGACCTGTCGCGATCGCGCGACGCGCTCGCCACGCTCAACGCGCATCTGGAGGAGATGGTGACCGAGCGCACCGCCGACCTGACGCGCGCGAACGAGGAGATCCAGCGCTTCGCCTATATCGTCAGCCACGACCTGCGCTCGCCTCTGGTCAATGTGATGGGGTTCACCGCCGAACTGGAGACTGCCGCCACGCCGCTGCGCGCGCTGGTCGATCGCGTCGCCGCGGAGGCGCCCGCGCTGGCGGACGAGGCGGCGACGCTCGCCGCGCGCGAGGACCTGCCCGAGGCGATCGGCTTCATCCGCTCCTCGACGCAGCGGATGGACCGGCTGATCAACGCGATCCTCCAGCTGTCGCGCCACGGCCGCCGCACGCTGGCGCCCGAGCGGCTCGACGTCGCGGCGATGGTCGACCAGATCGGCGAGACGCTGGCGCATCGCCTGACGGAGGCGGATGCGGTGCTGGAGGTGTCCGGACGGCTGCCGACGGTGGTCAGCGACCGCTTCTCGGTCGAGCAGATCCTGTCCAACCTCATCGAGAATGCGGTCAAGTATCTGCGCCCCGGCGTTCCCGGCCGCATCACGGTCCGCGGCCGGCATGAAGGCGCGCGGATCATCTACGAGATCGCCGACAACGGCCGCGGCATCGCCGCCGCCGATCATGCGCGCGTGTTCGACCTGTTCCGCCGCTCCGGCGCGCAGGACCGCCCCGGCGAAGGGATCGGGCTGGCGACCGTGCGCGCACTCGTCTTCCGGCTCGGCGGGCTGATCGACCTCACCTCCACGCTGGGCGAGGGCACCACCTTTCGCCTGTCGCTCCCCCTCGCCCTCGCCCCCCACGACAAGATTCAGGACAAGCCCCAGTGAACACGCAGCAATCCGTCAACATCATCATGATCGAGGATGACGAGGGCCACGCCCGGCTGATCGAGAAGAACATCCGTCGCGCCGGGATCATGAACGACATCCGTCACTTCACCGACGGCACCAGCGCGCTCGACTATATCTTCAACGACGAAGGCGGGCCGGCGCGCAACGGCCCGGCGCTGATCCTGCTCGACCTCAACCTGCCGGACATGAGCGGCACCGACATTCTGGCGCGGATCAAGGGCGGCGACGGTGCGGTCAAGCGCACCCCCGTCGTGGTGCTGACCACCACCGACGACGCACGCGAGATCCAGCGTTGCTATGACCTGGGCGCCAACGTCTATATCACCAAGCCGGTGAACTATGAGAATTTCGCCACCGCGATCCGTCAGCTGGGGCTGTTCCTGTCGGTGATCCAGGTGCCGGACATCGAGGGATGACGCCCGGCGCTGCGCCCCACGTCCTCTATATCGACGACGACGCCGGCATCCGGCGGCTGGTGACGCGCGCGCTGGAGCGGCGCGGCTATGCGGTCACCACCGCGGAGGGCGGCGAGGCGGGCGTAGCAGCGGCAGCGGCGGCGCGGTTCGATCTGGTCGCGGTCGACCATTACATGCCCGGAATCGACGGGCTGGAGACGATGGCACGGCTGGCGCAGCTGCCGGAGCCGCCGGCGATCGTCTATGTCACCGGATCGGAGGAGAGCCGCGTCGCGGTCGCGGCGCTGCGCGCGGGCGCGGCGGATTATGTCGTGAAGACGCCGGGCGAGGATTTCTTCGACCTGCTCGACGCGACCTTCCGCCAGGTCCTGACGCGCACCGACCTGTCGACCGCCAAGTCGCGCGCGGAGGCCGACCTGCGCGCCAGCAACGCGCGGCTGGAGGCGCTGCTGGCGGAGGTGAACCACCGCGTCGCCAACTCGCTCCAGATCGTCTCGGCGATGGTGCGGATGCAGGCGGGCGCGGTGGCCGATCCGGCGGCGCGCGCCGCGCTGGAGGATACCGAGCGCCGCATCGCCGCGATCGCGCACGTCCATCGTCGCCTGTACAGCGGCGACGACGTCGAGCATGTCGACATGCGCGATTATCTGGCGCAGTTGATCCGCGAGCTGGCCGCCACTTGGTCGACCGCGGATCGCCCGCGCGAGCTGACGCTGGAGGCGACGCCGCTCAACCTGCCGACCGATCGCGCAGTGTCGCTGGGCGTGATCGTCACCGAACTGGTCAGCAACGCGTGCAAATATGCCTATCCCGACGGGCACGGGCAGGTGCGCATCACGCTGACGCGGGCGGACGACGACCGTTTCCGCCTGACGGTGGAGGACGACGGCGTCGGCATCGGCGACGCGCCGCCCAAGGGGACCGGAGTCGGCACGCGCCTGATCCGTGCGATGGCGCAGAGTCTGGATACGGTAGTGGAATACGACCCCACGCATGCGGGGACGCGCGCGATCCTGTCCGCGGCGGTGCGGGGATCGGCAGCGCGGGGGTAGTGCTCCTGCGCACGCAGGAACCCAGGGTTACACGCGTTGGCGTTCGTGGCCCTGGGCTCCTGCGTTCGCAGGAGCACGGGAGCTATTCCTCCTCGCGCGCCAGCAGCCAGGCGACGATGCGATCCGCAGCCGCCTCGGCATCCTCGGCGGCGGTATCGACGCGGATCTCCGGGGTTTCCGGCGCCTCATAGGGGCTGTCGATGCCGGTGAAGTTGGCGAGCTTGCCCGAGCGTGCCTTGGCGTAGAGGCCCTTCACGTCGCGTGCCTCCGCCGCGGCCAGCGTGGTGTCGACATGGACCTCCACGAATTCGCCGCCCGCCAGCATCTGGCGCACCATGTCGCGTTCGGCGCGGAACGGGGAGATGAAGGCGGTCAGCACGATCAGCCCCGCATCGGTCATCAGCCGCGCGACCTCCCCGATGCGGCGGATGTTCTCCACCCGGTCGGCGTCGGTGAAGCCCAGGTCGCGGTTGAGGCCGTGGCGCACATTGTCGCCGTCGAGCAGGAAGGTGTGGCGGTTCATCCGCACCAGCTTTTTCTCGACCAGATTGGCGATGGTCGACTTGCCCGCGCCCGACAGGCCAGTGAACCAGACCACCGCAGGGCGCTGATTCTTCAGGTCGGCGCGCTTCTCGCGGGTGATGTCGAGGTGCTGGCGGTGGACGTTGGCGGCGCGGCGCAGCGCGAAGCGGATCATGCCGGCGGCGACGGTGGCGTTGGTCGCCTTGTCGATCAGGATGAATCCGCCCAGCTCGCGGCTGTCGGCATAAGGCGCGAACACCAAGGGCCGGTCGAGCGCGAGCGTGACGACGCCGATCGCGTTCAACTCCAGCGTGCGCGCGGCGGTTTCCTCCAACGTGTTGACGTTGACCTGATATTTGGGCGTGCGCAGCGTCGCCGAGGCGCTCTGCGTGCCCAGTTGCAGCGCGTAGGAGCGGCCCGGCAACATCGGCTCGTCCGCCATCCAGACCAAGGTCGCTTCGAACTGGTCGGCGACCTCGGGCGGGTCGTCGGCGGCGGCGATCATGTCGCCGCGCGAGCAATCGACCTCGTCCGCCAGCGTCAGCGTGACCGACTGGCCCGCCTGCGCCTCCGCAAGGTCGCCGCCGAGCGCGACGATGCGCGCCACATGGGTGGTGCGCCCGGAGGGGACGATGCGGACGGGATCGCCCGGCTTCACCACGCCGCTGGCGATCGTGCCCGCGAAGCCGCGGAAGTCGAGGTCGGGGCGATTGACCCATTGTACCGGCAGGCGGAAGGGACCGCGGGCGTCGCGGTCGGCGTCGACGGGGACGTTGTCGAGATGCTCGATCAGCGTCGGGCCGCGATACCAGGGCATCGCCTCCGACCGGATGTTGGCGATGTTATCGCCCGCAAGCCCGGAAACGGGGATCGCGGTGAAATTCGTGATGCCGATCTCGCTCGCAAAGGCGCGATAGGTCAGTTTGATGCGCTCGAATGTTTGCGCATCATAGCCCACAAGGTCCATCTTGTTGACGGCCAGCACGATGTTGCGGATGCCGATGAGGTGGGCGAGGTACGAATGGCGCCGCGTCTGCGTCAGCACGCCCTTGCGCGCATCGACCAGGATCACGGCGAGGTCGGCGGTCGATGCGCCGGTCACCATGTTGCGGGTATATTGTTCGTGGCCGGGGGTGTCGGCGACGATGAACTTGCGCTTCTCCGTCGCGAAGAAGCGATAGGCGACGTCGATCGTGATCCCCTGCTCACGCTCCGCGGCGAGGCCGTCGACCAGCAGCGCGAAATCGATGTTCTGGCCCTGCGTGCCGACGCGCCTGCTGTCGACCTCGAGCGAGGCGAGCTGGTCCTCGAAGATCTGCTTCGAATCGTAGAGCAGGCGGCCGATCAGGGTGGACTTGCCGTCGTCGACCGAGCCGCAGGTGATGAAGCGCAGCAGCGACTTCGCCTCGTGCTGCGCGAGATAGGCGGCGATGTCGTCGCGGATGAGCGCATCGGGCTGGTAGGTGGTCATCAAATCCTCCCCGGCACGGGGAGGGGGACCAGCCGCAGGCTGGTGGAGGGGGGCTTCCGCAGGCGAAGCGCGTCGTGGCGCTCCCCCTCCACCACCGCGCTACGCGCGGCGGTCCCCCTCCCCGTCCCGGGGAGGATTGCATATGTCCCCATCAAAAATACCCCTGCTGCTTCTTCTGCTCCATGCTGGCGCCGGCGTCCTTGTCGATCGCGCGGCCCTGGCGTTCGCTGGTGGTGGTCAGCAGCATCTCGCGGATCACGTCGTTGAGCGTCGCCGCGTCGCTCTCCACCGCGCCGGTCAGCGGGTAGCAGCCGAGCGTGCGGAAGCGGATCGAGCGGTCGACCGGCACCTCGCCGGGTGCCAGCCGGAAGCGATCGTCATCGACCATCAGGATCAGGCCGTCGCGCTCGACCGTGGGGCGCGGTGCCGCGAAATAGAGCGGAACGATCTCGATCCCCTCGCGCGCGATATATTGCCACACGTCCAGCTCGGTCCAGTTGCTGATCGGGAAGACGCGCATGCTCTCCCCCTTTGCGTGGCGCGCATTGTAGAGGTGCCACAGTTCGGGGCGCTGCGCCTTGGGATCCCAGCGGTGGGTCGCGGTGCGGAAGGAGAATATGCGCTCCTTGGCGCGGCTCTTCTCCTCGTCGCGGCGTGCGCCGCCGAACGCGGCGTCGAAGCCGTGGAGGTCGAGCGCCTGCTTCAGCCCCTCCGTCTTCCACAGATCGGTGTGGAGCGCGCCATGGTCGAAGGGATTGATCCCCTGCGCCAGCGCATCGGGGTTGCGGTGGACCAGCAATTCCATACTCGCATCGCGCGCGGCTTTGTCGCGCAGCTCGTACATGGCGCGGAATTTCCACGTCGTATCGACATGCAGCAGCGGAAACGGCGGCGGCGCGGGGTAGAAGGCCTTGCGCGCGAGGTGCAGCATGACGGCCGAATCCTTGCCGACCGAATAGAGCATCACCGGCTTGTCGGCGACCGCGGCGACCTCGCGAAGAATATGGATGCTCTCCGCCTCAAGCCGGTCGAGATGGGTCAGCGTCATGCGAGGAACGGCCGGAGCGGCGCGGGCTCATAGCCGCCGGTGGCGACGAAGCCGGCGTTGCGAAAACCCGGCTTGCCATAGAGGAACGGCGCACCATCCACGTCGAGCGTGCGCCCGCCCGCGGCGCGCAGAACGGCGTCGCCCGCGGCGGTATCCCATTCCATCGTCGGGCCGGTGCGGGGATAGACGTCCGCCTCGCCGCTGGCGACCAGCACGAACTTCAGGCTGGAGCCGACCGAGACGCGCGCGGCGATCCCGCCGGCGTCGAGCCATTCGTCGAGGCCGGGCATGGCGTGGCTCTTCGACGCGACCGCGCGCGGGGCGTCGGCACAGGCGCGGACGTGGATGGTGCGGGTGTCGTGGCGCTCGCCATCGGGTTCGCGCACTGCCTGCCATGCGCCGTCCCGCGCATCGCCCCAATAGACCGCGTTGCGCGCAGGCGCATAGACGACGCCCATGGTGGGCACGCCGCCCTCGACCAGCGCGATGTTGACGGTGAAGTCGTCGCCGCGCTTGATGAACTCCTTGGTGCCGTCGAGCGGGTCGACGAGGAAGAAGGCATCCGCGGCATCGGGCATGCGGCCGGCGGCGGCCTCTTCCTCCGCGACGACGGGGATGGCGGGGGTGATGGTGGCAAGGCCGGTGAGGATCACCGCCTCCGCCTCGCGATCGGCGATGGTGACGGGGCTTTCGTCCGCCTTGTGCATCACGGTGCAGCCGGCGACGAAATGCCGCCACACGACGTCGCCCGCGGATTCGGCGAGCGATACGAGCATCGCCATCAGGGCGCGGCGGTCGGTGAACTCGATCATGGGAGGGGTATGTGGCGTGGCGACGGGGGTGTCGCCAGCAAGTTTGGCGTGTGGGGGGGAAAGTGGGGGTTGGTGCGGGGGGTACGGGGAGGTTGCTCTCGGTGAGACACCGACCCCTCACCCCGACCCTCTCCCCGGAGGGGAGAGGGAGCTTGTCCCGCTCCCTACGCCGCGGCCGCCTTGCGCTCCGGGGTGAACTCCACCTCCAGCCGCTTGATCGCATGGACGAAATTGTTCGGCGCGATGTCCATGTCGCCGGACCAGCGGATGTCGGGGAAGCGCGTGAAGATCTGGCGATAGGCTTCCTCCAGCTGCAATTGCGCGGTCATGCGACCGATGCAGATGTGCGGGCCGTGGCCGAAGGCGATGTTCTTCTCCGCATTGGCGCGGCGGATGTCGAAGCGCTCGGGGTCGGGGAACATCGCGGGGTCGCGGTTGGCGGCGCCGTAATACATGATGACCTTCTCGCCTTGCGCGATCTTCTGGTCGTGGACCTCGACGTCGGCGGTCGCGGTGCGGCGCATGTAGATCACCGGCGATACCATGCGCGTGATCTCGTGCACCGCATTGGTCAGCAGGCCGGCATCATCCTGCAACAGCGCCTTCTGCTCCGGATTCTCGGTGAACAGCTTCATCGCGCCGCTGAGCGAGTTGCGGGTGGTGTCGTTGCCGGCGAAGACGATCAGCAGCCACGCGCCGTCGAGATATTCGCCGGGCAGCTTCTCGCCCTCCACCTCGGCATTGGCGATCGCGCTCATCAGGTCCGCCTGCGGATCCATGCGGCGTTTCGCCAGCATGTCGCGGCCATATTCGAACATCTCGGCGACGTTCTTGTTGAACAGTTCGATGAAGGCGGCGATCTGCGGATTGGGTTCGGACAGGCCGGCGAGCTGGTCGATCTGCTCCATCGCGATCTGCTGCGCCATCTCCAGGAAGTGGATCCAGTTGATGAAGCGCTCGCGGTCCTCGATCGGGACGCCCAGCATCTCGCAGAGCGTGAAGATCGGCAGGCGCTGCGCGAACTTTTCGACGAAGTCGCATTTGCCGAGCGGGGCCATCGTGTCGAGCAGGCGCGTCACCTCCGCGGAGACGCGGTCGCGCAGGCCGCGCATATAGGTGGCGGTGAAATAGGGCATATGCTCCTTGCGGAGCTGACGGTGCGGGCGGCCGTCGAGGTTGATCATCGAGTTGGTGGAGGCGGAGAAGAGCGTCGGGTGGCGCGTCTCCTGCGGCCCGAGCGCCATCAGGATGCCGCCGGTCTCGGACGAGAAAGTTTCGGGATCGCCGTTGACGCGCTTCACGTCCTCATAGCCGGTCAGTGCCCAGAAGCCGGTGCCGCCGCGCGGCTCCGGGTGCCACATGACGGGTGCCTGTTCGCGCATCGCGGCGAAATCGGCCCAGGGCTGGCCGCGGGTGAAGCCCTTGATATCGATGAGGTCGACGCCGGGCAGCGTCGGATAGGTCTGGCCGAACGAAGGGCCGGCGCGGCCCTCGACGATATGGTCGCTGACGAGGCGCATCAGTGGGACTCCTGCGGCGTGACGAGAATTTTACAATGCTGGTCGGGGTCGGCGAGCGCGGCGAAGGCGCCCGCGACGCCGTCGAGCGGGACGGTGCCGGTGATCGCCGGCGCGACGTCGATCCGCGCATCGGCGATGTGGCGTAGCGTGGCGGCGAATTCGTCGGGGGTGTAGCCCAGCACGAACTTCAGTTCGATCGCCTTGTTGATGCACAGGAACGGCTCGATCGTGTCGCTCTGCATGCAGACGCCGGCGACCAGGATCTGGGTGCCGTTGGGCACCGCCTCCACCAGCGACTGGATGACGCCGGGGACGCCGACGCATTCGAACACGATCGCGCGCTTGCCCGCCTGTCCCGACATGGCCAGCACCGAGCGTTCGGCGCGGCTGACGGGGACGCCATAGGAGGCCCAGCGCGCGTGCGGATTTTCGCGGGCCGGATCGATGACCACGTCGGCGCCGAACGCCTCGGCGATGCGGCGGCGGGCGGGGGAAAAATCGGAGGCGATGACGGGGCCGAGCCCGCGCGCCTTGAGCGCGGCGATGACCGCGAGGCCGACCGGGCCGCAGCCGACGACGAGGTTGACGGTATCGGGGCCGGCGTCGGATTCGGCGACGGCGTGCTCGCCGACCGCGAACGGCTCGGTCATCGCCGCCTGCGCATCCGACAGCCCGCCGGGCACCTCGATGAGCAGCGGCTCGGCAAGCAGCATCGTCTCCGCGAAGCCGCCGGGGAAACGGTTGGAATAGCCGACCGTCTCCATGCCGCTCGCGGTCGGCATGACGGGGAGCGAGACGACGCGCGTGCCGGGCTTCAGCCGGCGGTCGGTGCCGGGGCCATGATCGAGGATCTCGGCGCAGAATTCATGGCCGAAGACGATATCGGCCGCGGGGTCGATCAGCCCCGGCTCGCCGCTGCGCTTGCCGAGTTCGACCATGGCATCCAAGCCATGGACCGCGTGCAGGTCCGACCCGCAGATGCCGCAGCACAATGTCCTGACGACCACCTGTCCGGCGGACGGCACCGGATCGGCGATCGTGTCGACCACCAAGGCGGGGCCGCGCCGGACGACGGCCTTCACTCCGCGGCCTCGGGTTTCTTGTCGAGGCCCATGGCGGCGAGGATCTCGGGCCGGATGTTGTCGCTGCCCTTGGCGGCGACATGCTGCGCGACGCGTGCGCCGACCGCGGCCTGCGCCTCGCCGATGAAGCGCGGGCGGTTGTCCGCGGCCCAGCGCAGCGAGGCGTCGCGGTTGGCGTTCGAATCCTGGAACGTCGGCATGACGTGGCGCGCGATCAGCTCGTAGCTTTTCTTCTTCGCGTCCCATTCGGCCCAGTTGGTGTCGAGCGTCAAATAGGCGCCGAAGCCGCCCGACTGTTCCTGCAACCGCGCGATCTGCGCGACCGCATCTTCCGGCGTGCCGACCACCGCCATGCCGCTGTCGACCAGCGAATCGACCGGATCGCTGCCGTCGTTCGGCGCGAGCGGGAGCGCGGCGACCTCGCGGAAATAGTAGAGCCACTGCTCGATGCCGTAGCGGACCTGCGCGCGCGCCTCCTCACGCGTGGCGGCGACGTGCATCGGGCCGACGAGGCGCCAGCCGTCGCGGTTCATGATGCGCCCGGCCTCCTTCGCCTGCGCCTCCGCGATCGCCCAGTTGCTGGCGAGCGCGTTGAAGCCGCCGGCCTGGGTCGCGCCGATCGACAACATGCCGACGCCGTGGCGCCCCGCCGCCTGTGCCCCGGTGGGCGACACCTGGCTCGCCACCGCGATCTCGACCGAGGGGCGGGTATAGGGACGCATCTGGAGCCGCGCCTCGTTGAGGGTGAACCAGTCGGTCTCCTTGGTCACCACCTCGCCGCGGAGCAGCGGGACCAGCACGTCGAGCGCCTCGTCCATGCGGTCGCGCTGCTTCGCCACCGGGATGCCCATCATGAACGCGTCGGAGGGGAGCGCGCCCGGGCCGACGCCGAACATCACGCGGCCGCGGGTGACATGGTCGAGCTGGTTGATGCGGTCCGCCAGCATCAGCGGATGGTGGTACGGCAGCGAGGAGACGCCGGTGCCGAGCCGGATGTGCCTGGTCCGCTCCGCGACGGTGGCGATGAACAGTTCGGGGCTGGCGATCAGTTCGTAGCCGGCGGAATGATGCTCGCCGATCCACGCCTCGTCATAGCCGAGCTTGTCCATATGGACGACGAGATCGAGATCGCGCTCGATCGCCTGCGTGGGGTTCTCCCCCAGCGGGTGGAAGGGCGCGATGAACGCCCCGAAGCGCAGCCGGTCGGCCATGCCACTCTCCTCAGCATAAGTTTTGTTCTGGAACCGAAGCTATGTCGATCGGTTGGGAGAGTCCAAGGAAAAGTTACCCGCGGCGGCGATCCTTGGGGCGGAAGGATCCGCGCGCGAGCCAGACGCCCGCCGCCAGCAGCGCGAGCGGCGCCAGCCACAGCGCGATCGTGGCGCGGCCCAGCGGCGGATCGTAGCTGACGTAATCGCCGTAGCGCTGGATCAACCAGTCGCGCACCTGCACCGGGGTGTCGCCCGCGGCGATGCGCTGACGCACCAACGCGCGCATCTCGCCCGCCATATCGGCATCCGAATCGGCGATCGACTGGCCCTGACACACGAGGCAGCGCAGCGTCTCCATCAGCGCGCGTGCCTGCTTCTCCTGCGCGGGGTCGCGCAGCTGGGTGTAGGCGAGCGCGGCATTGGGGGTCTGGGCGGTGACGGGGGTGGCGAGCGCGAGGAGTGCCAGCCCGGCAGCACGCCACATCCGCGCCGCCACCCTCATTTCGCCTCCGCCAGGGCTTGGAGCAGTTCGGGAACGTCGTCGGCGCGGATGTCGCCGACGTGCTGCTTCACGATGATGCCGCGGCCGTCGACCACGAACGTCTCCGGCACCCCCGACGAGCCGAGCGCGAGCTGCACCCGGCTGTGGGGGTCGCTGCCGATGCGGGCATAGGGATCGCCGTTGCGGCGCAGGAAGGCGGTGACGGCGTCGGGCGTGTCCTTGATCGCGACCGCATCGATCGGCACGCCCGCGGCCTTGAGCGCCATCAGCTGCGGCGCCTCCGCGATGCACGGCACGCACCAGCTGGCGAAGACGTTGAGGAGGCGGGGCTTGCCCTGACGGAAGTCGGCGCTCGCCACGCCGGGCTTGCCCGGGATCATCGCGGGCAGGACGAAATCGGGCACCGGCTTGCCCACCATCGCCGACCAGATGGTGCGATCGGCGGGCTTGTACAGGCCCCAGGCGATCACCCCCGCGACCATGACGAAGACCAGCAGCGGCGCCCAGATCAGCCAGCGCTTCATGCGTACTGCTCCTGCCGGCGGCCGAGGCGGAAGCGGCGCCACTGGTGGCCCACCAGCGACAGCATGCCGCCGATCGCGATCAGCGCGCCGCCGGCCCAGATCAGTGTCACGAACGGCTTCCACCACAATCGCAACTGCCAGCGCCCGTCGTCACCCAGCGTGCCGAGCACGGTGTAGAGCTGGCCGTCCCAGCGGGTCGCGATCGCGCTTTCGTTGGTGGTGGTCACCGGATCGGTGAAATAGCGGACCTGCGGGCGCAGCACGAAGGGGGTGGCGTCCTCTCCACGCGTCACCTCCAACCGGCCCTCCAGCGCGGACCAGTTCTGCCCGATCACGGGGCGGACACCGACGAGGCGGACGGTGAAGTCGCCGACGCGCGCGGGCTGCGCGACGCCGACCGCGACCAGCGTCTCCTGCGTATAGGCGGTGCTGATCGCCATCCCGGCCAGCGACACCGCGATGCCGAGGTGCGCGACGACCATGCCCCACAGGTGCAGCGGCGCGCGGCGCAGGTTGCGCTTCGCCAGCGGGGCGACGCTGGCGACCGCGAGACCGGCGGAAAGCGCCACGCCCGCGAGCGGCAGCATTCCGATCGGCCCGCCCAGCACGAACACGCCCGCGCCCGCGAACAAGGCGGCGGCAAGCGGCGCGAAGAGGCGGCCCAGCACCTCGTTCGCATCGTCGCGCCGCCACCGCATCAGCGGCCCCGCCGCCATGATCGCCACCAGGATCAGCGCGATCGGCCCCGTCGTCGCGTCGAAGAAGGGCGGGCCGACCGACAGCTGCGTCCCCATCGCGCCGGCCACGATCGGGTAGAAGGTGCCGATCAGCACGATGCCGAGGATGACGGTGAGCAGCAGGTTGTTGGCGACCAGCGACCCTTCGCGGCTGACGGGTTCGAACAATTTGCCCTGCCGCACCGTGCCGATCCGCGCGCCGAACAGCGCCAGCGCGCCACCGATGTACAGCACCAGCAGCGCGAGGATGAACGACCCGCGCGTGGGATCGACCGCAAAGGCATGGACGCTGGTGAGGATGCCCGAACGGACCAGGAAGGTGCCGATCATGCTCATCGAGAAGGCGACCACCGCCAGCATCACCGTCCAGGCGCGCAACCCGTCGCGCGTCGCGAGCACGGTGACCGAGTGGAGCAGCGCGGTGGCAGCGAGCCACGGCATCAGCGAGGCATTCTCGACCGGATCCCAGAACCACCAGCCGCCCCAGCCGAGCTCGTAATAGGCCCAGTAGGAGCCGGCGGTGATGCCCAGCGTCAGGAACACCCAGGCGCCGAGCACCCACGGTCGCATCGCACGCGCGAAGGCGGGACCGACGTCGCGCGTCACCAGCGCGCCGACCGCGAAGGAGAAGGCGACGCTCAGGCCGACATAGCCGGCGTAGAGCGTCGGCGGGTGGAAGGCGAGGCCGGGATCCTGCAACAGCGGGTTGAGCCCGGCGCCGTCCGCGGGCGCGGGCGAGAGCCGCGCGAAGGGATTGGAGGCGAACAGCAGGAACGCGAAGAAGCCGAGCGCGATCACCGCCTGTGCGCCCAGCGTGGCGACGAGCGTGCGCTCCGACAGGCGATGCTCGAACCGCGCCACCGCGGCCCCCGCGACGCCGAGGATGGTGACCCACAGCAGCATCGAGCCTTCGTGGTTCCCCCAAGCGCCGGCGAATTTGTAGAGCCAGGGCTTCTGCGAATGGCTGTTGGCGGCAACCAGCGCGACCGACATGTCGGAGGCGAGGAAGGCGGCGATCAGCGCGCCCATCGCGATGGCGGTGAGGACGCCCTGCACGATCGCGACCGCGCGGATCGCGGCGGCGGCGGCGTCGTGGTTGCGGCGGAGCGAGAGCGTGGCGAGCAGCACCTGCAACGCCGCGAGCGCCGCGGCGAACCAGAGCGCGGCGAGGCCGGTTTCGGCGGTCATGCGGGGCGGGGCGGGGTGGTCACGCGGGATGCTGTAGCGGCGCCAGGGAGTGGCGGAAAGAGCATCGCCTCGGTCGACCAGCCTTATCAAACCTTGAGGATATCGAGGAGGGGATCAAAGGCGTATAGCGCAGCGCGGCGTCCAGCTGCCGGCTCGATCGTGCGCAGCAATCCGTCCTCCAGCAGCCGTCGCGACAGGATGCGAGCGGACGACGCGGGAATACCGGACCGCTCCACGAAACGATCGTTGCGAAAGACCGGATGAGCGAACACGAAATCAAGCACACGGTCGTGATATTGCGAGTTCAATACGCCACGAAAACGTTCTCGCAGGCCACCATATAACGACAGGATCATGTCCGCCGTCTGCGTATTCACCGTTGCCTGTGCATACATGGCACGAAGGAAGAATATGCTCCAACCCGACCAATCCCCCGCGGCGGACACATCCCGCATTCGTTCGATATATTCCTCCTTGTGTCGTTCGAAATAACCGGACACAAAGAAATTTGGCTGACTGATGATCCCCAGCTTCCATAACATCAGCGTAATCAGCATTCGACCGATCCGGCCGTTACCGTCTTCGAACGGGTGTAACGCTTCGAACTCGACATGGGTCATGGCCGTGCGCAGGAGCGGACGCATCATGTCACCGTTCATGAAGTGAACAAGCCGTTCCATCGCGGGCGCAAGCTGCTCCGGCGCAATGGGAATATAGTAAATCTTCCCCTTGCGATCGTCACCGATATAATTCTGCTCGACCTTATAAGCACCGGGACGTTTACGCGCTCCGCGTCCGAACGACAGCAATTGCTGGTGCGCCGCCTTTATCAAATGTTCGCTCAAGGGAGCGCCCTCGGAGATAGCCTGCTGTGCGTCACGCAATACCCGAGAATACAGATACGTCTCAACGTCATCGTTTCGGGCTTCACGATAGCTCGTGTCAGCGCCCGCATCCTCGTCTGCTTCCAGGCGGTACAGATCTTCGATGGTCGAGATCGTTCCCTCCATCCGCGACGAACTGACCGCATCCTGGCGGCGCAATGGCGCGAGAAACAGCTCGCTGTTCACCATGCTCGCCATTTTCGCATCATATCGCGCCAACGAGGCCGCTGCGTCCTCCAGCGGTCCCAAAATCGCCTCGTAGTCGAGTTTTGCGGGCGGAAACTCGCCCATGTGATACGATACGGCCCCCGTCAGGTCGAAGCGATTGACGCTCATTTCATGCATCTCATTGTCATCAACGTTGATTGACTACCAAATACTGGTGACAACAAAATTTGACAACAGGATTGCCACTTGTTTGATTGGCAAATTCCGTTGTCGCCAGTATCTGATCGCCTACGACGTTTGCCGACAGGATCATTCCCCAAACTATCATCAATCAGCGATCAGGGACGCTCATATGCCTTCGGCAACGCCCCCTCCACCGGCACCAGATAGCGGTCGCGCAGCAGGCGCTGGCGCGAGTCCATCGGTTGCGGCTGGCCGTCGATCCACACCGCCTCCGGGGCGCTCGACAGTTCCAGCGGGTCGCCGTCCCACAGCACCACGTCGGCACGCCGACCCGCGCGCAGTGAGCCGATCTCGCCGTCCATGCCGATCGCCGCGGCGGGGCCGCTGGTGATCGCGGCGAACGCCTGGCCCCAGTCGAGCCCGGTCGCGCCCGGCACGCGCGTGATGGCGACCAGATTGCCCGCGAACTGGCGCAGGACATGGTCGCCCGATTGCGTGCCGCCGCCCGTCAGCGCCACCTGCACCCCCGCGGCGCGCATCCGGCCGACGTTGGATTCGGTCGCGGCGAGGCTTTCGAACGCGATCGGCAGATCGGCGAGCGCATCGGCGATCACCGGCACGCGCGCGGCGGCGATCTCGCGCGCGACCAGCCAGCCTTCGTTGGCGCCGACCAGCACCAGCCGGAGGCGCGGATAGTCGCGCTTCAGCGCCAGCACGTTGCGGATGTCGCTGGCGCGCTGGACATGGACCAGCAGCGGCACCGCCCCGTCGAGCACGCGCAGCAGCGCCTGCGCGTCGTTGCGCTTCACCAGCGCCTCGCGCGTGCGGCCGTCGAACGCCGCCGGATTGCGGCGATAGTCCTGCGCCTGTTCGAACGAATCGCGCAGCAGCGCATAGGCGGCGGAGCGGCTGCCCCCCGCCAGCCGGCCGCCATCCTCGCCCAGCTCGACATATTGGAAGGCGCGCGGGCGCGTCACCGCATCGGCATCGGCGCCGAGATCGATCACCGCCCCCTGCCCGGCGAAGATCGACCCGCCCGCGGACGGCGCGACGATCGCGCGCGTCACCCCGCCCAGCCGCTCGTCAGCGACCTTCACGCTGGCGGGATTGACCGCGTCCGAGACGTCGATCGACGCCTTGTAGGGCGAGTTGCGCGCGCCGACGTCGTTGCTTTCCGACACGCCATCGGCATCGATCAGCGACAGGTCGCTCATCGCCGAGACGATCCCGGCGGAGACCCATTTGCCGGTCGCGTCGATCACCTGCGCACCGGCGGGCACCGCCACGCCGCGCCCGGCAGCGACGATGCGACCGCCCGAGATGACGACGGTGCCGCGCTCGACCGGCGCGCTGCCGTCGCCGATCGCGACGGTGCCGTTGGTGATCGCGATGGTTTGCGCCATCGCGGGGGTGGCGAGCATGGTCGCCAAGAGGAGGAGCGCGCGCGTCACTTGACGTCTCCCATGCCCGGCTGGCCCAGTTCGAAATCGCTCACCGGGCGGCGGCGCGGATCGGTCGCGTCATAGAGGAGCGCGCCGTCGACCCACACCTTCTCCGGCCGGGTATAGACGCTGAACGGATCGCCGTTCCACAGCACCGCATCGGCCATCTTGCCGGGCTTCAGGCTGCCGGTCTGGCGATCGATGCCGAGCGCCCGGGCCGGCGCGATCGACAGCCAGGTCCAGGCGTGTTCCGGCGTCACCGGCATGCCCGCATGGCGCGCCGAGGCCATGACCTTGGCCACTTCCTGGTTCAGCCGCTGGATCCCGTTGGCGTCGTCGGAATGGATCATCGCGCAGGCGCCGGCGCGGTCGAGGATAGCGAGATTCTCGCCGATCCCGTCGAAGCTCTCCATCTTGAACCCGTACCAGTCGGCCCAGACCGCGGCGCAGGTGCCGTTGGCCTTCAACAGGTCGGCGATCTTGTACGCCTCCACCGCATGGTGGAAGGCGGTGACCTTGTAGCCGAACTCCTTCGCCATATCGAGGACGATGGCCATTTCATCGGCGCGGTAGCAATGGTTCTGGACCAGGATCTCGCCCGACAGCACGCCGCGCAGCGTGTCCATCGCGATGTCGCGGTCGGGCGGATCGCCGCCCTCCTTCTCGTACTTGTCCCATTTGCGCTTGTACGCCGCGGCGCGCGCCCAGGTCTGGCGATCGACCGCGACATTGCCCATCCGCGTCGACGGCTTCTGGTTCTTCGTCCCATAGACGCGCTTGGGATTCTCGCCGCACGCCATCTTCAGGCCATAAGGCGCGCCGGGAAACTTCATCGCCTGCATGGTGCGGGCATAGACGTTCTTCACCACCACCGATCGCCCGCCCATGAGGTTGGCCGAGCCGGGCAGGATCTGGAGCGTGGTGACGCCGCCGTTGGCGAGCGCGCGGGAGAAGCCGGGGTCCTGCGGCCAGACGCTGTGCTCGGCCCAGACGTCCGCGGTGACCGGCGCGGTCGCCTCGTTGCCGTCGGAATGCGCCTGCACCCCGGGGCTGGGATAGTCGCCGAGATGGCTGTGGATGTCGACGATGCCGGGCGTCAGATACTTGCCCTGTCCGTCGATCACCTGCGCACCCGCCGGCGCGTCGAGCGCCTGTCCGACCGCGACGACCTTGCCGTCGGCGAACAGCACCGCACCGTCGTCGATCCGTGCGCCCTCGCCATCGAAGACGGTGACGTGGCGCACCAGCGTCGGCACGCCGGGATAGGCATGATAGGTCGACGGGAACGGGTCGCGCGCATAGGGCACCGGCGGTGCCTTCGCGGCGGCGGTCTTCGGCCGTTCCTTGTCGCCCGCGCAGCCCGCCAGCGGCACGGCAGCGATCGTCAGCGCGAGGAACCCTCGCACCATCCTTTTGCGAACCCTCATCTTTTTTTCTCTTTGCTCCCTGATGCGGCCATCATGCAGGGCGGCATCGGGGGCGGTCAAGCGACGAACAGCAGCTGCGCGCTGGCCACCGGCTCCCCCGCGATCGCCAGCGTGGCGGACAGTCGCGCGGTGCGCCGCCCGATCGCGTCGACCGTCGCGGTCGCGCGCGCCCCCGTGTCGCGCGCCGCGCGCAGATAGCGTATCGCGATGCTCGCCAGCCGCAGGTCGTCGCGCCCCAGCGTGGCGATGCGCTGCTGCCCCGCGCGCGCCAGCGCCGCCGCGACGGCGCCGCCGTGGAGCGCGGGCAGCCCGGTCCAGCCGATCGCCGCCCACACCTGCGGCGCCAGCGTCGCCTCATCCTCGCCCGCGCCGGCCAGCCCGATCATCGTCTGGAACGGCCCGGTCGCGACGACCGCGCGCTCGACATGCTCCGCCGTGCCGCTGCCGCCGGGCGGTTGCCCCATCGAGAACCACGCGCTGCCGGTCGCCACCGTGACGCCCGCGGCGTCGCGCACCTCGGCCTGCACCAGCCGCGCCGCACCGCCCGCGGGACCGACCGCGCGCGCGACGCCGGTGAGGTCGCCCGCCCCCGGCAGCGCCGCGAATCCGATCGCAAGGTCGATCGTCGCCATCGTCGTGGCCTCGCCGCCCTCCGCCATCAGGGGAGCGCTGGCGAGCTGGTCGATGAAGGGCAGCAGCGCCAGCGGATCGATCGTCTCCTCGCCCGCGCGCATCACCGCCGCCGTGGCGGGCAGGATCGCGTGGACCGCGGCGCCATCGCCCTCCCCCTCGACGACCCGCATCCCGATCGCACCGGCCATCGGTACACGGGCGAAACGATCGGTGAGCAGCGGCAGCGCGGACTTGGGCATATCTTGCGACATCCGATTCCGCGCCGATCGCGTCAAGCCGCGATCGCGGCTCCTATTGGCGGGAACAATGTTCCGGCGCGGCGACAACAATAAACGTCGATCAGCATTATTGCCGAACGGCGTTGACCCCTATCGTGGCGCTGACTAGAGGCCGGACATTCTCTTGCAGGAGCAGAACCATGTCCGAAGATTCGACCGGCACGAACGCGGTGGAGCTTGCCACCGAACTGACCATCGCGTGGCTGGCCAATCCCAACACCCGCGCCTCGGGTGAGGACGTGCCGGCATTTCTGCGCACGATGCACGATGCGGTGACCAACCTGTCGTCGACGACTTCCCCCGCCCCGGTCGAGGAAGCGGCGACCGAATACTCGCCCGCCGTGTCGGTGCGCAAATCGCTTGCGTCGAAGGATCATCTGATCTCGCTGATCGATGGCAAGCCGTACAAGACGCTGCGCCGTCATCTGGCCGGTCATGGCCTGACCCCGGACGATTATCGCGCGCGCTATGGTCTGAAGTCCGACTATCCAATGGTCGCCGAAAGCTATTCGCAGGCGCGCCGCGACATGGCGAAGAAGATCGGCCTGGGTCGCAAGCCGGGCCAGCGCCGTGGCGGCGGCGAGAGCGCCGCGGCGGAAACCCCGGCCGCCGCACCCGCCCCGCGCGGTCGCCGCAAGGCGGCGCCGGCCGAGGCATAAGGAGAAGGACCGCGGCGTCGGGCGGCACCATGTCGGGCGGCGGGGCAATCACGACCCCGATGCGCGACGCGATGGCCGCCCGGCTGCGCGGGCTGGTGGGCAGCGGCGAGGTGGACCTCGCGCGCGCGCCGGGCGATCCGGGGCTGATCCCGGCCACCTCGCCCGCCTGGGCGGTGCACGGCGATTTCGCCGCGATGATGATCGGCGGCATCTCCGCCCTGCTGCTCCAGATGCTGCACCCCGGCGCGCTCGCCGGGGTGTGGGACCATAGCGATTTCCGCAACGACCGGCTGCGGCGGCTGCGCCGTACCGCGCAGTTCATCGCGGTCACGACCTTCGGCGCGACCGACGCCGCGGAGACCGCCATCGCGCATGTCCGCGCGATCCACGATCGCGTCCACGGGACGCGGCCCGACGGCACACGTTATGACGCCAACGACCCCGCGCTGCTGACCTGGGTGCATGTCGCGGAGGTCGACAGCTTCCTGCGCGCCTATCTGCGCTATCGCGACGCGACGCTGGGTGCGGCGGAGCAGGACCGTTACCTGGCCGATGTCGCGATCGTCGCCGAGCGGCTGGGCGCGCGCGACGTGCCGCGATCCCGCGCCGAGGTGACGGCCTATCTCGCGCAGGTCCGCCCGCTGCTGCGCGGCGACCATCGCGTGCGCGCGGTGGCCGATGCGCTGCTGGCGCCGGGCGAGGATGCGGCGCAGGCGGCCGGGCTGTCGCTGGCGAGCGCCGCCGCGGTCGACCTGCTGCCGGACTGGGCCGCGGCGATGCACGACCGCCGTCCCCCGGCGCTGGCGCGGCCGGCGATCCGCGCGGGGGCAGGCGGCATGAGCCGGTTGGTGCGCTGGGCGTTGCGGCGAGGATGACGGGGGGAGGTACGCCCTGCCCCTCCCATGTCGTCACGCCGGGCTTGACCCGGGGTCCATCTGTCCGCGAGCGCAGCGCGTGTGGGAAGATGGATGCCGGGTCAGGCCCGGCATGACGGAGGGGCCGCTTACAGGCCGCGCGCCCCGCACCATCCGTCCCGTTTCGCCTTGCAACTCAATCGCGGCCACCGCATGATCCGCGGCAAAGAGCAACGGAGAGCGTGATGCAGAGCTACCTCAAGCAATATATCGATGGCGCCTGGGTGGAGAGCGAGGGCGGACGCCCCTATCAGGTGATCGATCCCGCGACCGAGCAGCCCTGTACCGAGATCACCCTGGGCACCGCCGCCGACGTCGACAAGGCGGTCGCCGCCGCGCGGCGCGCGTTCGAGACGTGGTCGCAGACCTCGATCGACGAGCGCAAGGCGCTGCTGACCGCGATCATCGGCGAATATAAGAAGCGCATCCCCGATCTGGCGACGTCGATGGCGCAGGAGATGGGCGCGCCGCTGGGCCTCGCGATGGCGGCGCAGGCGCCGACCGGCCTCGCGCATTTCGCGACGACGCTGAAGGCGCTCGACACGTTCACCTTCGAGGAGACGGTCGGCAAGGCGAAGGTGGTGCACGAGCCGCTGGGCGTGGTCGCCATGATCACGCCGTGGAACTGGCCGCTCAACCAGATCTGCGCGAAGGTCGCGCCGGCGCTGGCGGCGGGCGACACGATGATCCTGAAGCCGTCGGAGGAAGCGCCCGGCTGCGCTGCGATCCTGGCCGAGATCCTCGACGCGGCGGGGGTGCCGGCGGGCGTGTTCAACCTGGTCAACGGCGACGGGCCGGGCGTGGGCGCGGCGCTCAGCGCCCACAAGAGCGTCGACATGGTGAGCTTCACCGGCTCCACCCGCGCCGGGATCGCGGTGGCGCAGGCCGCCGCCGCGACCGTCAAGCGCGTGCATCAGGAACTGGGCGGCAAGGCGGCCAATCTGGTGCTGGAGGGCGCGGATCTGGCACAGGTCCTGCCGCCGACGGTCGCGGGCGTGCTGGCCAATTCCGGGCAGAGCTGCATCGCGCCGACGCGGCTGCTGGTCCATTCCTCGCAAGTCGCCGACGCGACCGCGATCGTGAAGTCGATGATGGAGCAGACCAAGGTCGGCAACCCGCTGGAGGAAGGCCAGCATATCGGCCCCGTCGTCAACAAGGCACAGTATGAGAAGATCCAGGGCCTGATCCAGTCCGCGATCGACGAAGGCGCGACGCTGGTGACCGGCGGCCCGGGGCGGCCGGACGGGCGCAACTCCGGCTTCTTCATCCAGCCGACGCTGTTCACCGACGTGACGCCGGACATGCGCATCGCGCGCGAGGAGACGTTCGGCCCGGTGGCGACGATCACCAGCTACGACGATCTGTCGGACGGCGTGCGGATCGCCAACGACACCGAATACGGGCTGTCGGCGACCGTCTCCGGCGATCCGGCGAAGGCGGCGGAGGTCGCGGGCAAGCTGCGCGCCGGGCTGGTGACGATCAACAGCTGGTCGCCCGACATCGCGGCGCCGTTCGGCGGGTACAAACAATCGGGCAACGGGCGCGAGAACGGCAAGTACGGGCTGGCGGACTTCATGGAGGTGAAGACCGTGGTGGGGGCGCCGGCTTAAGCGTCTTTGGGGCTAAGCGAATGAAGGAACTCTGCCCCTCCCCTTCAGGGGAGGGGTCAGGGGTGGGGGGAGCCTCGCAGAGAGTGACGCCTTTGACTGCCCCACCCCAACCCCTCCCCTAAAGGGGAGGGGCTTTTGTTTGTTATTCCCCTCCCCTTCAGGGAGGGGCTTCTAGTGGCGGGGCCGGGTCTCACCGAAACCGCCTCTTCACCTCACATCGCGTTCAGCATTTCGATGTGATGCTCGACCACCGGCGCGATGCCGGCGGCGACCGTCTTGAGCGGGGCGGCGGTGCCGTTGTCGGCATAGCCGCGGTGGAGCGCCAGCGCCTTCTGGTGCGCCGTCTTCTGCTGCGTGACATAGGCCGTGTCGCGCGCGGTGCCGGTCTGCGCGCGCAGGTCCGCGATCATCTTGGCCTGCTCGGGCATCAGCTTGGGCGGTGCGGCCTTCACGCCGGCGCGCGCGGCGGCGGCCTTCACCTGCGCGGTGCTCTTGGCGTGATCGGCGACCATCATCTGCGCGAACGACCGCACCTTCGGATTGGCGGTCGATTGCAGCACCAGCTGGCTCGACTGGCGCTCGTAGAGGTCGCTGGCGCCGGCCGCGGCGACATAGCCCGCGGGCGTGGTCGGCGCCTGTGCCACCGCAGGCGCAGCGAGCCAGGCGACGGCGGCGATGGCGGCAACGGAAACAGTCTTCATGATCATCCCTCCTGTTCGGCAATCGTGCGCGCTGAACAGGAGGGGACGATCACGGGTTCCGTGTTTCCCGCGCAAAGCTGATCCGTATCAATCAGTTACTTCGAAAGGTCGGTGAACAGCGAACGATAATAGGCGATCCCCGGCGCGATATTCTCGACCGGAGTACGCTCGTTCAACCCGTGGCTGAAATCGTCCGATTCCTTGATGAAGGTCGGGCTGGCGCCATAGCTGGGGACGTGGTGATAGCGGAACCACATGCTGTCGCTGGCGCCGGCCGACATGCTGGGGAACACCGGCACGCCGGGGCGGGTGGCGGCCATCGCCTTCGTCACCGCGGCGACTAAATCGGCGCGCATCGGCGACGCGTCGTTGGCGACCGACCCCTCGGTCACGTCCTTGATCGTCATCGCGGGCTCCGCCGCGACCTGCTGCAGCGTCGCCATCACGTCGGCGGGTTTCGTGCCGGGGAAGATGCGGCAGTTGATGTTGGCGGTGGCGCGCTGCGGCAGCGCGTTGATCGCATGTCCGCCCGACACCATCGTCGCGACGCAGGTGGTGCCGATCTGCCCGACATAGGCCGGGTTCGCCGCCAGCGTGGCGATCGCCTTCTGGTCGGTCGGGTCGGCGGCGAAGGCGCGCATCGCGGCGGCCAGTTCGCCGGTCTGCTGCTTGGCCGCTTCCTGGAAGAAGGTCTTCGTGATGTCGGACAGTTGCGGGGTGAAGCGATAGTTGCCGATCCGCACCAGCGCAGCGGCCAGCTGGTTGATCGCGTTCGCCGGGCGCGGCGCCGACGAATGGCCGCCCGGATTGGTGACGGTCAGCTCGAAATCGGCATAGGTCTTCTCCGCGCCGTTCCAGGTGAAGAATTGCGCCTTTCCATCCTCGCCGAAGCGGCCGCCGCCGCCGTCGATGTTGATGACCATCTCCGCATTCTTCAACTGCTCGGCGATCAGCGCGCTGGTCTTCATGCGCGTTTCCTCGTCGCCGGAAAATTCCAGCACGATGTCGCGGCGCGGGCGATAGCTGTCGCGCTTCATCGCGATCAGCGTGGCCATCGCGACCGCGGCGTCCAGCTTCATGTCGGTGGCGCCGCGGCCGTAGAGATAGCCGTTCTCCACCACCGGGGTGAAGGGATCGCGCTGCCAGTCGGCGGGCTTCGCCTCCACCACGTCGATATGGCCGGAGATCACCAGCGGCTTCGCCTTGGGATCGCTGCCGGGCCAGCGCGCGACCAGATAGGCGGTGTCGTCGATCGGGGTGATCGTCACCTCGTTCGCGGCGAACCCGCCCGCGACCAGCACCGACTTCAGATAGGCGGCGAGCTGCGGCGTCTGGTTGCCCGGGCCGGCCACGCTGCGGAAGGCGATCGCGCGCTTCGCGATGTCCAGCGCCTGCGCGGCGGCATCGTCGCGCGGTGCCGCCGCAGCCGTCGAAACCGGCAACGCCGCCGCGATCACCGCTGCCGCCATCGTCATCATCTGCCGCATCACCGCCCCCTGTCGTGCGTCGTCGTCAGGCCCAGCGTATCGGCACCGCGACCGAACACAAGCGTACAAACCACACGTAATTCCGGTGACTTGGGCGATAGGCGGCGATATGATCGCCGCCATGCCGCCGGCTTCGGATCGCTTCACGCCCCCTTCCCCCGCCGGCTCGCCGCCCCCTGCGGCAGACCCGCCATCGATGCGCGCGGCGATCGCCGCGTTCGACTGGTCCGCCACCCCGCTGGGCGCGCGCGCGGACTGGCCGGCGTCGCTGCGCGCGATCGTCGACATGATGCTGTCGTCGCGCATTGCGATGTGCCTCGGCTGGGGCCGCGACCTGACCGTCATCTACAACGACGCCTATGCCGCGATCATCGCCGGGCGGCGCGACGACCGCATCGGCCGCCCGGTGCGCGAGGTGTGGGGCGACGTATGGGTGTCGTTCGCGCCGCTGATCGACGAGGCGCTGGCGGGGCGGCCGATGCTGCTCAACGACATCCTGTTCCGCACCCAGCGCGGCGACGTCAGCGAGGATACGTGGTGGAGCTTCGGCTTCAGCCCGCTGCACGACGAGAGCGGCGCGGTGGCCGGCTTCCTCGATTGCGTGACGGAGGTGACGGAGCGGGTGCAGGTCACCCGCCGGCTGGAGCAGGAGACGCAGCGGCTGCGCGACAGCGAGGCGCGGTTCCGCGCGCTGGCCGCGACCGGCGCCGACGTGATCTATCGCATGAGCCCCGACTGGCGCGAGCTGCGGATGCTGGAGGGGCGCGGGCTGCTGGCGGACACGTCGTCGCCCAGCACGGACTGGACCGAGCGCTATCTGCTGCCGTCCGAGCGCGACGCGGTGCTGGCGCAGGCCGCGGACGCGCTACGCGACCGGCGCGCGCTGGAGATGGAGCATCGCGTGCGGCGCGCCGACGGGTCGATCGGCTGGGCGCGGTCGCGCGCGGTGCCGATGCTGGACCGCGACGGCACGCTGGTCGAATGGTTCGGCTTCGCGCACGACGTCACCCGCGAGCACGAGGCGCGCGCCGCGCTGGCTGCGCATCGCGAGCGGCTGGAACTCGCCACGCGCGCGGCGCGGCTGGGGCAGTTCGACTATGCGCCGCAACAGGGGCGGCTGGACTGGGACGACCGCTGCCGCGAGCTGTTCGGCCTGCCGCCCGGTGCGCCGGTCAGTTACGAGGACGCGTTCGTGCTGGGGCTTCACCCCGACGATCGCGCGGCGGCGACCGCGGCGGTGATGGCGGCGCTGGACCCTACGGGTTCGCGGCTGTTCGACGTCGGCTATCGCACCATCGGGCTGACCGACGGGGTGGAGCGGCACATCCGCGCGCGCGGCATCGCGATGTTCGAGAATGACGTGCCGGTGCGGCTGATCGGCACGGTGCAGGACGTGACCGCGGAACGCCGCGCCGAGGGAGCGCTGCGCGAGACGGAGGAGCGGCTGCGGTTGGCCAATCGCGCCACCAACGACGCGATCTGGGACTGGGATCTGGTGCGCGACCAGGTGCTGTGGAACGAGGCGCTGACCACCGCCTACGGCCATGCGCCGGAGGCGATCGAGGGCAGCGGGCAATGGTGGCTCGACCATATCCACCCCGACGATCGCGCGCGGATCGACCGCAGCATCCATGCGGTGATCGACGGCAGCGGCAGCGCCTGGACGGACGATTATCGCTTCCGCCGCGCCGACGGCAGCTATGCCGATGTGCGCGATCGCGGCTTCGTGATCCGCGATGGCGAGGGGCGCGCGACGCGGATGATCGGCGCGATGCTCGACCAGACCGAGCGCAAGGAGCGCGAACGCTCGCTTCAGGAAGCGGTGGCGGAGCGCACGCGCGAGCGCGACCAGATCTGGCAGGCGTCGCCCGACCTGTTGTGCGTCGTCACCCCGGAGGGGCGCTATCGCGAGCTGAACCCGGCGTGGCAGGACACGCTGGGCTGGCGCGTCGCGGACCTGGCCGGACAGGCGGTGACCGGGCTGGTCCATGACGACGACCGCGCCGCGATCGAGGAGGCGCTCGCGGCGCTGGCGCGCGGCGAGCGCGTCGCCGGGCTGGAGGTGCGCTATCGCACCCGCGACGGCGGCCATCGCTGGCTGAGCTGGCATGCGGTGCCGCGCGACGGCATGATCTACGCCGTGCTGCGCGACGTCACCGCCGGGCGCCAGCAGAGCGCGGCACTGGCGCTGGCCGAGGAACAGTTGCGCCAGAGCCAGAAGATGGAGGCGGTCGGCCAGCTGACCGGCGGCATCGCGCACGATTTCAACAATCTGTTGACCGGCGTCATCGGCAGCCTGGAGCTGGTACGCCGCTTCATCGCCGACGGGCGGATGGAGCGCGTCGATCGCTATATCGACGCCGCCGCGACATCGGCGCAGCGCGCCGCGGGGCTGACGCAGCGGCTGCTCGCCTTTTCGCGGCGCCAGTCGCTCGACGTGCGCGCGGTCGACGTCAACCATGCGGTCGCCTCGGTCGAGGACCTGCTGCGCCGCACGCTGGGCGAGGATATCGCGCTCGACCTGGCGCTCGCCGCGGATGCCGGTGCCGCGACGACCGATGCCAACCAGCTGGAAAGCGCGCTGCTGAACCTGGCGATCAACGCGCGCGACGCGATGCCGGACGGCGGGCGGCTGACCATCGCCACCGAACGTCGCCGCGTCGAGCGCGGCGAGATCGGCGGGACGGACGCGCCGGAGCCGGGCGACTATATCGCCGTCAGCGTCGCCGACACCGGCATCGGCATGTCGGCGGACACGATCGCCAAGGCGTTCGATCCGTTCTTCACCACCAAGCCGATCGGGCATGGCACCGGGCTGGGGCTGTCGATGATCTATGGCTTCGCGCGCCAGACCGGCGGACATGCGCGCATCGTGTCGCAGCCGGGCGAGGGAACGACCGTGACGCTGTTGCTGCGCCGTGCCGCCCCCGACGCGGTGGTGGCCGCACCGCTGCACGCCGCGACGCCGGTCGCGATCGACGCCGGCGCGGGCGTCCTGCTGGTGGAGGACGATCCCGCGGTGCGGATGCTGGCGGTCGAGGTGCTGGAGCAACTGGGCTGTCGCGTGATCCAGGCGGTCGACGGCCATCAGGCGATCGCGCTGCTCGACACGCGTCCCGATATCCGGCTGCTGGTGACCGACGTCGGGCTGCCCGGGGTCAACGGCCGCGCCGTCGCCGACCATGCGCGCGCGACGATGCCGGGGCTGAAGGTGCTGTTCGTGACGGGGTATGCGGAGCAGGCGCGCGTGCGCTCCGGCTTCCTCGACGACGGCATGGAATTGATGACGAAGCCGTTCGCGGTCGACGCCTTCGCCGCGCAGGTGGCGCGGATGCTGGCGACGACGACGAAGACGACATCAGCGCCGCTGTCGGTCCCGGTGTAGCGGCGCGCGCGACCCCGGCGATCGCGTCAGAACAGCGCGATCGCCGCCGCGATCGTGGCGCCCCAGGCGATCAGCCCGCCGCCCATCAGGATGGCGAGCCGCACCGGACCGGGAAAGCGGCCGACGTCCGGCTCCGGCAGCGCGTCGGCGGGCACCACCATCGCGGTCTGCGGGAAGCGGATCAGCTCCGCCGGCTCCGCGTTCAGCGCCGCCGCCAGCTCGCCCGGGGTCAGCGGCGAGACGAACTCGCAGCCATATTGGTCCTCGCCCGCGCGGCGCACGATCCGCGCGGCGCGTGCGCCCACGCCGTTCAGCCCCAGCGTGATGCGCGCGCCGACCGACAGCGCCCCCGTCACGGGAACGCGGAAACCGTTGGCGGACAATTCGCTGACCAGCACGTCGTGCGGCGTATGCGCCGGACCGCGCAGCGTGCCGTCCAGCTCGACCTGGCGACGCTCCGCACCGCGGGCATCGTCGCTGTACAGGGTGGCTACCAATGCCATGTGACGGTCCTTCTGCGTCGCCGTTGTACTAACCGCCCTACTCCTGCGCGGATTGACGACCGGTAAACGCCCGGTCCCCGCACCAACGCGTGGACGCGCATGATGTCGCAACGCGGGACGTTCGACTAGTCCATGTTAGAGAAATCGCGCGACTTGCTGTACAGGCTGCGCGCAACGACCGCCCGGGGGGAGTGCGCCATGGCGCTGGCCGACATCAGTATCCTGTTTTTCCTGCAATTGTTCGCGATCGTCGCGGTGTCGCGCACGGTCGGCTGGGCCGCGCACCGCTTCCTGGGACAGCCGCAGGTGGTGGGCGAGATGATCGCGGGCGTGGTGCTCGGCCCGTCGCTGCTCGGGCTGCTGGCGCCGGAATGGCAGGCGATGCTGTTCCCCAAGGAGATGCGCGGGCTGCTCTACGCGATCGCGCAACTGGGTGTCGGGTTGTACATGTTCGTCGTCGGGCTGGGGTTCCGCGGCGATCACTTCCGCGGCAATGCGCGCAGCGCCAGCGCGGTGTCCTTGTCCGGAATGGCGGCGCCGTTCCTGGTCGCGGTGGCGATCACGCCGTGGCTGCGCCAGGTGCCGGGGCTGTTCGCGCCCAGCGTGTCTGGTGCGCAGGCGACCTTGTTCATGGGCGCGTGCATCGCGATCACCGCCTTCCCCGATGCTGGCGCGGATCATCCACGAGCGCGGGCTGTCGGGCACGCCGCTGGGCACGCTGTCGCTGTCGGCGGGCGCGATCGACGATGCGGGCGCGTGGACGGTGCTGGCGGTGGTGCTGGCGACGCTGGGCGACGGGGCGGGGGTGTGGCGGTGAAGGCGATCGGCGGCGCGCTGCTGTTCGCCACCGTCGTCCTGACGCTCGGGCCGCGGCTGCTGGCGCCGCTGGGGCGCCGGGCGGAGCGCGCCGGACGCGTCGGGCAGGCGGAGCTGGGCGTGGCGCTGATGCTGTTCCTGCTCGCCGCCTTCGCGATGGATGCGGTGGGGATGCACGCGGTCTTCGGCGGGTTCCTGCTGGGCGCGGTGATGCCGCGCGGGGTGCT